>JBDTAV010000001.1:0-267432 GCA_039924385.1 Steroidobacteraceae bacterium
CTGAAGTTCCTCCCCTGTCTGATCGTCTTGTAGTCAGTCGTTTCCCGTATTTATCAGGGATTGAAGCGTCTTCAGTGCTATTACTTTTGTGCATTGTGTAGTCACTAAATAGTTGACTAGTTCGTGCATCTATGCTACGTTTTGTGACATGTCAGAACGTGGGGGCGCAGTGCATGTCGTCACTACGCGGCGCCGCTACAAGGGCCGCGAGTATGCGACGCATTTGCTCAGGCGAAGCTATCGCGAAGACGGCCGGGTCAAGAACGAGACCCTGGGCAACCTCTCACATTTACCCGAGCCGTTGATCGATATTGTGCGCCGCTCGCTGCGCGGCGAGGCGTTCGTGCCCGCCGCCGCGCGCCTCGAGATCGTGCGCTCGCGCCCCCATGGTCACGTCCAAGCGGTGCGCCTCGCCATGCAACGCTTAGGTGTCGAGTCGCTCATCGGCTCGCGCCCGAGTCCCGAGCGGGAACGGATCTGTGCGCTCATCGCTGCCCGCGTGCTCGCTGCGCATACCAAGCTCGCCACCACGCGCTGGTGGCACAGCACGACGCTCGCCGAGGAGTTCGCCGTCACCGCAACCGACGAAGACGAGCTGTATGGGGCCATGGACTGGCTGCTCGAACGTCAGCCGGTGATCGAGCGCAAGCTCGCTGCGCGGCATCTCGGGGAAGGTTCATTCGCCCTCTATGATTTATCCTCGAGCTACTTCGAGGGCACGCACTGCCCGCTCGGGCGCATTGGCCACAGCCGCGACGGCAAGAAGAACAAGCTGCAGGTGAACTACGGGTTGCTCACAAACCGCGTGGGCTGTCCGGTCGCAGTATCGGTGTATCCGGGCAATACGGCGGATGCGAGCACGCTGATGCCGCAGATCACAAAGCTGCGCGAGTCCTTTGCCCTCGAGCACGTGGTGATAGTCGGGGATCGGGGGATGATCTCGCACAAGGCGATCGGTGAGCTTAAAGCCCTAGATGGCATCGCCTGGATTACGGCCCTCAAAAGCGGACAGATCCGCTCGCTGGTGGAGGGCGGCGCACTGCAGTTGGGCTTATTTGATGAGCGTAATTTATTTGAGCTCACCGATCCTGCCTATCCCGATGAGCGGCTCATCGCCTGCCGTAACTCGGAGTTGGCGCGCTTGCGCAGTCACAAGCGCCAAGCGCTGCTCGGAGCCACCGCTCTCGAACTCGATAAAATCCGCGACCGCGTGGCACGCGGTAAATTACGGGACGAAGCGCTCATCGGCGTGAAGATCGGTCGAGTGCTTAACAAATACAAAGTCGCCAAACACTTTGAGCTGAGCATCACTGAGTCGAGCTTCAAATACCGCATCCTGGAGGACAAGGTGGCCGCCGAGGCAGCGCTCGACGGCATTTATGTCATTCGCACCGGACTTGCTAAAAAACAGATGTCGGCACCCGACGCGGTGCGCAGTTACAAATCCCTCGCTCAGGTCGAGCGCGCGTTCCGCTCACTGAAGACGGTCGATTTGAAGGTGCGGCCCATCCATCATCGGTTGGAAAATCGCGTTCGTGCACACATCTTTCTGTGCATGCTCGCCTACTACGTGGAGTGGCATCTGATCGAAGCGTGGCGCCCGCTGCTGTTCACCGATGAAGATCAGAAGGCCAAAGCCACGCGCGATCCGGTGGCCCCGGCCAAGCGGTCCGCCGCCGCCCAAGTGAAAGCGGCCACTCATCAACTCGAGGACGGCACACCAGCGCACAGCCTGCGTACTCTGCTCGCTGACCTCGCGACTCTCGTGCGCAACACCTGCCGTACTTCCGATCATCCGGCGACCTTCGATATCCTCACCACCCCAACCGCATTACAACGACGCGCCTTCGACCTAGTCGATCAAATCACCCTGTAGTCAGAATCAACACACTCCAAAATCATCTATGTCGTTGTCAGCGATAAGAAAATCCGTCAGGCCAGGGTAGGAACTTCAGGCTAGCGCTTGTGACATCGGCCAGCATGGCGCTTTCTGACGCTGCTGAATCGTCCGGCGTAACGCACGTGCTCACCGCGGTCGATGTCGACGCCTGGCTGGACGGCTAGCTGTCCTTTGCGCTGGCACAAGCCGATATCGCCGGTGCGGTGGTCATCATCGCCAAGGATGGACAAGTATTGACGCAGCGGGGCTATGGCTCCGCACGACGGGGCTGGCCGAAGGCTAGTTCGGCGAATTCTTGGGACGAAATGGTCAAGACCATGACGAAACACGTACTTCCTGATTCATTTCGTCGGCAATGACATTCGGATGCTGAAGCCGTAATCCTCAGCTATTTTCGATAGTTACGGAGATCTCGTCGGAGTTTGCCTACACGAAAATTAGCGGCGCACGAAAGAGAGTATTCTTTTATAGTCCCCCACGATGCATTTCCACCCATTACGATGGGCGTTCGTTGCGTCGTCACTACCCCCTAGGGCTCTTTATGCTTAGCAGTAACACCGTCTCTCCCGCAGAGACCCGCGATGAACCGTCGGCTCTCGAGCGCCGCTATCAAGAGGTGCGCGCGGCAACTGTGGCGCTGGCGACGCCCTTATCGGACGCGGACGCGACGGTTCAGTCGATGCCGGACGCCAGCCCCGCGAAATGGCATTTGGCGCACACCACATGGTTCTTCGAGTCCATGGTGCTCAAAACGGATTCGAACTACAAAGCTTTCGACGAGCGCTTCAGTTTTCTCTTCAATTCTTACTATGAATCTGTGGGTGCCCGCCATCCTCGGCCGCAACGTGGCTTGCTCAGCAGACCCACGCTCGCAGAGGTTCTTGCGTATCGGGAATACGTCGACTCCGCGATTGCGCATCTGTTGCAAAAGACGCCGGCGCAGAGAGAGCTTAAAGTCATTGAGCTGGGCTGTCATCACGAGCAGCAGCATCAAGAACTGTTGCTGACCGACATCCTGCATTTGTTCGCGCAGAATCCCCTCCGCCCTGCGTACAAAGAATCCGTCCCGCTCCCGGTCGAGCACATCGACAGATCACAAACCTACCGAAGTTTTCCGGGCGGTTTGGTCGACATCGGACACCAAGGCGAGAACTTTGCGTTTGATTGCGAAGGCCCGCGCCATACGGTACGCATCGAGCCCTATCAACTGTCTGATCGATTGGTCACGAACCGCGAGTGGGCGGGATTTATCGCGGATGACGGCTATCGCAATCCGCTACTGTGGCTTTCGGACGGCTGGGCCACGGTGCGCAGCGAAGCGTGGTCCGCGCCGCTTTACTGGGAAGCGCGCGATGGCGAGTTTTGGAGCATGACCTTGCGCGGGGCTCAGCCCATTGACCCGGACGCGCCGGTCACTCATGTCAGCTATTTCGAAGCGGATGCCTTCGCCACCTGGGCAAACCGGCGGCTGCCGACCGAAGCTGAGTGGGAAGCAGCCGCGCAAAAATTGCCAATTGCCGGCAATTTCGCGAATTCCGGCCGCCTGAGGCCCCGTCCGGCAGCGCCGTCCGCGGGCGATTTGCGACAAATGTTCGGCGATGTGTGGGAATGGACGCGAAGTGCCTTCATGCCTTATCCGCGGTTTCGGCCGATTGAAGGCGCGCTGGGAGAATACAACGGCAAGTTTATGTCGGGTCAGTTCGTATTGCGCGGCGGTTCTTGCGTCACCCCGGAAGATCACGTACGGGCGACCTATCGAAACTTCTTCGCGCCGCATGCCCGATGGCAATTCTCGGGATTGCGATTGGCGGAGGACGCGTAATGCTCGCAACAGCAGACTATCGGCTCTCGCAGCCGGAACTTTTTCGTCAGGATGTGATCGCGGGGCTTTCGAAGCGCCGCAAAAGCTTGCCGTGCCGCTGGCTGTACGACGAGCGAGGGTCGGAACTGTTCGAAGAGATCACGCAGTTGGAAGAATATTATCCGACGCGCGTCGAGACCGGAATTCTGCGCGCCAATGCGGCGGAGATCGCCGGCTTTGTCGGCAGGGGTGCGACGCTGATCGAATATGGCGCAGGGGCGGGAATCAAGACGGAAATACTGATCGCCGCACTGCAAGCGCCGCGGCTGTATGTGCCGGTCGATATCTCCGGAGACTTTCTGGATCAAGCGGTCATATCGCTCAGGCACCGCTTTCCTGACATCGGCATCTGGCCGATTGTCGCGGACTTCACTGGAGAATTCGACATCCCAGCGGCCATTCCCTTGAAAGGACGCTCGGCGTTCTTTCCCGGCTCGACCATTGGCAATTTGGATCACAGCGAGACAGTCTCCTTCTTGCGGCGCATTCATCGACACGTGGGTCCGAAAGGAACCGCCGTCATCGGCGCAGACTTGACCAAGGATATTCGAATTCTGCAGTCTGCCTACAATGATCGGCACGGCGTGACGGCGGCATTCAACACGAATCTTCTGACGCGCATCAATCGCGAGCTCGACGGCGATTTCTGCGTGGATCGCTTTGCTCATGAGGCGCGCTGGAACTGCATGAGTTCCGCGGTCGAGATGCATTTGGTCAGTCTCGAAGCGCAGACCGCAGTGGTGGATGGGCAGAGTTTCGATTTCGAGCTGGGAGAGTCAATTCACACGGAAACCTCCCGCAAGTACGACGTACGCGTCTTTTCCGCGCTGGTCGAGAGCGCGGGATGGTATATCGAAGAAATGTGGACTGATGCGCGCCAATCCTTCGGCGTATTCGGGCTGGCCTCACTGTCTTGATCGCGATCGCGGCACGTCCAGGCGCTAGAGCCTGGACGTGCCGCACATTTCCGGCAAACAGTAGTGGGAGCGGTCTAAAGCCGCTTGCGCCTGCCGTACAATAAGAAGGCAACCACGACAACCAGCACAATGAGTCCTATGGGACCGATGCCCCATCCTGCGCCCAAGCCCCAGTACAGACCGCCGCCGCCGCCGAAAAGCAACAGCAGAATAATCAGCAACAACACCATATCCATGGATTTTTCCTCTATTTGTTTTACTTTAAATCGAGTGCAAACTAGCGTCGCAGCATGCCCATGAACGATCTTTGCGGGGCAACCATGTATCCGGCCAGAAAACCCAGCGATGCCGCCACGCCGGCGATCACGCCGATGGCAACCCAAGGGTTTTCTCGCACGTAATCGTCGGCAGAACTCGCGGCGTTTCTGATGGCGTCGAGCGCGGCGGAGTCAGCCTTTGCGATTGCGGTTTTGGCGGAGTCGATCGTTTCAGTTACGCGCGAGCGTAGCTCTGAAAGCTGCGGGCTCTGATCGTTGGCAACCTTGTTCATCAGGCCTTCTACATGGCCGGTCAATTGCTGCAGTTCCTGTGACTTGTCCATCATGGCCCTCCTATTCTGTCCAGTGATCGTCGGTCATGGTGTTGCAATGGCGCTGGCTCGTCTGTAGGCGGATACGCCCATTTGCCGGTGTGAAATCTCACATGCCATATCGACTCCGGCGGAAACCACGGTCAATATGACGTTCGTTGAACCGCAAGTCTGCCATCTGGTCAGTGATACGCGTCTCCAGTGGAAATTTCCTGGAGATGTACGATTTCATGGTCTTCGGCTACTACGCCGCGGCCATCGGCAAAGCATTTTTTCCCACCGGCAATCCTTTTCTTTCCCTGATGCTCTCACTGATGACCTTCGGGGCGGGGTTTCTGATGCGTCCGTTGGGCGCCATCGTGCTTGGCGCCTACGCTGATCGGCACGGCAGGCGGGCCGGTTTACTGTTGACTCTGTCGTTGATGTCGATCGGCATTCTCTCGATTGCGCTTACGCCGGGTTACGCGAGGATTGGCCTGATCGCGCCGTTCTTGGTGCTTTGCGGTCGATTGCTGCAGGGTTTTTCGGCAGGCATGGAGCTCGGCGGCGTCTCAGTATATTTGTCGGAAATCGCGACGCCGGGTCACACGGGGTTCTATGTCAGCTGGCAATCGGGCAGTCAGCAGGTTGCCGTCATGTTCGCTGCTTTGGTTGGAGTGCTGCTAAGCAACGAGCTTTCGCCGGAGCAAATGCTGAGCTGGGGTTGGCGCGTGCCGCTCCTAATCGGCTGCGCGATCCTTCCGTTTCTGTTCTGGCTCAGACGCTCCTTGCAGGAAACCGATGTATTCATCGCCCGCAAGGCGAGGATGAGTATTTCGCAAATATTCGGATCGCTTAAGGCCAATTGGAGAGTCGTGCTCATCGGCACCATGATGGTGACGATGACGACCGTGTCCTTCTATATGATCACGGCCTATACCCCGACCTTCGGCAGTTCAGTACTGCATTTGGCAGCCATGGACAGCCTCGTCGTGACGCTGTGCGTCGGCGCATCGAATCTGTTCTGGCTGCCGATCATGGGCAGCCTGTCGGACCGAGTGGGTCGCCGGCCTCTACTCTTCGGCTGCACGATCCTGATGTTGCTGAGCGCTTATCCGGCGATGCTGTGGTTGGTGCATGACGCATCGTTTTCCCGGTTGCTGGCGGTCGAATTGTGGCTGTCCTTCATCTACGGCAGCTACAATGGCGCCATGGTGGTGTTCCTGACGGAGATCATGCCGGTTGAAGTCCGCACTTCGGGGTTTGCCCTCGCTTACAGCCTTGCGACGGCCATATTTGGCGGATTCACGCCGGCCGTCAGCACCTACCTCATCCATGCCACGCACAATCCGGCGGTTCCGGGACTCTGGTTGTCCGCGGCCGCTCTGCTCGGGCTTATCGGCGCCTACTTTGCCCGGCCTCAGAGTGGTGCGGCGTATTGAGCCAGATTCAGAACGAGATGATCGAACATCAAACGTATGCGCGAGATGCGCTTCAATTCATTGTGCATGACGATCCAAATTGCCAGCTCCGCCCTGAATTGCTTGCTGAGGAGGGGCAAGAGGTCCATGTGCCCTGGGCGAGCGGTTCGCAAGATTGCGCGACGAGTTCGGCTCAGCATTCGAAGCTGTCGCCAGTTAGGCAGGCCTAGAGACGATGATCGGCAGGCGCTATACGATTCCTCATCCGACACGCGCCGCGCTCGAGCGCGTTTTCGAAGCGCCCGTGGACGGGATCGTCGTGATTGAACATTCACTGTACGCGCGCGCGCATTTGGGCATGTGCGCGACAACACGGCCCAATCGCATCCTGCTCGCCATCAGCGGCGCGGAATTTGCCGCAAACCCCGAGCTCTTGCTGCACGAATACTTTCACGTCGTTCGTCAGTGGCGCCCGGGTCATCTGACGCGGTGGCGCTACGTTACAGAGTCCGCGCGTCGCGGTTACCGGGCGAATCGCTATGAACATGAAGCGCGCGAGTTTACCGCATCGGTGCGCGAGCGATTCGACCAATACCTGGCCGAACTCGCTTAGTGAATTCGCCGCCCGAGCCAATCACTCATGGTAGTTGAAACGAGATCGGCGGCATCCTGCTGAACGAAGTGGCCCGCGCCGGGAATGGTTACCAGCGTGAAGTCCTTCTCGACCAAATCCCACGTTCCATTGAGGGCCCCCGGCAGCAAAGCTTGATCGGCAAGACCATGAAACTCGAGCACGGGCACCGTCACCTTTGGCGGCGGCTCGGATGACGTCGGGTTCGAGACTTGGTCCGGACGCGGATAGTTGGCGCGGTAGTAATTCAACATGGCCTCGAAGTCCGAACGATTGAATGCTTCGATGTAGTGCGCGCGCGCCGCATCGTCTTTGACCCAGCCGGCTAGTTTTTCAGAGGTCAGATTCTTTTCCGCCCCGGGCTTTTGGAAATTGAAGGCGTACTGACTGTTCTTGCGCTGCTCTGGATTATTTTTGATTTCGCGTTGAATGCCGCTTGGATGAGGAAGATTCAGAATGACAAGCGCCTGAATCCATTCGGGATGCGTCATGGCGAGGGTCCACGCTACCGCACCGCCCCAGTCGTGACCGACGATCACCGCGTTGCTGCGGCCTTCGGCCTTGATCACCGCGCCGACATCGTTGACCAACAAGGGCATCGCATATTGTTCGATGCCGGCGGGACGACCCGACAGGTCATAGCCCCGCTGATCCATGGCAACGACGCGGTAGTGACTGCTGAGTGCGTCCATCTGTTTGCGCCAGGTGTACCAAAAGTCCGGAAATCCGTGGATCATCACGATCAGCGGCCCCTTGCCGATCGCGACGTAGTGAATTTTGATGCCGTTTGAATCGGCGTCGTGATGCTCGACCCGGTCCCACAGGTCTCTAGGGGCGGAGTCCTTGGCCAGGCCGGGCGAAGCGCCAATGAGCAACGAGGCAAATAGGGCCGCGCACAGGAGATTGGCTATTTTCATATGGCCTCCGCAATTCTGTGTTGATTCAGCATAGCAGATGCGCGTTTGCACCATAAACGCGCGCGCGGCCCGATTCCCGCGGCAGTCCGGGTAGGCAGGCCCTATACTCGGGCGTAGGAGGCTCGCCATGCCGAGCGGGGATAAAGAAGACGCGCTGCAAATCGGCGAGTGGATCGTCAATCCCTCGCTCGATAGTATTTCGAAGGGCACCGAAACGCACAAGCTCGAGCCCCGCACCATGCGCTTGCTCCTGTGCTTGGCCGACTCTGCCGGTGAAGTTGTGAGCGTCGATCGGTTGCTCAACGAAGTATGGACCGGCGTGGTCGTGGGATCGGCGTCGGTATATCAAGCCGTGTCTCAATTACGCAAGCTGCTCGGCGATGTGGACCCAGAGCCGACGTATATCGCGACGGTGCCGCGCAAGGGATATCGGCTCGTCGCGGCGGTCAAGAGGCTGGAGCCGTCCGGTGGAATCAGCTCCCCCGACCAAGTTGTTTCTTCCGCCGGCGCTTCCATGGCGGCCGCCGCGCCGCTGCCCGATCGCAGACGATCGCGGCTACCGCTGATTTTGGGCGCAGCGGCGATCATCGCGCTCATAGTTCTGGGCACCGTGATCTGGAAGAAGTCTTCGATGCCGAAATTCATGACGGGGTCCGTTAATTCAATCGTCGTGCTGCCCTTCATCGACATGACCGCGGATAAATCTGACCAGTCGTTCTGCGACGGCCTCACAGAGGAGCTGTCCAACTGGCTGGCGCAAATTCCAACGCTTCGCGTGGTGGCGCGCACCTCTGCGTTTGCGTTCCGTGGACAGGGAGAAGACGTGCGCAAGATCGGCAAGGCGCTCGATACAAGTCATATCCTGGAAGGCTCCTTGCGGCGCTCGGGTGATCGGATGCGGGTCACCGTCCAGTTGATCGATGCTCGTACGGGATATCATTTATGGTCAGAGGACTTCGATCGGCCCATCGATGACGCAATCAAAATCCAAGAAGACATATCGCGCTCAGTGGCGGGCACGTTACAAGTGCGCCTCACAAAGGATTCCGAGCGACAACTCGTGGCGAGACGTACCACGGATTCTCAGGCCTATCAGATGTACTTGTTGGGACGACATTACGCCCAGTTGCTGCCTGAATCGACTGAGCGCGCAATTGAGCTGTACCGCCAGGTGCTCATCGCGGATCCGAACTTTACGCCGGCCTATACAGAATTGGCTTACGCTCTCTTGAATCAAGAAGAATTTCGCGGCACCCCGGTTGCCGAGGTGGCGGCGCAAGTCGAGCCGCTTATCGCAACCGCTTTGCGCCTTGATGACCGCATGTCCGCGGCGTACGCGGTTCGCGGAGCCTTGCGAGCCTCTCAATCGAGGACCAAAGAGGCGCTCGATGATCTGCAGCGCGCGATCTCGCTGAATCCGAGCGACATGGGCGCATTCGCGGAAATCGGTCGGATCCGGCTTTTCAATGGACAACCGCGCGAAGCGCTGAAAAGTTACGATCTTGCGGCGGCGCTTGATCCTCTGAATTCCACTTTGCAGGATGCGCGATGCACGACGCTGCAGGATCTGGCGCAATATGAAGCAGCCGCGAGCGCCTGTGAGCGCGCGCGGACCTTGCAGCCGGGCACGGCTCAGGCGGCTGACGCTTTGACGTGGCTTGCCGAATCGCAGGGACACATCGAGGAAGCCTTGCGCTGGAATTCGGCGGCGTTAAAGATCCGGCCCCACGAGGATTTTGATCTTTACTTGACTCGCGCGACTTTGTTGCTCGCTGTTGGACTCGCGGATGCGGCGCGCAATGCAGTGGAAGCCGGCCGCAACGCAACAAAAGACGAAGATGATGCGAATGTCGCGCTACTTCGAGTTTCGTACCGCGAAGGAGGCGCCAATGCGTTGCGGAAGTATCTTGATTCGGCGCAACTCGACCGATCGCCGCACGCTGCCGCATTGTTCGAGGCGGCTTACGCGCGCTTGTTGTTGAGCGACGCATCCGCAGCTAAAAGCCTTATCGCCCGGGCGTTGATCGCGCCTGATCGGCCGCCTGGCTACGCCGAAGCACCCTGGTATGCAAGAGGCGCGGGATCTGAAGGAAATTCGTATCGACTCGATCTTGCGGTCGCCGAAATAATGCTGGGAGAACACGCCGCAGCCCAGCGAGATCTGGACACGGTGCTGGCGATGCTCAACAACATGATCACATCCGGCGTTGAGCGCTACGCGACTTACGAATTGCGCGCCAAAGTGTACGCACTGCAGGGCCGTGGGGATGATGCGCTGCGCGATCTTGGCAAAGCGGTGAATCTTGGATGGCGCCGCGCCTGGTGGGCAGCGAACGAACCGTATTTTGCGTCGCTGCATTCCAGGAGCGATTTTCAATCGCTGCTGGCACAAGTCAGCCGATCCAACGATCGGCTGACAACAACCGTCAACACTGACCTTTAAGCCTGTCCGTCCTCTCTGTTTAACTTTGCGCGGGAGGACAATTTCCCGAAGCTATGCACACCAATTCGATGATTGCACTCGGGCGATATGGCGGCTTTTGTCCGTCTATGAACTTTGGCGGTGGGTTGTGTCCTCCACCAATCTGGGCACCGCCGCCGTAAGTGGGGCCCCGTTGCTCTTGCACCTGGGGAAGCGCCGGCGGTGGTCCAACTATAATTTCAGGAAAGTCTTTCAGAATTCTCATTGCGCCGGCATAGATGACTTTCCGATACGCATACCGCCACTCTTCCAAAGGATAATTAGTGCGAATGCCTTCGAGAATCCGCTCGAATTGTTCCGGTAGTGAGTCGAGTTCAGACATGGTTGACTCTCCCTGTTCTTGGTTAAGTGGAATTTTCGGCGCGAGTTCTGCGCAGCAGATTATGCCGCAAATGCAAGCTTGACAACCACTTGTGGCATTTTTTGGTGCTTAGCGATGGGGCTCGCGCAGGGTTCCAAGGTACGGGATCATTGAGTACCTAATGCGTTGAAAGCAATCAATTTATTGATCGACCCGCTTTATACCTAGAAAGCCCATCTCAATTTGGAGCCGCATCGACATTGACCGAGCGCAAGGCATCTGCGGAACGGCGGCGCCTATAATCGAACCGCCATGCGTCGCGCAAACTTGCTGTTTTGTACAGGCCTGATCGCCGGCCCTGCGATCGCGCAGCAAATCAACATTCCCGCGCAGATCACCGATGAGGCGGCGCTGCCGCGCGCGATGCCGCGCTTCGCGAATGCATCCGCAATTGGCCTCGCCTTTTAGGGCGCAGCTCGTCGCCGGACTCTACCGCGACGCGTTGCAGAGTCTCGGCAAGTTGCGCGCACCGCTGGCTGATAATCCGTCGCCGCGCGTTGGTCCAGCCTCTCGACAATCGCGCTTCTGCGATGACCGTAAACGGCTTAAGTTTCGACAACCTTTCTCAGGCGAACCAAGCGCTGGGGCAGGACCTCAAACAGCTCAAGGGCAAAACTGCCATTTCGCTGGCCGATGCCTTGAAATTTATCGGCGACTACAACGAACGCGAGGTCTACCGCGCTTTCGGACCGACCAGCGCAGAATTCCGGGAAGCGGCGCTGCCTGCTACAGTGCGCATGGCCTTTATTAATATAGAGAGATGCGTATGAAGGGCAAGGTCGTGGTCATTACCGGCGCGACGTCGGGTATTGGCGAAATCGCCGCGCAACGGCTCGCCGGCATGGGCGCGCGCATCGTACTCGTGGCGCGTAATGCGGCGCGGGGCCAAAAGACACTGACGCGATTGCCCAGCATCGGCTCAGGCGCGCCTCATTCAATCTATTACGGCGATCTTTCGCGTATTTTCGAATGCAAACGCGTAGCGGCCGAAATCGCTGCCGCCGAACCGCGCATCGATGTGCTCATCAACAACGCCGGCGCCTTGTTCGGCACGCGCCAGCTCACCGCGGACAATCTCGAGGAGACATTCGCAACTAATCATATGGCGTATTTCGTGCTTACGCTGGGACTTAAGGCAAGTTTGTTTGCAGCCGCCCCGGCTCGCGTGGTCAGTACCGCGTCGGGCGCGCACAAGGGATACACATTGGATTTCGATGATCTGCAGGCCGAAAAAGGCTATTCCGCGATACGCGCCTATGGACGCTCCAAGCTCTGCAACATTCTCTTTACGCGGGAACTGGCGCGTCGCTGGAGCGGAAACGGCGTCACGGCGAACTGCCTGCATCCCGGATTTGTCGCGACGCGTTTCGGCGATGGCAGCGGCGGATTTTTGTCGAGCGTGGTGCGCATAGCCAAATTGTTTGCCGTTACGCCGGAGAAAGGCGCAGAAACCATCGTCTATCTCGCTTCCGCTCCCGATGTGGCTGCGCTCAACGGCGAATATTTCTATAAATGCCGTCCCGCGACCCCGACTGCGGGCGGACGAGACGATGCGGCTGCCGACCGCCTGTGGAACGAATCTGCGAAACTCGCGGGAATCGAGGATTGAAAAAATGAAGTATCAGACCTTCGCCGCGTTCAGTCTCGGAATGGCGATGCAGTGCACCGCGTTCGCTCAGGAAGCACCCATGCCGCCCCTGCGGTCCGATCAGGTCGCGTTTCGGGCGCTGTACAAAGAACTGGTCGAGACCAATACGACGTTGTCGGCTGGCAGCTGCACGCTGCTGGCGCTGCACATCGCCGCGCATTTGAAGGCCGCGGGATTTGCCGACAGCGATCTCACGCTCTTTTCAGTGCCCGAACATCCTAAGGAGGGCGGTCTCGTTGCCGTTTTGGGCGGAAGCTCGAGCACGGCGAAGCCCATGCTTTTGCTGGGCCACCTGGACGTGGTTGAGGCCAAGCGCGACGATTGGACTCGCGACCCGTTCAAGTTGATTGAGGAAAATGGCTACTTCTATGGCCGCGGCGCCGCTGACATGAAGGCCATGGACGCCACCTGGATCGACATGCTGATGCGCTTCAAGAAAAGCGGCTATCACCCCGGGCGCACCATCAAGCTGGCCTTGACCTGCGGCGAGGAGACCACCAATGCTTTCAACGGCGCGCAGTGGCTGGCGAAGAACAAGCCCGAACTCATCAGCGCCCAATTTGCACTCAACGAAGGCGGCGGCGGCCGCACCGACGGCCACGGCAAGCTGGTCGTGGAATCCATCCAGGTGGGCGAGAAGGCGGCGCAGAATTACCGCTTGGAGACGGTCAATGCCGGCGGCCACAGCTCCATCCCCATCCGCGACAACGCCATCTACGAACTTGCCGATGCGCTCGCCAAGGTTCGGGATCTCGAATTTCCGGTGAAAATGACGGATACGACGCGTGCATTCTTCGCCAAGGCCGGCACTGCGCGCTCAGATGACTTGGGACGTGCAATGGTGGCGCTGGCAAAGAATCCGGCCGACACGGCGGCTGAGGCAATCGTTTCCAAGGATCGCGGCTATCACAGTGTGCTGCGCACGACGTGCGTCGCAACGTTGCTGGAAGGGGGCCACGCAAATAACGCTTTGCCCCAGCGAGCCACGGCCAACGTGAACTGCCGCGTTTTTCCCGGTGAAAGCGTCGAGAGCACGCAAGCCGCTCTGGTCGCGGCCATCGGCGACGCGGGCGTCAAAGTGACGCCGGTGCTGCCGATCCGGCCCATCGCGGTTCCTCCACCGCTCGATCCGAAGATCATTGGCCCGGCCGCAGCGCTGGTTGCGAAATATTTCCCGGGCGTGCCCCTGATCCCTTCCATGTCGACCGGCGCCACTGACGGCATCTTTCTCGAAGCCATCGGCATTCCTGTCTATGGTGCCCCCGGCGGTTGGGGCGACCCCGACGGCAATGGCGCGCATGGGCTGAACGAGCGCCGCAGCGTGCGATCCGTATACATCGGCAGGGACTTCCTCACCGATCTGGTGAAAGCCTACGCGGACGCAACCTAGGCGCGCTTCTTTTTGGGCTTAGGCAGGACAGCGCCCGTCGGCACGAAGGGCTTGGCTTTATTGTTCCAATCAGTCCGTCGCCGCGGACGCCTCGATGTATTGAAGCTGGACATATAGCGTCATTTTGGCGCTCGCAATGAGCTTCATCATGTTGTTGACGTACTGAGGACACCGGGTTTTCGAAGCTTCGACAGATGCTGTCGAATCGTTCGGTCGATCACAGCAGGCGTCAAGGCAGCCTTCTTCATTTGGCTATCCCTCCAAAGATTGAACGCGTGTTGCCAGGGCGGGCGCAATATTGCTATACGAGGTTCGGCGGATATAACAAGAAGCGGGGAAATCATGGCTCGATACGTAGGGGCGATCGATCAGGGCACGACCAGCACGCGGTTCATCGTGTTCGACCGCGGCGGCAACATGATCACCTCTGCACAAAAGGAGCATAGGCAGATCTTTCCCAAGCCGGGTTGGGTGGAGCACGACCCGATTGAGATCTGGCAGAACACCCAGGAAGTTGCGGGTGCCGCCTTGGCGCGGGCCGGTCTTGGGCCTTCCGACCTGGCCGCCGTCGGCATTACCAACCAGCGTGAAACCACCATTCTGTGGAATAAGCGCAGCGGCAAGCCGCTGCACAACGCACTGGTCTGGCAGGACACACGCGTGGATCAACTCGTCGCGCAATACGCCCGAAATGGCGGCGCGAATCGTTTCCGCGCCAAAACCGGATTGCCGCTGGCCAGTTACTTCAGCGGCCTTAAGCTGCAATGGCTGTTGGACAACGTGCCCGGTGCGCGAGCCAAGGCGCAGTCAGGCGAGCTTCTGTTCGGCACCATCGATACGTGGCTGCTGTGGAATCTGACCGGCGCAAGCGATGGCGGTCTGCACCTGACCGATGTCACGAATGCCAGCCGCACTCAACTGATGAATCTTGAAACGCTCGATTGGGACGCTGCGTTGCTGGAGGAATTTCTGATTCCGCGCGTCGTGCTGCCGCGCATTGTCGCTTCGAGCGAGATCTACGGCGCCATTAAGTCGCCGGCGCTAATAGGCGGCTCCGTAGCGGGTATTCTCGGCGATCAGCAAGCGGCGTTGGTGGGTCAGGCATGTTTTAGCCCTGGAGAGGCAAAGAACACCTACGGAACGGGTTGTTTCCTGCTCATGAACACCGGTGAGAAACCGATCGCCTCGACCGCCGGGCTCATCACCACGGTCGCCTACAAGATCGCCAAGGAGAGGGCGTGCTACGCCCTGGAAGGATCGATCGCCGTCACCGGTGCGCTGGTGCAATGGCTGCGCGACAACTTGGGCATGATCGCCGGCAGCACCGAGGTTGAAAAACTCGCCCGAGAAGTCGAGGACAATGGCGGAGTATATTTTGTGCCGGCCTTCTCCGGGCTGTATGCGCCGCACTGGAATGAGCGTGCGCGCGGAACCATTATCGGTCTGACACGTTATGTTACCCGCGCACACATCGCCCGCGCAGTGCTGGAAGCGACCGCCTACCAGACCCGTGAAGTGCTCGACGCGATGGGTGAGGACTCCTCGATCCAAATCCCGGAGTTGCGCGTCGATGGCGGCATGGTCGGCAACGAGCTGCTCATGCAATTTCAGGCCGACATTCTCGACGTGCCGGTGGTGCGGCCGAAAATCACGGAGACCACCGCCCTGGGTGCGGCGTATGCGGCGGGCCTGGCGGTCGGATATTGGCGCAATCGCGAGGATCTCATCAGCAATTGGGCGGTGGACAAGCGCTGGAAACCGCAAATGGCGGAAAATCGGCGCGCCGCACTGTTTCACTCCTGGCAGAAGGCCGTGGGCCGGTCTTTGGATTGGACCGACTAAGTGCAGCGGAAATTTCGAACCGCATCTTTAAAAAAATAGCGAAGGGGACAGCATGCATTCGGCATTTCTCGGCGAATTTCTCGGCACGATGATCATGATTTTGCTCGGCAACGGCGTGGTGGCGAATGTCGTTTTGCGGCAAACCAAGGGAGAAAAATCCGGATGGATCGTCATCACCACCGGCTGGTGTTTCGCGGTGATGGCGGGGATATTCACTGCACTGGCAATCGGCAGCGATGGACATTTGAATCCCGCGGTGACGGTCGGCGTTGCCGTTTCGACCGGGGATTGGAGCCGGCTCAGCGCCTATGTGCCGGCGCAAATTTTAGGCGCCATGGCGGGTGCCGCGCTGGTATGGCTCAACTACCTGCCTCACTGGGAAAAGACGCCGGAGCCGCTGGACAAATTGGCCTGCTTTTCGACCATTCCCGCCATCCGCGCACCGCTGGCCAATATTCTCACCGAGATCATCGGCACCTTCGTGCTGGTGCTGGTTGCCGCCACCATTTCATCAAAATACGGCACCGGCGTGGGATTAAGCCCCGGACTGGGACCGTTCTTGGTCGGCTTTTTGGTGTGGGGAATCGGATTATCTCTTGGCGGCCCCACCGGGTATGCCATCAATCCAGCGCGCGATTTTGGTCCCCGCGTCATGCACGCCATGCTTCCCATTCCGGGGAAGGGGACCTCGGACTTCGGCTACGCCTTCGTCCCCATTATCGGTCCTTTAGTGGGAGCCACTCTGGCCGGAATCCTGGTCAAGATGATCGGCATCTAGCGGCAGCCGCGCGGTTCTCGTTCCGCTCTCTTGCGAGGGGGTCACCGACAGCGTGCCGCCATGAGCGCGCGCGATTTGCGAGCAGATATATAAGCCCAGCCCCAGTCCTTCGCGATGTCCCGTGGAAGACTCGCGCCAAAAAGGCTCGCAGATCTTGTCGATGTTTTCGGGCGGAATGGGTTCGCCGGAATTCCAAACGTTGATGACGAGGTCCGAATGCTCGGCCTGCGCGGAAACCTTGACCTGGCCCTGCGGTGCGCCGTGTTTGAGCGCGTTGCCGATCAGATTCGACGCGACTTGCTGCACCCTTCCTAAGTCGCAGCGCACTTTCCGCGTCACGCTGATGTTGGCCAATATTTGTCGGTCAGGCTGCCCGTCTTGAAACTCTCTGACCACTGCTTGGAGGCCGGCATCGATATCCTCGACTTCCGCGACGCGCACGCCTTCGCCGAGCCCGCGCGAAATCCAACACGTCGTTGATCAAGGAAGACATCCGTTTCACGCTGAGCTTGATGCGTGCCGCGACGCCTTTCAGCGCCGGATCAGTGATTGTTTTCTCCAGCAAAACGCCGGCGGAATAGACCGCCTGCAGAGGATTGCGCAAATCGTGACCCAGGATGGCAATGAATTGTTCGCGCAGTTCATTGGCAGCCTGCGCGCTCCGCAAGGCCGATTGATCCTCCTGCCGCGCCTTCTCGCTGTCGAGCTGCATCGCGATCAGAGCGGCGAAGCGCGTGAACATGCTGACGATTTTAGGGTCGGCCACCTTGGCGGGCGCCGGATCTCTTCGGCGGATTCGCGCACAATTTCGGGCGGCTGGGGTGAATTGGCGGACAAATTGAGATCCTAGATGCGGAGCGAAAGCGAGTGAGATAGCGGATCTCCGGGCCGCACACTGTCCGCAAGTTAGCATTACTGCCAGGCGATTTGCGACGCAAAGCGAATCCCGACAAGACTCAACAGGAACTCAGCGTAGGCTGCAATAACCTGGGTCAGTTTTCGGGGTGAAGGCATTGAAAAAATCAGCAACCGCACGCCTTGCTAGGACAGTTGCAGCCGCCGTGCCCCCGCGAGCCGGCACGCCCATGGCGCGGCCTATGCAACGTACGTGGGCAGCTGGCGACGCCGTTTCCGCGTTACACGCGGGCAAGCGAATATCACGCATTTTGAAGATGCCGCCTCCGGCACGACGCGCACCCACCAAAAACGGAAAAATCCGACTGCGGAATCGACGGCTGAGGGCCACCCGCGTTCCGCGCTTTAAGCCGATCTCGTAGTCGCCGTGAAAAGGTGGCTGTAGCTCCGCGATTTGTTCCACATTAATGATGGTTGAACGGTGCACGCGGACAAAGTGACTGCCGTCAAGCCGCGCCTCCACATCGCGCAGCGTCTGACGCGCGAGATAGCAGTGTCCCTTGACAAAGATCTTCACGTGCTTACGGCGGCCTGCGAGGAATCTAACGTGGCCGCGCGTTCCGGGCCGAGTAGCGCCCGGGTCTCCACCGCATACTCAGCTCCTCGCTGACTGCTCTCCAGCCCGGTCTGTTGCCGGACTTAAATCTGCAGCCGGACACCGCGATTACCAAGGCATTCGGCGTGGTGATCACTCCCACCGCGCTGCCATCGTTTTCGGCCACGATCGACTACTTCGACATCAGCGTAGCAATCTGATCGGTCCGCTCGGCGTGGATCTCAACGGGCGGCAGGGGAGGCCGCCCCTCGCTTTTTATCGGCTTTGGGACGAAATGGTCGATTCAGGGGACGAACTCGTGGCTCGCCTATAAACATCACCGCGCCGATGCGATTACTCGATAGTATTGCCCGCTGCTACACGCCGCTGGTCCTCCCATCCGGCAAAACTCACGCGCAGGTCCAACTTGCGGGCCCGAGCCGGTTCGCGGCGCAAATCGCGGCCTGTCCGTTGCGGTTCGTGCTGGGTGCTGATTTGACCCAGGCCAGCGCCGACCTGGCCTATGCGGACGGCGCCCGGCTCGTCGGCTGCCTGGATCTACTGCGAATGCCCGCGCCGCACCTTTGGATCGAGTGGAATGACGAAGTGCACAAGCGCGTGATTCACGAGGCGCGCTCGTGCGCCGAATTCGATTCGGGCGCCGCGGGACGCAAGGTAGGCATCTTGCTGCGTGCCTCGCCCGGCGGGTTGACCGCCGTCGGGCGCACTTTTTGGGCGGATACCGCGGGGCAAGAGCAAGCCGAGGTCACCCTTTCGCCGCTGGAAACGCATTTCGATCTGCGCGGTGAATTCGCGGATTCCAAAGATACGCACGACATCCTGTCAGGCGGCTTTCTCGATGCCACACACGGCGGCAATGCGGCAACCGCGTCCTTGTTGGACCACGTTCGGTTCCGCTTCGAAGAGTCCTGGGCCGCTTATTATCGGGAGGCGGCGGGCGATGCGGATTTCAAGCGCCGATTGATTGACGAATCGATCGATTCAATTGCTTGGGATGCCCCCCTTTTTTGCTGGCGTTCCTGTTGCTGCTGAGCGCCAAAGACACCACGCGGTCCGTGCCGGTATCGCGCGCCGCCATCAACCGCAAACAGATGGCGAATGGCCGCGCGCCGCTGTTCGATCACGTCGAAGTGAATGCATCTCTTGATGCCGTGTCCACGGCGGACTCGGTGAGCGATGGCGGCAGCGCGCGCCAATCGCCGCGCCTGCACCATGTTCGCGGCCACCTGGTGCGGCGCGAGAACCGAGTGTTTTGGCGCGTGTCGCACTTACGCGGCAGCGGCTGCCGCGGCACGGTTCGTTCCAGAACCGTCTGCCTGGCATTTACGAGGAGAACCGATCAGGAAGCGCGGATCTAGAGCTTAGGGCCGTGCGCGCATGCCGTCATTGGCGAAGGTGACACTGCCGGCATAGTTTGCGCGAATTGACTCGGTAACTGCCCGCTGCGATGCATCGACGGCGGGGGATATATGGCTGAGCAAGAGCGCTCCTGCGCCCACTTCCCTGGCAAGCAGCCCGATGTCGTGCGGCGGCGTGTGCAAAGTATAGAGAATGGCGGGGGAGCCGGGCGGATCGAGAACCACGGTATTGAACACCAACAGGTCGGTAGCTTTGGCGATGCGGCGCAAGGCCGGCAGGCCCTGTGCATCGATGTCGCCTGAGAACGTGACGCTCTTGCCGGCATGCTCGACGCGATAAATCACCGCAGGCGCATCGCCGTGATGCCCCGCAATCGCAGTGACCCTTAAGCCGTCTTGCTTGAGAATTTGCAGCGGCGTCGCGTTTTCCAGCGATGCAGGTATTCCAAGCGGTGCGGGTATGTCATGCCCATGCAGCGTTATCGGCGCAGCGAAATCGTTCAAGTAGGCGAAGGCGCCCTTGGGTCCAAACAACAAGCGCAGAAATTCACGCGTGCCGGGAAAGTAGGCGTTCTCACCCGCACCCTGCGAGCCGCTTGGCCCCCACACGTTGAATGTAATGGGTCCCGAACCCGACACGGCGCGTGCCTTGAACAAACCGGGGATTTCACCGGCATGATCGATGTGCAGGTGAGTGAGCAGCACGATGTCGGTGTCCGCCAATGAGGCTTTGGCCTCGCCGAGGCGCGCGAAGGATCCGGGACCCGCATCGACGAGGATGCGGGCGTCGCCGTCAATCAAGATCAGATAACTTGATGCCGCGCGTCCCGCAGCGCCCGGGCCGCCCGATCCGAGCACCAGCACTTCGAGCCGTGGGATTGCCTGCGCAAATAGCCAGGTGCTGGGGCCGAACAACAGCCAAATCGGAAGCGCTAAGCGGCGGATCAGGACGCACATAAATGGCGCGCAATTCATAGCACAGATCTCGCGACTGCGCTCAACCCGAGGAGCGTTTGCCTTTTAGCGACCGCGCTGACACTCTGCTCGCCTTGGAACAATGTAAGGGAGCTGCCTCAATGTCCGCATATAAAGCCAAATTAGCCGTACGCAGCATTGGGCAGCGAGGTCTATTCGGGCTCGCGGCATTCCTCATCGCAATCTTAAGTCTCGCGATGCCGGCAGCGGCTCATGCTGCAAATTCGAAGGCGCCCGGCGCTCCGCTCAAGGTCTATATCTCGGTCGATATGGAAGGGATCGCCGGCGTTGTTACGGCCGACCAGCTGCTTCCCACCGGTTTTGAGTATGAACGGTTCCGCCGCTTCATGACCGATGAAGCCGTGGCAGCGGTTCGAGGTGCCCAAGCCGCTGGGGCCACGGAGGTCGTAGTCAGCGATTCGCATGGCAACGGCGAGAGTCTATTGATCGAACTCTTTCCGAAGGACGTTCGAATTGTGCGGTCGTGGCCGCGCCACGGCGAAATGATGGCGGGTCTCGATTCCACCTTCGCCGCCGCCCTTTTTGTCGGCTATCACGCATCCACGACCAATCCAAAGGGCGTGCGCGCTCACACTATATCGAGCGCCCACTTTACGCGCGTCGCATTGAACGGAACTCCCGTTACCGAAGCAGAATTGAACGCGGCCTATGCCGGCGCAATGGGCGTGCCGGTCGTTTTCGTTTCCGGCGACGATGTCGCCGTAGCCGAGGTCACGGCGCGCCTGGGTCAAATGGAGTCGGTGATCACAAAAAAGAGCCTTGGATTTCACTCGGCGGAGTCGCTCACACCGGCCGCCGCGTGCGACAAGATCTATCAGGGCGCGCGCTCCGCCGTTGCGCATCGAGATCAACGCAAGCCCTATGTTCTGCCGACTCCCATCACCTTGGATATTTCATTCAAGAATTACACGTCGGCGGAAATTGTGGCTTACCTGCGTTCCGTGGAACGCACGGACGCTCATTCGATTCGCTTCGTGGGTCACGACATGGACGAAGTCATGGATTTCATCGTTTTTCTGGACTACTACAATCCAGACATGACGCCGTAAGCGTCCGCGTGAATGGTCTTCATCATCTTTGCGACAACCACGCAGCGCTTATGCTGCGCGGCGATGAGCTTCAATGGGCCCACGTCTTCACAAACTCGGACAGATTCGGCAGCACGTCGACCGCGGCATGCAACAGGACGATCAGCAATAAACTGCCCGTTCGCGCCCACAGCGTTCCGAACAGCACTGCGACCGGCGAGAGTACCGCGACCGTAAAAGCAGTCACCTGCACAAGGTCGGTCGAGTAGCCGTCGACGCCCGGGTGCCCGCGCAGAAAAAGTCCCGGTACGTGCGCCAACGCGAATAACACGGCGCCTGCCACGATTGCCCCAACCTCGGTTTTCAGGGCGGCAGCCAGCCGGGTTTGCAGCACCGCGCGAAACAGGAATTCCTCGCAAAAGCCCGCCTCAATGGCCAGCCAGATGAATGATGCCGGTGCGGCCCATGCAAGTGTGACGACGGATGCATGCAGCGCGTCGATTTCACGTAAGGACGGCGATACGAAGCACAGCAGCGCAAGAATAATCGCTCCGAGCACCAGCAGCGGCGGCCAAAACCCCGGCCGTCCGGCCCTTGAGCTGAACAGCGGTGCGACTTTGGCGCCGAGCGCCGCCAGCAGTAGCGCCGGGGCTGCCACATGCATCAGCAGTTTGACCACCAGCACCAGCAATTCCTGGCCGCGTCCCGCGGGCAGGGCCGCGCGCGTCGCGTTCATTCCCCAGCCCAGGAATGCCACCGCGTATAAGATCAAGAAACCGAGGATCACCCCCAGTTCCAGTGTCGGTCTTGCGACGGTGATTTTCGGCGGCGCCGCGTTGCGGGTCAGCGGCAGGCTCAGCATGGGCAGCGCGATGCCGAATACGGCGAGCGAAATAGTCGGCAGCGTCCAGTCAGCACCTTTGGCTGCGAGGTACCCGGTCGCCGCGCCCCACAGCACCAGGTAACCGCCCACAAATGTCGCTGCCAGAGCCGGGACACGTGAAGTAACAGAGATGCGTGAAGTAACAGACACGGTGGCTGTATGATCCTTGAATGCTGTGCGCGTTTCTAGTCATCGCCGCCCTGCAGTCCGCATCGGCCGATCCGAATCTTGCATCCGTGGAGAAGCAATTGCGCGCGGACGATCAGGCGCTGCTCGATGCCATTGCGCCGGGTGACAAAGCCGTGTGGGAGCGGCTGCTCGCCCAGGATGCCGTCTACGTGGACGAAAACGGCACCATCATGGACCGCGCCCAATTCCTGAGCGCATTGAAGCCGTTGCCGGCAGGCTCGAGCGGGCACATTTCCATCGTCGATTATCAAGCCAAGATCCACGGCCAGGTCGCGCTGGTCGTTCACAAGGACGACGAGCGTGAGAATTACCACGGCATCCTGCTGCAAGCCGGCTACCTCATGACGGAGACGTGGATCAAAGAAGGGGCGGACTGGCGTCTCGCCTTGGTGCATGTGTACGTTGCGGCCAAAGACCCGCCTGCGATCAAGACACCGGCAAAACTGCTGGCCGGGTATGAGGGCCGCTATCGCGCGGCGCCCGATCTCATCTACGTGATCCGGCGCGAGGGGGATCATCTCATCGGTGAGCGGCAGGGACTGCCGAATGTGACGCTGGCCCGGGAATCCGCCGACGTGTTCTTCGTGCCTGGACACCCGCGCGATCGAAAAATATTCCGGCGCGATGCCGGCAACAAAATCGTCGATTTCGTTGATCGGCGGGAAGGCGAAGACCTAGTGTTTGTTCGCGGCGAATGAGCTCGTGGGATAGATCGCAGGGCGGTTCGCATCATTGGCGATGGTCAGGGTCAGGCGGTAGAAGAACGTATTGAATTTCGCCGCAGCCGCAAAATCCATGGGCTGCGTAATGTCGTCCTGCGGACGGTGGTAGCGGATCTGATACCACTCACGGTAGCGCTTTTCCGCGTCCGTGTTCGGATCGTAGCCGAAGATGAAACTGATGGCCGGCACGTGAATGCCGAGAAACGGATGCTGATCGGCGCGCGCCAATAGATTGCGTTCCGGCTCCCCGTCCGGGCGGATCTCAATGTGCATCGGCCCAGCGACGGCGCGTGCGGTCGCGCCGAGGGTGGTATCTCCGAGCGCCTCCGCCGTCAGGATATTCAATGGAAACAGCGGCCGCAGCTGATCGAGATTGACGTCTGCGGCGAGTTGCGCGGCGGGCACGGTCGGATGGCCCACGAACCAACGCGAGCCGAGCAAGCCTTTTTCCTCGCCGGTGAAAGCAATAAAAAGAATACTGCGCTTTGGTACCCGCAAGCGGTGCGCTTTGAGGTCGTCGGCGGTTTGGATCAGCAATGCCACATAGGCCGCGTCATCGAGCGTGCCGTTGTAAAGATTGTCGCCATTGACCGGCGCGCCATACCCATAGCCGTCCAGGTGCGCGGCAATGACGACGAACTCGTTTTTCAGTTTCGCATCGCTGCCCGGAAGTGTGGCGACAATATTGGGGGAGCTGATGTCGCGCTGTGTCACGTGCACCGAGACGCGCAGGCCGCTCAGAATGTCGAAACTCGGCAGCGGCTGCTTCGAGCCGCCCGTCTTGAGTATTGCGGCGGCATCCTGGCCGGTGCCGGCGAGCACGGTGGCAAAGGACTCTGCGCTCAGGCGCATGCTCGCCAAAGGGGCCGCATGCGTCTTCTCGCCTTGCGGCATGCGCAGCGTAACGCTGCGCGCGTACGCATAAGGCCAGCGCGGCGGTTCAATCGTAAAATAAGGGTCATCGACGCTGATAAGACCGAGCGCGCCGCCCTCGCGGGCATTAGACGCGCGCACGGAACCATTGGGCAGCCCCGCGCGCTGCGTACCAAAGCAAACGACGATTTTTCCGGCGATGTCGGCCATGGCATCCTTGCCGCAATAGCCGCGAAATGTCAGCGCCGCTTCGAATTTTGGCGCGAGATTGTCGGCCGGAGCAATCGTGATTTGCTGCAGAAACCTAAGCGCGGTTTCAGCGCCGTTGGCGCCGACGAGCGAGAAGCAGGTGCCGTCCGGAACAACATCGATCTGGTGCATCGGAACGGTCTGGAAATAGCTGCTGTTCTCGCCCGCGGGCGACAGGCCCGCCGCCTTGAAGCGATTCGCGACATAGTCGGCGGCGCGCTGGAAGGCCGCCGATCCGGTATCGCGGCCTTCCATGCGGTCGTCGGACAGTGCTACGGTTGTATGCCACCAGGCCAATGTGTCCGCGTCGTGAATTTCCGTGTCGCGGGAGTGCTGCTGGGCTTGACAGACGAGCGGCGCGGCAAACGCCAACGCGCAGCACCCAACTGTCGGGAAGCTAAGCTTCCGCCTAATTCGTGGCATGCATTTCATCCTCGAGATCAATCACGGGCAGCGCATCCCTAGCCGGAAGCTTTTGGCGACCTTGCGCGTTTCTCGAACCGAGCCGGCGCCGAATCGTTCGGTCCCAAGAATTGCATCATTGATTTACCATGGATCGCATTTTCCGCGATCACCTTCAGCGCCACAAGAATGGGCGTGGCGAGGATCACGCCGGCAATGCCCCAAAAAACGCCGCCAAACCACAGGCCTAAAAAGATCAGCAGCGGGTTCACATCCAGCCGCCGACCCACCAGCAGCGGCTGCACGATCTGCCCTTCAATCACGGCCAGGCCCAGGTAGCTCACGGCGACGCCGGCCGCGTGCCCGAGGCCATCAAACGAGACGATGGCCACCAGCGTCACGACGAGGAGTGTGGTGGTCGCGCCGGCATAGGGAATGAAATTCAACAGCGCGGCAAGGGCGCCCCACAGGTAGGGCGTCGGCATCCCCCACGCCATCATGACCAGCGTGGTCGCGATCCCCAATCCTAAATTGATGAAAGCAGTAATGACGTAGAAATGGCCCACCTCTGCGCGCACTTTATCGATATACCCTTGCACATGATGTGCTTTGAGATGATCGAAAAAAGCCACGGTCATGCGCGCCACCATTGGCGGTCCGCCGGCCAGCAGAAACAGGGTAATGATCACGAAGGTTGCCAAACCGATGGCCGCATCGCGCACGGTCGAGAGAAGGATGCGCGAGGTGCTTTCCTGCGGTACGGCCACCGCTGTCGGTTCGGCGGGACTCGGCGTGCCAACCTTTCCCGCCCGGTCAGTCAGCTGCTCGATGTGGCTCATCAGCCGCGCCACGGGCGTGAATTTCCGCTGGATCACGGAAAGCGTGTGCGGGGCCGAGGCATACCATTGCTGGCTGGGCGTCCAGACCAGCGCCACCAATCCCGCCACCGCCGCAAGCGCCACAATCAGGATCAAGACGGCGCCGATGCCTCGGGGCAGGCCGAGACGGTGCAGCGTCTCCACCGGGCTCGACAAAATGAGACCGGCAAGCATGGCGAGCGCCACGGGAATGAATGCGGTATGCCCCACGTAGAGCAACGCACCGATCAAAAACAGCAAAATTCCCTTGGCAGCGTTGAATTCCCGCAGCCCCCTGAGGGTCTTCGGCAGACGGTCGAATTTCGAAGGTTCGGTGGACATGAGGCATCCCTACTGGGTGCCTACTCTAACCCGTATCAGCTCAGACTCCACCTGCGGCTGCCCAAACAGCGACTGGTACCACTTGAAGCTCAACGGTACGTCTTTGACGCCGATGATCATCCATATGCGCTTCATTGGTGTCCTCCGGAGCCCTGCGCTTCACTCATGCGCCGCGAGCCCGCTGAGCAGCACCTTGTGAAAGGCAGCGGGGTCTTGAATTTGCGGCGCGTGGCCGAGTTCGGAAAACTCTACCAGTTTGGCGCCCTTGATGCGCATCGCCGCAGCTTTCGCCAGTTGTGGATAGTCGCCCAGCGTGGCGCGAACGGCCGGAGGCGCGAAGTCCTTGCCGATGGCAGTGTTGTCCCTGTCGCCGATAATCAGCAGCGTGGGCACGGCTAGATCCTCCAACTCATAGACCACCGGCTGCGTGAAAATCATGTCGTAGACCAGGGCCGAGTTCCATGCGACGCGTTCCTTGCCGGGTCCCCGGTTTAAGCCGGCCAACATCTGCACCCAGATCTCGCAGTCGTCGCGCGCAATCTCTGCCGTTGCGACGGAAAATCAAAATGCGCCCCCGGGGTAGGGATAGTCGAAACCCTGCAGCTCCGGGCCATACGAGGCGTCCGCCGCCGTTGCCAGGGAGCCGAAGGTCAGCAAGACGAGCAAGCAGCACTTGGAAATCATGAATAACCTCGGATGGACAGCTACCATTAGCACAGACTCAAACTTGATGCTGCCGCACTTTTTCTGATGCCCCGGCCAGCCATGTCTTACAATCCGCCGTTATGAAAACACTTATTTTGCTTCTGATCTCCTTCCTGGCATTGCCTGCGGCATTGCCTGCGGCGCAGGCCGCTTCTGAGCGCCTGGGGACCGTTTCCTTCGCGGTGACCTGCGCACCGTCGGTTCAGGCCCCCTTCGTCCGCGGCGTCGCGCTGCTGCACGATTTTTGGTACCAAGAGGCGCAGCGCCAATTCGAACAGATCACCAAGAGGGATCCCTCCTGCGCGATGGCTCACTGGGGCGTCGCGATGAGCTTCTACCACCAAATCTGGGACCGGCCGGACGAGGGCACGCTCGCTAACGGGTGGCGAGAAATGCAAGCGGCGTGGGCGCACCCGGCGAAGAGCGCGCGCGAGCGCGCGTACGTGGCGGCATTGAGCGATTTCTATAAGCCAGGCCCGCGCGACTATCAGGCGCGCGTCGAGGCTTACGCCGCCGCCATGGGCAAGCTCTATCAGGACTACCCCAAAGATACCGATGCGGGCGCCTTCTACGCGCTGGCGCTGCTGGCATCGCAGGCGCCCAACGACGACAGCCTATCGCTGAATCGCAAGGCGATGGCGGTGCTGACGCCGCTGTTCACCCAATATCCCGATCATCCCGGCGTGGTGCATTACATCATTCACGCCTGCGATACTCCCGCGCTGGCGCAGGATGGGCTTGCGGCCGCCAAGCACTACGGAGAAATTGCTGCCTCCGCTCCGCACGCAGTCCACATGCCGGGCCACATCTTCGCGCGTTTGGGAATGTGGCAGGCCGACATCGATGCCAATGTGGGTTCAGTGGCCGCCTCGCACGCCGCCGAAAGCAAAAAGCAAAGCGGCGCCATGGATCAGTTCCATTCCGACGATTTCTTGGTGTACGCCTACCTACAGAGCGGCCAGGAGGCTCGCGCCAAAGCCGTGCTCGACGACTCCGCCGCGGCGATTGCGCACTTCGAGACCATGTCGGACATGGGCGATCACTACATGACCGGCATGTTTCCCTACTACCGCACCAAGCTGCCGATTATCTACAATTTGGAATTGCGCGATTGGAAAGCCGCCGCAGGACTGCAGGCCGTGGCGGGCGCACCTCCGGAAACTCAGACCCTGACCTATTGGGCGCGCACCGTGGCAGCGGGCCATCTACATCAGGCGCAGCAGGCGCAGGCAAACTTGAGAGACTATGACGCGCTGATCGCGAAGATCAAGCAGGGAAGGCATGCCTACTTTGCAGATTCGACCGGCGCGCGCATCGAGCGCGACGAGATGCTGGCGTGGATCGCGTTGGCCGAAGACAACGCGGCCGATGCACTCAAGCAAATGCAGGCAGCCGCGGATCTTCAGGACAAAGTGGGTCAGGGCGAGGTCGATATCCCGGCGCGCGAAATGCTCGCCGACATGCTGCTCGAGTTGGGCCGTCCCCAAGATGCGCTGGTCGAGTACAAGAACGCCCTCATATTGAGCCCGAATCGCTTCAATGGCCTGTTCAATGCCGGTCGTGCAGCCGAAGCGGTGGGCGATGCCCGGCAAGCGCAGCAGTACTACGCCACATTGCTGAAAATTACCGACAACGGCTCGCAGTCCGCGAGACCCGAGTTCGACCACGTCAAAAGCGTGGTGTCATCCGCCAAGCTCGCGGTAAAGTGACGGCTGCCGCCGCGGGGCGGCTGCATTTCACGCTCGAAGCCACGGCCGGGAATTCGAGCGCCCGTGCCGCGCGCTTCACCACACAGCACCACGAGGTGCTCACCCCGACGTTCATGCCGGTGGGTACGCATGCCGCGGTCCGCTCGCAGCGTCGTGAAGATCTGCTGGAGAGCGGTGCCCAGGTGTTGCTGGCAAACACCTACCATCTATTGTTGCGCCCCGGTCTTGAGATCTTCGAGAAATTCGGCGGTATCCGTGGGTTCATGAATTGGCCGCGAGCGGTGCTGACCGATTCGGGCGGTTACCAAATCTTTTCGCTGCCCGGCAGCCGCACGCTGTGCGAGGAATATGCGGAATTCACGAGCTATGTCGACAGCACGCTGATCCGTTTGAGTCCCGAACGCAGCATCGAAGCCCAGAAAATCATCGGCGCGGACATCATGATGGCACTCGATCAATGCGTGCCCTCGACCGTGGAGCACGCGGAAGCCCGCAGCGCCATGCAGCTGACGCATCGCTGGGCGCAGCGCAGCCTGGCGGCCCGCGGCGATTCGCCCCAGGCGCTGTTCGGCATCGTGCAAGGCGCGAGCTACGCGAATCTGCGCATCGAAAGCGCCAAGACCGTCGCGCAAATGCCGTTCGACGGCTATGCCATCGGCGGACTCGCGGTGGGCGAGAGCAGTGCGCAGCGCGAGGATTGCACCGCCGCTGTCACCGAATTGTTGCCGCAGCACAGTCCTCGATACCTGATGGGGGTGGGGACGACGCGCGATTTGCTCGAAGCCGTGCACCGGGGCGTCGACATGTTTGACTGCATTCTGCCCACCTCGCTCGCCAGGCAGGGCGTGGCATTCACGAGTCTGGGCAGGCGCGATCTGCGGCGCGCCGCGTATCGCGGCATGGAAGGTCCGATCGATCCCGCATGCCGTTGCCACACCTGCAAGACCCATTCGATTGCCTATCTGTTTCATTTGCAGCGCGTGCACGAAACCACCGGATGGCAGCTGCTGAGCCTGCACAACATCCATTTCTACCTGCAATTGATGCGCACCATGCGCGAGCACATTCTCGCCGGCACTTGGGCTAAGTTCTACCGCGCGCAGCGCGACGTGCTCGACGCCCGTGACAGCTATGGCAAACCAGCGCGCCATGTGACCAAGGCCGCGTTGCGCGAACGCAGGCGCAAGCGCGGACGATACGAAGTGATTGTGACGGAAGAGGTGGGATACATTCGCGACACCGTTTCGGGTGAAATCATGCATCCCGGCAGCGATCCTGCGCTGGAGGCGCAATCCTTGTATGTGGAGCAGTCGCGTTTGCTGGCGCGCCTTAAAGATCCCGCGGCGGCTCCATTGGTGGTCTGGGATGTGGGGCTGGGCGCTGCCGTCAATGCCATGGCAGCCATCCTTGCGGTAGAGAATTTAGGACCTGCGGCGGCGCGGCCGCTCAAGTTGGTGAGCTTCGAGAATGACCTGGATTCGCTCAAGCTCGCGCTCGATCACCCAGGTTGGTTCAAGCATCTGCGCCACGCCGCGCCGCGCGCGCTGCTGGGCGACCACCGCTGGATCAGCCACACGTCCTCAATTGAATGGCAGCTGCTCAGCGGCGACTTTGCGCTGCGCAAGTTTGAAGCGCCGCCGCCCGACATCATTTTCTTCGACCCCTTCTCATTAAAGACGGACGGCGCACTCTGGACCCTGAACGCCTTTCGCGAACTGGCCGCGGTCTGCGGAAATCAGCCCACCGAGATCTTTACCTATACCTATTCCACCAGCGTTCGCGCCGCAATGCTGGCGGCCGGCTTATACGTTGCCAAAGGTCGGGCCACCGGTCCCAAAGGCGAAACAACCATCGGTCTGTCTGCGCGCGCGGCGGGCGCTGCGCATGGCCGCGAGTTGTTGGGACAGGAGTGGCTGGCGAAGTGGGGGCGCAGCGACGCGCAAGTTCCTTTCGGCAGCACGGAGCGGGACGCATCGTGGCGCGAGGCGATTCTCGCGCACCCGCAATTCAAGGCTCAGCGGCCGCCCGGCAAGTGAATCGTATGCGCCAGCCTCAAAATTTCTTGTAAAAGCCGACTGAGAGCCCGCGCGGCAAGATCTGCACCGAAATCGGCGTGCTGCGCGTGGTCGCCCAATAGCCGACCGCGGTCCCCAACACCCAGCCGGCAATGACATCGGTTTGCCAGTGTTCCTGGCTCTTCAAGCGTGCCAGCGCGTCGTAGGCGGGCAGCAGCTCCAGCGTCCACACCCACGGATAGTCTCGCGCGTAATTTGCAATGAAGGGCGTGACGAAGCTCGCCTGCAGGGTCACCTCGCCGCTTGGAAAGCTGTCGCAGCAGCGTCCCTTGAACCATTGATTCGGATCGTTACCCTGGTTGGGCCGCGCCCGGCTGAAGCTGAACTTGAGTGCCTCGGCGGCAACAGAGGAAATGGCCGTTGCATCAATCGTTTGCCACAGCGTGTGGCCCAGTTCATCGTCATTCCCCAGCCACAGGCTGCCGCCTATTTCAGTTGCAATCACACCGAATTCAAGACCGACTTGATATTTTCGGGCCCAGATGCCGCGCTGATCGAGATCAAGCTCGTGATCGATGCCTAAAAAACCGTCGCCGGCGCGCACGTGCATCGGCAGCGCCAATAGGAGCAGCAATGCACAACAGAGCAGCCGGACGATCGAGCGGCCGAGAGCGGCCAGACTTGGAAAATGCGCGGTGAGCATACTTTGTAACGCAAAGTACCTGCATTGGCGGGCTCACAGCAAGCTATTTTTCCGCGTTGGGTTTGTTCCGCCGCAGGTCAGTCGCGAGGCAGGTCAGTCGCGAGGCAGGTCAGTCGCTGATGGCCATCGCGACGGGAATCGCGCCCGTGGCGAACGGCGAGCCACTGAGCGGAGTCAATGCTCCGGATTTGGGATCGAGCGCGTACCCGGACACGCTGTTGGAGCTTGAGTTCGCAGCATAGGCATATAGGCTGGTGGGATCGACCGCCACCGCGGAGGGCTGCATTCCGGCAGCGAATGGCGATCCTGGTATTGGCGTGAGCGTGCCGGCGGCGCCGCCGATCTTGAATCCCGATAGGGTGTTCGCGCCCTGGTCGGCGACATACAGGGTGTTCGCAACCGGATCGACTGCGATTGAAAAAGGCGTGATGCCGGTGGCGAAGGGCGATCCGCTGATGGTGCCCGGCGGGGCGCCGGCGCTGGGAGGAAGACCGTTGATGCCGGTCAGCGTGTTCGCAGTAGAATTCGCGACGTAGAGATTGTTGCCGGTGGGATCGAGCGCCAATGCCTTCGGACTTGCTCCGCAGGGAAAGGGCGAATTGGGTTCGGCACTTAGCGTGCCGTTGCCGGCGGAAATCGAAAGCGCCGAAAAGGTGCCGTCCGATAGATTAGCGACATAGAGAAGCTCGCCCAACGGATCCACGGTCGCAGCGGAGGGCAATCGGCCGACAGCGGTGAGAGATCCTCCCACGGCGGTGAGGACGCCGGTTCCGGCGGTAATGACATAGACCGAAACGGTGCCGCTGGTGCCGCCGCCCGTTACGTACACGTAAGAACTGGTCGGATCGATCGCCACTGACGTCGGACTCGACCCGGTGGCGACCGGTGCGGCACCCGCGGCCGTCAGAGCGCCGGTCGTGCGATTGATGGTGAAGGCCGAGATATTCGCGCTCAGTTGATTGACGACATAGGCATAGGCGCCGGTGGGATCCACGGCGATCGCCACGGGATTGCCGCCGGCCGCGAACGGCGAGCCGGCGATCGCGGTCAAGTTGCCGGATGCCGGGTCGATCGTATAGCCCGAGATGTCGTTTGAGCCGCGATTGATGACATACAAAAAGCGCGGCGGGTTTGTCGTGCAGGTCACGGCGATATTGGTCACGTCGCTGGTGCCCGTCGTCCCCATGCCGTTCGCCACCACGCAGGTCTGCGACGGACTGGTGGGCTGGGTATTGACTGAAATGTTGTAGGGCGTATTCGGAGCCGAGGTGCCGAACGTTTGGCTGCCGTTCGCGTCGGGCCCGTTGAGGGGTATGCTAAAAGTTGTCGAACCGTTCTGCAGCGCCAGCCTAAAGCCAGTCAAGCCGCTGACACTGCCCTTCAAATTGATCGAGGTGGCCCCGCATTTGGAGCAGCCTGGTGTCGTTCCATTGCAACTGGCCAATGATGCCGTAATGAGGCACAAGGCAAGAACACTGCGGAAGGTCATATTTTTCTCCCTCTCAAGAGGACGGCTGCGGCTCAAACTATCATGAAAACATTCGCTCCGAATTCACGATTCTGCGCTCGAAACGCAGCAGTTTGTCATGACGAACATCACGAAAACGGCCACGCGTCACGGCAGTAATAGCCGTTATGGCTGCTATAACTTGCCGCCAAGGCAAACCTGTTAGCGTTTATACAGTATCGGCAGTCCGTTCGGACTGGATGGACGCGGCCTTGGTCGAACGGCAACAATCCTGCGCATGTCCGCCGGCTTTCACATTGACAAACTGAGCGACGAGTTCGGCCAGTACACTTTGGTCATGAAGTGTGCTGAGTGCGGGCATGAACGCAAAGCGGAGCCGCTGACGCTGGGTCGCTTGTGCGGCTGGGATGCGCGGCTCACGAATGTGGCCAAGCGCATGCGCTGTTCCAAGTGCGGCAAGAAGCGTTGCACGCTGAAGGCGTTTCCTCCGAAAAAGCCGCGCGGCTATTCGGCGTTGCCGAGATGAGATACTTTATCTGCATGCCGACCAAGGCGGAAATCATTAGCTTCCTGGTGCGCGAATTTCCGCAAAGCCAATGCGTGGTCGATGAGGTCGGTGAGCGCTCGGCGACGGTCTCACACCCGATCGGACCTGCGCAATTGCGTCCGGGCGGCACGGTGTCCGGTCCTTTGCTGATGAGCGTGGCCGACGTGGCGTTGTACGTTGCCATACTCGCGACGATCGGCCTCGTACCGTTGGCCGTGACCACCAATTTGAGCATCAATTTTCTGCGCAAGCCATCGGCCCACAATCCCATCGTGGGCGTGTGCAAGCTCATCAAGGTCGGGCGAATATTGGTTGTAGGCGAAGTGGCGTTATACTCGGACCGCAGCGAGGAAATGGTTGCGCATGCGGTGGGCACCTACTCCATTCCGCCAAAACGGTAGCGTCGCCACGTGGCCCGCAACTTAACGGCTACCTATCCGCGACCAAAATCAATCCCACCGCCGGAGTCCGCTACAAGTTTTGAATTTCCCGCTGGCGCCGATCGCGTACTCGCATTGCCTTGCCGGCGGAGCGCGGCAGCGAGCCCGAAGCTGCGATGTGGATCTGCGCCGAGATGCCGATGAGATCCTTGAGCTTCGCGGCCAACAGGGCCGCCTCCGCGGCCTGGGCCGCCTCGGCAAGATCGGCGCGCGCCTCCACCACGATTCGAATCTCATCGAGCCGATTCGGTCGGGTGATTTCAATTTCGTAGTGAGGCGCCAATCCGGCACAGCGCAGGATCGTTTCTTCGATTTGCGACGGAAACACGTTGACGCCGCGGATGATGAGCATGTCATCCGAGCGGCCGCTGATCTTGGCCATGCGTCGCATTGCGGTGACGCTGCCCGGCAGCAGCCGCGTCAGATCGCGCGTGCGGTAGCGGATTACCGGCATGGCTTCCTTGGTCAGCGAAGTGAATACCAATTCACCTTCCTCACCATCGATCAGGCGCTCGCCGCTGCGCGGATTCACGATCTCGGGAAGAAAGTGATCCTCCCAGATGGTCGGCCCGTCCTTGGTGACCGCGAATTCTTGAGCGACGCCAGGGCCCATCACCTCCGACAGGCCATAAATATCGCAGGCGTCGATGCGGAAGGCGTTTTCGATTTCCGCGCGTATGCCCTCGCCCCAAGGTTCGGCGCCGAAGATGCCCACCTTTAGATTGGTCGAGCGCGGGTCCACGCCCTGGCGCCTGAACTCATCCAGAATGGCGAGCATGTAACTTGGCGTCACCATGATGATCTCGGGTGCGAAATCACGAATCAACTGCACCTGCCTTTCAGTCTGTCCGCTCGACATGGGAATCACGGTACATCCCGCCGCTTCGGCGCCGTAGTGCGCGCCTAGCCCGCCGGTAAACAATCCATAGCCATAGGCGATGTGCACTTTCATTCCGGCGCGTCCGCCCGCCGCCCGGATCGATCGCGCCACGAGACCGCTCCAACTCTCAAGATCGTTCTGGCTGTATCCCACGACGGTGGGTTTGCCGGTGGTGCCGGAGGAGGCGTGAATTCGCGCCACCCGTTGCATGGGTACGCAGAAAAATCCGAACGGATAGGTGTCTCTTAAATCGGCCTTGGTGGTAAACGGAAACCGCACCAGATCATCGAGGCAGCGCAGGTCCTCAGGATGCACACCGGCCGCATCGAATTTTCGCCGATAATTAGCGTTGTTGGCATAGGCGTGACGCAGCGTCGATTGCAGGCGCTTAAGTTGCAGGGATTCCAGTTCCGCGCGCGAGGCGTTCAAGATCGGCTCGGCGGCGGCCATGGCTTGAACGCCTGTCACGACCGTCAGGTCTCTTGCGGAGCGTCGAAGCTCGGCCGGCGCTTCTCGCGCGCGGCAGCGACTCCCTCGCGCACATCCTTGAGCCTGAAGCCTAGAAACTCCAGCGCCAGCGACGTATCAAAGCTCGGTCCCGCCAGGCGCAGCCAGTTGTTGAGCGCATGTTTGGTCCAGCGCATCGCGGTGGGGCTGCCGGCGCTCAAGGAGCGGGCAATCTCGAAGGCGGTCTCGATCACCTTCGCGTCCGGCGCGACCACGGAAACCAATCCAATGCGTTCGGCTTCGGCACCCGACAAGGGTTTGTTGGTCAACAAATGGTAGCGCGCCTTGGCCAGTCCGCACAGCAGCGGCCAGATAATGACGGCGTGATCGCCCGCCGCCACGCCCAGCTTGGTGTGCCCATCGAGAATTCGCGCATTATCCGCCGCCACCGATATGTCGGCGAGCAACGCGATGGCAAGTCCCGCACCCACTGCGCTGCCGCGAATCGCCGACACCACGGGCTTGGAGCAATTGATGAGGTTGTAGACCAAGTCGCTGGCCTCCTTCCAAACCCGGATCAGCGTGGCTTCATCGTCGATCATGCGATCGATCATGTCGAAATCGCCGCCGGAGGAAAAATTCGCGCCTTCACCGCGGATCACCACCACGCGCACCGCCTCATCGAGGTCAACGCTGCGCCAAACCTGCGCCAGATCTCGATGCATGTCCTCGGTGGCGGCATTCAAGCGGCCCTGGTTTGACATCACCAGCTCGAGAATGCCCGGCTCCTCGCTCAAAAATTCAAGGCTGGGAAATTCCTTAGCATAGCGCGCAAGCTCGATGGGCACGGTCAGCTCCCCGTCACAGAATCCGGAACCGCATGAATGCTAACCATGGTCAGCACAAAGTAGGACGCCACGGTCTCGCCATTCTGGTTGGTGATTTCGGTGTCCCAGGCCACTTCGCCCCATCCTTTGTCGGCGCGCAAGCTCTTGCGCGCGCAGGTCAGTCTAACCTTGATTCTATCGCCGGGTTTTACCGGCTTCACGAAGCGCAGCTCGTCGAGCCCGTAATTACCCAGCACCGGACCATACGCAGGATCGACGAACAGTCCCGCCGCGGCCGATATCAGAAAATAGCCGTGCGCGACCCGGCCGCCGAACAGGGGATTGCGCGCCGCTTCCGTGTCGCTCATGTGCGCATAAAAATTGTCGCCCGTCAGGGCCGCGAATTGCTCGATGTCGGCAACCGTCACCTCGCGTTCGGCGGACTTGAGCGTGTCGCCCAGCTTGAGTTCGTTGAAAGGGACGCGAAAGGGGTGGCGTCCCGGATCGAGTTGCCGGCTGCCCCGCACCCAGCGCCCGCTGATGGCCGTAATGGCATCGGGCGAACCTTGCACTGCGGTGCGCTGCATGTAGTGCAGCACGCCACGAATGCCGCCCATCTCCTCGCCGCCGCCGGCGCGTCCCGGGCCGCCATGAATCAGCGGCGCCAGCGGTGAGCCGTGTCCCGTGGATTCCATTGCGCAGCCCTGATTGACCACCAGGATTCGCCCGTGATACGGCGCCAACCCCAGCACGATCTGGGCGGCGAGGGCGTCATCGCCGGTAAATACCGATGCGGCGAGGCTGCCGCCGCTGCGCCGCGCGAGTGCGATCGCCTCCGCGGTATCTTTGTACGGCAGTACGGTGGCCACCGGTCCAAAGGCCTCCACCTCATGGACCGCGCGCGCAGCCTGAATGTCGTTGCACAGCAGGAGCAGCGGCGGCACAAAGGCGCCGCGCTCACGGTCGGCATCCTTCACCTCGAAGCGGCCCAAATCGCCGGCCACCAGTTCCGCCTCGCGATGCAATTCCTCGACGCGCTCCAGCACATCGGTGCGTTGTTCCTGGCTCACCAGCGGTCCCATGCGCACGCCCTCGGCACGCGGATCGCCGACAATGATTTTTTGTAGCGCCGCCTGCAGAGCCGCCACCACCTCGCCGCTCGCCGACTTAGGCACGAGGGCCTTGCGAATGGCGGTGCACTTCTGCCCGGTCTTGACCGTCATCTCACGCACCACTTCTTTGATGAAGAGATCGAATTCCGGCGTGCCCGGCTTTGCATCCATTCCTAAGATGCTGGAATTGAGCGAATCGGTTTCGGCGATGAAGGGCACAGCATATCGCACGATGCAAGGATGCGTGCGCAGGCGCTCCGCGGTGTGTGCGGATCCGGTGAAGGACACCGTGTCCTGGCAAGTCAAGTGCTGGAACAGGTCCCCCAAGCTCCCGCACACCAGCTGCAGTGCGCCCTCCGGTAGAATCTTCGAGTCGATGATGCGGCGGACCACGAGTTCGGTGAGATATGCGGTCGCGGTTGCGGGTTTGACGATGGCCGGCATCCCTGCGAGCAAGGTCGGCGCCAGTTTTTCCAGCATTCCCCACACCGGAAAATTGAAGGCATTGATGTGGACGGCCGCACCCTCGCGCGACACATAGAGATGCTGGCCGACGAAGGTTCCGCCCTTGGACAGTCCTTCGACTTCGCCGTCCACATAGACATGCGAATTCGGCAGTTCTCGCGCACCTTTACCGGCGAAGGCGAACACCGTGCCGATTCCGCCGTCGATATCGATCAATGCGTCGTTCTTGGTCGCGCCGGTTCGGAAAGAGAGCGCGTAAAACTCCTCTTTCAGTTCGGACAGCTTTTTGGCCAGCGCTCTCAATATCGTGGCGCGTTGATGGAACGTCAATGCGCGCAGCGCAGGACCGCCCTTGGCGCGCGCATGCTCGAGGACCGCGGCGAAATCGATACCGCTGGAGGAAGCCATCGCGATGAGCTCCCCGCTGGTGGCATCGCGCATGGCAATGCCTTGACCCTCGCCGCTCTGCCAGCGGCCGCAGACATAACTTTCTAGATTCATGAAGTGGTCTCGTTGGGTGTGGGCAGACGCAGGCGCGCGCAGCGTCCGCGGAAAAGCGCGACGGTCTCGCCGGAACGCTTGGTGACGCGCACATCGTAAATGCCGTGACGTGCGCCGCGCGAGTGACACAGGCCGTGGCCATTGACCAAGTCGCGCCGAACCGCCATGGAAATTCGCATGCTAGCCGAAGACACGTTAGTGGCCGCTGAAGCGCGGTGGGCGCTTCTCGGTAAAGGCCGCTACGCCTTCCGCATAGTCGCTCGAGCGGCCGAGCTCGCGCTGCACGTCGCGCTCGACATCGAGCTGCTCCTTGAAGGTGTTTTGCCAGCTGCGCCGCAGAGCATCCTTGGTGGCGGCGAGCCCGCGCGTGGGCGCCACAGCAAATTGCCGCGCCATGGCATCGGCCGTCGCGGCAAGCTCCGCGTCCTCGACGCATTGCCAGATCAATCCCCAGGCGGCGGCTTGCTCCGCGGGCAGCTTGTTGCCCAGCAAAGTTAGTCCTAAGGCGCGCGCATCGCCGAGCAGCCGCGGCAAGAACCAGGTGCCGCCTGAATCGGGAATCAATCCGAGCTTGCAGAAGGCCTGCACGAAATTCGCACTGCGTGCCGCGATGACGATATCGCACGCCAAGGCAATGTTGGCGCCCGCGCCCGCAGCGACGCCATTGACTGCCGCGATCACCGGCATGGCTAAATTACGCAGTGCCAGCACCAGCGGGTTGTAGCGACTTTCCAGCGATTCGCCTAGGTCGACGCCTTGCGAGCCGGGCGCGACCGCGCGGTCGCCCAGGTCTTGTCCGGCGCAAAAGCCGCGGCCGGCGCCGGTGAGCACTAATACGCGCGCGCCGCTCTCGGGGATGATCGACAAGGCCTGATGAACCTCGCCGTGCATCTGCGTATTGAAACTGTTGAGCTTGTCGGGCCGGTTCAATGTCAGACGAGCGATGCCGCTGTCCACCTCAAACAAAATGGTCTCGTATGACATGGTTTCCCCTAAGCCAAAGTGAACAACTATTTCTGGTCGTAGCTGATTTCGAGCGTGGCCGTGGTGGGCCGCGCCTGGCAGCACAGCACGAAGCCTGCATCGGTCTCCCAGCGCTCCAACGCAATATTATGCGTCATGACCGCGGCGCCCTCGGTGATTCTCGTGCGGCAAGTCGCGCAGATTCCGGAGCGGCAGGAGAAGGGCAGCTCGAGCCCGGCTCGTTCCGCCGCATCGAGCACCGACGGATCGCTCGGCGACATCGGGAAGCTGCGGCGCCGGCCATCCATCGTCACCGTGATGGTTGCCAAGACCTCTTGCGGCGCGGGTGCATCGATCTGTCTGGTCAGTATTGCCAGCGGCCTTGAGGTTGCGGTGGCGAAGCGCTCGAAGCGAATGGGCGCGTTGCCGTTCAGTGCTTTGACGGCGTTGCGCACCTCATCGACCATATCGCCGGGACCGCAAATCAAGTACTCATCCGCGCCGGCAATTTCCTCAAGGTGTTGCGCCAGCTCGGCGACTTTCTCGCCGTCGATGCGCCCGTTCAAAAGTTCGGTATGCTGGGGCTCGCGGCTCATCACGAAGTGCAGCGACAGACGATCCATGTAGCGATTCTTCAGCGCCAGTGTTTCCTCCAGAAACATGGTGCGTGAAATGCTGCGATTTCCATAAATCAACGTGAAGCGGCTGCGAGGCTCGCGCGCCAGGATGTCCGTCGCGAGCGACATAATCGGCGTGATGCCGCTGCCGGCGGCAAACGCCACATAGGAAAACTGCCGCTCAGGATCAATCGCCGTACGAAACCGCCCCATCGGCGTGCCGACCTCGAGGAGGTCGCCGGGGCGTAAATTCGCCGCCAGATCGCCCGACACGAGGCCGCCGGTTTGCGTCCGGATTCCCAGCTTGAGCGCGCTGCCGCCCGGCGCCGTGACGATGGAATATGTGCGGCGCTCGTCGCGATCGTTGATGGTCCGGCGCACCGTGACGTACTGGCCCGCATGGTGCCCAAAGGTCTCGCGCAGCGCTGTGGGAACCTCCACGGTCACGCAAGTGGCATCTTCGGCGGCACGCTCGACGCCGATTACTTTCAACGGATGGAAGCTCAAGCCCGCCATGTTAAATGCACTTGAAGTATTCGAAAGGCTCGAGGCAGGCTCGGCAGCGATGCAGGGCCTTGCAGGGCGTGGAGCCAAATTCGCTCACCATTTCCGTGTCAAGCGACTGGCAGCGCGGACAGGCCAGCGGACGAGTCCCGCGCAGCACATCGCGCATGTTCGATACACTTTTATCTGGCGGCACGATGCCGTACTCGAGCAGCTTGCGCCGACCGTCGGCGCTGATCCAATCGCTGCTCCACGCCGGCGCGAGCATGGTGATCAGCTTGAAATTGCCCACGTCCCCTTGCCGCAGCGCATCCTGCACCGAGCGACGAATCACCTCCGTAGCCGGACAGCCCACATAAGTTGGCGTCAGTCCCACTTCAAGATTGCCGTCGGAGCGCGCTTCAATAAAACGCACCAGACCAAGATCGACGATGCTCAAGGCGGGGATTTCAGGATCCTCCACGGACGCGAGCAACTGCCATGCCGCGGCCACGCGTGCCGCCGCCATCCGCTCCTGGTCCGTGAAGATCACGGAGCTCACCAGCGTGCATCCGGATAAGTGCGCTGCAGATATTGCATCTCGGCGAGGATGTAGCCCAGATGTTCGCTGTGCTGGCCGCGCTTGCCATGCCAGGCATGCGGACGATCCGCAGGCCGCTTCAAAGTCGCCTCGTTCAAGATCGCATCGATGCGCGCGCTCCACGCGGTGTGAACCTCGGAAAGCTCCGGTCCGATGCCGCTCTCGGCCATCAGGCTATCCAAATCGTCCGCCGCGAATAGCTCGACCGTGTAGGGCCACAGCAAATCCAGCGCAGCCTGCGCGCGCGCGTGGCTTTCCGCGGTTCCGTCGCCGAGGCGCACCAGCCAGTCGCTGCTGTAGCGCAGGTGGTAGCGAACTTCTTTCACGGACTTGGCGGCGATCGCGGCCAAGCGCTCATCGCGGGATGCCCTCATGCGCTCGTAGAGCTCGAGCTGGAATGCGTCGATCAATACCTGCCGCACGATGCTCTGGCCAAAATCGCCGTTTGGTTGCTCCGCCAAGATCGCGTTGAAATAGGCGCCCTGCTCGCGCAGATAGGCGAGTTTGTCTTCGTCGCGCCCGCGGCCTTCGATCTCGCCCGCATAAGTGAGCAGCAGTCGGGCTTGGCCGATCAAGTCGAGCGCAATATTGGCGAGTCCCAAATCCTCTTCCAGCGCGGGCGAATGGCCCACCCATTCGCCCAGCCGTTGCCCCAGAACCAGGCTCAAATCGCCGAGGCGCAGGATGTAGCGAAACAACGCGCCCGAGTCGACCTTGGGCGCAGCTGCGCTCATAGGGTTTTCACCTCATCGGGAATTTCATAGAACGTGGGGTGACGGTAGATCTTGTCGCGCGCCGGTTCGAACAGGGAATCGGTTTCCGCAGGATCCGATGCAACAATGGCATTGGACGGCACCACCCAAATGCTCACGCCCTCTTGGCGGCGAGTATAAAGATCGCGCGCATGATCGATGGCCATGCGCGCATCGGAGGCATGCAAGCTGCCGACGTGTTTGTGATCAAGGCCGCCGCGGGCGCGGACGAACACTTCGTAAAGAGGCCATTGGCGCTTATCTTCCATTCGCATGCTCCTTAAGGTGTGGCTCTGTGCTTCGCTGCATATGCACTCGCGGCTTCGCGCACCCATGCACCGGCAGCATGCGCATTGCGGCGCGCGGCGATGCGCTCCGCATTGCACGGGCCATTGCCTTTGAGCACTTGATCGAACTCGCTCCAGTCGATGGGGCCAAACTCGTGCTGCTGTTTGGCTTCATTCCAGCGTAACAGCGGATCAGGCAGCGAAAGGCCCAAGAATTTAGCCTGTGGCACGGTGAAATCGACGAACTTCTGCCGCAACTCATCGTTCGAGAAGCGTTTGATTTTCCAGCGCTGCGAGTCGCCGGTATGGGTCGAATTCGCATCCGAGGGACCGAACATCATGAGCGCCGGCCACCACCAACGATTGAGCGCTTCCTGCGCCATGCGCTTCTGCGGAGCGCTGCCTTGCGCCAGGTGAAGCATCAGGTCGTAGCCTTGGCGCTGATGGAAGCTTTCCTCGCGGCATACCCGCACCATGGCGCGCGCATAGGGTCCGTACGAGCAACGGCACAGCGGAATCTGATTCATGATGGCGGCGCCGTCCACCAACCAGCCGATGGCGCCGACGTCCGCCCAAGTCGGCGTCGGATAGTTGAAGATGCTCGAATACTTGGCCTTGCCCGAGAGCAATTGTTCGACCAGTTGATCGCGGCTCACGCCGAGGGTCTCGGCGGCACTGTAGAGATAGGCGCCGTGACCGCCTTCGTCCTGGACCTTGGCGATCAAGATCGATTTGCGTTTCAAGGTCGGCGCGCGGGTGATCCAGTTCCCTTCGGGCAGCATGCCGACGATTTCGGAATGCGCGTGTTGCGAAATCTGCCGAATCAGGGTGTTGCGATAACGGACTGGCATCCAGTCCTTGGGCTCGATCTTCTCTTCCGCATCGACGCGGGCCAGGAAGCGCTGCTCGAGCGCGCTTTCATCCAGGTGCACGGGGCTCTCGGCGCTGTGCGTATCTAAAGCCTGCGTGTACATGCGAACCCCCGGGGAACATTGTCTTGCGGGTCATTTTGATACAAGAAATATAGAAATGCAAAGGATTCTGTGTCATAAAGCTCGTTAAAGAACGCTCCCCATATGGCAAAGAACGCCCTCACCGCTCCCATCGCCCAGACCGCCGCCGCCGAATTGGTCGCGCGATTTCGCCGCCAACGCCCGCTGCGCGGCGGATCGTTGATCGTGACGCTATTCGGCGATTCCATCATGCCGCGGGGCGGGACCATCGCCTTGGGCAGCTTGATTGAGTTGGCGGCTCCCTTTGGGCTGAATGAGCGTCTGGTGCGAACCGCCACCGCGCGATTGGCTCATGACGGCTGGCTGGAAGGCCGCCGCGCGGGCAAGCTCAGCGAATATCACCTATCGCAGAATGGACGCGCCCGCTTCGCCGAGGCGACCAAGCGCATTTACAGCGAACCCGATACGCACTGGTCCGGCCGCTGGACGCTGATCGTCGTGCCGCCGATGCGGGCTGCGCAGCGAAATGAGATTCGTGAGGAACTGGTGTGGCGCGGCTTCGGCGAGATCTCCGCCAATGTATTCGCCCACCCGGAACTGGATTCGCAGGCACTGCGCTCGCAGCGTGGCGCGGGCGGATTACTTTCCAAGGTTGTCGCCTTCGATGCGTCGCTTACAGGCGAGGACGACCCGCAACGCTTGGTCGATTTGGGATGGGACCTGGAAGATCTAGGACTGCGCTACCAGCGCTTCGTCGCTCGGTTCGCGGGAGTGCAGGCGGAATTGCTGCGCGATCCCGACATCGAGCCTCAAGACTGCTTTCTGGTGCGTACGCTGCTGATCCATGAGTATCGCCGCTTGCATTTGCGCGACCCGCTGTTGCCGGCGCAGTTGTTGCGGTCCAATTGGCCGGGAGCGCAGGCGGCAATCCTGTGCCGGGATATTTACGTGCGAGTTTTCGGCCCGTCGGAAGCTCATCTGTCGCGCGCCGCGGCCCGCCTCACGGGGGCGTTGCCGGCGGCGGACGCCTCAGTCATGCAGCGCTTCGGCGGTATCGGGCCATTGCTCCAGCGTCTTGACGACGAGGCCTAGGAAGGCATTCGCCTGGAATGCGTCCAGCGCCCGATGGTCGATGGTCAGTGTCAGATAGCACATCGAGCGCACCGCAATGGATTCGCTGCCCTCTGTCTCGATGACGCAAACGCGGCGCTGCACCTTGCCGGCTCCGAGAATGGCCACTTGCGGTTGGTTGATGACAATGGGCGCGGCGAGCAGACTGCCGCCGACGCCGTGATTTGAGATCGTGAAGGTGCCGCCGCGCACATCCTGCGGCGAGAGCTTGCCGGCGCGCGCCGCTGCTACCACACGCTGTAAACGTTCCGCGATTTCGAACAGGCTCAACTCTTGCGCGCGGTGAATCACCGGGACAATCAGCCCCTTGTCGCCGAGTGCTGTGCCCACGCCGATGTTCATATCGCCATGCAGTTCCATGGCGTCTTCGCGAAACGTGGCATTGACCTCTGGATGCGCGCGCAGTGCCCGAACGCAGGCGCTGATGAAGTAGGCCGTCAACGTGAGCCGGGTGCCGCGAGACTCATAACTCTTGGCATGCAGGGCCCGATGCTTCAGCACGCGGCTTAAGTCCGCTTCGAATAGGGTCGTGACGTGCGGCGCTTCGCTAAGACTGCGCACCATGTGCTCGGCCACCCGGCGCCGCATGGCGGTGTGCGGAATCAGCGTGTTAGCGTCGCCCGAAGCGACTTTTGCAGCAGGGGAGACCAGCGCGGCCTGCGAGACGGGTCCGACATGGCGCGTCACATCCTGTGCCGTGACACGGCGATCGCGGCCGGTGCCGGTGACATCGCCGGGCGCGAGGCCATGCTCGTGCAGCAACCTTCTCACCGACGGACTCAACAATTCGGCATCCGCGCGCGCATTTACGCTCGCACGCGCAGGTTCGATCTTCGCCCCCGCGGCGGGCGCGTTGGATTCTCGCAATTGCGTCGATTCGTCCGGCAACCGCAAGCGTGCCAACACCTCATCCGGGCTGACTTCAGCGCCTTCCGGCTTCAGAACGTCGATCAGTATGCCGCTCGCCGGCGCGGGAATTTCAACGGTAACTTTGTCGGTTTCCAGTTCCACCAGCGGCTCGTCCTTGGCGACCAAGTCGCCGACGGCCTTGCACCACTTGAGAATCGTCGCCCGCGTTCCTTCGTCGTTCGGCGGCGCCAGCACGTCCTTGATGCTGCTCATATCAAGTTTCGGCGAGGTTGATGATGCCGCGGGTAATCGTCTCGATGCTCGGCAGCACGGCATCGAGCAATAAGGGATTGTGCGGACTCGGAACATCCGGCATGGCCAGACGCTCGATGGGCGCATCGAGATCGAAGAAAGCCTCTTTGGCCAGCATCGCCGCGATTTCCGCGCCGAATCCGGCGGTCATTGTGTCCTCGTGAACAATGAGGCAGCGTCGCGTCTTGCGTACCGATGCCAGCGTGGCCGCACGATCCCACGGCGACAGCGTGCGTAGGTCAATCAGGTCCGCTAATCTTGCGCTGGCATCGATCGCCTGCTCACAGCGCTCCACCATTGCGCCCCAGGTGACCACGGTCAGCTCCGTGCCTTCGCGCAACAAACTGGCCTTGCCGAACGGCACCACGAATTCGTCGCCCGGGTAGGGGCGGCGCGCTGAAGCGGAATCGAGCAGAGAGCGGTGTTCGAAAAATATCGTCGGATCGTTGCCGCGCAAGGCGCTGCGCAGCAATCCCACCGCATCCTGTGCGTTCGAAGGCATGGCCAGTCGCCAGCCGACGCCGTGCAGCCACTGCACTTCATTCGATTGGCTGTGCCAGGGATCTCCGCACTTGAAGAATCCACCCGGAATGCGCACCACCATCGGTGCCGCAAATCGATTCACCGTTCTCCAGCGCATTGTGCCGCAGTCATTCAATTGCTCGGCGGCCGGATCGGCGTACTTGCGGAATTGAATTTCAGGCACCGGCATGAGCCCCGCAGCCGCCATGCCGACCGCGCGGCCTATGATGCCTTCCTCGGAGAGACTGGTGTCGAACACCCGTTCGACGCCGAAGCGCTCTTGCAGCCCCAAGGTCGCCGCATGCACGCCGCCCTTGCGGCCCACGTCTTCGCCGAAAACCAACATGCGCGGATTGACCGCGAGCTCATGCTCGAGCGTGCGGCGCACCGCGGTGACCAGGTTGATGCGCGGACCTTGCGGTTCGGCTCGCTCGCTGCCCGGCGCAGGCTCGACGCCGGCGCAACGCAGTCCGCCTTGCTGCTGCAAATCGAGCGAACCGTCCGCGCGGGTTTCGGAAAACACATGGCGCTGAATCCGTTTCGGGTCGGGTGCCGCGCGCCGCTCGACATCGATCAGCGTCCGCGCGACCAGGGCGCGAGCTTCGGAGATCTCCAGTTCCCAATCGCTCTGGGAAAGGGTGTGCGGGACCAGCTGCTCATGCAGCTTCGCGAAAGGATCCCGAGCTTTTTCCGCGGCGATCTCCGCGGCGGATTTATAGGTCTGGGTGTCCTGGCCCGAATGCCCGGAGAGGCGTGGAACCACCAGCCGGATCAGTGCCGGCCCCTCGCCGGACCTCACGCCGGTCACCGCGTCTTTGATCAGCGCCGCGGCGCCGAGCGGATCGGAGCCGTCACCATCGAGCACGCGCAGTCCACGAAAGCTCGCCAGGTTGCGGGCAATGTTGCCGCCGGGAGTTTGCTGCTGCGAACTCACCGAAATTCCATAGCCATTGTCTTCAATGAAGAACAGGAACGGTAATCGCTCGGTGGTCACGATATTGAGCGCCGCCCAGAATCCGTTGGTGGCGGTCGATGCTTCGCCGCCGTGCGCGACGGCAATGCTGCCGCGACACGCCTGCTCGCCGAGCTGGGTTGAGCGATAGCGAAGCGCTTGCGCCCATCCGACCGCCGGGGTGTATTGCGCCCCTACGCCGCCGCACACCGGCAGCACGCAGGGACCTACTTTGCGCGGCAGGTTGAACACGACCCCAATATCGCGTCCGTCGCTCATGCCGCCGGCGCGCATCATGGTCGATGCCAGCGCCTCTTCGACCGGGAGCCCAAGGCCGAGCAACAGCGGGCGCGAGCGATAGTAGCCACCGACGCCGTCCTGCGTGCCGGTCAGCTGCGTGCTCAGCAGCACTTGAGTGAGATCGTGCCCGCGCGCTGAAAATTGGTAAAGAACCTTGCGCTCCTTGAGGAGCGTGGACTCTTCAAGATCATCCAGTGCGCGCGAGACGGCCACATGACGCAGCACGCTTCGCCAGTCTATGGCCGCGGATTCGGACGCTCGCTGCTCCTGCTTAGGGATAGCAATCATTGCCCAAAGCCTAATCCAGTCGCATGGAGAAGAATCGCCAAAAAAGCCACATAGATGACATGATAATAGGGATAATCACTAATATTGGTAACGTAAATGGCTAAAACATGAAGCTAGATCGTTTTGACGCGAAAATACTCGACGCACTGCAACGCGACGGGCGCCTGTCTGTGGTAGACCTCGCCGTACTGATCGGCCTGTCACCCACTCCATGTGCGCGGCGCATCAAGGCGTTGGAATCGGCCGGCGCGATCGAAGGCTACGCGGCCGTGCTCAATCCGGCACGCGTGGGGCTTGCCGTGCTGGCAATCGTGCAAGTCAAACTGACCGAACACACCGACGAGACCGTGGCGCGCTTCGAGCGCGAAATTGAGCGCATGGATGAGGTCACCAAGTGCCTGGCCATGACCGGCAGCTATGACTTCATTCTGGAGGTGTACGGCAAGGATTTAGAGGCGCTAAGCAATGTCGTGTTGAAGAAACTCATCCGCGTTCCCAATGTTCGCGACATGCAGTCGAGCGTCGTGCTTGAAACTATCAAGCGCACGGCGCGAATACCGCTCGCGCACCTGCAGATCTAGACGGCTCAAGGAGCTGCACTCCATCCGGTGCGGCGATGGCCGGTGTTATCATCGGCGGCACGATTTGCAAAGGAAGCATAAAAATGCTGCGGACACTGTTAGCGACGATGTTGGCCGGCGCGCTCTTCGGGAATGCGATGGCGCAGGCGCAGGCCCCGGATGCCGCCTGTACGCTGCCCAAAGAAGCTACGGGCATCCCCGCCGCAATCGATGCGGCGATTACCGGGCCCGCGGACAAGGATCGTACCTGCATGAAGGCCCTGTTCATACCCGAAGCGCGCCTGATCGTGGTTTCAATCGGCGCGGATGGGGCGCCCAGCTACACCATCCTGACGCTGGACGATTGGATCGCGCGGGTCAAAACTCGTGGCCACTCCGTGCTGGAGGAGAAGCAACTGAAGTTTCACATCCAGCACTACGGCAACATCGTGCACTTATGGAGCACCTACGCACTGCACAGCGACGCCAAGCAAGTCGCGCGCGGCATCAACAGCATTCAAGCGATCAAGGAAGCCGGTGGCTGGCGCGTGATGGGCATCATGTGGCAGGCGGAGTCGGCCGCTGCGCCGCTGCCGAAGGAATATCTGCCGTAGCCTGCTTAAGATGCGGATGAAACATCTGAGTTGGGCGGCTTTTGCCTCGATCTGGGCGGCGCTGAGCGCGCCGGCCGCGACCTCGACGGCGGTCCGCGAACAAAATTGGAGCGCTTCCGGCCTGAACGCCCCGGCCGACATCGTGATCGATCACTGGGGCATCGCGCACATATTCGCCGCCAACATCCACGATGCCTTTTTTCTGCAGGGCTACAACGCCGCACGCGACCGCCTCTGGCAGATCGATTTGTGGCGCAAGCGCGGTCTGGGATTGCTGGCCAAGTCCTTGGGTCCGGCCTATGTCGATCAGGACCGCGCCGCGCGTCTGTTCCTGTATCGCGGCGACATGGAAAAGGAGTGGGCGGCGTATGCGCCGGATTCGCGTCAATGGGTCTTGGCCTTCGTCGGGGGCGTGAACGCCTATGTCGCACAAGTGCAGAGCGGCGTCCGGCCGCTGCCGATCGAATTCAAACTCACAGACAGCCAGCCCGACATGTGGCGTGTCGAGGATGTGCTTCGCATCCGCAGCCATGCGCTGGTGTCCAACGTCGAGTCGGAAGTCGCGCGTGCCCGCATCGCCTGCGCGGGCGGGCTCAAGGCGGACGCGTTGCGCCGCAAGATCGAACCTTTGGGCCACAGAGTTACGGTGCCGGCGGGCCTCAATCCCTGCGATGTGCCCGCGGCTGTGCTCAAGGATTATTTTTTGGGGACCAAGCAAGTTGAATTCAGTGCGCTTGGCAAAACGGCGCAGCACGCCGACCTCTCGGCGGAGCTGCAGCTGGCCGGGGCGCTCGAGACGCAATCGATGGAGGGGTCCAACAATTGGGTGATTGCGCCGTCGCGCACCGAAACCGGCCGGCCGATTCTCGCAAACGATCCGCACCGCCTGCTCTGCGCGCCGTCGCTGCGCTACATCGTGGCCTTGAATGCGCCGGGTCTTAACATCATCGGCGCCGGCGAGCCGGCGCTGCCGGGAATTTCCCTCGGACACAATGACGACATTGCGTTCGGCTTCACGATCTTCTCGATTGATCAAGAAGATCTTTACGTCTATGAGCTGAACAAGAGCGACCCGGACAGCTATCGCTACCATTCCGGCTGGGCGAAAATGCAAATCGTGCGCGAGAGCATCGAGGTGAAGGGCGGCGCCGCACACGAGGTGGAATTGCGCTACACGCGACATGGCCCAGTGCTTAGCTTGGACGCGGCGAATCATCGGGCCTTTGCCATGCGCACGGTGTGGAACGAACCCGGTCTGGCAGGCTATTTTGGTTCCTCGCGCCTGCTCATGGCGAAAAACTGGGATGAGTTCAAGGTTGCCGCCGATGCGTGGGGCGCGCCGCCGGAAAACATTGTCTATGCGGACGTGCAGGGAAATATAGGTTGGGCAGCGTCGGGCCGCGCACCCAAGCGCAAAAACTGGGATGGCCTCATGCCGGTGCCGGGCGATGGCCGCTACGAATGGGCCGGCTTTCAAGGCAAGGATGTGCTGCCCTCGCGGTTCAATCCGGCGGAAGGCTTTTTGGCGACCGCCAACGAGATGAACCTGCCTGCGGACTATCCGAATGAGCAGAATAAAATTGCCTTCGAATGGGGCGACCGTGCGCGCATCGATCGAATCGATGAATTGTTGGGCGCCAAAACCAAAATGACGCTGGCCGACTCGATGGCGATCCAGACCGACGTGCTGAGCACGCAGTCGCGGCGTGCGGTGGCGCTGCTCGCGACTCTGTCCTCGCACGATGCAGCCACGGCGCAGGCGTTGGGCGTGCTCAAAACGTGGAACCACGAGGAAAGCACCGGCAGCACAGCGGCCGCAATCTATGAGATGTGGGTCACCAAGTACCTCGGCAAAACGACTGTTGTGAAGGCGGCGCCGGAAGCGGCGCGCAAGCTGATCGGCCACGGGCAGTTGCAGGCGGTGATTGAATATCTTGAGCATCCCGATGGTGCGCTGGGCGCCGATCCCGCGGCGGCGCGCGACGCCATTCTTTTGGAGAGCCTGCAGGGCGCGCTGGCCGAACTCACTCAGCGGTTGGGTCCTGAGATGACGACGTGGAGCTGGGGCCGGCTGCATCGCGCGACTCTCGAGCCCGCGGTGGCCGTGTTGGCGGATCCTGAGTTGCGCGCGCAGATGTCGGTGGGCCCGCTGCAAACGCCGGGTTCGTCTTCGACGCCGCGTGCGCAGGCGTACAAAGCGAGTGATTTCTCGGTGATCGCCGGCGCTTCGGTGCGCCTGGTGATGGATGTGGGTGAGTGGGACAATTCGGTCGCCATGAACACGCCGGGTCAGTCGGATGATCCGATGAGCGCGCACTATCGGGATCTCTTTCCGATGTGGGCGCAGGGTTCATATGTGCCTTTGAGGTTCAGTCGCGCCTCGGTGGATCGCGACGCCGAGGATTTGATTCATGTCTCGCCCGGCCGCTGAGGGAATCAGCGTGGGGAACCCGTCACGATTCGGCTCTGTCGAAACTCCTAACTTTTGGAAGGACGTGGACTAAGAGCATGAAAAAGCTCAAGCATGAATCGGAGCTGTTCAAGGCAGCGTTGCTTGCCGGCGTTCAATATGCCGAAGGGCGCAAGGCGGTCGAATTCGAAGCGACCGATTCCGCGAGTCTCAAGGCTCTGTACGTGTATCGCTTGCTGGTGCACGACAAGCTGATTGCGCCGATGCCGGAAGAACAGGTCAGCGAGAAAACCATCCGCCATCGGCTCGCGACCTGGTATGCGCACCAATTGCCCAAAGGCCATCCGTTGACCGAATGAAACCTCGTCCGGCCTTCAAATAGGGGCCGCGTTTTAGATTTTTTGCCGCACATTGCTCCAGATCAACGTCTAATGCGCGTCGATCCTCTTTCGCGCCTTCCGCTGCACGCTCAAGTTGAGGAGGCACTGCTAAGAAGCATCTCTGCTCGGCATCGGCAGCGGCGTGCTGGAAATTCCGGCCATGGACACCGCACTTCGTCTGCCCATCAAAGTGTCCTCGGCAACTTCCAATTTCATGATCGGGGTGACGGTGCCTTAGGGTGCGTCGTCGGCGCTGTGCTGGGCGCGCGAGTACTGATGAACGTACCCAACGAGAAACTGCGCCTGATGTTCATCGCCATTCTCGGCATCCTCGCGCTGCAAATACTGTTGGCCGGTTTTGGCATCAATCTCATCGGGCCAAGGTCTCGAGAGTCGAAGCCGTATGATCGGATCCTCTGGAAAACCTGCTCGGGAAGCTGCTGCATTATGGGACGCTGGCCGCGTCGGGCATCATCGCCTTGGGACTTGCGCTCAGCGTTGCGTTGGTACCCGTAGGCTTGGGCATCGCCGCCGCCGACATCGCGCGTTTTATACTGCTCCCGGCGCTGCGCGTCGCAACCATGCCGATTTTCTTTTTGCGGTCGGGAGACTACCGCTACGGCGCCCTCGCTGCATTGGTGCTGATCATCATTTCGTTCAGCTTTTTCCTTGGCAGCCGCGGCTTAGGCGTAAAGGTAGTTCAGGGGCAGTCCGAGGCGCAGACAAGATTGCACGGCAGGGCTAGTGGGCAAAACAATCCGGTCCGCGCCGGCGCCGGCCCATTTTACGATTCGGCGCTCGTGCACACGCAGGCCGTAATATTCGGACAGGCCTAAAATTTCTCGCAGGCACTTGGGGACCAATTCCACTGCCGCGCGCAGCAGCTTCGGCTGCAGCCAGCGAAGCGGGCGAGGGAAGGCGGCGGTTTCGCGCATGATCCGCAGAAATTCGAAAATGATGGACGACGGAGCGAGCCTGGAACGCGCCGATTCAAACAGCGCCTGCATTTCCATGACCGAGCGCGGCGTATCAATGGCGCCATACAGGCGCGAGACCGGCGCACCCTCGCGGTAAAAGTCGGTTAAATTCTGCGTGCTCAATGGCTGCACGTACCGGTTGTACGCTTCCGCGAATCCGAAAGCGGCCGTGGCATGAACCCAGGTGAGCAGGCGCGGATCGTTGGCCGAATACTGGATGCCTGCGGCTGTCGTTCCTCGAACCGATTCATGCATCCGCACGACGCGCGCGATCATCGGTTCAGCAACGCTGCGTGCGCCATAGACGCTGATCATGGCCGCGAGACCTGTGCGCTTGAGGCGGTTCAGGGGGTCTTTGCGAAAGGAAGAATGTTCCCAGACGCCCGCGCGCACCGCGGGCTCCGCCAGCTCGAGAATAACCGCGGCCGTACCGCCGACGAACAGAGCGACGGGATTTTTCAAGACGCGCCACGACAGCGAATCCGCAGGCAGCAGCGCCTCCTCCCGCGCCGGCCGTGCAAAATCACTGCGGCGTCCGGGCGCCCCGCTGAGTAGAGCGTCAACCGTGCTGTTCAAGTAGTGCTGCAATGCACCAGGCAGGCGAATGGCGGAAATCATGCTTTCCAGTATAGGGCCGGGCGAGATTTTCAGGCGAGCGAACGGCCGATGTTGCGCAAGATGTCGCCGTAGCCGCCACGCCGCACGTTTAGCGCGGCGATGGCATCCCGCACTCGCGGACTGAGCAATGCAACGAGTTCATCCGCGTGACGATACGCGCGCATGGACGGCGCAATGCCGGGTCCGGAGGTAGTGGCCGGATGCATGTAAATCTCCGTTACACCGCGCGGTAGCCGCGCCAATACGGCAAGCAACTGTTCCTCATCCATCGAGCCGCTGTTTGCGATTCCAAACAGGCAGTCGTTGTGGAATATGCCGGCGGCACGCAGTCGATGCCGCATGAGCATGAGCCAGGGCGTGAGCAGCGTGCCGCCGGCTGCGGCAACCGGACGCCTGGCACGGGCCGCAAACCAGAACGGCTCATCAGGCACGCGCATCGCGCGCGCGCCGAATTCGCGCGCACTGCGAATCAGGATACCGAGGATTGTCGGATGCAAATGAAAGTGCTTGTGCGCGTTGACGTGATCGAGGGGCAGTCCGGTGCGCGCAAATGCCAGGAACTGCGCACGGATCTCGGCCTCGAGCTGCCTGCGAGCGGCAGCGCTGGCAAAATATCGCACCCCGCGCAAAAACATATCCGCGCCCATGCGTCCGTCGGCGTCCGCGATGCTTGGGATTTGCTGATGCGGCAGCGCCGATAGCCCATCCGCAAGTACGATGTGCAAGCCGACGCGAAGATTCGGCAGGTGTCGCGCCCGACGCACCGCGTCGGCCGCCGCCGGTCCGGCGACCATCAAGCTGGCGGCAGTGAGAATTCCGCCGCGGCTTGCGTGCTCCACGGCTTCGTTAACGGCATCATGCAGGCCAAAATCATCCGCGGTGACGATCAGGTGCCGTTGCATTAACCCTCAATTGGTTGCGCGGCGCCATCTCGGCTCACCTCGTAGTGATCGTCGCCCCACTGCACGCGTCGCGTGGCGAAACTCCAGATCCAAAGACCGAAGTGCAGCAGATCGCGAAATGGAACCAGCAACAACACAGATGCCGGCGCGCCAGGATGGCGCGCGTTGAAGTGAATCAGCGTGCTCGCCAGGACCGTTGCGGAGAAAATTGCCGCGGCTGGCGCGGCTCCCTGAGTGAGCAGCAGCTGCAGGGCGGTGACCGGCAGCCCGAGCGTGACGAAGGAAAAACCGTATCCAAAGGGACTCAAGTTGCGTATCGTGCGCCGCCATCGCAACTCGTGCGCGACGAGAGCAGGCGCGGTGCAGTCCTCGACCACCGTGTCGACCTCCACATCGGACAGGACGGTCCGAAAGCCCTGTTGGCGCGTCAACTCTCCGAGGCGATAGTCGTCAGCCAGCTGATTTGCCACCGAATTGAAACCGCCGATTCTGACCAGTGTCTCGCGCCTGATTCCGATGGTGGCACCAAACGCAAACGATCGGTAGCCCATCAGGGCGGCGACTCGCACCGACGGCATGAACCACTCATTGATGTACATCGATCCCAGCAGAGACCAGATTCCGGCGCGGGGAACGCCTCGGTAACCGCAGGTCACGATGCCGACGCCGGCGTCCAGCAGCGGCGGAATGAGCTTGGCGAGATAGTCGCGTTTCACCTTCACATCGCTGTCCGAAATGACGAGGTAGTCATGGCGTGCAATGGCCATCATATTGATGAGATTGTTCACCTTGCGGTTGCTGCCGTGCTCTTTGCGATCCGTCGTCAGCACCAAATCGAGACTCGGGAATTCCGCTTGCAGCCGGTGGATTACCGCAACGGCCGGGTCCTGCGGATCGCAGACGCCAAAAATCACTTGATAGTGGGGATAAGCCTGCTCGCAAAAAGAGCGCAAACACTCATAGGTTTCGGGCTCCGCACCGAACAGCGGCTTTAAGACCGTAACGGGCGGCAACCCTTCACGGTTGCGGGTAGCGGGAGAGAAGCTTCTTCGGGTCGCGTACGCCGTGATCAGGCTGTACGCCATCGACGCCAGCGCGCAGGCATAACCGCACCACACCAAGCCCTGGCGCGCATCGATTGGCACTTAATCATCCATTGAGTTCGGTCACGGCTAGTCTCGTTTCGGCTACGAGATGCGCTCCGGCAACGGCGCCTTGATCGCCGCCGAGCCGTCGAGAATCACCTGTTCCAGCACCGCGAGATATTCGAGATAACGCTTGCGGCCCAGGGCGGTGATTCTGTAGAAAGTCTGCGGCCGGTCGCGGTCCGGACCCTTGGCGAGACTCACCAAGCTGGCCTCCTGTAGGACCTGAAGATGACGGTTCAGATTGCCGTCCGTCAGCGCGCAGAGCTTTTTCATTTCTGGAAAGGGCAGCCCTCTCCGGTGAGTAACCATGCAGGTCAGCACACCTAAGCGCGCGCGCTCATGAATGACGCGATTCAATCCGTCGTAGGCAAAAGGGGAAGCAGCCTGCGCTTTTCGGTTAACTCTCTGCAATGGTGTCCTCGAATCCAAAATGTAAGACTGCGGCAACGAGCAATTGCCCGATCCCAAACGATATTCCCATCGCCCATGGCAGCAATGCGTGGTGGCCGGCGGCAATCAGCAGAGAGGCGAGCCCGGCCGCCAAATACCAGGCCCCAACGGCGAACATTTGCCGCGGTAAGAAACGGCACGATGCGAACACGCCCAGGCTGAAAAATACGGCCCACAGGCCGGGCAGCATCCAAGAGTCCTGCGGCGCAACGCGGATCAATACCACGGTCAGGAGTAATCCTACGACAATGCAGGGTAAAAACTGTTCCACTGCCGCCTGGATCATTTCCAAAGCAAGCCCGGAATGAACTCGGCGCACGCGGAAGACGGTTTCCAGCGCTGACAGGAACACGGCAACTGCCGCGGTTGCTATCCAGATGAGGAGAAATGGCTTCAGATCGTGTTCGGAGCTTTGCGCCCAATGAATCTGAACAGCCGCGACCGCCAAGGCGAGGACCCCGCTCGAGGCGACGGACACGGGACCGTAGCCGCGAAACTGAGTCCCGCGTGCGACCTGGCTTCGAATGGTGTTGATATCGTCCAGTGCCTGTCGCAGTTCTGTCATCCGATGAATTCCCGAAGTTCGTAGCAAAAAAATCCCTCGGCACCGGGGATTGCAAAGCAAATACGCCGCGGTGTCAAGAACTGTAAACAATAGCTCGCGCTGCACAACGGGCGGATCAAGGCGGTTGCGCGCGGTGCTGGTCTGGTGTTACTTTGTATTGCAAAGTTCCACTTTATTCAGTTGGCAAGGCGGTGGCAGGTTGGCCGCGATCAAGGTTGTAGCGTCAGAGGCGCGCGCAGCGGGTGCCCGCGGCCTTGCGCTTGCGCTGCCGCTCGGTGCAATTGGAATTGCCGGCTTGTTGAGGGATTCGTGGCCTGGCGCCCCGCATTTGTCCGGCGCCAATCTCCATGCAGTTTTCGGCGCTATGCTCTGGCTCGTGGTCGTGGCGCAATACAGTCACGCGATCTTGCGGGCCTGCGCTTGAACGGCGCAGGTGTGCATGATCTCTGCCGTCGTCTCTCGCGCCGGATCTTCCTTCTCTTGTATGTCTTGTTCGGCGCGAGCCAGCTCGTGCGCATGGCGGCGGTTCTCTGGAATAGCGGAGCGCAGGGTGCGACGCACCCTGCAATTCTGCCGTCGCCGGAAAATTTACGCGACTATTTGGCGTACGGCGTGTTCGCGCTGCTCACGATTCGTGCACTGGCAGCGGTACAGTGCCACGCGCTCAAACGCGTCCTGGCGCGCTAGTCCTTCAGCGCTCGCCGACCACCAGCACCACGAATGAATCCGGGATCAGCGTGGGCCGCGGACGCGGCTGCTCCGCGGTGGCCGGCGCCGCCGGTCCAAAATCCGCGGTCACGAGATACACCTTGCCGGTTGCCTCATCGAGCGCCATGGTGCGCGCGCCGCGCTGCGTGGCGAGCGTCTGAGCGACCGTATAGCGATCGGGCGAGCCCTCGTGAATGATTGAAAGGGTTCCCTCGCCGTTTGAGCTGAAAGCGAAGCCGCGTTTCTTGTCATAGGCCGCGGCATCCGGATGCTCGCCGATCGGCACGAGCGCCGCCTGCTTGCCGCTGACCGTATCGGTGACGGCCATCACTTTGCCGTCGCAGACCGAGAACAAGCGGCGATGCGCGCTGTCGATGGCAAGACCGGACGGACTGTTGCAACCGGGAAGCGGCCAGGTGCTCTTGACGTTCAACTTTTGGGTGTCAATGACCACCATTTGTCCCGGATCACTCTCGATGTTGACGAATACATGGCCGCGGCCATCTTGCGCCGCGAATTCAGGCTTGTCCGGCACCGGGATGGTGGCGACCACCGCCAGGCTCGAGGCGTCGAGCACCGTCACGTCCTTGGATGCACCGTTGAAAGTAAACACATGCTTGCCGGCCGGCTCATACAAGATTGCGTCCGGATTTCGGCCCGGCACTTTGACCTCTTGAATCACTTTCAAAGTATCGAGATCGAACACCGTTACGGAATTCGCGCGCCCGTTGCTGGTGAAGCCGCGATTCAACGCGGAAGCCAGCGCGATCCCGTGGACGCCCTGAGTTTCGGGGATTGATCCGATCAGCTTGCCGGATTCGATGTCGAGGACATCGACGCGGGTTGCACGGCTGATGAAGAGCCGCTTCTTTGCGGAGTCCATCGTCAGATAGTCCCAGCCCCCGGCGCCGCCCAATTTCCAGCGCTGCAGCACTTCCAGGCTGGACGCCGCGGCGCCGTGGGCGATGAAAGCGGTCGTCAGTCCCGCACCAAGGCTTAAGGTCAGCCAGAGCCGCAAGGCCGTTCGCATTGGCAACATGAGAAGCTCCTCAAGTTCTTAACTTGGTATGGCAAAGCCAGCTACTATGCCTCAGGCAAAAATAAAAATCCCGCTGAAAATATTTTGTCAATTCTCGCACCGCATCGAGCCGCATTCGCCAACTGTCACATTGCAAATCTAATCTAAGCGCTATCCACGCGCGAGCAAAGCGAGATTCATTAGCTTGCGCGCCGCGGATTTTGCCGAGGTGCTGCGCGGAGTCTCGTTCACGCCGGCACCGATTTGAGGTAGTCCGCCCGCAGTTGCGACGCTGCATCATGTGAGTGCATAGTCGCCGGATGAGCATCGATTGGCGACTCTTTGCGCTCGGTTCGGCGTTTTTTGCCGCGCTGACAGCCATATTCGGCAAGGTCGGCGTGTCCGATATCAATTCGGACCTGGCGACCTTCTACCGGACCATCGTGATATTGGCGATCAGCGCGCTGCTCGTATCGGCGCGCCACGAGTGGCAGGCGCCCGCGACTTTGTCCTACAAAGGGATGAGCTTTTTGGTTCTGTCGGGCATTGCGACGGGCCTCTCCTGGATCTGCTACTTTCGCGCGCTGCAGCTGGCGCCCGCCTCGCGAGTGGCTCCCATCGACAAATTCAGCGTGGTTCTCGTCGTTTTGTTCGCAGTTCTGTTGCTTGGAGAAAGGCTCACTTGGAAAGTCGGCATTGGCTCCATCCTGATCGCGGGCGGCGTCATTCTCACGGCCCTGTAGTGCATCAAGAATGAAGCAGTACCGCATTCGACCGGGGCTTTGCGCCGTGGGTCTGCTCGCCGCGGGCTGCGCACTGCATGAGGTGCAGCCGCCGCCCCCAACCTTGCCGACCTCATTCGCGGCGCCGCGGGCAGGCAACCAGGAATGGCCGGGCAAGAATTGGTACCAACAATTCGGCAGCGCTGAATTAAGTGCCTTGATCGAGCAAGCCTCGAACGGCAATCTTGACTTGAGCGCGGCGCGCGCGCGCGTCGCACAGGCAGACGCGCGCGCAAGGCAGGCGGGCGCCGCCATTCTTCCCAGCATCGACGCCGGCGCCAACGGCAACTATCTGGCGGCCCATTCCGTCAACGGCAGCGCACATGAAACCGATTGGGCAGCGCTGCTGTCGGCGAGCTATGAGGTCGATTTTTGGGGCAAGAACCGCGCCGCCGCGCGCTCCGCCAGCCGGTTGGCGGATGCCTCGCGAGCCGATCGCGACACGGTGTCTCTGACGACGCTCGCCGGTGTGGCCGATGGCTATTTCCAAGTGCTGTCGTTGCGTGAACGTCTGAGAATCGCCACCCTGAATTTGAATGCCGCGCAGAAATTGCTCGACATCATCCAGGCGCGTTTCAACGTCGGCTTGTCAAACCCGGTGGAACTGGCGTCGCAAAAGGCGGCACTGGCCGCCGCCGGCCTCGTCATTCCGGATTTGAAGCGGCAGGAGTCGGAAGCGTTGGCAGCGCTGGCGCTGTTGTTGGGGCGCGCTCCTGAGCAGTTTTCCGTGGAGGGCGGCAACCTCGATTCGCTGCTCGAGCCCGCGATCGGCTCGGGCTTGCCGGCCGAGCTGCTGACGCGGCGACCCGATGTATTCATGGCGGAGGCCAATCTTAAGGCTGCGAACGCAGACCTGCTCGCGGCTCGTGCCGCGTTATTTCCTTCGTTGAGTCTCACCGCCAGCGGCGGCGTGCAGAATCCCGCGTTGAACGCGGCGGTGATCAGCTTGAGCGGCGTCGGCCCCACGCTAAATCTCGGCGCTTCCCTTACGCAAACGATTTTCGATCACGGCCGTCTTCAGGCCATGCGTGCCGAGGCGCAGGCAAAGGATGATGAATTGGTGGCGGCCTATAAAGCCGCGATCCTTGCCGCACTGGGCGATGTTGAGAACGCCTTGTCGTCAGTCGCCCGTCTCCAAGACGCCCGAGCGCTGCAGGAGGAAAACGTAGTACAAAGCGAGCGAGCGTTCGAAGGCGCGACCTTAAGATACAAAGCCGGTTCCGGCGATTTTCTGACGGCGCTCGAGGCGCAGCGCACCCTGTACGCTGCGCGCGATCAGTTCAGCCAGTATCGGGTTGCGCGCTTCCAGGCCTTCGTCGCGCTCTACAAGGCCCTTGGCGGCGGCTGGCAAGCACCAACGACTTAAGACCGAGGAATTTCGATGATTACGAAAACGTGGGTGCTCTGGGTTGCATTGGCGGCGCTCTGCGCATGCCACAAAAACCCGCCGGAGGCTGCGGCAACCGCGGCCGAGAAATCGACCGGCGCCTCGCCGGCCGCAGAAAGCAAGGGCAAGGATGCAGGCGAGGGCGTGAGCTTGACGGCCGCGCAAATCGAGAAGATCGGCTTGCAGACTGAAGCACTCAAAGCGGTTGACTACGCCGAGGAAACAGCCGGATACGGCGCGGTGATTCCGCACGAGGCCATCGCCCAAGCGGTAGCCGAATTGAGCACGGCGCAAGCGGCGGAGAAGCAGAGCCGCTCGGCGCTGGCGAGGACGCAACGGCTGTCGGGCACGCCCGGTGCGATGTCGGCCGACGTAGAAGAAGCCAACGCGCGCCAGCTGGCCGTCGACACGGCCGCCTTGACCCTGGCGAAACAGCGGCTTTCTGCCTCCTTCGGACAAAAGCCTCCCTGGAGCGGCGGTGAGAACTTAGGTTTGCTGGGAGCTCTCGCCGACGGCAGCAAGCAATTGGTTCGAGTCACCTTTCCTCTGGGCGCTTTGCCGGGTGCAGTCCCCAAAACCTTGAGCGCGTCGCGGTTGGGGTCGGGCGGGGGCGGCAAGCGCTGGAAATTGACCTCGATCTGGTCCGCCCCTGCGGACGCAACCGTTCCGGGGCGGAGCTTTTTTTCGGTACTGAGCGCCGGCGAGCTGGGCGAGGGGGAAAGAGTCATCGCGTGGGCGCCGATCGGCGCCCCGCAACCCGGCGTGCTGGTTCCAGCCGAGGCGGCGGTCATCAGCGAAAGCAAGTATTGGTGCTACATCGAGGGGAAGCCTGGCACATTCATCAGGACGGAGATCGACACCACAAAGCCTTTTGAAAATGGCTATGTCGTAACTCAAGGCGTCAAGGCGGGCGACACTGTCGTCACGCGCGGCGCGTCACAGCTTCTCGCGCAGGAAGCTAATTCCGGCGCGGACGCCGGCTAGGCTTCTAAATGCGCGCCATCGTCAGCCTTTGCGTTCGCCACTTCGGCGCCGTGACGGCCTTGAGCCTTTTCGCACTCATTCTCGGCTTCTGGGGCGCGATGCACGCGCCCTTGGATGTGTTTCCGGATTTTGTACCTTCGCAAGTCGATATTCAGACTGAGGCGCCGGGATTCGCCCCGCAACAAGTCGAAGAGTTGGTCACCAAGCAGGTCGAGAATGCCGTTAATGGCGCGCCCGGTCTCGCGACGCTGCGATCGGAGTCAATTCCGGGGCTTTCGGTGGTGACCATCACCTTTACCGACGGCATCGACGTTCATATCGCCCGGCAGGGTATCTCCGAACGGCTTTCCGAACTCGGCAGCAGCCTGCCCGCGGGTGTGGGGACGCCCAAACTTTCGCCGCTGGTCTCGAGCACCATGGACTTGCTGAAAATCGGATTGCTGTCCCAGCAAGCCGACGCTTATGCGCTGCGCGACACCGCGGATTGGATCATCAAGCCACGCTTGCTTGCGGTACCCGGTGTTGCGCACGTCCTGGTTTTCGGCGGCGAGGTACGCCAGATTCAAATCCAGCCCGACGTGGCCAAACTGGCGAGTTTCGGCATCACATTGACACAGGTGTTGGATGCCGCGCACGCCGCGCTGCCCATACGTGGCGCGGGGTTTATCGACTTGCCCGGTCAGCGCGTGCTCATCGAAACGCCCACACCGCAACCCGACATCGACACCTTGAGCGCGGCGGTCGTGACCGAGCGCAACGGCACGCCCATCCTCTTGCGCGAACTCGCGCAAGTCAAAATCGCACCCGCGCTCAAGTTCGGCGACGCGTTGATCATGGGTAAGCCGGGCGTCATGATGTCGCTCGCTAGCCAGTATGGCGCCAATACGCTGACTGCGACCCGGGCGGTGGAAAAGGCGCTGAACGAGTTGGCGCCCACTTTAAAATCTCAGGGAATCACGCTCTATCCGGCGCTGCATCGCCCCGCCAATTTCATCGAGCGGGCGCTCGGATCTCTTGAACATTCGCTGCTGATCGCGGCAATCCTCATTTTGGCGGTATTGTATCTGTTCCTTCGCGATATCCGCGCGGCGCTCATCGCGTTTACGGCGATCCCCTTGTCGCTGCTGGCCGCGGTTGCAGTGCTCGATCGCATGGGATTCACGCTGAACACCATGACGCTCGGCGGCTTTGCGGTTGCCTTGGGTGTCTTGGTCGACGACGCCATCATCGGCATCGAGAACATCCTGCGCCGCCTGCGCGAAAATGGCACACTCGCGCAGCCCAAGCCGCGCTTGGACGTGGTGCGGGATGCGGCGCTGGAGGTGCGCGGCCCGGTCATTTATGCCACCGCCGTGGTTGTCGCCGTGTTTCTGCCGGAGTTGTTCACCTCGAGCGTGCAGGGTCACTTTGTCGGACCCTTGGCGTTGGCGTTCATTTTCGCCGTCCTGGCCTCGCTTCTCGTCGCGCTGACTTCCACGCCCGCGCTGTGCGCACTATTGCTGCGGCGGCATGACGCGCGTGCGGAAGCGGGCTGGCTGGTGCGCCTCAAATCCGGGCAACGCTCCGCGGTTCATCTTGTCGCCGACCACTTCGTCGCGGTTGCCGCCGTGCTGACCGGCTTGGTGATTGCCGCGATCGTCGCGCTGCCCTTTCTGGGCGGCACGTTCATGCCCGATTTTCGGGAAGGACACTTCGTCTTACAGGTCTCGAGTTCCGCGGCCGGCACTTCTTTGGAGACCATGCTCGAGATGGGCAAAAGAGTCAGCGCCGAAGTTCTGGCTCTGCCCTATGTGCAAAGCATCGAGCAGCAAGTAGGTCGAGCGGAATTGGGCGAGGATACCTGGGGGCCGCATCGCAGTGAATTCCATGTGGAGTTGAAGGCGGATGCGAAAATCGACCAGCAGGACGCCGAAGAGCAGCTGCGCAAAATTTTGGCGGACTACCCCGGCCTGCAGAGCGAAGTCGTCACTTTCCTGGGGGATCGCATCAGCGAGAGTTTGAGCGGCGAGACGGCACAGGTTGCCGTCAAGGTTTTCGGCGAGAACTTGGATGCACTCGATTCGACCGGCAACAAGCTGGTGGCAGTTCTCGGCAAGATTCCCGGCATTGTTGATCTGCAATTCAAGCGCCAGAGCGGAACGCCGGCGATCGGCATCGAACTTAGTCCTCAAGCTATGGCGGCAGCCGGGCTCAAGGCCCAAGACGTACTCGATACGATCAACACGGCGTACGCAGGCTCCTCGGTCGGCCAGACTTTCCGTGGCACGCGCACGGTCGACGTGGTGCTGTTATTGCCCGATGAATTGAGGCATCAGCCGGCCCAACTGGCTAAATTGATGATTGCAGGTCCCGGCGGGCCTGTGCCGCTGTCGCAGATCGCCCGGATTTCCACCACCCAGGATCGATACAGCATCGAGCACGACGGAGGCCAAAGGCGCATCAGCGTGACCTTCAACGTCGGCGATGGCTCGCTGCAACACGTGGTGCGGCAAGCGCAGCAGGATATTGCTCGCTCGGTGGTGTTGCCTCGAGGCGTATTCGTTGGATTTACCGGTGCCGCCGAGGCAGAGGCGCAGACCCGTTTCGAGCTGATTCTATACTCGTCGCTGGCGCTCGCCTTGATCGTGATCATCTTGTTCGTGTCGTTTCATTGGCGCGCCAACAGCTGGTTGGTCTTGGCCAATTTGCCGTTCAGCTTGATCGGCAGCGTCATGGCGGTCGCGGCGACAGGCATCGGCATTTCCTTGGGTTCCGTCATGGGCTTGATCACCGTCTTCGGCATCAGCGCACGAAATGCGATATTGCAGCTGGCTCACTACGAACATCTGGTCGAAGTCGAAGGCGGCACGTGGAATACAGAACTGGTATTGCGCGGCGCAAACGAACGCTTCGTGCCCATTTTGATGACCGCCGCGGTCACTGCATTGGGATTGGCTCCGCTGGCCTTCGGCATCAACCAACCGGGTCAGGAAATCGAAGGGCCCATGGCGATCGCCGTGCTCGGCGGTTTGTTCTCTTCGACGCTGTTGAATCTTTATGTCTTGCCCGCATTGGCGCAGCGCTTTGTGCCGGCACGTCAGTATTGACTTCTTCTGACTCTGACATGCAGAGTACCGCGCGCAAAGTTTTAGGGGGAGAACCAGAATATGGCCGGCAACAACGCCTCGAAAAATGCCACCTCTACCTCACCGTTCGCAAATCCATGGGTGCAGCTTCTCATCGGCGTTATCTGCATGGCCGCCGTGGCCAACCTGCAATACGGCTGGAACTTATTCGTCAATCCGATTGAAGCGAAGTATCACTGGGGACGCGCTGCGATACAGGTCGCATTCACCCTGTTCGTCACCCTCGAGACCTGGCTTATCCCGGTTGAAGGTTACATGGTCGATCGATTCGGGCCGCGCGGGGTGGTGATGATCGGCGGCATCTTGGTTGCAATGGCCTGGGTGTTGAATTCGGTCGCCGGCTCCTTGCCGCTGCTGTACTTTGCCGCCGCGATCGGCGGCATCGGCACTGGCTGCGTGTACGGCACCTGCGTGGGCAACGCGCTAAAATGGTTCCCCGCAAAGCGCGGACTCGCGGCCGGGATCACCGCTTCCGGATTCGGTGCCGGCGCGGCCATCACCGTTGGACCGATCAGAACCATGATTGAAGCGTCCGGCTACGAGCACGCATTCTTGGTGTTCGGACTCATTCAAGGCGGCATCGTCGTTGTGATGTCGTGGCTGCTGTTGGCGCCGCCGCCGCCGATCGCGGCCGCGGTGGTGAAGCCGAATCAAACGGCGCACGGCTACACGCCCATGGATGTGCTGCAGAGCCCGGTGTTCTACGTGATGTACCTGATGATGGTGCTGGTCGCCTTCGGCGGGCTGACCACGCTGGCATCGATGGCGCCGCTCGCCGAGCAATTCAAGGTTGGCAAAGTTCCGGTCGAGTTGTTCGGCATGGTCCTACCCGCCTTGGGTTTCGCGCTCTTTTTGAATCGGATTTTTGATGGTATCGGCCGGCCCCTTTGTGGCTGGCTGTCCGACCAAATCGGCCGCGAATACACGATGGCACTGGTGTTCCTGGTCGGTGCGGCGGCGCTCTTTACTCTGAGCCAATCGGGGACCAACCCCGTGCTCTATGTGCTCGTGACGCCGCTGTATATCAGCACGTACGGCGCGATCTACAGTCTGTTTCCGGCCACCCAGGGCGACACATTCGGAGCAAAGTATGCGGCAGCCAACAACGGCCTGCTGTACACGGCCAAGGGTGCCTGCACACTGTTGGTCCCGTTCGCGTCCATCCTCATGAGGTCGCGCGGCTGGGACGCGGTGTTCATGCTCGCGATGACATTCAATGTTCTGGCCGCCTTACTGGCGCTTTTCGTGCTAAAGCCCATGCGCGCGCGGCATTTCGCCAAGAGCCGCGCAACCGTTGAAGCCTGAATCCAACCCAAAGCTAGACCTCCGCCCACAGAGCTTTGGTTTCGGCACCGGGGCGAAAAGTGACGCTATGTTGCAAAGAAAACACTTTGTTTCGCAAAGGCAATCATATATGGTATACCACGAAAACTAACTGAAGCGGTGTGTCACTCCGTCTGTCTGAATGAGGGTACTGAAATGGGGTCAATCGAAGCGCAGCCGCGTTTTGTATTTTCAATCGCTCCATTCCCTGCGTGCCCGAACAGTGGATTCCTGGATCATCGATTCGATCAAACGACCTTATGAGGATCACAAGATGCTAAATCTAAAACTGGCGAGGCCTATGCTGATTGCGTTGGCAGCATGCGCCGCTAACATCTTCGTCCAGGGCAGCGCCTTGGCGAACGATGCGCAGGAAAACAAGGCGCTCAAAGAACAAATGCGGGAGATGATGCAGCGCATGGATGCGTTGCAGAAACAAGTCGAAACGCTGTCGAGACAGCAGGCTGCGCGTCCGCCCGCGGTTGTCGCGGCGCCTCCGCCGGTATATGTGCCGCCGCCGGTGGTCGCGAAGACTCCGAAGGAACTCCCTGCTGAGCCGAAGTTCGATAAATTCATCAAAGGTTTCTACGGATCTTTGGACGCGTCCGTGGACGGTTCCACCAAGGGCATGGAGGGCATGACTGCGTATCACTACGGCGATGCCGTCAACGGCGTCTATCCGCAAACCGGGGTGAAAGGCACGCCCTTCGGGCCGGTAGGTTGGCAGCCGGCGATTGCCAGCAACGCGGCCACGCTGGGCTGGCGGGGCAGCCACGCGATCCCGGGTCTCGAGGATACGAAGTTCATCATGCAGATTGAGGCGAATGTGGCCTTGATAGACACTCCGGGCGTGACGACCAGCTATACCGCGCAGACGGCCAACGTCAGAGGCGGGATCGGTTCGGGAACGACTTATCTTGGATTCAGCAGCCCGAGCTGGGGCGCGCTGAAGATCGGTCACGGTTCGACACCGTACGGCAACATGAGCAAGCGGCTGACCCCGTTCGCGGGCATGGTCGGCGATATGGGTGTGATCATCGGCAATACCGGAGGCGACAACCGTCTCGAGTTCAACACCGCGATGAATCACGCCATCTGGTACGAATCGCCAAAATACGGCCCCGTCAGCTTCGACTTGTTCTTCTCGCCCGGGCAGAACCGCACCGCTGACCAAGATCTGAGCGTGGCGGGCGGCGACTCCAATTGCAGCGGCGGCAACGTCCCCGGCAGCGGCAACCTGCTGCTCGCCTGCGACGACGGCGGATTCGACAATGCGTACAGCATGGACCTGAAGTACGAAACCGAGCATCTGTACATAGCGGCGGCTTATGAACTGCACAAGCACGTCAACCGCAACAGCGACGGTATCGGATCCAACGCGCCCGGATATGCCAACATGCTCAATCAAGGCGATCCGGCCGCGGGCGGCGGCGGCCCCTTGACCCAGTATCTGAACTGGGGTCTGTTCAATCAGGTCGCGACTGCTTATGGCGCAACGGGTTCCTGCACTACGGCGCCCAGTTCTGCCACGTATTACTGCGTCAACGCGACGCCGGAGTTCCAGGGCGACATCGGCGACGAGGCAGCATATAAAATCGGCGCCCAATATGTGTTCGATTTTGGCCTGACGGTGAACGGTATTTTCGAACGCATGACGCGCAAGCTTCCCGCCGCCCTGGAATTTCAGAACGAGCGGCAGCGCAACGGCAGCTGGTTGGCCTTTACCCAGGCTCTCACTCCGAGGGACAACTTGAACTTTGGTTGGGCGCATGCCGGAAGATCAGTGGGGGACCCGGGCGGGCAGCATAACTACAATCCGAACAACTCGGACAACACGGCAAACATGTTCACGTTCGCGTACAAGCACCACTTCGACAAGAACTTGTACTGGTATGCCGACGTTGCCGAAACCATCAACAGCGGCAATGCGCACTACGATCTGGGTGCCGGCAGCCATGGCATCAAGACCGATTGCCATGACGGCACGACCACGCCCATCATCGACTACACCAGTGCGGGCAATACAACCTGGGGCGGCTGCCGGCCCAAGGCGATTTCGATTGGCGTGGATTACAAGTTCTAAGCGGGGACTTGAAAATTGCAAGAGTCGGGATCAGGGGTGCGTCGCCCCTGGTCCCGCGCTTGGCGGCTCATTTGAGGTTAACTGAGGAATTTTCGTTCGCCTCCGCGGTCGTATGATTGATGTCGGAGGACGTTGGAGAAGGACTTATGGCTCACGTGACGCGCAGATTTTTTTTGTTGTCATCGGCGGCATTGTCGGTTGGATGCTCGGCTCGCGGCCCGGCGGCCGATGCGACGGCATCTTCTGCACAAACGGTGCGTCGGCCCGCCCAGGGCCAATCGTGGCGCTATGCAAAGCATGACATTTACACTCGCTCGGTGGTCGATGAACAAGTGGACCGAGTTGGGGCGGTTGATCATAGCGTCGAAATAGATTCGAGCTACCAAGCCTCAGTCAATGCTGCGAAGCAGAAATGGGGCGCCAAACTATTGCGAAAGTACACCGGGCACCAAGAGATCCCCGCCGGCTCGCTGCCGAGCGAAATCCAAGATCCATGGGGGATGGTGGCGGTCGATCCGCACTGGAGCCAAGTCCAGGTATACGAGACGCCGATTCCGCTGTGGCCGGCGCAATTGGAGCCGGGCTGGCAGACTCACATCAGCACCAACTACAAGACGCCCGCCGATCAAGACGCGCTGCCTTGGGACCAGACCATGAAGGCGATGGCGTGGGAGACGATTACCGTGCCCGCCGGCCGGTTCAAAGCGCTGCGATTTACCAACTACATCAAGTTTACGCACAGCGATTTTTCGCGCACGAATTCCGTGAGACACGAAACGATTTGGTTCGCACCCGAAGTGGGCAGGTGGGCCGCTCGCGAAAGCCAGGGAACTTACTACGTCGCCGATTCGACCATCGAGCAGCCCTACAATGAAAGCGGCTACCGCTGGGAACTCCTCGAGTGGTCGTAACCTCAACGGGTATCAGCTACAAGTTCAAAACGACCGAGCATTGCGCGGCAATTTGCCGCCAAAAAAACCGGGGCCGCATCAGCGTCCCCGGTTCTTTTCTGGTCAAATTAAGGATGCATCGGAATTAGAATGGGGAGGTTCCCCGATTCGGCGAATCGACCCGTACTTTTACAAATAATCCAAGATTGCGCGCTCTGGTTTACGCGGTTGCGAAAACGGTCGACTTGATCGGCACGTCGCACACCACGGAATTGCCGCCATGAGCGCCGCGCGTGATGCTAAGCCTGCCGCCGATTGCGCTGGCGCGGAAACGCATCGTTCGCATCCCTAACCCCGAGACCTTCACGAGGTCGCCGGCCCGTCCTTGGCCGTCATCGATCACGGAAAGCCGCAGATCGCCCGGGCGCGACCAAAGCTCAATCTCGATACTTTTCGCGCCGGAATGCTTCAATGCATTTTGCAGCGCTTCCTGCGCGATTCGATAAAGATGATTGCGCGTTTTCAGTTCGATGGCCGGCTGCACCTCGTGCCGGCTGTGGAACTTTACTTTTGTCCCGCTCAGTGAACTGCGTTGTGCGAGCAGCTCGAGAGCGGCATCGAGATTGCCGTCTGCGTTGGTCAGCGGCGAGAGACCCTGCACGATGCGGTGCGCATCCCGAATGCAGCTGGTTGCCAACAATGCGAGCTGGTCCAGGTCCACGGAAATCACGTCCCGTTCCTTTTGCGCACGGTTCGCCAGTGCGCGCACCGACAAGGCCAAACCGGTGAGTTCCTGCCCCAAGCCGTCGTGCATTTCCTGCGCGATGCGCCGCTGCTCGCCGCCGATGGCCTCCATGAGCGCCTGTCCGAATGCGCGCCGCTCCGTCACGTCGACCGCGAACACCAGCTCGCCGGCCTGGCCGCCGCAGTCGATCGACTGGGTCCACACTTCGACTTCAAGCAGATGCCCGTCCTGGGTACGGTGCTGTGTTTCAAAGGGTTCCAGCGGCAAGTCCGCTGTCACGAGCGCATCGTGAAGGGGCGGCGACACCGGCAGGTTCGGACCGGCGGACAGGATCTCGACGCTGCGGGACAACAACTCATCCCGGCTCCAGCCGTATTGACGCACGGCAGCGTCATTGACCAGGAGAAATCTTAAGGAGTCCCGGGCGTGCACCCACAAGGGCTGCGGCGTGCCGTTGAAAATTTGCGCGTAGCGCTGCTCGGCGCGCAGCGCCTCATTGCCGGCTGCGTCGCGCTCGCCGAGCAGCGCCGTGATGATGATGCTCAACCCGGACAAGGATGCGATGAACGACCAAATCGTCACGAGGCCCTGCAATTGGTTGAAATCGGCAAACGCGCCGATGCTGAATGCCGCACTGATCGCGGTCATGGTGGAAATCACGAACGAGGATCCGGCGGCCACCACCAATCCAAAGCGCATCGCACTGACGACCACGATTATGAACGCGAATACCACGATCAGCGGCCGGCCGAGCGCTCCCGGCGCCAGCATGATCGAGGCACAACACACCAGCAGTGCGAACAACCACAGTCCGCTCTCGGCCCAGTGCGCCCTGAAGCGCTCGAAGCTTTTGCGGTTGGAGGCCATCAAAATTGGGCCCAAGAGCAGTGCGCCCGCGGTGGCATTTCCCCACCAGCGAACCCAATGACTCGAGTCGGTGGCGAAATCCTTCAATCCGGACAGGTAATATCCGGGGAGGCTGAAGAGCGGCGCCAGCGTCATGCCTGCGGCGATGCACAGGCTGAACAGCGGCACGTCCTTGGCGCGCGAAAAGGCCGGGTCAAAACCGCTGCGTTCCAGCAGCCACGCCGACGCCCAGGCACCGCTCGCAAGCCCGATTCCCACGCCGATGCACGCCGGCAACGGCACGGGTACCCAAAGTTCGATCGCGAACCCCGCCAGGAATACGGCGGGCCAAACGCGTCGGCCGAATCGATAAGTGACCGCAACGGCGATGCCATTGGGCAGATAGGAAAGCGTCAAGCTTCCCCCAAAGCGATGCAGCGAAATGCCGATCGCAGCAACGGCAAATATGGACACGAAAACCAGCACGAGGCGAAGTGCTTTAGTCGTGATGCGATCAGGATCGAGCATCGGATAGCCTCAAGCGGGGTTAGCGCGACGCGATTGTAGGCTAATCTTTTACTTATTGCTCAACGCACGCCCGCCACTCAACTTATTCCATTTTAAAAAGCTGATTTGCGCGGCGGCCGTGCGCGAGATTTGCTTATGTTGCTTGTAGTCCTTGACATAAACAGCGCGCGTGTCGCTGCTGAGAGACGCCGATCACGCTTTCCTTCTGCTCACTTCGTCAATATCTTGAGCACCCGTACCGTTCCTGGGAAAGGATTTATGGCAACGCCGCTAAACGCGCCAATGGCAGGTGAGATCTGGCACCTCAGCATCGAGGACCTGTTTCAACCGGTGCAAGAAGCGCCGCGTCTTGGCGGCGACGGACCCTTTGTCATCAACCTCAGTGTCTCGACCGCGCCGATTAGCGTGCCCACCAAGGCATTTACCCACAGCCCCCTCGAAGCCCATGTCTATCAAATCCAAGTGACCGAAGACGGGCGCACGCGCTATCGCCTGCGGCTTGGGCCATTTGCTTCGGAAGATGAAGCCGATGCCATTCTGGGGGAAGTTCGCGATACCTATCCCGGCGCCCTGACCGCCACCGCCGGCACCTCGGATTTGCGCGTCATCGCAAGCATGCAGGCCAAGGTTGCGCATCGGTCGGCTCCGAAACCCGCCGATCTCGTCATCGAAAGATCCGTCTCGCAGAAAATCGCCGCGGAAAGGACTGCACCGCAAGCCGCGATCGTCGGGGCCGAGAGAGCCGCGCCGCAGAAGACCGCGCCGCAGAAGACCGCGCCGCCGATAGCGGCAGTCCCGCAAAGCGTCTCGAGCGCGAAGGCGGAAGTTTCGGAGGTTTCGATCGACATCGCGTGGCCCACGCCCGAGTTGGGCGTGCCGCCGAGCGTACCGCTGCGCGCGGCATCCCCGCCTGCCGCCATCAAAAGTGAACCGCCTCCGGTTGCAGCGCGCGCGGCACCGAAGCCGCAATGGGCGTTGCCGGAATTGGATGTGCCGTTGCCGACCATTCAGAAGCAGGCGCTCGCACCGCTTGCGCCGGTCGCGAAAGCGGCTGCAACGTCTCTGCCTGCGCCGATGCCCTTTGAATTGAAGATCGCGCCGCCGTTCTCCATTGCCAGCATTGCGCCCGTTCTCACCGAGGTGGTAACACCCAAGAGACCTCCGCTGAAGAATACTGCGCAGATACCAGCAAGCATTGCTGCACCGATTCTGACGGAGACGGTTGCGCCCAGGGTCAAGACGCCGCCGCCGGCACCGCCCGCCGCAGCTGCACCCGCCGCAGCTGCGCCCGCGGTCACCACATTGGCTGCGCCCGCAATCGCCGCCGTGATCGCGACTCCCGTCAAATTGGCGCCGCACCCGGAGAGCGCGCCGGCCGCGCTCAGCACAGCGGCCGCAACTCCCGTCAAATTGGCGCCGCACCCAGAGACTGCGCCGCCGGCAAAGCCGGCGATGGCGCCGCCGCCAAAGAAAGCATTGGCACCGCCGCCGAAACAAACTATGCCGCCGCCGCCGAAGCCTGCGGCACCCAAGAGCGCCGCGCTGACCGCGGCCGTGAAGACAGCACCCGTTCTGACGCAGTCAGTCGCGCCGGCGCGCAAATCCTGGCCGAAGTTCCGGGCAGCGCTCAGAAGGCCTGGGGCAAACAAGCTCACATCGCTGCAGCATGTCGTAGTCGCAAGCGCTCCCGCGCCTGCTCCTCGGGAAGTGAAAAAGCTCGACGAACCTCTGGAAAGTTTGGAGTCCACGCAGACCATCCGAGCGTTGACGCCGATGGAACTCGAGGACGATGAAGCATCGCGGTGGTTCGTCATTCAACTCGCGCTCGCGGATCACGCCTTTGATCCCGACGCAGTGCCGAATCTCGACATCTTCAGCGAGTACCGCCTGTACTCTGTGGCGGGCCTGGACCAGGGCCGCGTTGTGCATGCATTGCGTCTGGGCTTTTTCCGCGAGGAAATCGGCGCAGTCGCGGTTGCGAGTTATCTTGCCGCCTACTGGGACAAGCCCACCATCAAACGCGTGAGTCTTGCCGAGCGCGAGCGATTTGCCGATCAGCGCGTGGAAGCGCGCAAGGACGTCGGCGCAACCGGAAAGCACGCCGTCATCGAAATCACCGATGAATTGGTGGCGCGGCGTCGGCGCTCCACCAAGTCCTCGGCGGTCAAGACCTCGAACCGTCCGATCGAACACTAGCTTAAGCGTCCGCTACGGCTGTCCGCATTGTCCGCGGACAATGTCCGCGGCCAATGCGCTTGGCACCTTAAAAAAATAATTCCTTTGAAAATAGCGATTTAACGCTCCCGGAGGGCCTGGCACGCCTCTTGCTTTGGCTAAGCGAGGGGGGCAATGACCCCCAGCCTGTGCAAACATTTTAGGAGACGTTCATGAACACCCGTATTTCTGCAAAACTCGCGGCGCTTGCAATTGCACTCACGATGAACGGTTTCATCATCGGCGGCGTCGCATATCTGTTCGATATGCAGACTCAGCAGCATTTGTCGGTAGTTTCCTCTGCGAAGCAGCTCGCTGCTTTTCAATGGCTGATTTGATTCGTCACTTAGTCGTGTCGCCGGGACGCCCTTGGGGTTAATATTCGCACTGCAATCCCAGGGTCGCGGAAGGAAATGCCATGACGAATTTTCGGTTCTTGACGGGCGCGCTGGCGCTACTTGCGCTCGCGCCGCAAGCCGGACGAGCGAGCGCGCGATCCGAGTTCTCCATGGAACAAATCCTGGATTATCCGTTCGCCACCGAGCTCGCGTCGGCGGAACACGGCGATGCGATTGCGTGGGTGTGCAATCTCGACGGCGTGCGCAACGTTTGGATGGCCCACGGCCCGAACTTCACGCCGGGCAAAGCGACTCAGTATAACGACGACGATGGGCAGGAAATCACGCAGCTTACTTTTTCGCCGGACGGCACGCGCCTCGTGTTTGTGTTGGGCGGCGATCATGATGCTAACTGGCCCGCAGAAGGAAACCTGTCGCCCGATCCTAGCTCCTCGCCCGTGCAGCCGGTCACGGCGATATGGGCCGTGCCCGCGAACGGCGGTGCGCCGGTAAAAATCGACGACGGCGATGCACCGGTGATTTCGGCTCGCGGTCAGATCGCCTACATCAAGGATGATCATGTTTGGATCGCTTCGCTCGATGGCGGCAAACCTGAGCGCCTATTCTTCGATCGCGGCAAGGACAGCGATCTGGTTTGGTCGCCGGATGGAAGCCGGTTGGCCTTTGTATCCAACCGCGGCGACCACTCGTTCATCGGGATTTACACTTCGAAGAGCGCACCGCTGTTGTATCTCACGCCCTCCACCAACCACGATGAGTCGCCGATCTGGTCGCGCGAAGGCACACGAATCGCATATACGCGGCGTGCCGGCGACGGCGGGCCGCCGCATCCAATTCTGACTCGGGAACCGCGGCCCTGGTCGATCTGGGTTGCTTCGGCGGACGACGGAACCGGGCACGCGGTGTGGAAAAGTCCCAACACTCTTGCCGGTTCGTTTCCCGATGTTGCGGGCGGGGCCAACCTGCATTGGGCGGCCGGCAATCGCTTAGTTTACATGGCGTACTTGGATGAGTGGCCGCATCTTTATTCAGTTGCGGCCGCGGGCGGCACACCTGTTTTACTTACGCCGGGCGCTTTTATGGTCGAACATGTCGCCGAAAGCCGCGACCAACGTTTCATGATTTACGACGCCAATACGGGAAGGGGAGCCGGTGACGATGATCGCCGTCATCTCTTCCGCGTAGCCGCCGATCATCCAGGTTCGGTGCCGCTGACTTCCGGTGAATCGCTGGAGTGGACGCCGGTTGTGGCAGGAGCCGATCGCATCGCGTTTGTCGCGGCCGGTCCGCAGCAACCGCCAACGGTGGCAGTTTCAAATCTCGACGGGTCGCAGCGCGTTTCGCTGCCCGCGGCGACGAACGCAGAATTTCCGCTCGCCCAGCTCATGACGCCCAAGCAAGTCACGTTCAACGCCGCTGACGGAACCCTCGTGCACGGACAGTTGTTCGATCGAAGTGCCGCGAAATCGAGCGATCGAAAGCCCGCTGTAATATTTCTGCACGGCGGGCCGCCGCGGCAAATGCTGCTCGGGTGGAGTTACATGGATTACTACAGCAACGCTTACGCCGTGAATCAGTACCTGGCGGCGCATGGTTTCGTCGTGCTGTCGGTCAATTATCGTCTCGGTATCGGCTATGGCCTGGCGTTTCATCATCCTGCGCACGCGGGTTTCGCGGGCGCCGCGGAATATCAGGATGTCGTGGCGGGAGCCCGCTTCCTGCAATCGCTCTCAAGCGTAGATGGCAAGCGCATCGGTGTCTGGGGCGGCTCATACGGCGGGTATCTGACCGCATTGGCGCTCGCGCGCAATTCCGACATCTTCAAGGCAGGCGTCGACTTGCACGGCGTCCACGACTGGTCGCGGCTCATGGATAGATTCGGTGCCGCGCCGGGCACCCGCTTCGAGAAGGGCGATCACGAAAAAGCCCTGGAGGTTGCCTGGGCCTCGTCGCCGGATTCTGCGGTCGATGGCTGGAAGTCACCCGTCCTCTTGATACAAGGGGATGATGATCGCAATGTGCGGTTTCAGCAGACTGTCGATCTCGCGCGGCGGCTCGAGGAGAGAAACCTTCCATTCGAAGAACTCGTGCTACCGAATGAAATCCACGGTTTTCTGCGGCATACTTCTTGGATACGAGCCGACGAGGCAACCGCGAATTTCCTGGCTCGCAGCCTCGGTGTCAAGGGAGAATAGCGGCAGCCCTTTTTAGTGAGTGGCACGCTGTCGAGCGCGTTTGCGCCGTTCCGCCAGAGGAAAGCGGCGCGCGGCCGCAAACTCATCCGAAACGCCGGGGTTCGCGGCTTCGCGCTCGCCGAACCCTTGAAGCTTTAGAACACTGGGAAGGAGTGCGTCGCGTTGCTCGGAGAGACTTGCGGCGTGCAGCGCACGGAGCGCCGCATGTGTGCGCCGCTTCGCGACGCTGTGCTCGCGCCATCCGCGGTATTCTGCCGTCAGGTAGGCGGCGGATAATACAATTCCGCCCACGATGAGCACGATCAATAGAGCATCAAAACCCATTGCCCCTCACCCTTCAACAAATCTCATAGCACCAAGCTTCCGATCCTGAGGGCCATTTGATCGATTGCACGGCGCTGACTTTCGTTACGGCTATTTTACCGTTGCCGAGCGGGTTAGTAAAATCACTGCGTAGCGGCGCCAATTGCGCGAAATCATAACAACCGCCGCCGTAAACAGGGCCCAGCGCCCCTGCGCATCCCAAGGCCGAGAAGCACGGGATGGCGTCAGCGATTGCGAAGCCTTTCTAGTGGGGCTTGAAATTCACGGCCGTTGTGTTGCCACCGCAAATCAGCACCCCGACGCGTTCTTCAGGGCTGGGAACATATTGGCGTGAGGTGAGTGCCGCGAGCGCCGTGGCGCCGCCCGGTTCCGCGACGATGCGCAGCGTGCTCCATAAGCGCCGCTGCGCGTCCAGTATGGCCTCGTCTGAAACCAATACGGTTTTGTCGATATAACGGCTGATTATGGGGAACACGAGTTCCCCCACGCGGCGCGGCGCGAGCGACTCGGCGGCAACGCCGCCCGCCTCGGCGTCGACCGGACGGCCTGCTTCCAGCGCCCGGGTGAGCGTCGGGGCTTGCTCCGGCTCGACCGCGACGATTTTAATCCGGCCCGCATACCACGCCGCCAGACCGGCAATGAGGCCGCCGCCGCCCACCGCCACCAGCAGCGTCGTGATCGGGGCTTGATCATCAAATTCCAAACCGACGGTGCCCTGGCCGAGCATGGTCTCGTGCTGATCGAAGGCATGGATCGGCATGGCTCCGGAGGCCGCCACCCAAGCTTCGCTTGCGGCCAGCGCGTCGGCGTAGCACTCGCCGCCGATCACCAGTTGTGCGCCGTATTCGGTGATCTGCTGAATTTTCGCCGGCGAAGCAATGCTGGGGACAAATATCTTGGCGGGCACCCTGAGCTTCATGGCCGCGAATGCCACCGCCGCGCCATGATTTCCGCCCGAGGCGGCGACAACGCCGGCTTCGGGAATTTTTCGCGTCAGCAAGCTGGTAAAGGCGCCGCGCGCCTTGAACGACCCAGCATGCTGAAACAATTCCAATTTCAGCACCAGCGGCGCGGCCGCGATCCCGAAATCGGCGCCGTCCACGGCGATGATCGGAGTGCGCCGGATGTGCGGCGCGATGAGCGTATAGACGGACCGAATTTCAGCAGGAGAGATCATGAGTTCGTTCATAATAACGCACGAGGCGCGACGCAACGAGGCACGCAGCGCATCCGTGAGAACAAACGATCCATCGCCGGCCTGTGGGAGAATTCCGTTGAGCGGTCCGGTAGCAGTGCGCGTCCTGCAGCGCTCTGATTTCCCCCAATGGAGCAAGCTCTGGGACGGCTACAACGCGTTCTATGGCCGCGGTGGCGACACAGCGTTGGCCCCCGACATCACGCGCTGATCGCGGAGCTCGCGGGCAGGATCGTCGGTCTTGCGCATTTTCTCTATCATCGCAGCACGATTCAAATACCGCCGGCTTGTTACCTCGCGGACCTGTTCACCGCGGATGATGTGCGCGGTCAAGGCGTTGGCCGGACGCTCGGGCTTCGTTGTGTATCGACGCAGCGTGTGAAGCCGCGATGCTGGCTCTAAAATTGCCGCGATTTCCCTATCACATTGAACCGCAGCGCCACGAGGTTCAATCGAACACGATGCGCGGAAAGTAGAACGAGACGGTCCAGTTCGGCACATCGACGATTTCGCTGATCCTAACATCCCCGCAGACGCTGCAGAGCAGGTAAGCGTCGACCGCCGGCATGCCGCGCTCGCGCGCGCGCAGCTCCACCATGGAGCGGACGGCCGCGCGCGCCGCCTCCATGAGAACGGGACCGATCCCGGTCGCAACCTCGTAGCCACCCGCATCGAGATGTCGCGTGACCGGACCTGAGGTTCTGAAGCGCGGGAAGCTCAGCGGCGTCTGTTTGATCAGGTCGAATTGCAGCGCTACGCGCATGCGGCTTTCGATTGCGGTGCCGCACACCTCGCCGTCGCCCTGCGCCGCGTGCGTATCTCCGACCGAGAACAGGTCCCCGTGAACCTCGACAGGGAGAAACAGTTCGGTGCCCTGTGAAATGTCGCGCACATCCATGTTGGCGCCGACGCGCCGGGGCGGAACGATGCTGTGCACGCCAGGCTCCGCAAGCGCGAGGCCGATTGTCCCGGTGAAAGGCTTCAAGGGCACTTTGCCCCAGCGTCCAAACAGCGCCGGCGCGAGCGTTTTGGCGTCATAGCGCCAGATGTGCAGCGCCCACGTCGGCAACAGTCGAGGTCGCACCGAGCTGGCCGCCCGAGGCATCGGCCACATCGAACTCCAACGAGTCGCCGGGTGCGATGCGCGTCACGGCGGCAATGCCGTTATCCCAGCCATGATGCCGCTGGTGGATCGTATGTCGCTGGATGGGTGGGGTCATCGGTCGGACCTGCTTTTCTCGTATTCTACGGAATCTTCCCGCCGCTGCGCGACTCAAATCATGGCCCGCGACCTGTCGGTTGTTGGGATAGACTGCGCAATAAAAGGAGCCCGCGCGCTTGTCGATTGAAGAATTCGGATACAAAGATCAATTGCACCGAGCGCTCACGACCAAAGATCTGGTCATCTACGGATTGATTTTCATGGTGCCGATCGCGCCATACGCTGTGTTCGGCTTCGTCTACCAAGACGCAAAGGGCATGGTGCCTCTGGCGTATCTCGTCGGCCTCGTCGGCATGTTCTTCACCGCCTTGAGCTACGCCGCGATGTCGCGTGCCTTCCCGTTGGCCGGCTCCGTTTACACCTATGCGCAGCGCGGCTTGCATGAAATTGCCGGATTTTTTTCGGGCTGGCTGATTCTGCTCGATTACATTCTGGTGCCCTCGCTCCTGTACTTGTTCAGCGCCGTCGCCCTGCGGCCCATATTCCCCGGCGTGCCCGCCTGGGTCTGGCTCGCGCTCTTCATCTCATTCAATGCCGCGGTGAACTTCATCGGCATTGAGTTCACGGCGCGGGTGAACCGCTACATGCTGATCATGGAGTTGCTCGTGCTGGCGCTGTTCGTGACCGTGGGGTTGATCGCGCTGTACGGCGGTATGGGCGCCGGCAAGCTGACGCTCAAACCCATCTACGATGCGCACGTTTTCTCCTTGTCCACGGTGGCCGGCGCAACCTCGATTGCCGTGCTGTCATTTCTCGGGTTTGACGGCATCTCGACGCTTTCCGAAGAAAATCGCGCCGGCAAAAATGCAGTGGGCCGCGCGACGGTGCTCGCGCTCATGTTGGTGGGCGCGCTCTTCATGCTGCAGACCTGGATCGCGACCGACTTGAGTGCCGGGATGCATTTCAGCTCGCCCGAGACGGCCTTCTATGAAATCACACAACGTGCCGGCGGCACCTGGCTGCGGCTGATCACCATCATCGCCGTCGTCCTGGCCTCGGCCATTGCCAATGCCATGGCCGCGCAGGCCGCGGTTTCGAGAATTCTTTTTGCCATGGCGCGGGACGGCAAATTGCCGGCGATCCTGGCCAAGATCCATCCGCGTTACAAGACCCCCTATGTCAGCACCTTGCTGGTCGCCGTCATTTCACTGCTGGTGGGATTGCTGTTTGCCAAACGGGTTGACGACCTGACCCTGATTGTTAATTTCGGCGCGCTCACCGGTTTTGTCTTGCTGCATCTTTCCGTGATCAACCACTATCTGATCCGCCGGCGCAGCGGCGATTGGCTCAGGCATTTGATCTTTCCGCTGCTCGGTCTGTCGATCATTGTGTATGTGCTGTACGAAATGGATCGCGCGGCCAAAATCCTCGGGCTCGCCTGGATTGCGATCGGCGCCTTTTACTATCTCTTGCTGACGCTCTGGATCAGAAAGTCTGCCGTCTTGAAGATTTGACGAACCTCCGATGACAATAGCCGAGGAATCGGTGGCGCCCGAGTACACGCGCCCCACCATATGGCAGCTGGCTGTGCCTTCCATCGCATCGAATCTGATGTTCTCGATGGTTGCAATGGTGCAGACCAAATTCGTCGGCAGCATGGGCGCGCCGGCCGTGGCAGCCGTTGGAGCGGGGCAGCGCGTCTTCTTCGCGCTGCAAGCCTTGTTGATGGCGATCGGCGTTGGAACGACGGCCTTGGTCGCGCGTTCTTGGGGCGCAGGCCAGCGCGAGGAGGCCAGCCGCATCACCTCCGCATCGCTCATGTTCGGCGGTTTGGTCGGCCTGATGCTCATGATCTTCGGCATGCTGTTCTCGCACCAGATCGCTGAGATTTTTGGACTGGACGAGAATGCGGCGCAACTTGCCTCGCGCAACATATTCTGGCTCGCCGCGTTCATCATCGGATTTGCCATCGACATCATTCTGTCCAGCGCCTTGCGCGCGGCCGGCAACGCATGGACGCCGCTGCTGTTCGGTTTGGCGGTCAACATCATCAATCTACCGCTGTTGTACGCCTTCATCCTGGGAAATTGGGGCGCGCCCCGCATGGGTGCGGCCGGTGCGCCGTTTGCGTCCGGGCTGTCGTTCGTTCTGTGCGGCGCCGTCCTCGTGGTTCTGTGGATGCGCCAGAAATTGACCATCAAGTTTTTTCCCGGCGACATCTTCAAAAGGGCGCGCTACCAGCGGTTGCTGCACATCGGCTACCCAATCGCCCTGGAGCAGCTGGTCCTGCAATTCGGCTTCTTCTTATTTTTGTCGCTCATCGGCCATTACTACGGCACCGAAGCCTTCGCTGCGTACAACGTCGGCGTCAACATGCTGAATGCAGCCATGGTGGTGGGGAGCGGATTTTCCATCGCGGGCGCGACTCTGGTAGGCCAGCATCTCGGCGCGGGCGATGTGGAAGACGCCGCGCGCAGCGGTTGGCGGGCCTGCAGCATGGCGGTCGGCGCGATGTCACTAATCGGCTTTCTCATTGTGATCAACGCCTCGGGTCTGGCGCGCTTCTTCCTGGGATCGGATGAAATCGCCGTGCAGCGCACGACAGAATTTACCTACATCATGGGGGCCATGCTTCCCCTGTTGGGGGTCGACATGGCCATCGGCGGTTCATTGCGCGGCGCCGGCGACACACGCTTCCCGCTCATCACTTCCTTCCTAGGGCTGATCGGCGTGCGCTGCGCGCTGGCCGCGACGTTCGCCGCGTTTCACCTGCCGGTCGTCTGGGTGTACAGCTCCATCATCGGCGACTACATGCTCAAAGGTTCCATGCTCATCTGGCGTTTCAAATCCGGCCGCTGGAAGCATGCGCTGGCGAAGCGGCTCATCGCCGTCGGAGGATAAACGAAGCGATGCGGCCGGCCAAACCCTGAGCTCACAGGTTTGAAAGGGAGCTGCGGGTTCTTAGTGCGCTCCCGGCTTATAGTTCACGAACACGGATTTGGGAATCATGCAGTGCACGCCTTTGCGGATGTCGACGACCTGCGAGACGCGGCAATCGCCGACCATTGAGGTGAGTGAGTAGGCTTCTTCCCGGCTCATCGGCACGATGGTTTGTTTCGACAGCCAATTGACTGTCTGATCGACCGCGATTTTCATGGCTTGATTCAGATCTTCATCAAAGCCCATGAAGATCCAATCGGTCTTCGTTTCCGCCCAGGGCCATTCGGTCTTCATGTCCTTGCGCACGATGGGCTTGATTTCGATTTCCTTGTAGGAGCATTCCAGCGCGGTCAGGTTGACCTCACCGTTGCCCTGGCGGCAGTGCGAGTCGCCGGTCCAGATAAGTCCCCCTTTTTGAAACACGGGGAAGTACATGGTTGCGCCCGCCTGAAGTTCGTTCACGTCCATATTGGAGCCGTTTTTCCACGGCCGCAGCGTGCTGGTGCGGCCCTTCGCATCACGAATCGGAGGACCGGCCTTGGCATCCGGTTCATTGGGGTCGACGCCAACGGCAAAGGTTCCAGGGAAAGGCTTCAAATCAATGACAATTCCCGGCTTGAATTGCGTCTGCATCTTCGCGAGATCGAGCTTGAAGTAGCGCACGAACCCTTCCGGAAATTCCGATGCCAATTGTCCCACGGTGGGAAAGTCCTTCCCCGGCACGTTGAAATTGAAGCCGTCCGCCTTGGGCACGATTTTCAAAATATGAATTTCCAGCGTGTCTCCGGGTTCGGCGCCCTCGACGTAAATCGGCCCCGTGATCGAGTGCGGTCCGCCGCCGGGATTGGCCTTGCGCAACCGCACGATCTCGTCCATCTCCACCCCCGGCTTGATTTGTCCGAGGGAATGCGACTGGGTCTCAATCGACACTGTGTCCTCTGACTTCATGGTGAGCTTGGGTTTTTCGGCGATGTCATACCAACCCCATTGCACATTTTCCTTCGATGCGGGAAGCACGTAATGCTTGGATTCGTGACTTTCCGCGCCCACCACCAACGCCGACGCGCTCAAGGTCACGACCGCCCCCGCCAGAACGCGACGGCAAGATTTTGAGGAAAGCCTCGAATTGGGTTTCATGGTAGTTCCTTGTCAATTTCGGTGCTGTTGACGCCACACATATATTCGATCGCGGGTTCGCTACTATAATCTGAGGTGCGGTAAAGAAACATCCCTGGGGGAAGGCGATGATCACTCGACGGCAACTTAGGGCAACGGCCCCAATAAGTTCATGGCTGCCGTCAAAGGCATCGCGGGAATGGAGCACGAATTGCTAATGCATCCAGATTCGCTCATGAAAATCTTGAGGGGCTCTGACTCGAAACGGCAAAGATCAGCAAACGCCTTGGAATCGTTTATGGCTGTCAAGACACAGCCATGCTCGAGGCGGATCTCAAGAATCTGTTGGTATTCAAGGATCTCGGCGAGCGCATAGTTCAACCCACCTACAATATCCGCAACCTCATGGACGACGGCTGCATTGAAAAGGCGGACGGCGGCTTGAGCAAAATGGGCTACGACTTCATTGCTGAAATGAACCGCCTCCGGTTGCTGCTCGATTTGAGCCACGCAGGACCACGCACCATCGCGGAGGGCATCGCCGCCTCGAAAACCCCGATGGCCATCACGCACACCGGCTGCCGTGCGCTGGCGGATTTGCCGCGCAACACTCGCGATTCAGAATTGCGCGCGCTGGCCGATCGTGGCGGCGTCGTTGGAATGCATTTCATGCCGTTCTTACGCGAATCCGGACAGCCGCACGCCGAAGACCTGATCCGGCATATCGAGCATGCCGTGGATACCTGCGGCGAGGATCACGTCGGTTTGGGCACCGACGGTTCGATTTCCGGCGTTCCGCTGACCGATGCGTGTCGCGCGTACTCTCGCAAGGATGTGGAAGCGCGCAAGAAGGCTGGGTATGGAGCGCCTGGCGAGAGCGCCGACGTGCTGACCATCGTGCCGGAATATAATGGCCCGCTGCGCTTTGAGCGATTGGCGAAGGATTTGTCGCGGGTGGCCTAACACCCGCATCGACAAATTGCTAGGCGCGAATTTCGCGCGCTTGTTTGCCGAGATTTGGGATGCACCGTAGAATCGTGCACCCTTCTTATTCCCAGGATCCAAAGCGATGCGCGACATGAAGTTGGTCTTGATTGCGGCGGGGCTGTTGCTGGGATCCTTGGCGTGGCCGGCCATGGATAAGAAGCCGGCGGCGGCACCGGTGAAGCCGGTCGTCGAAATGCTCTTTGGGCGCAAGATCACCGACAATTACCGGTACATGGAAGCGCTCGAGCCCGCCACCATTGTGTGGATGAAATCCGAGGGTGCTTATACGCGATCGCTGCTCGATAGTATCAAGCCGCTCGCGCATCTAAAGTCGGATGTCGCAAAATTCTCCGCGAGCTTCGGATTGATCCGGGGGTATGTGCATTTCGGCAGCCGCGGATTCTACGAGGAGCGGGCGCCGGGCTCGGATAATTTCGATCTCATGGTGTCGGACGGCGCGGGCATCCGAAAGCTGCTTGACGTCGCCGCATTGCGTAGTGCGAATGGCGGCAAGCCTTATGCGATCAATTATTTTCTGGCATCGCCCGATGGCGACAAAGTCGCGGTCGGCATTTCCGAGGGAGGCTCCGAAGATGCGTCCATCACGGTATACGACGCCGCAAGCGGCGCCAAAATCGGCGGCCCCATCGATCGTGCTCAATTTGGTGCGACCTCGTGGAGCGATGATTCCAACCTGCTGTACTTCATCCGCCTGCAAAAGACCGCGGCGAATGCCCCGGCAAGCGATAAATATCTGAATGCCACCGCGGATGCGTGGGATCTGAAATCTGAACCCGTGGCTATCTTGGGAGCCTCGTTGGGCCGCGGCCCTCCGCTCACGCCGGTCGAGGCGCCCGCAATCGCCGTCAGCGCCGGTTCTCCCGTCACCGCGGCGTTGTCGATCAACGGTGTGCAAAATGAGATCGCCATGTGGCTGGCGCCGGCCACCCAAGTCAGCGATCCCAAAGTCACCTGGACCAAATTTCTCACGCGCGAAGATGAGGTCACCAGCGTCGATATGCGCGGCGCGGATATCTTCCTGCTGTCGCACAAAGGTGCGCCGACCTTCAAAGTCCTCAAGGTGCATGCAGGCCAGCCTCTGTCCGCCGCCGCCACTCTGCTACCGGCGCAAGCCGATCGGGTGATCGAAGGAATTCACGCCGCGGCGGACGCGCTTTATGTGCTTGCGCGCCACGGCGCCTACTCTCAGTTGCTGCGCATTGCTGCCGGATCGACTTCCATTGAGGAAGTCCAACTGCCTTTCCGCGGCCACATCGACGAAGCCTTCACAGATCCCCGCATCCCGGGGGTCACGCTCGATCTTTCGAGCTTCACCACGCCGCCCACGGAGTTTATCTACCATCCAGCGAATAAAGCGTTCAGCGAACTGAAGATCGGCGCGCACGGCGATTTCGTCGCGTCCGACTACTCGCTCAACGATTTGCAGGCCAAAGCCGCTGATGGGACCTTGGTGCCGCTGTCGCTGGTGCAGCCGAAGAGCGCCAAAGACCCGCAAATCACCATCATCGAAGCGTACGGTTCCTACGGCATTTCCGAAGTCGCCGATTTCAGCGTTCGCCGTGCGGCGGCGATGCGCCAGGGCATCACCTATGGGGTGTGCCACGTGCGCGGCGGCGGCGAGTTGGGAGAGCAGTGGCGGCTCGGCGGCAAGGATGCCAATAAGCACAACACCTGGGACGATCTGATCGCATGCAGCGAATACCTGATTGCACGCGGCGCGACGACGCCGGCCAAACTGTTCATTCTGGGAGGATCGGCGGGCGGCATCACGATGGGTCGCGCCATGACGGAACGGCCAGATCTGTTCGCGGGCGTGCTCGATCTAGTGCCCTCGGCGAACCCCCTGCGCGCAGAATTTACAGCGGGCGGTCCAGCCAATATTCCGGAATTTGGCACGATCACCACCGCCCAGGGTCTCGCTAATCTATATGAGATGGACACAATCCAGCACGTCAAGAAGGGGACGCAATACCCAGCGGTGATGATAACCACCGGACTTAACGATCCTCGTGTGGCGCCTTGGGAGCCGGCCAAGTTGGCAGCAGCGCTGCAGGGGTCTGGAACGAGGAAACCGGTGTTGCTGCGCATCGACGCGGAAGCGGGTCATGGGATCGGTTCCACCAAGACGCAGGGCGATGAATTAAACGCGGACGTCATCGCCTTCGTGTTCTGGCGCGCGGGACTGCCCGAATGGCAGCCGAGCTTACCGAGGATGTAGCCTTCAAGTTGGAACGGGCTCTCAGCCCCTAAATGACGGGCATGGACTGACGTTTGCGCGACCGGCTCTTCACGAGAACAAGGCCCCGCCGACGCCGAGCATTTTCCATACACCCGATGACCGGTGCCGGAAGTGATTCGCGCTCCCGCATGGTACTCGGCGCTGTTATCTGGGCGATCGCCGAAAAAACTGCGCGTGACTTGGCACGAGCAGCCGCGATCCGTGCGCACCGCGTCGGAATCTTCGCAAACCCGCCACTTAATTGGATTCTAGTTAAGCGCCGCTCCCCGGAAACTATGTTCACGCGACGAGAATTTCGATCGGCGTGCAACACACACTCAAGGAGCCAGCATGAATAGTTTCACCCTCACTGCAGTCGGCAACCTCGCCAAAGATCCGGAATTTACCGCTAAGGGCGATTCCAGCTACGCACGGTTTTGCCTGGTCGGCAATGATTACGCGGGGAAAGACGAGCACGGCAATGCGCGCGAGGCTGTTACCAGCCTCTGGTTCGTCGCGTTCGAAGGCCTCGGAGAAGCGATCGCGAAAAACGTGCGCAAGGGCGATCAGCTCATTCTCCAAGCCCAGGTTCGCGCAAACAACTGGACCGACCGGGAAGGCGAGAAGCAATACGACCATTCGTTCGTCGTGCAGAATTTTCGCTTCGGCGCTCCCGGCCGGGCGAAGCGTGAAGAGTTGGCCGCGCGACGCGGCGAGAATGAAATCGGCGCGCTGGAGACGGAGATTTAGTATGCCGCAGTTCCCGACTCGCGGGCTCGCGCATCTGGCTCTGGCCGCCACGCTGTTTGCGATGATCTGTGCGCCCGATCTGGCGTTGGCGCAAGCCTCGCCTTTCATGACGGGCGCAAGTTCCCTGCAGACAAACATTCTCGCCTGGCTGACGCCGGTCGCCATCATTCTTGTGATGGTGCTTGGCGGCATGGCGATGGCAAATCGAATGTCGTGGGGCTGGTGCATCGGAGCGATTTTGGGGATAGCCATTGGCTTCGGGGCGCCGCAAATCGTGACCTGGGTTCGCGGAATGTTCGGTGTTTAGAGCATGAGCATGAGCGAACGCAACACAGGTCTCACCGCCGATGCGCTTTTTGTCGGCGCGACCCGGCCCTCGATGCGCTGGGGCGTGACCTACTCGGCGCTGCTTTTCAACATGGTTTTCACAATGGAGGCCTTTCTTCTTTCGAAAAATTTGCTGACTCTGCTGCTGTGCACGCCGATTCACGGCGTGTGCATGCTGCTGTGTGCCCGGGATGCGCGATTCTTCGATCTCGTGCTGCTGTGGGGACGCACCCGGTTGCCCGCACTGTTCGCGAATCTGCGAGTCTGGAAGGCGAGCAGCTACTGTCCGTTGGCGATCGACGTTCCTGATTGCCGCGGCCGGCGCAACCGGCACAGCTAATCATGGCCTCATTGCGCCATTCGTCCGCCTTGCGTCGCGAGATCAGCGCTGCTGAACGGATTCCGTATGTTGCCCACGTAGCGCCATCGATAGTCCGGACGGCGTTCGGCGACTATATCCAGGCGTTTCGCCTCGGTGGCGCGAGCTTCGAAAGCAGCGACGACGATGAGCTCAACAATTGGCACGAGCGCTTGAACGTGCTGTGGCGAAATATCGCAGGCCCGAATGTGGCATTGTGGACCCACGTCATCCGCCATCGCGCGCGAACCCACTCGACCGCGGCGGCGCACCGGCAGAGACCCGCCGCCTTCGCCGATGGTCTGCACGGCAAATATCATCAGCGTCTCGCCAACGAAACGCTCATGCTCAATGAGGTCTACCTGGCGATCGTGCATCGGCCGACCGCCGGCGTGGCGACCGGACTGATATCGAAAGCATTGGCGCGTGCGGCGCGCGCGGGCTCGAAAATGGCGCTGATGGATGCGCTCGATGTTTGCGAGAAATTGAACCAGACGCTGCTGGCTTCCTTGTCGCGCTACGATCCTCAGCTTCTCGGCGTCTATCGGGCAGGCGACGTTCATTGTTCATCGCTGCTCGAGTACTTTGGCTTGCTGGTCAACGGAGAGTGGCAGCGCATGCCGCTGCCCTTGGGCCCGATCAATCGAGCACTGGCGACTTCTCGGCTTTTGTTCGGGACGGAGACAATCGAATACCGAGCGCCCTGCGGCACGCACGTCGCAGGGATGCTCGGCATCAAGGAGTATCCGACGCCAAGCGCGGTCGGCATGTATAACCGGCTGTTGGCCGTCCCGTTTGCGTTCGTCGCGACGCAGTCCTTTTCGTTCTTGGCGAAATCGTCCGGCCAAGCGTTGCTGCAGCGCCAATTCAACCGAATGATGAACGCGAACGACTTCGCAATCACGCAAGCAGCCGAACTCAAAGACGCGCTCGATGCGCTCACGAGCAATGAATTCGTCATGGGCGATCATCATTTCTCACTGCAAGTCATCGCCGAAGTTCCGGAGGACGGCGTGGAAGGCGCGGGCTCGCGGCTCAAGACACTGAATGACTCCATGGCGCTGGCGCGCAGCTGCCTTGCCGATACCGGCATGCTGGTAGCGCGAGAGGACTTGGCCTTGGAGGCGGCCTTTTGGGCGCAACTCCCGGGAAATTTCCCCTTCCGGCCGCGCAAGGCACCCATTACCTCCAGAAACTTTGCCGCGATGGCGCCGTTTCATAACTATCCCATCGGACGCGCGCACGGCAATCATTGGGGAGACGCTCTCAGCGTGTTTATCACCAGCGCGCGCTCTCCCTATTACTTCTCGTTGCACGCTAGCGACCCTGTCGACCCCGACGGCGGCAGCCGCAAAGATACGGGCCACACGCTCATCTGCGGACCGACCGGATCGGGAAAAACCGTATTCATCGGCTTTCTCATTGCGATGCTCAGCCGCCAGGGAGTCACGCAGGTCATCTTCGACAAGGATTGCGGGCTCGAGATTCTGGTGCGCGCGCTGGCGGGCGACTATCTGCCCCTGAAAAGCGGAATTCCCACCGGATTCAATCCGCTGCAGCTGCCCACGACGCCGGCGAACATCGAATTCCTCAAGGTCTGGTTGCGTGAGTTGGCACGGGGAGAATCGGGAACCGCGCCGGAGGCGCACGCGGTGCGCCAAGCGGCCGATTTGGATCAAGCGCTGCGCGGTACTCTGTCGCTCGAACCGGCGGCGAGGCGCCTATCGAGGCTGGTGGAGTTTCTCGATCCGACCGATCCGGAGGGGCTGCACGCAAGGCTCGCGCGCTGGTGCGAATCTCAGCGCGGCGACTATGCGTGGGTGTTCGACAATGCCTGCGACAGCGTCGTTGCGCGATTGTCGGGAGCGGCGCTGATCGGTATTGACGTGACGGAATTCCTCGATCATAACCTGACTCGCGCGCCCATCACTTTGTACTTGTTCCACTTGGTGCGGCAGCTCCTGGATGGACGCCGATTCGTCTGCTGGATGGACGAGTTTTGGCGCTTGCTCGCGGATCGCGCCTTCGAGAATTTTGCCAAAGACGGTCCTAAGACGTGGCGAAAACTCAATGCAGCAATGTGCCTTGCGACGCAAAGTCCGAGCGATGTGCTGGACAGTCCCATCAGCCGCACCTTGGTGGAACAAACGCCAACCAAGGTTTTTTTTCCCAACGCCGATGCCGATCTTGCGGAGTACACGCAAGGTTTCGGACTCACCGAGCGGGAGTTCAAATTGATCAAAGAACAACTGGAGCCCGGCGCGCGCACGTTCTTGATCAAACAAGCGCACCACAGCGTGGTGTGTCAGCTCGATTTAAAGGGTTTTGACGGTGAATTGGCGGTGATTTCCGGCCGCGCTCACCAAGTTCAGCGCATGCAACGGATCATCGCCGCGCGCGGAGCGGACCCCGAAGCATGGTTGCCGCAATTTTTGGCCGAACACACTCAGTGAAAGGAGAAGCCCATGGGAAGTCTTAGGGTTCGAATGGTCGTGGCCTGCTTCATCGCCTCGCTCGCTCTCGCACCCACAGCCTGGGCGCAATGGGCGGTCGTCGATGCGCCAGCCATTATTCAGCTCATTCAAGAAGTGCAGACGACGGCTCAGCAGCTGCAGACGGCAAAAGAGCAGTTGCTGCAAGCGAAGCAGGCACTGCAAACCATGACCGGCGATCGCAGCATGGAATTGCTGCTCGGCGGCACGGTGCGCAATTACTTGCCCTCGGACTGGACGCAAGTCACGGGCGCGCTCCAGGGATCAGGAGCGTTCAGCGCCCTCTCGGCCGAAGTACAGAGCATCGTTACAGCGAATGCCGTCCTATCAGCGCAGCGTCTGGCGACATTGTCACCCGGAGCGCAGCAACTCATTCAAGGCTCACGCCAGTGGAGCGCCATGCAACAGGCGCTGTCGCATCAAGCCTTGTCGAACGCCAGCAATCGCTTTGCGTCCATTCAAACGCTGATCGCGGCGATCTCCTCGGCAACAGATCAGAAAGGTATTTTGGATCTGCAGGCCAGAGTCAGCGCGGAGCTGGGCATGCTGCAGAATGAGCAAACCAAGGTGCAGATTCTCAATCAGGCGACGCAAGCGCAGGAGTTGTCGCTGCGCCAGTTCGGCAGGGAACAAGTCGTTGCCGGGCATGGCAGCTTCAGTGCTCGTTTTCAGCCTGCACCGTGAATGACGATGGGATTCTTTGCGACATTTTGGTCGTGGCTGAATGGACAGCTTGCCGCCTACATTGGCGACAATACATCGCGTCTCGCCGGCTTATTGGAGCCGGCGGCGCTCACGCTGGCGACCATCTACGTGATGGCGTGGGGCTATTTGCACCTCACGGGCAAAATTGCCGAGCCGTTCGAAGCGGGCCTCAAGCGCATCGCCATGATTGCCCTGATCTTCGGCGTCGGTCTGCGTCTTTGGCTCTATAACACAATGATTGTCGATACGTTCTACAACGCACCGTCGCAAGTCGCCGCAGCCATGGTCGGCGCAAGCGACCCCGTCGGCACTATCGATGCCATTTGGGACAGCGGCGGCACCGTCGCCGGAAACCTTTGGGATAAGGGCGGCCTGTTATCGGGCGATTTCGGCTTCTATTTGGCCGGTGCCGCCGTCTGGTGCTTGATCGGCGTGCTGTGTGTCTATGCCATGTTCTTGATCGCTCTCTCGAGCATCGCACTCGCAGTGTTGTTGGCGTTGGGGCCGCTTTTCATCGCACTGCTGTTTTTCGATGCAACCCGGCGATTTTTTACCGCTTGGATTGCGCAGCTGGCCAATTACGGGCTGATTACCCTGCTGACCGTTATGGTGGCTGCGCTGCTGCTGCGAATCGTTCAATCCTATGCTGCTCAGACTGCGGCCAGAGGCACCGCCATCTTGACAGTGGACGCCCTCAACATGATGTTGGTCGCACTCCTGGTGTTTCTGGTTCTGCGCCAAGTAATGCCCATTGCCTCTGCATTGGCCGGCGGTGCCTCGCTCAATTCTTTCGGTATTGCGGGCCGGAGTTTGTCCTGGGCTGCGAGAAGGACAGCAGGCTTGGCGGCGCCGTCCCTTGCCTTGGCGATGCCCTTTGCGGCACGCAGCGTCGGCGCCGCGGCACAGGGCACCGGACAGGCGGTGCGAAACGTGGCCGCTCGAACCGGCGCCGGCATGCACGCACTGGCGTGCGGTTGGCGCAATCGGCATCGATAAAGCAATCCAAATCGAGGAGGCGACATGCGTCTGATTATCGTGTTGGTATTTGCGCTATGCGCGTGTTCATCGCCGCGGGTGCGATGCGACAAGCACCTTCAGCCCATCAATGCGCCTGCGACAAAGCAATCTGTGGCGCCGACCGGGTCCTTGCAATGATGGCCGCGTCCGGCGCGGAGGCCTATTTCGATGCGGCGGAAAGCTGGGACGCGGATCGTGTCGCGCAGTTTCGACGCAACGCGCTGATCGCTTGGTGGGTAGCGGGAGCAGGGTGGCTATGCGCCGTCTCCAGCGCAGCGGCGCTGCTGCTGCTCATGCCCTTGAAGGAGGTCGTTCCATACTTGGTGCGGGTTGACAGCAGCACGGGCATTGTCGACGTCGTGCCGGTGCTCGTCGGTCGCGCGACGCCCGAAGAAGCGGTCACTCGATATTTTTTGACGCACTACGTCAGCGTGTGCGAGCGCTTCAACTTCTCCACAGCGGAAAGCGACTACGAGGAATGCGGCGCCTTTCACTCCGCACAGCGCAACCAGGCCTGGTACGCTTTGTGGACCGCGACCAATCCAAATTCGCCTTTGAACTTGCACAAGGACGGCAGCAGCGTGCGTGTGCAGGTCAATTCGGTCAGCTTCTTCACGCGCGCGAGCGGATTGTCCGACCTAGCCCAGGTGCGCTACCTCAAAGCGGCTCGCCAGGGGCCGGGTGCCGAGGAAGCCTTCACCCACTGGGTCGCAACCATTCAATACGCCTACCTGGAGGTCGCAAAGGATCCCAAGACGCGCCGCTGGAATCCACTGGGATTCAAGATTCTCGATTTTCGCGCGGAACCCGAAATAGTCGGCGAGGTAAAGCGATGAGTAAACAAGCATCTGCCAGGAGAAATCCTCTGCTGCTTTTCGCGGTGTTGCTGGCGACACTTTTCCAGAGCGCTGACGCATGGGCCGAAACTACGCCTGCGAAAGGCATCGTTGACATCCGTGTCAGAGTCGCGGCTTATGACAGTGCCGAGGTCTACAAATTGCGCGGACTTATCGGCTATCAGATCGATCTGGAGTTTGAGCCCGGCGAGACCTTCGTGGGCTTAGGTGCCGGTGATCTTGAAGGTTTGTCGTTCGTCGGGCAGGAAAATCACCTGTTCCTTAAGCCGAAAGCCGCGAAAGTCGCGACCAATCTGACGGTGCTCACGACCCGCCGGCACTATCACATCGATTATGTGGCCGTGGCGCAGCGGCCGGACCAAGACGACGTCATCTATTCATTGCGATTCACCTATGCACAATCGAGCGCAAATCTCGCCGCTGAAGCCGCTGCCAAACGGCTTGACTCGCAGCTCGCGAGCGCATCGAGTCATCGGTCTCACAACCTCGACTACTGGTATTGCGGCGCGCCCGCGCTGCGACCGGTCGGCGCGTCGGACGACGGAGTGCACACGCGTTTGAGCTTTGCGGCCAACGCCGATTTGCCCGCAATTTTTGTGCGCAATGCCGACGACTCGGAGTCGCTGCTGAATTTCAGCGTCGACTCAGGCGACGTCGTCATTCATCGAGTGGCGCAACGCTTGGTCTTGCGCCGCGGGAATCTTAGCGGCTGTGTCGTGAATCGTGGATATGCCGGCGGCGGCAAAAGGCTGGAATCCGGCACGGTTGCGCCGGATGTCGAGCGGCGAGTTCAGGGAGGCGGCGTGCCATGAAAGATCAGGAATCTGAAGATAGCTCGGTGCGCGGAGAGCGCGACAGTACGACGCTGGCTCATGCGCCCTCGATGCAGTCGCGCGTCAGCAATCTTCTCGCCATCGGATTGATGAGCGTTCTTGGACTGGGAATGCTCACGTGGTACTACGCCAACACAATGCGGCGTCAAAATCATGTCCGAGAAAGCGCCCAGGCCGCGTCGACCAAGCGCGCGGGGAGCGGTGACATGCCTCTGCCGAGTTTGGGCAGAATCGATCCGCCGGCTGCGGAAAAGCCGCTGCCGCAGGAGTCGGCCTCTGAGGCGGGCCCATTGGCCACACCGCTTCGCGATAATCCTCTCGAGACGGCGCCCGCTGCCGCACCATACGCAGCGCCGCCAAAAACGCCGGCGCAACTCACTCTGGAACGCCAGTTGTCAGGCGCCGTATTTTCGCAGAGCTCCCTGCCGATGGTGCCTCCCGTCGGCACCCTGCCGCCGGTTCCGGCGCAAGAGGCGGGCGAGCTGAACGCGCTGCTGCGGCCCAGCGTCACCAGCGCGGTTCTCGCCCAGGTGTTGCCGACGCAGCGGTTGCTGCTGCCGAAGGGCGCGTTTCTCGATTGCACTTTGGAAACGGCCATCGATTCCACCTTGCCCGGCATGACCACTTGCGTTACGGCTACCGACACTTTCGGCGTTGACGGACAGGTCGTGCTGTTGGAACGCGGCACAAAGCTTGTTGGCGAGACGCGCGGCCAAGTACAGCAAGGCTCGGCACGAGTCTTCGTGCTGTGGAACGAGGCACGCACACCAACGGGGGTCATTGTGCCTCTGGCATCGCCCGGGGCAGACGAATTGGGCCGCGCGGGTCTTCCGGGGAGCGTCGATCGTCATTTCTGGGAGCGCTTTGGCGCGGCGATGTTGGTCTCCGTGATCGACGGTGCCATTCAAGCAGCCGTTCAGTCCAGCCGCGGCAATAGCGGGACGCTCATCGTCAACCCTTCCGCAACACAGGATGTCATGACAGAGGTATTAAAAGGCACCATCAACATCCCACCAACCGTCGTGAAGCATCAAGGCGATCGGATACAAGTTCTTGTCGCGCGCGACCTGGACTTCAGGGCCGTCTATGAACTCAAGTCTCGCGCCGCCGGCCACTAATCCGGCCGGCGGCGATGCGTCGGCGCTCGCGTTGACGCTTCGCGCGTTGCGGCCTTACCTCAGCGAGGATGTGATGGAACTCTGCATCAATCAGCCGTATGAAGCATTCGTTGAAACTTCGGCCGGGTGGCGCCGCGAACAGCTGGCTTTCGCCGATTTCGACTGGTGCGGCCGGTTGGCAAAGTTGATTGCCAATTCCACCCAGCAGCGGATCGATTCGACTTCGCCGCTGCTGTCAGCATCGCTCCCCACGGGAGAACGCGTGCAGATCGTCATGCCGCCGGCAACCACCGCGGGCTGCGTGGCTATTGCCATCCGCCGACCGGCAGACAAGGTCTGGAGTATCGAGGAGCTGGCAAGCCGCGGGATTTTTCGGCGCGCCAAGCCTGCCGGAGAAATGCTGGACGCCGTTGAACATGAACTCCTCGACCTGCTGCAACGGAGCGATTTCGAGGCGTTCATGCGCCTCGCCGTGCGCAGCCGGAAGAATATCGTCGTCTCCGGGCCGACCGGCTCCGGCAAGACCACGTGGACCAAAGCGTTGATTCGCGAGATTCCCAGCGACGAGAGACTCGTAACCATCGAGGATGCGAAAGAGCTGGTACTGGATCGGCATCCCAATCACGTGCGCCTGTTTTATTCCAAGGACGATCAAGGCGTGGCGCGTGTCACGCCGAAGCAGTTGTTGGAATCCTGCCTGCGAATGAAGCCCGACCGAATTCTATTGGCGGAATTGCGCGCCGAAGAAGCTTTCGATTACCTACGCAACGCCAATTCCGGGCATCCCGGCTCGATTACCAGCGTGCACGCCACCAGCGCCGAACTGGCGTTCGAGCAACTGATGCTGTTGGTGAAGCAAAATCCAGGTGGCAGAGAGCTGGCGCGCGCCGATATCAAGAGTCTGCTCTATCTCCTGGTCGATGTGGTCATTCAATTCGGCGTCGAGCGTCACGAACGATTCATCAAGGAAATTTGGTATCAGCCGGAGCGCAAACGCGCATGATGGACGCCGCGCTGTATGGCTGGTCGGGGGTCGCCTTGGCCTACGCGTCGGTACAGGCTCCGATGATCGCGGGCTTGATCCGGGCGCGAGCCAGCTTTCAGCAGTACGCCATCGCGCCGCTCGCTGCACTGCCCTTGACTGCGATCGCTGCGTTCGGGTCGGCTGTGTTTGCGGCTCACGGCGCGGCCCATGCAGTTCTCGCTGCGGGCGCCAGCGCAGTTCTTGGCTACGCCGGCGGCCGCGTGCTAGCCCGTGGAGCGCCAACGAACACGCTTCATCAGCGCGGCGCGCTGGTCGTGGAGCACGCGGTGTCCACGGCGGCGGAGTCCGACGCGGAAATCAGCGTGGCCGGATGCAGGGTGCCCGCCATGGACGAGACCAAGCATTTCAAGTTGATCGGCACCACCGGAACCGGCAAGAGCACGGCGGTTCAGGAACTCATGAGTCAGGCCCTTAGCCGTGGCGACCGCGCGGTCATCGCGGATCCCGACGGCGGCTATCTCCGGCGCTTCTATCGGGAGGACCGGGGCGACATTATTCTCAATCCCTTCGATCAACGCTCGGTAAAGTGGGATCTTTTCGCGGAAATCAGAACTGCCTACGACGTCGAGCAGTTGGCCCGATCCCTGATACCCGACGACGAAGGAACGGATCGAAGCTGGCGCGGCTATGCGCGCACATTCTTTTCCGCTATCACCCGGCAAGCGCATAACGCCGGCGTTACCGACGTGGGGGAACTGTATCGGCTGCTGGTTGTGGCGGACGCAGCAGAGCTGCGCACTCTGGTACGAGGCACGCCGGCGCAGCCGTTTTTGGACGAGCACAACAGCCGGATGTTTGATTCGATCCGCTCAGTGACCAGTTCGGCGGTCGGAGCCCTCGACTACATCGCGCAGCAAAAGTCAGCGCGCTTTTCGATTCGCGATTGGGTCGACAGCCAGAAACCGGGCGTCCTTTTTATTCCTTATAAAGCCGGCCAGATCGCGGCATTGCGCTCGAGCATTTCCGGGTGGATGCGCCTTGCGATTTTTGAAACCATGGATCGAGGGGAAGAAAACCGCAGGCTCTGGTTCGTTGTCGACGAACTGGATGCCTTGGGGAAGATCGACGGACTTAAGGATGCGCTCGCTCGGCTGCGCAAATTCAACGGTCGCTGCGTCCTGGGGTTTCAATCCCTCGCTCAAGTGTCCAGCACCTACGGACAAGGCGATGCGCACACGATCGTTGAGAACTGCGGCAATACGCTGATTTTCCGCTGTTCGGCCAGCGAGGGCGGCGGCACAGCTCGATTCGCTTCGCAGCTCATCGGCGAACGCGAAGTCGTACGAACCACGATCTCAAAGAGCCGTCGGCTTACGGAAATGCTGGGTTCGGTTTCTCAGTCGCAACATTTTGGGATCGAGCCCGCCGTGCTCGCCTCGCAGATCGAGCAGCTCCCAGACTTGAACGGTTACCTTAAATGCGCCTCGGACCCCCGCTGGGTGCGCGTACGGCTGCAAGCGACGCGGGCCTGGAGCAAAGCCCGGGCGGACGCGTCCGCGTCGCTCCCTACGAGACCGGCTCCGCAGCGTTTCATGGGGGCGGAGCATGACTGAGCGCGGCGCCGCACTCGACGATGCGACGATGAAGGTGGGCCTGCTCATGGAGAGCGCACAGGCCCACCAGAAATTAGCCGAAAGCCAGATCGAGAAGCTGAGAGTCCACACGCAAGACCTCGACAGCGTTGTTCGCGACGAGATTCGCCGCACGCTTGTCGAAGAATTGCAGGGGCTGACGGCGGAAGCGGCGCGCGCGACCCGAGCGCTTCAGAAGATCAGGGGCGCAACCAGGCTGCACGGCGCAGCTTGGAGCCTAGCGGCCGCTGTTCTCTGTACCGTGGTTCCGATCGGCGTCGCACGCTGGGCATTGCCATCCGCGGCCGAAATCGCAGCCTTGCGTGTGCGGCGAGACGAACTCGCGACAAATCTCGCCAAGCTTGAACAGCAAGGGGGCCGTATGGATTGGCGGCGCTGTGGAGACCGGCGGCGCCTGTGTGTCCGCGTGGACCGCAAGGCGCCCACTTATGGCGACAAGGCCGATTATTTCGTAATCGACGGGTATTGATCTATGAATCCCGTGGTACTCACCGCCGTGCTTACGCTGAGTGTCGTTTTGGGGGTGCGGCTATACAACCGTGGCGTGCGCCCCAGCGGCCGCGAGATTTACAAGCGCGGCGTGTTAGTCGCGGATGGGCTGCCAATGCAACGCCGCAGCGCGCGGCGCAAGCGGTCGCTGTCGGAGTTGCTCACGCTGGCCGGCGTCGCCATCGCGCCGGGCGATGAAACCAAGCATTTTAAGTTGATCGGCACGACCGGCACCGGCAAGACCACGGCGATTCGAGAATTGCTGGGGTCGGCCATTGCGCGCGGCGATCGGGCGATATTTGCCGATCCTGACGCGGGATACCTGGAGCACTTCTACGATCGCTACCGCGGCGACATTGTTCTCAATCCGTTCGAATCGCAATCCGTGAAGTGGGATCTGTTTGCGGAAATTGAAAATAGCTTCGATGTCGAACAGTTGGCGAACGGACTGATCCCGACTTGCGATGACCCGTCCGCCCGCGAGTGGCGCGGCTATGCACGCACGTTTCTGGCCGCGGTCATTCGTCGTTGCCGCGATTCACGCGCCGCACATTCCGCCGATCTGTGGCGCCTGCTCATGATTGCCTCGGCGGACGAACTTCGCCCCATCGTGGCGGGAACTCCGGCGCAGCCCTTTCTCGATCCCGATAACGCCCGAATGTTCGGGTCAATTCGTTCGGTGGCCGGCTCAGCAATGGCCGCATTCGAGTACGTGCAGAATCAGCGCGCAACGCGCTTTTCCGTGCGCAAATGGGTCAAGAATCGCAGCCATCCGAGCATGCTGTTCATTCCGTATCGCGCCGGCCAAATCGCGGCATTGCGGTCGATGATCGCCACCTGGATGCATCTCGCAATATTCGAGGCCATGAGCCAGCCCCAAGGGAGAGATCAGAGGCTGTGGTTTGTCGTCGATGAACTCGACGCGCTGGGCGCGATTGACGGTTTGAAGGATGCGCTGGCGCGGCTGCGGAAATTCGGCTGCCGTTGCGTACTGGGATTTCAGTCGGTCGCCCAGGTGACGAGCACGTATGGGAAGGGCGAAGCGGAGACGCTCATCGAAAATTGCGGCAACACGTTGATTCTGCGCTGCTCAGCCAGCGAAAACGGCGGCACCTCGCAATTTGCCTCGCGGCTCATCGGCGAGCGCGAGGTGCTGAGAAGACAGGTTTCGCGCGGCAGAGACCGCGAATCGGCCTTCTTCAGCCGCGGCACACGCCGCTCGCACAACGTCACCGATCAACATGTCACCGAGACGGCAGTGATGGCCTCCGAGCTCGAGCAACTGCCTGATTTGCACGGCTATCTCAAAGCCGCATCGTCCGCCACCTGGTGGAAGGTCAACCTCACGAGGCATTAGCCCATGCAGTTGCCCGACGCCAACATCCGCTCATCCAGCTATCTCGTAGCAGAGACGCGCTCGATATGTGCGCGCTGTCGCCGGTCCTGCCGAGTACTGGCATTGGTTGTGCCGCCAAATCATGAAATGTTGGTTGAGGGCGAGTGGCAGAGGGTCGACGCAAATGCCTTCATCTTTCACATCGCCGCGCTGCCGGACGCGATAAGCCGCCACTTGTTCGAATGCTGCGCGCAATTCCATCAGGTCGGCGGCAATGGCCCGGCCGGGTCCAATTGGGCCAATCACTGCCCGCAGTGCGCAGGGGTGTTCAGCGACGACGAACTGCACTGCGAGCCGGGCGGCTTCATGCCGAGCGATCCCCTTGAGGCGCGGGCTATTTCAATGACGCACGTACAGCAGGCATTCAGCGCTCTCGTGGCCGGCTATGCGCCGGAGCCGGAATTTTTCGCCTCGATGCGCATGCTCTGACGGAAAATGGCAATTTACTTTCTGAACTTGAAGAACTTTGGACGCTCAACCGGCAGCAGCGCCGTCAGCGCAGCCGCTTATCGCGCGGGCGAGCGCATTCGTGACGAGCGAACGGGGAGAACCTACGATCACTCGGATCGTCAGGATGTCTTGCATAAGGAAATTATGCTGCCCGATCAATTCGCGGCCGACCCGATGTCATGGGCGCAGGACCGCGGCAATTTATGGAATACCGCGGAGCGTGCCGAGACCCGAATCAACGCTCGCGTGGCGCGCGAGTATCTGGTCGCATTGCCTGCGGAACTCTCGCCGGATCGGCGAATCGAATTGGTTGCAGGATTTTCCCGGGGACTGGTTGAGCGCTATCGATTCGCGCTCGATATCGCGATTCACGCGCCGCGCGATTTCCCGGGCAGCGATCCGCGCAACTTCCATGCGCATTTGCTCGCCACCACGCGTGAAGTGACGCTCGAAGGATTGGGTGCCAAAACCACCCTCGAATGGAGCGACGCGGCCCGGCGCCGGAGCAGTCTTGGGCCGGCCGTTGGCGAGTTGCTGCAGATACGCGAACACTGGGCGGCGGCCGCCAATACCGCGCTGGAAAGGGCGCAAGTCAGCGCGCGTATCGACCACCGCACACTGCAAGCCCAGGGCATTGATCGGGAGCCCCAGCCGCGCATTCCGCGTGCCGCTTTCGAAATGGAGCGGCACGGATATTACAGCGTTGTTGCGGAACGCATCCGTGCGGAGCACCAGGCGAGGGTCGATGCACGGCTGCAGCGCGCGGCGCAACGTGAGCAAACCGTCGCGGCGCCAATTACTCCCCAAGACTTGGCAAAGGAGTCTGCGCTGAGATGGATTCGCTATCGGCAGGAGCAGAAGGAGGCGCAGGCGCGTGGGCCGGAGCAATCCGAGCCGGCTCGCGAATCGGCCGTGCTCACGCGAACGAAGGATCACGATCATTCGCTATGATCGATCGCCTCGGCTTCGCCTCGTGTTATGCCTATTCGCCCGCCGGCGACAGTGCGGTCTGCGCACGTTCCCGCTTGCTGCGGGCGCTGCTCAAAGAGGGCGAGGCGCACTTCATGATCAAGTATGCCGCGCGAGTCCGCGAACTGATGCTGCCACCCTCGGTGCTTGCGGGCTTCTTTCTCTCCGGCGACGTGCTGATACCGGTGCCTCGAAGTGCGCCCAAGGTGGGAGGCACCTGGGCTGCCGCAGAGCTTGCACAGGCGCTCGTTCGGGAACGGCTGGGCAGTGCAACGTGGCCCGGATTGCGCAGAATCGCCGCGGTGTGCAAATCGGCAACGTCCGCAAAGGGTTGCCGGCCCAGCGTCGAGAGCCACTACGACTCGTTTCGGCTGGAGCCGATCAAGCTTCACCCCGCCAGCGTGGTTCTCATCGACGATGTCATCACCAGAGGGCGGACTCTCTTGGCCGCGGCGGCCCGCGTGCGCGAGGCATTCCCTCATGCGCAAATTCGCGCATTTGCGTTGCTGCGGACGAGGGGATTCACCTCGAGCATAAAGAGCTTGCTCGAGCCGTGCAGAGGCGAGGTCCGCTGGATGGACGGAGATGCGAGGCGATTTCCGTGAAGACTCAGCAACCACGGCCTCGTTTATAATGCGCGCAGATTGCGCATCGACGCTAAAACTCCCCCTGCCAGCCGTCCGCTCAAGGAATTGGCGCAGCCCGACATCGCCCAACGACTGAAGCGCGCATTCGCCGCCGCAGACGGTCTGAGCGGCGCTCATTGCATTCATGAGCTATGGATGCGCGGAGCAATGTCCATTAACATTGAAGGCGCGCTCGAACAGCTGTGGGCAAGCGCGGCGGCCTCCATTCCGGAGTGGCTGCCGATGCGCTATATCGACTGGCTGCCCGCGGTCTACGAAACTTCGCTGAAGTTTAAGCCCTCTGCCAAGGGGCGATCGAACATTTACTTGGTGCTGTTGGATTTCAGCGATCGCGACGGGTCGTATGGTGTTTACATCGGCATGAGCAAGTACAGCCCGGCGCAACGTTTCGATCAGCACAAGGCAGGGATTCGCGCGGCGGGGAGCGTATTGAAGCGAGGCATTGAAGTGCTCACGGGACCGACCATGCATTTGCAATACATCAAACGCAGCGAGGCTGCGCGTATCGAAGCCGAACTGGCGCAGGCTCTCGCCGCGGCCGGTTTGCGGGTCAAGGGCGGCCACTGATGATACTCATCGGCATGTTCGACTCGCCGTTCGTGCGGCGCGTTGCGGTCAGTATGAATTTGCTAAAGATGCCTTTTGAGCACCGCAACTGGTCGGTGGGCAAGGATTTCGAGCTGATTCGACAGTTCAATCCCTTAGGAAGGGTGCCCGCACTGGTGCAGCCGGATGGCGATACGCTGATCGAATCCGCTGCCATTTTGGATTTCCTTGACGAAACGGCGGGTCCCGAACGTGCGTTGCTGCCCCGCTCAGGCGAACTTCGACGCGAAGCCCTGCGCGTCATCGCCATCGCCGTCGGTGGCGCGGAGAAGGGTGCGATGCAGGTGTACGAAACGGCATTTCGCCCGCCCGAGAAACGCTTTCGGCCATGGGTCGAGCGCTGCCATAATCAGACGCATGCGGCGTTGGGTGAGCTGGACCGACTCTGCCAGGTGCGCGGCGCTGAGTGGCTGATCGGCAATCGAATTTCCCAGGCCGATATCACCGCCGTCTGCGTCTACACGTTTTTGAGCGATGCGTTGGGGATCAATCGGGAAAGCACGGTGTACCCCGCCTTGGGCGCCATGGCGGCGCGATGCGAAGCCCTGCCTGAGTTTCTGTTGTCCAAAGCTGATTGGTTCGCGCCCGGCAGTCCCTAAGCCTCTATGTGACCATTCCACGCTCGCGGCCACGCGGAATACTCGGACAGGCTGCAAGGGTTTACAATCGCCGCATGGTCGTGGTCCACCATCTCAACAACTCCCGATCGCAGCGGGTGTTGTGGTTGCTCGAGGAACTCGGCGTAGCTTATGAAGTGAAGCGCTATGAGCGGGATGCCAAGACCATGCTGGCTCCGCCGTCCTTGCTGTCGATTCACCCGCTTGGAAAGTCGCCGGTCATTGTCGATGGCGATGTCACGATCGCCGAGTCCGGCGCGATCATCGAATACCTGGTGGGAAAGTACGGCGATGGACGCTTGGTACCTCCTGCAGGCACGGCGCAGCGCCTGCGCTATACATACTGGCTGCACTACGCGGAAGGCTCTGCGATGACTCCGCTGCTGCTCAAATTGGTGTTTGGACGTGTTGCCGCGAATCCCGCGCCTTGGCCAATCAGCGCGATCGCGCGACGCATCGCCGCGACCGTGACCAACGCCTTTATTGCGCCGAACTTGAAGCGTCATTTTGACTACATCGAGGCCGAACTGAATACGCACACCTGGTTTGCCGGCGAACAATTCACGGCCGCCGATGTACAAATGAGTTTTCCTTTGGAAATCGCCGTGCAACGGGCCGGCCTTGACGCGAGCCGTCCGAAATCGAGCGCTTTTCTGGAACGCATTCATGCGCGCGACGCTTATAAGCGCGCGCTGGAACGAGGCGGAAAGTACGACTACTAGCCCATTGCCTCAACATTGCCGTTGGACCAAAAAATAAGGGAGAAGTTGCCATGTGGAAGTCTCTTGCCAAGGGAGCCGCGTTGTCGGGAGCCCTGGTGTTTATCGTGTCCGGCTGCGGGCAATCACCGCCGCCGCCTAAGCCCAAGGGACCCTCGCCGGCCAGCCAAGCATGGCTCAAGCTTTCAAACGCATTCATCGAAGACTATATGCTGGCCCAGCCTGCGTTTGCGGCGCAAGCCGGGCGCCATGAGTTCGACGGTCAGCTGCCGGATGTGAGCGCGCACGGTCTGAAGCGCGAGATTGCACGCCTGCACGATCAGCGCGACCAGATCGCGGCTGTCGATGCCAAAACCTTGGAGCCGCGCGAGCGCTTCGATCGCGAATACCTGCTGGCCGTGGTCGATAAGGACCTTTTCTGGCTGGAAAAGACCCCGTTCCCGTTCAGCAATCCGGGCTGGTATTTGGGTCAGATCGATCCCGATATGTATTTGAGCCGAAACTATGCGCCGCTCGAGGTGCGCATGAAGGCGTACATCAAGTACGCGCAGGGTATTCCCAAGATCGCAGCGTCGATCAAGGAAAATCTCAAGTCGCCCATGCCCAAGACTTACGTCGAACTCGGGATCGAGGAATTCGGCGGTCTCGCCGATTTTTATACGAAAAATGTTGCGGACGTGTTCGCGTCGGTGTCCGACGCCGATCTGCAAAAGCAGCTGAAAGACGCCGACGCGGCGGCGGCGCAGGCGATGACCGCCCTCAAGGACTACTTGGTCGGCGAGCGCAAGAACGCCAACGATAGTTATGCGTTCGGCCCCGATTTGTTTGCGCAGATGGTGAAGCAGACCGAGCAAGTGGATCTGCCGGTTGAACAGATCGAGGCCGCGGGCCGCGCCGATCTTGAGCGCAACACGGCGGCCCTGAAAGCCGAGTGCGGCACCTATGCCCCCAAGGCGTCTCTGGCGCAATGCGTCGGAAAGATGCAGGCGAACAAGCCCAAAGCGGGGCCCGTCGAGGAAGCACGCAATCAACTAAAAATGCTCAAGGAGTTCATCGTCCAGCACAACGTCGTGTCAATTCCGAGCAACGACGAAGCCCTGGTGGCGGAAGCGCCGCCGTATAACCGTGCCAACGCCGCCTTCATCAACACCGCAGGTCCTTACGACAAGGGCGTGGTGTCGGTGTATAATATCGCGCCGCCGGATCCGAAGTGGAGCAAGGCCGAGCAGGCCGCCTATATCCCCGGTGAGGCCGCGCTGCTCTTTACCTCTGTGCACGAGGTTTGGCCGGGACACTTTCTGCAGTTCCTGCATTCGAACGCGAACCCCGACAAGCTCGAAGGACTGTGGGTGGGTTACGCCTTCGCCGAAGGTTGGGCGCATTACTGCGAAGAGATGATGGTTGAAATGGGTTTGGCCAAGGGCGATCCGGAGAGGCATGTCGGTCAGCTGAGCGAGGCGCTGCTGCGCGATGTGCGATTGATGTCAGCCATCGGTATGCATACGCATGGCATGAGCGTCGCGCAGTCGGAAAAAATGTTCCGCGAACAAGCCTTTCAGGATCTCGGCAATGCAAAGCAGCAGGCGGCGCGCGGCACCTACGATCCGGCGTATTTGAATTACACGTTGGGCAAACTGATGATCCGCAAGCTGCGTGCCGACTGGCTGGCGAAAGGTGCAAGCGGCGCGGCGCCGGCCAACCCGGACGATCAGGCACGGTGGCACGAATTCCACGATCAATTCCTCTCGTACGGGGGGCCGCCGATTCCCTTGCTGCGCAAGGAAATGGTCGGCGAGGGCGGCGGCCTGCTCTGATGAGAACATGGCCGGTGTATGATCGGCCATGAGTTGGATATCGCCCGAACAGGCCCGCACCTATCTGGAGCGCTGGAAAAAGCTGCGGGATGTGTCTGTGGTTGAGTGGCGCGCGGCTTCGATGGAAACTCGAATCCGGCAGTTGAGCGTTCTGGTCGACTCCTCGCAGCGGCGAGGCGCCGATCCGGAGCGCGCGCGTGGTGCGGCCGACGTCAGAGAACGCTGGGCGCGAATTCGCCGCGCTGCGAATGGCTGAGCATCTGCCCGCAGGCCTGTTGGGACCGCTGGCCGATCTGGGAAAATGGCTGGAGGCCGTACCCGCTCAGGCGATGATTGTCGGCGGCGTCGCGGTATCGCTTCTCAGTCGGCCGCGATTCACGCAGGACATCGACGCCCTGGCGATTCTCGCCGAGAGTGAATGGCAACGGGCAATTGAGATCGCGGCGCGTTATGGAATTCTGCCTCGAATAGCAAACGCACTCGAATTCGCGCGCGAGTCTCGAGTCCTGCTACTCGTGCATTCTGCGACCTCCATCGATATCGACGTGATCTTCGGCGGACTTGCGTTCGAAAGGAATGCGGTGATGCAGGCGCAAATTCACGAAGTCGGTGGAATGCCGGTGCGACTGCCGCGAATCGAAGACCTGTTGATCATGAAAGCGATAGCCCATCGGCCCCAAGATATGCTGGACGTCGACGCCCTGTTGGCTGCTCACCCCGACGCGGACCTGGAATCGGTGCGCCGATGGGTGCGCGAATTCGGAGCAGCAGCAGCGATGTCGGATTTGCTCGTTGATTTCGACAAGGCCGTGCTACGCCGCTCAGGTGTTTGAATCGAGGCCGCTGATAATTCCACTGTCCGCCCAAGTGCCCAACAGGCGTGCCGCGGCGGCGGGAATCTCCTCCCGCGGCAGCAAGTCGCTCAAAGACTCGCAAATTTCGCCAAAATCAGCGCCGCGCAGCGCCGCGTTGAGCGCGTTGGCCTCCACGGAGTTCATCGATCGAAAATAATTCTGCAGATCGTGACGCCATAGCAGCCACGGCATCGCAGCTCCCGCGCGTTCAGGTTGCGGCGGCGTCTCATCGGCGCTCACGGCTTTCCAAACAGCGGCCGTGTTCCAGCTAAAATCGAGCCGGCGCAGCGCGGGGTGAAACTGAAACTTGAGCGAGCCCCACTCGGCAGGTTCGATCGTCGATAGCGCGGCGCGCTGCAGGGGCTCCGCGTCCGGCGAGTCGAACACCTCGGCCAGCGTCCATTCAAGAAGCGCAATCTCTGCCAGGATGGGTTCACCGCTGTAGGGCGCGCACTCAACCACGAAATCCGCCAATTCACGTCCGTACCAGCGGATCGAGCGGAACTTCGAAGGATGGGCCGCGACGAAGGCTTCCCCCAATTCGACCCATACTTCATCGCCTAGCAGCGAGTGCAGCACGGGATAAGTTTCGTGGAGCGCATCGATCAATCGCACGCGATAGGCGTTGCGATAAATCGCCAATCTCTCTTTAGCAGGCAGGGGCGGCGCATCGACAATGGCGCCCGTTATGCCGCTGGTTTCGCCCAGCAAATACTGCTGCATCTCCATCTGCAATTCGCGCAGCGTGGATGCGGCGCTCATCAGGCAGCCTGCCGCGAGTGCCGCGCGGCGATATCGCGGGCCATGTTCAGTTCAGCCGCCAGCTCCGCTAGCTCGGGAATATTGTCGTCGCGTTCGATCATCGTCGGCACCGCGCCGAACAGCGACAGTGCTTGGCGGTACAAATCCCATACCGGTTCAACGATGGGATGATCATGCGTGTCGATCAAGTGCCCGCCCATGTTGCTATGACCGGCGAGGTGAAACTGGCGCACGCGCATTTTCGGCATCGCCTGTAGATATTTCGCGGGGTCGAAGCCATGGTTGACGCTGCTGACGTAGATGTTGTTGATATCGAGCAGAATGTTGCAGTCCGCGCGCGCGGCGACTTCGCGCAAGAATTCCCACTCGCTCATCTCGTCGGCGTGGAAACTCAAGTAACTGGAGACATTTTCCAGCAGGATCTGTCTGCCCAAGGCGTCCTGCACCTGCGCAACTTTGCTCACCACGGCCTTCAACGCTTCCTCGGTGTAAGGCAGCGGCAGTAAATCGTGCAAGTTCCGTCCTTCGACTCCCGTCCAACAGAGGTGGTCGGAAATCCAGTGCGGTTCGATGCGCGCTGCGAGGCTTCGCACCGCGCGCAGGTAGTCGAAGTCGATGGGGTCGGTGCTGCCGATGGAGAGCGAGACTCCGTGCATGACGACCGCAAATTTCTCGCGGATGCGATCTAGGTAGTTCAGCGGTTTGCCGCCGGGCACCAGATAGTTTTCTGTAATGACCTCGAGCCAATCGATCGCATGAGGCTCGTTTAGGATGGCCTCGTAGTGGGGAGTTCGCAGGCCGAGACCGAAGCCGGAGAGTTTCATCAAGATGGGCCGGGCGGTGAAGCCCGGCCCTCTTAAGTCAATGCTAAAAGCTTAGCTCTTCTTCGCCTTGGCGGCGGCGCAAGCTTCCTTGGTCATGGACATGAAGCCCTGACCCTTACAGCTGTTCATGCCCTTGCAGCTATTCTTCGCCGTCTTGCACTCGGAGGTGCCCTTGCAGGAATTGACGCCCTGACACTTCACGGTGGCGGCATCCGCTGCAAATGCAGTGGTGCTGATTGCGGAAGTGAACAGCATGGCAGCGGCGGCTGCCATGGCGGCGCTCGACAGTTTATTGATTTGCATTTTTTGATTCCTTCAATAGTTTTAGACCGCAGCGGTATTGCTGCTCATATAAAAGACCTGCCCAACGGGTTCATTATTACCCAATTACCTAAGCTGATGCCTGTTTCAATCAGGCGACGGCGCGCGCCGGCACGGCTCGTCACGAGCGCTAAAATGAAGGTTTCTTAATGTTGCAGCGGGTGCATCCGACTCGGGCGGCGGCTCGAAGAGCATCTTTGCGGGACGCGGCTCGGCCACGATGGGTTGCCGGACCTCCCGCAACCGGTGGTTTCATGTTTTCTATGACAATTTGTTCGGCGCACCAGCGCCTTCTTCCCGGGGCTGCCGAAGGCTTGGTGGCAGGGAAGAACTCTTGAAATCATTACGCGCTCGCCATTGTGAGCGGCTATTTGCTCCCCATGCTCATGCGTGGCCTGAGGGGGTTCTCTGTGCAGATGCCGGTGCCATAACAGCCGCTCTTTATCGCCGCCTCCCGCGCAATTTGCAGCTGTGAGAGGTAGGCCGCGAGTTCTTTCTCGCGCACGCAACGCTTGTTTGTAAATCGCGTGCCTTCGATGGGCACTTCCTTGCAGAATACCGGAATACCGTTCACGACCCCCGGCCGAAAGCCAAATTCCAGCGCTTTTTTGCGATCCACAGGGGGAGGAAGCGGCGGTGTCGGCGTCGCAGTTAAAGCGCCGACCGGCGCGGTTGTCGCGCTAACCGGCGTGGTGGCGCTCGGCGCGGCGGAGGTCTGCTTTGCCGCCGGTTCTTCGGAGAAGGCCGGCGCAGCGGCAAGGGCCGCGATTGCACAGATCGACGCCACCAGATGATTTGTCAGCCTCATGCTAAAGCACCCGACGACTTACTTCTCCCTATCATAATCGATGTTCGCGGCGTGTCATTATTCAACATATGTTGTCGCATGGCGCACTGCCGCGTATTGCTCCGCTGCGCGGTCCAACCACGCCAATCCCCGCCTAATTTCCGCCCCGCACGTGGCGCGAGCCGTGTTCAACACGTCGCGGCGCAAGGCGGCATCATAGCTATGCTCGGGGGCCTTCGAATAGCGGCGCATTTCCGGTCCCTCGACAATTGCGCGCAGCTCGCCGGCGGTCGCCTCGACGTCAAAATGGCGAAACACCGCCGACAACAGGGGTTTGGGGTTTGTCAGAAACTGGTCGAAATTAATCCGTAAAGCTCGCCTGCCTCCGGAATCTGCCGCCTCCGACAGTGCTGACATTTCGCAAGCCCACGACAACGCCAACACTTCGCCTTCACTGAGCAACGGCAGTTGCCACGCCTCAGCGCCGATGCGCCGATGGAGGCGCCGCAGGCGGCTCGGCGCGAGTATTTTCGCTTCCTGCCGCGAATTCGGACCGCCCAGAATGGTGGCCATATAGCTCTCTGGCGAGACGTACATCATTACGGCTCTCGGTGTCGAGATGCGCGACATGAGGTTCGTGGCGAGTTCGGATACAAAACTGGTCGCCTTGACCAGTGGAAGCTGGTGCGTTTCGAAGGTGCGAGACAGGAGTTTCAGGCAGCCGGTCAACCGGGCATCAACATCATCACTCCGCGGGTGCAGTTGGGCATCGGGTTGGCCGCAAAGCTGCGCAAAGGTCCGCAGCAGCGCCGGCTCGCGCAGCGAGAATACGCCCATATGAGCTCCCATGAGTCGCGAGAGTAAAGTCGAACCCACGTGACCGATATGGAAAATAAACCCGCAGCGCTCGATGAGCCGGGCAGCCTCAATCGCCACCGCCACTTCGGACCACGGCAGAGCGCGGCTCGATGGTCGCCCGGCGAGCAGACGGGCGTCAAGAAAGCTTGCCTGCTCATAGTCGGCTCTCTTGAGGCGAATGAATTCAAGGCTGTCGCTGGGCAGGTCCAGCGCAAAGGGGAACAGCTCCGGGGATCGACCCAATTCCTCCGCAATCTCATTCATTACGATCAGTTTCGCACCACCCCGCTGCTTTCGCGAGCGTGCGTTTATACTTGGCGATATTGCAAAGAAAATGGCAGGAAAACCGATGTTCCTTCAAATTGATAATTATCTGACGCCGGCCGAAGTGCAGGAGATCGCGGAGCTTGCCCGCCAGGCTAAATTCATCGAAGGCCGCCGCTCCAATCCCCACAACCATACGAAAGACAACGTCATCGGTGATCCCGCCGATCCCACGGCACAGAAGGCATCGCAAATTGCCCTGACGGCACTGCAGCGCAATGAACAGTCCCGAAACTTCGCGTTTCCGCAACGCATGGCTGTGCCGTCGCTGGCTCGCTACGACGTGGGCATGAAATACGGAGCGCATATCGATGCCGCGTTCCTGCCGCTAGGCCCGCAGCCGTTAAGATCCGATGTCTCCTGCACCCTGTTTATTTCGAGCCCCGGCGACTATGAGGGCGGCGAGCTGGTCATTTATTTGGGTTCGGAGATTATCCACATCAAAGGCAACGCGGGCACCGCGGTGTTTTATGCGTCAACCAATGTCCACCAGGTCGAGCCCGTGCGCTCCGGATCACGCCTGGTGATGATCACTTTCATCGAAAGCCAGATCCCCGATCCCCTGCAACGCGACTTGTTGTTCTCGCTCGGCGAAGTGCGCGCCTATGAAGCGGCGAAGATGGAATGGCGCACGCGAACGCAGCTCGACTACGTATTTGCAAACCTGCACCGCATGTGGTCGAGGTAGTGAAATGATTGGTCAGAACGACGATCGGCGCATTCGATACTTGATCGAGACCGCGGCCCAGGCCTCCGCGAGCGGCCGCGTGCAGGAGGCCGATCGTCTGGTCCGCCAGGCTGAGGCCGAAGCGCCCAGGCATCCCTTGGTTCTGAACGAGAGTGCGCGGCGATTGCTGCTAAGCGGCGATGCCGTCGGCGCCTACGCGCTGCTCAAGCAGGCGGTAGGTGAGGACCCTTCCCACGCGTCCATCTGGCTCAATTTCGCCGCCGCGTTGCGCGGATTGAAGCGGGGCGAAGAGGAAATGGCGGCCATCGACAAGGTGCTCGCACTCGAGCCGCGCAATCTGCGTGCCCTGCTGCAAAAAGCCTCATTGCAGGAGCTGCAGGGCAAGCCGCGCGCGGCGGCAATGACCTATCGGCATGTATTGCAGAGCGTGCCCTCGGGATCTCTGCCGCCGCAGTCGCTGCGGCCTGTTTTCCAACACGCGATGCAATTTGTCGCGGCCAACGACAAGGAACTCGAGGAGTTTATCGAGGGGCGGCTCGAGGGCCTGCGCGAGCGCTTTAAAGACGAGCCGCTCGTACGATTCGACCGCTGCTTGGAGACATTGTTGCGCAAGAAGCCGGTCTATCGGCCGCAGCCGACTTTCATGTATTTTCCGCGTCTGCCGGCGATCGAGTTCTACGAGCGCAGCGATTTTCCCTGGTTGGATTCCATTGAAGCGGCGACCGACGACATTCGCGCCGAGCTCGCTAATGTTCTTCAGGAAGGGCCCTCGGTGCTCCAGCCCTACGTGGAGATTCCGGAGGGAATGCCGCTCGATCAGTGGCGGGAGCTCAATCAATCGCGCCGCTGGGGTGTCTACTACCTATGGCACGAAGGTGTTGCCGTCGACGACCACATTGCGCGTTTTCCGCGGACCGTCGCGGCGCTTCAGGCATGGCCAAGATGCGAAGTGCCGGGTTGCAGTCCAACGGCGGTGTTTTCGATTCTCGATGCCAAAACGCGGATTCCGGGGCATACCGGCGTGTCGAACACGCGCCTGATCGTGCATCTGCCGTTGATCGTGCCGCCGGGCTGCGGATTTCGAGTCGGCGCGGAGCGCCGCGAGTGGCATCCGGGCAAGGCCTTTGTGTTTGACGACACCTTTGAACACGAAGCCTGGAACGACAGCGGCGTACCGCGCGCCGTGTTGATCCTGGATATTTGGAGTCCTCACGTCAGTATCGCTGAACGCGAACTGGTTAGCAGGGTCAGCGCCGACGTGAGCGAATTTTACGGCACTGGCTCCTATCACGAAGGCGGCTCGTGAGCCCGGCGATTGCGCGCGATCCAAAGGCCGATCACGCAACGCTCAGTGCCGTTCATGCGGCCGCGCAGCGCGGCGCACATACGGAAGCTGCCGGCATGGCCGAGGCGGCGATGGCGGACGGCATGGAGCATCCGCTGCTGCTCAATGTGGTGGCCCTCAATCTCGAGATGCAGGGTCGGGTGGCCAAAGCCGAGCAACTCCTGCAGCGGGCAGTCGTGATGGCGCCCGGCGACGTGGGGTCTCGCAACGCGTTGGGCCTGTGCCTGCTGAGGCTCGACCGGCTTGACGAAGCGCTGGCACAATTCGACGCGATCCTCGCTTTGAACTCCTCCCTGCCATTTGCGCACACGAGCCGCGGCAATGCCTTGTTCGCGCTCGGCGCCATCAGCGATGCGGAGGCCGGCTACCAGCGGGCGCTCGAACTGGATCCCAATCAGGGCGTTGCACTCGCCGGGCTGGCGCGGATCGCCGGCAGCCGTGGGGCGCACCGTCAGGCGCGGGAGCTGTCGGAGAATGCGCTGGCCTCCTTGCCCGGCTACCCGGATGCCGTGATGAGTCTGGCCGCCGCCGAATTGGGTGAGCGCCAGGTCAACAGGGCGGAAGTGCGATTGCGCGCGCTGCTGACCGACACCCGGCTCGCGCCGGTCGAACGGGCTTACGCAACCGGTCTGTTGGGCGATGTACTGGATGCGCAGAGTCTGCCGGACGAGGCCTTCGCAGCCTACACCTCGTGCAATCAGCAATTGCAGCAAGCCTACGCGGCTCGTTTCTCCACAGGTCCCAGCGCGCTCGAGTACGCCCGCGCGTTGACCCATTACTTCGAACGGGTGCCGCCGCAGGCCGCCGCCGGGCCTCTTGCCACGAGCGCGGGGGAAGCGTCGAATCACGTCTTTTTGCTGGGTTTCCCTCGTTCAGGAACAACGCTCCTCGAAGTGGTGCTCGAGGGACATCCGGAGGTGGTGAGCCTAGAGGAAAATGAATTGCTGCTCGATGGCGTGCGCGAATTCATGAGAGGACCGCCCGACCTGGATCGCCTCATGCGCGCGCACGCTGCCTCGCTCGAGCCGTTGCGGGCGGCGTATTGGCGGCTGGTTGCGAAAGCCGGGATCGATGCGGCCGGCAAGGTGTTCGTCGACAAGCATCCGCTCAATACCTTGAAGCTGCCGCTCATTGCGCGGCTGTTTCCGCGCGCAAAAATCTTGTTCGCGTGCAGAGATCCGCGCGACGTGGTGTTAAGTTGTTTTCGCCATCGATTTCAAATGAGCGCGCCGATTTACCAGATGCTGTCTCTGCAAGGCGCGGCGCGTTACTACGATGCCGTCATGGCGCTCGCGGTATGTCTGACGAGCGCTCTCAAACTGGACATGTGCCTGGTGCGGCACGAGGACGTCGTGACCGAATTCACGCGCGAGATGAAACGTATTTGCTCATATCTTAATCTCGAATGGGTGCCCGCAATGGGGGATTTCGCCTTGCGCACCCAAAAGCGCGCCGTGCTGACGCCAAGTACTGCGCAATTGGTGCGCGGCCTCAACACCGAAGGACTCGGGCAGTGGCGCCGCTATGAGGCTGAGTTGCGGCCGGTACTGCCGCTGCTCGAGCCATGGGTGAAGCGCTTTTACTACGATCCTTAAACGCTGCTTAAGGGGGCTCGGGCAAGTTAAACCAGCAGTTAAAGGCGATGGTGATGCGTTCGCCCTCGCCCTCGAACGGTTTGACGTCATGCAGCACCCAGGAAGGGAAGATCACGAGCTCACCTGCGGCCAAGCGCACGCTGGCAATTTGATTTCCATAGGGCAGCGGAATCTTCGCGACGCCGGCGTCGATGTGCATCGAGGTCATGAGCATGGGGTTGACGAAGCTCAGAAGTCCGCTGTCCGGCTTGCCGGGATCGTGCTGTCCCGGGTCCACGCAGTAAACGCCGCTCCATGAGGCATTGGGATGATTGTGCAGACCGAAGAATCCGCCGCGCCGGCTGATATGGAACCAGCAGTCGTTGTAGATTTCAAGACGCTTGATTGTCGGCACATCGTAGCCGTTGAGCTGACCGATGACGTTGAGCAATTGATCCCAGCAGAACCCCTTCAGCTCTTGAATGGCCGGATCGGATTCGCGAAACAGGTTGAAGTGGCTCTCGAATACTGCTGTGTTACGTTGCGTCAGAGGACGCGGATTGGCGGCTCGGCCGCTCTTTTCCAATGAATAGAGCAGGCGTTTCAGTCCCGCACTGAGCAGCGCATGCGCTGCATAGTGGCCGAACGCGAATGGCACGGCAAACATGTTGACGAGTTTGGGCGCGGGCATACGGCTAATTGTATACTTTACCAATGATGCCAACGGCAGAAGCGGCACGCGACCCCAATGAGCTTCACGAGCAAGCTCGCCTGCTTCTTGCGGCCGGCAATGCAGCCGCTGCCTGCGGCTTGCTCGAGCAGGTTGTCGTTATAGCTCCGAGTCATTTGCATTATTGGTTGAGCTTTGCCGCGGCATTGCGCGCGCTCGGGCGTCATGAAGCGGAACTTGGCGCACTCGAGCGTGCGCTCGCTTTGGACCCCACGCATCTGGTCGTGCTGTTGCAGAAGGGCGCGCTGCTCGACCTCATGCACAAGCCGCGATCGGCGGCCACGGTTTATGGTCATGCACTGCAGACCTTGGCGCCCGGAACGCAGTTGCCGGCTCCCATCGAGGCGCACGTTCGGCACGCAGAGAAGAGAGTGCGGGAAAATGCTGTCACGCTGGCGGCGGCAATCGATAAGAGGCTCGGCGCGCTGCGCAGCACGGAGCCCGGTGCCGCGCAAGTGCGATTCGACCGCTGTCTCGACCGCATCCTCGGCCGCCGGCGCATCTATGTGCCGGAGCCCACATTCATGCTGTTTCCCTACTTGAGAAACTACGAGTTCTTCGAACGCGAGTGCTTCCCTTGGCTTGCAGAGGTCGAAGCCGCCGCCGGCTCGATCCGCGAGGAATTGGTGGGGGTCTTGAACACCGATCAATCGGGCATCGAACCCTATATCGCTTTCGACGCTGGACTGCCTTTAAGGCAGTGGAAAGACCTCAACCATTCGCGCCGCTGGGGCGCTTACTTTCTCTGGAACCAGGGGCGGGTCGTGGAAGCCCATATTAAGCGCTGTCCGCGCACAGCGGCGGTCCTGGCCAAGGTACCGCAAGTGGACATCCCCGGCCGCGGCCCCACGGCATTTTTCTCCATTTTGGAGGCGCACACCAAGATTCCGCCGCACACCGGCGTGACCAATACCCGAGTGACCGTCCATTTGCCGCTGATCGTGCCCCCAGGTTGCGGCTTTCGAGTCGGCGGCGAAACGCGCGAGTGGCGGGTCGGCACGGGGTGGGTTTTCGACGATACGATCGAGCATGAGGCGTGGAATGATTCGGACGCGCCGCGCGCCATTTTGATTTTTGATGTCTGGAATCCGGAACTGACAGTCCTTGAACGCGATATGGTGCGCGAGACCACGCTTGCATTGTCGCAATATCATGAGATCGAGGGTCCGGTCCCGGGAGTACTGGTTTGAGATCGTATTGGCTTCTCCTTTGTCTCGTCTGTGCATTGCCCTGTAGGGCGGCGGACCCCCTGGCAGGTCTTCTCGCCTGCCGCGCCTTGACCGATTCCGCCGCACGGCTTGCGTGCTTCGATCGCGAGACGGCGGCGTTGGTCAATGCCCCTGCGGCGCCGCTGACAGCCGTTGTGCCGGCAGCGGCCGCGCCTGAAAGCAATGCGGCGCCCGCCGTAGCCCCTGGGAATGCCGCTCCCGTGCTCGATGCGCGGCAGTCGTTTGGCTTGAGCGGCAGTGCAATCGCCGCGCATGAGGAAGCCGCGGGCGCACGCCCGCAGAAACTGGCAAAGATAGAGGCGCGCGTTGTCGCCTTGGCACTCTCCGGAAACGGGCGCACGCTGTTTACCCTCGATAACACGCAGATCTGGCGGCAGCTCGAGTCGGACGGCGACATGCTGGCAAAGCTCGGCGATTCAGCCACGATATCGCACGGCTTGCTGGGCTCGTACTGGCTGCAGCTAAAAAACGGACGGGGCTGTAAAGTGACGCGGGTCCGGTAAGCGCGCCGCGTCGTCAGTCGATTGCAATTCCCGCAGCCTCGAGACGAGCGCGCAGCGGCGCAAGTTCGACGGCGTGGTTGCGCCATTGCTGCAGCGAGGAATCGTACAGCGGCTTGCGCACTTGCACCGAGCTTGCCGTCATCGTGGCGGCGGGATTGCGGTGAAATTCCAGGCACGCCTCTTCGAAAGGCAAATCGACATACTCGAGCAGACGGCGCGTGCTCGCCTCGAGCGAGTTAACGACATCCTCGTACGCCAGATCCAGGATTCGCCCGGGCACGATTCGATGCCAATGTGCCATCAGGCGCCGATAGTCCAGGTAAAATTCGCCGAGTTCCGCCAGGTCGTTGCCGAAAGTAAACGTTCCATAGAAACGGGTCTTGTAAATGGCGTAGCAGGCCGCCAGCGGATGGCGCGTCAAATGCACGATGCGCGCCTTGGGGAATGCCCGTAAAATCAGCGCACAATAGAAAAAGTTGGCGGTTTGCTTATCGGAGAACCGCGCTTTGTCGCCTCGCCGCGAGCGTGAGCGTGCCAGGTACTCGCGGGCGATTGATTCGCCGTCGAGATCTCCCAACGCGGAGGCGTAGCCGAGCCAGCCTTCCGGCAGAACTCGGAATTTACGTTCGACCACTGCGCCGATGGCTTCGGAAAGTGCCTGCAATTCGCCGGCTGAGTGTACTCGGGAGTGGCTGCCCAAAATACGTTCAACCAAAGTCGTGCCGGTGCGCGGCAGGCCCACGATAAAAATCGGCTCCTCGCCGGTGATGTCGGCCGCGATGGGCTCCGCGTTGGGAAACCCTGCGATGATACGATCGATGACCGCGCGCTCGTGAGCGGGATCATATTGAAAGCGTGCTCGCTGCAGCTTGTTCGCTGTTCCCAGGTGGCGCCAGCTTGCCGCGTGCTCGCCTAGGTCCTCGTAGGATTTTGCAAGCCCGTAGTGCAGGGTGATGATGTCTTCGGATTCGGGCGGCGCCGCCGCCAGGGCTTTTTCCATGGCGGCAACCGAATTTTGATCCGCTGTCTGCTGCCGCAGCTCGGAGAGCCCCTTGAGGGCGTCCGGATTCGCGGGTGATAGCACCAAAACCGCCTCGTGGTCGCGCGCGGAGAGATCGAAGTTGCCGAGAAAGCGGTGAACCTCGGCCCGTTTGCCCAAGATCACCACGCTTTTTGGGTCGGCAGCGACCGCTTGATCGTAGATCTCGAGCGCGCGGGAATGCGCGGCGGCGTACACCAGGAATGTACCCAAGGCATCAAGCGCCACCGCATCATCGGCGGCATGCACGGCCGCTGCATTTGCGCAGGACAACGCTTCGGCGCGGCGCCCGAGGGCAAGCAGGCATTCGGCCTTCTGCAGCAGGCACTGGACATCGCTGGGATCGGTCGCGAGACGCTCTTCGACCAGCGCCAGAGCGGTTTCTTTCTTATCCGCGAACAACGCTGCAATGCTCCCCAAAAGCCAGCCGGCCGAGTCGCCGGGCCACGCCGCACGGCATCCCGCTGCCGCCGCGGCGGCAGCGTTCCAATCGCCCCTCGCCATGCGCGCGCCTATTTCAAATTGGAAGTCAGGGAGTGAGGGAGTAGCCATGAGATTCCACCTAAATCCTTAAGAAGGAATGATGCGGGTACCGATCCGCCGCGTCCAGTCCAGGCCGATTTCCGTTGCGTGGGGGCAACAGAAGCGTCAAAAGCAAGTGTTGCTGTGTTCGGACACTGTGTTATATTTCGCGCATCGATGCTAAATGCCTAGAGATGGCAAACGTCCAGGGGAACTCACAAATCGATTGATGCTGCGAATCCGCCACAAGGCGCTGTTGTCGCAGCATGCATGTGCATCCAGGATTCTGCAGATTCTCGGCGCAAACAGCCATCGCACAGTTCTTTATGGAACGGATTGCATAACCGGAGAGGCGCTCAATGCTAAATGATAATCTCGGGAATCCACGGCTTCGGATGGCAGTGCGACTTGCACTGACCGGCGGCTCCCTGGCCGCCACATTCGGTGTTGCTAACGCGCAAACGCCGCCCGTCGTCGCCGCCAATGACACCACCTTGCAAGAAGTGGTGGTCACCGGTTCACGCATCTCGGTGCCGAACCAAGTTTCCATCAGCCCAGTTACATTCGTTTCGTCGGTGGATATAGCGGCGAGCGGCGTGACCCGTGTTGAGGATTTGCTCAACGAGCTTCCTCAAGTCTTTGCGTCACAGGGCGCCAATATTTCGAATGGTGCGACCGGCACGGCGGAAGTCGACCTTCGCGGCCTCGGCCCGAAGCGCACCCTGGTTTTGGTCAACGGTTTGCGCTTAGGTCCTGGTGATCCGCGCACCGGAGGCTCGTCGGACATCAACATGATTCCGGCGGAAATGATCGACAGCATCGAAGTGCTGACGGGTGGCGCCTCCTCGACCTACGGCGCGGACGCCGTCGGCGGTGTCGTCAACTTCAAGCTCAACGATCATTTTGAGGGCGTGAAAATCGTTGCCGACGCCGGCATTTACAATCACACCAACAAGAACACCGATGGCGTCGATGATGCCGTCGCGGCAGCGCATTTCCAAGAGGCGCCTTCATCGGCTAACACCGGTGCTCAGAAGTCGTTGGCCTTCATCGCCGGCATCAATTCCGAAGACGGCAAGGGCAATGCCACCTTCTATGCCACTTATCGAAATGTCGCGGCTGTTACGGAAGGCAAGTATTCGTACAGCGCATGTACCCTCAATTCCGGCTATGCAACGTCGAACTCCGGCAAGTTCTCTTGCGGCGGTTCATCCACTTCGTTCCCCGGCCGCTTCGCGACCATTGGAGCGGGCGCACCCGCCAGCAACAACACCATTGGACCGAATGGCTCGCTGGTTCCGTACACGACGGCCGACGCCTACAATTACGGCCCCATCAATTTCTTCCAGCGTCCTGACGAGCGCTACACTGCCGGTGCTTTCCTGCACTATGACTTCAATGAGCATGCGTCGGTTTATGCCACCACCATGTTCATGGATGACAAGTCCCTCGCGCAGATTGCGGCGTCGGGCGCGTTCTTCTCGAAATTCGCGGTCAACTGCGCCAACCCATTCCTCTCGACGCAGGAATTGACGACCTGGTGCGGCGGCTCGACCGCCGGCGAAACCACCAACCTATTTATCGGCCGCAGAAACGTCGAAGGTGGCGGCCGCGTCGATGATCTCGAGCACACCGACTGGCGGGTGACCTTGGGCCTCAAGGGCAAGATTGTCGATGGGTGGGACTACGACGCGAGCTGGCAGCATAGCATCGTGAACTTGACCGAGACCCAACAAAATTATTTCTCGACCGCAAAAATCGACAATGCGCTGAATGTTGTCAATGGACCGAACGGTCCGCAGTGCGTCATAGGACCTCCGTGCGTTCCGTACAACATCTTCTCGCTGGGTCAGGTCACGCCGGCGGCGCTGAAGTACCTTGAAGTTCCTAGCATTCAAACCGGCAACATCGCTCAGACGGTCGTGGATGTGAACTTTACCGGCGACCTCGGCAAATACGGCGTGCAATTGCCGACCGCAGGCTCGGGCTTGAAAGTGAACTTCGGCGCCGAATGGCGCGATGTCACGGAAGTTACCACCCCCGATGAGGAATTCCAAACGGGCGATCTGGCCGGGTCGGGCGGCGACGTTCCGCCGACCGCCGGCGGCATCATTTCCCGCGAAGGATTCATCGAGGCGCGGCTGCCCTTGATCGACGATCATTTCCTGGCGCAATCCCTCGCACTGGAAACGGGCTATCGCTATTCGGATTACAACTTAGGCTTTAAGACCAACACCTACAAATTTGGTGTGGAATGGTCGCCCATTTCGGATATCCGTCTGCGCGGCAGCTTCCAGCGAGCGGTTCGTGCACCAAACGTCACCGAGTTGTTCCTGCCGCAAGTCGTGGCGCTCGACGGCAACTCCGATCCGTGCGCAGGAACGGCGCTTAAACCCCCCACCGCTTCGCAAGCGCAATGCGTCGCGGCAGGCGTCCCCGCCGGGCAATTCCCGGTCCTCCCGAGCACGGCCAATCAGTACAACGGTTTGCTCGGAGGCAATCCGAAGCTGAATCCGGAAACCGCGTTGACGGCCTCGTTTGGTATCGGCTGGACACCGTCGTTCGTGCCGAACCTGCGGCTGCAGATCGACTACTTCGATATCAAGATCGAAAACGTAATCACCACGATCGGCTCCAATACCATTCTGCAGCAGTGTATTAACAACGGCAATTTCTGCAACGATATCCATCGGGATGCCAATGCCTCGCTGTGGCTGTCCAATGACGGCTTCGTGGTCGATTCCCTCGCCAACGTTGGAAAGTTGGAGACACGGGGCATCGATATCGACCTGTCCTACGGCTTCGATGTCGGTCCCGCCGGCAAGATTCGCACGAGCTTGATCGGTACCTACGTCGACGAATATATCGTGACGCCGATCGCGTCGGATCCAAGCACGAAGTACAATTGCGCCGGCCTTTATGGAGATACCTGCAGTGGTGGCGCATCCACACTCAACCCGATTTTCCGCTGGCGGCACACGCTGCGCACGACATGGTCGACGCCTTGGCAAGGGCTCGATATCACCGCGTCATGGCGCTACTTCTCGGCCATGAAGCTCGATGCGCTGAGCCCGCAAGCCAACCTCTCGGCGTTCCTCGCCACGGGCGCCACGGTTGCCAACGGCGGAGTATCGAGTTCGGACGCTGCGATCAAGGCATACAACTATTTGGACTTGAGCGCTGCGGTGAAGTTGATGGACAAGATGACCTTCCGCGTCGGCGTCAACAACGTGTTCGACAAGGATCCTCCGATCATCGGCGGATCGAACCTGCCGGGCACTGCGGGCAACGGCAACACCTTCCCGCAGGTGTACGACGCGTTGGGTCGGTTCATCTTCGGTCAACTCACTGTGCAGTTCTAGACGACGAACCTTTCTTGACGATGAGACGGCGGGCTTCAAGCCCGCCGTTTTTTTTAAGGGGTGCGGCCCGGCAGGGCACAAAAAAAAACCCCGAGCGAACTCGGGGCGGGGTTTGACAACCAAAAGCGGGGAATACTTGCTGCGTGGCCTACGGTCCTCCGACGATTCTTAAACTGACCCGACGGTTTTGTTGGCGGCCCTGCGGCGTCGCATTGGAGGCGATTGGCAGCTCTTCACCGTAGCCTTTTGCGGTCATGGGATTCGTCACGCCGTGATCCTTGAGATATTGCAGCACGCTCTCAGCGCGGCGTTGCGACAGCCCTTGATTATGCTGCTTGCTGCCGGTGCTATCCGTATGGCCGCGGACTTCGATGACCATTTCCGGATACCTTTTCAAGGTCGCGACGCCGTAGTCCAAAGTCGGCTGCGAATCCGGTAACACCTCAGCGGAATCCGTGGCGAAGTGCACTCGCTCCAGCTTGATCTCATCCTTGATGGTGCAGCCGACCGCATCGACCCGATCACCCTTGGGCGTATTCGGACATTGATCGATCGAATCGGGCACGCCGTCGCCGTCACTGTCGAGCGGCGCCTGTGGAGGGGGCGGTGGCGGCGGAGGTGGGGGAGGCGGGGTCTCTTGAATTGGCGGCGCCGCCTTCGGTAGAGCCGGCGGCGTCGGTGCGCCGAACATCAAGTTGAGTCCAACCGACACGATCACGTCGCCCGGATCGTGCGGAATGTACAACGCGTCCGATATGAACTCCTTGCGGTACTTGGCCTCGGTCCTAAGTTGCACGCGTGTGGAACCGGTTTGATCGCCCAGCCCGATGAGAGCGCCTCCGCCTGCTTCAACCAGCCACTGATCGTTGTTGGGTCCGTGTCCGCCAACCTGATCGGTCATACGCCCGCCGCCCAACAGGGCGTACGGCCGGACCAGCGAGGTAACGGGAAGAAATTTGTACAGCATATCGACAGAGAGCGCGGTTAGCTTTTCGCTGGCCCCGGTGCCGGGGATCTTGAAGGCGCTGGGACTGAAATCGAGTTCAGCGGCAAAGTTTGGCGCGAAATTGTAGCCGAGACCGACCTGATACCCGGTGCCGTTATTGGGAAGACGGTTCTTGTCCAAAAAAGTGTAGTCCGCCATCGGGCTGATGTAGACGGCGCCGGTGTCATCGTAACCGTCCGCCACGGCGGATCCGCCCGCGGTACATGCCGCGACGATCAGGGCGCCGAAAAATTCTCGCTTCATAAATAGCTCCATAGTGAATTGCATGGACGCAACACCGCACAAGCGGTGATGTTTAAGTCCATTCATTGAGCGTTGTTTATCCGCCACATTGAACAATATGTCTGTAGGAGTACCGTCCTACCCAGCGTAGTGTTAGGCCGAGACCCGCTAAGGGAGGCGCTTACTTCTTCTTGAAGTTTTTGTGTAGAACTTTGTCGCCGACCTTGATACCGAAGTGTTCGCACGCTCCGCCCTTCAGTTCAAGCACAGCGAACTCCGGCGTTGCGGGCCCGATGATGGCTTCCGACAGCGGCGCGGCGCGCTCCGCGATATAGTCGATTTTTCCATGTGCGTCGATGAACAGCAGATCGAGCGAAATGTAGGTGTTCTTCATCCACATCGAAACACGCGAATTTTCCGGGAACATGAACAGCATGCCGGTGTGTTCATCCATTTCACGGATGAACATCAGCCCCTGCTCTTCGCGCTTTGGCGTATCGGCTTCCCAGATCTTTAAATCAAGCACTTTGCCGGTAGCCGTGCGAATCGCGAGCAAGCTTTGCGGAAACGCCGACAGTGGTTCCGGCGCCGGGCTCTGGGGCAGCGCCGCACTCGCGGCGAACAAGAACCCGGCCGCCAGCAAAGCGCGCGCGGCGAGAGACTTTCTTCTGAGTGGGTGCATCAGATCTTTTCCGTGGTGAAGTTGACGAGTCCCGCGAATTCGAAGGTGCTGACCAGCACATCGCCCCTGCCGCGCACCGCGTGGGCCGGCTGCGTGCAGAAGCCGCGCGCCTCGATGCGGTAGGCGCCGGCCGCACTCAGAGGACGTTGACTCAAGGAATCCACCGTGCAGCGGGAGTCGCCGAGAGTGCCGTAGATGCGACTGGTGCCCTGAACGATGACGGTCAAATTCGCCTTGACCTCGTGCGCCGACTGGCCCCGTGTGACCCCGGTCAAGCCGAACACCAGCAGCAGATTGGGCTTACTACCTGCGGCGCGCTGAAAACTCAATCGAACACCAGGCGGTTTGTCGCGAGACTCTCCCTCGCAGCGCGTGCCGCTGTTGGGCCAATCAAGAATCGCATCTACCGCGCCGGCCATTTTCGCGCGCAAGTAACCGTCGCCCGACGTGAGACAGTTGACCGCAGCCGCCTTGACAGGCGTGCCCGGCGTTGCGGCCGCGACCGGTGCTGCAGCGGCCCAGGGCACAGCACCCGTCAAAGCCAAAGCGAGCCGCGCGAAAATCGGTATCATTTCTCCATGTTGCCACGGCCTCTGCAAATATTCGCCTTGAGTCTTGCTTTAAGCGCCTGTTCGCTGATTGCGCCAAAATTCAACCGGCCCAATGTCACGGTCCTCGGCATCGAACTGCGCGGCGGGAATCTTCTGCAGCAAAATTTCGCGGTCAAGCTCAATATTCAGAATCCGAACGACCGCCCGCTGCCGGTACGGGGGCTGCACGCGGAATTGACTGTGGGCGGGGAGCAAATCGCGACCGGCATCAGCGTCCGTGCCGTTGTGATTCCCGCCTTCGGTGAATCCGAATTCGACCTGACGATCACCGCCAATCTCGCCCTGGCCTTGCTCAAGCTCGCCGACAAGGCCAACAGCCGCGCGGACTCGATTGACTATGACTTGAGCGGTGCGGCCAGCATCGACCTGCCTTTCTTTCGAAATCTGCCGTTTCACCAGAACGGCACTTTCAAACTTCCGCTCGGCCAGTAACCAGTTGAAATAACAGAAATTTTTCCCTCAGACCTGCAATCGCTGATCTGGCAGGTCTGGTAAACTTTGCTGCTGAACAACGGCGCGGCAAGTCAATTGCCGCTGCAAGGGTCTCATGGCCGCCTCGCCTTACGAACAACTGGAACAAGAGTTTCGCCGTCTACACGCATTTCGCGGCGCTTTGTCGCTGCTGCGCTGGGACGCTGCGGTGATGATGCCGCGCGGCAGCGCTGATGTGCGCGGCGAACAATTGGCGGCCCTGGAAACCGAGCATCACGCCTTGCTGACGACGCCAAAAGTCGCCCGGTTGCTCGAGCGCGCGGAGGCGGGAGCCTCGCAAATGGAGGACTGGCCGCTCGCCAACTTGCGCGAGATGCGCCGGCAGCGCGACCACGCCATTGCAACTCCGCCCTCGCTGATATCGCGTCTGGCCAAGGCCACGGCCCGTGCTGAAGTTTTTTGGGTTGAGGCGAAGAAGGCGAACGACTTCAAATTGCTCGCACCGCATCTAGAAGAAGTGGTCCATTTGGTGCGCGATAAGGCCGCGCTGCTCGGCCAGGCACGCGGCCTGGCTCCTTACGACGCCTTGGTGGATGGCTTCACTCCCGGCATTTCCGCGGCAGACATCGATACCATCTTCAAGGCGCTGTCGCGCAAGCTGCCGGGCCTCATCAACCAGGCCATCGAAGTTCAGGCCGCGCATGCACCCACCCCGCTCAGCGGCAAATTCAGCGCCTCACGGCAACGATCGCTCGCCGTCGAGGTACTCAAGGCATTGGGTTTCCCGTTCGATCGTGGCCGGCTCGATGAGAGCCAACACCCCTTTACCGAGGGTGTTCCGGGCGACATCCGGGTCACCACGCGATTCGATTCCATCGATCCCTTCTCGGGACTGCTCGGCGCCGTGCATGAGACCGGTCATGCCATGTACGACTTGGGCCTGCCGCTCAAATGGCGCGATCAGCCGGTAGGCCGGGATCGCGGGTTGGCGCTCGAAGAGAGCCAGTCGCTCTTGTTCGAAATGAATTTGTGCCGCAGCCGCTCCTTCGTGAAGTACTTAAGGCCGCTGCTGGAAAAATATTTGCAGGTCAGCGGGCCGGAATGGCAGGAAGCCAACCTATACCGCCTGCTGATCCGGGTGCGCCGCAGCTGCATTCGCATGGATGCCGATGAGCTGACCTATCCCGTGCATATCATGCTGCGCTACGACTTGGAAAAGAAAATGCTCGAAGGATCGTTGCCGGTGGCCGATCTGCCGGAAGCCTGGAATGCCAATCTGGAACAACGCCTGAACATTCGTCCGCCGAATGATGTCGAAGGTTGCTTGCAGGACATCCACTGGGCCGTCGGCCACTTTGGCTACTTTCCCTCCTATGCCTTGGGAGCCGTCATTGCAGGCCAGCTCAATGAGGCGATGCGGGCAGCGCGCCCGTCGCTCGACGAGGAAATCGCCGCCGGCCAGTTTGGCGGCGTGATGGAATGGCTGCGCGACAATGTGCATGGCATTGGCGCGCGCCTGCCGGTGCAGGAACTCATCAAGCAAGCAACCGGCAAGCCGCTGACGGCGGCTGCTTACCTCAGGTATTTGGAATCCAAATATCTGGAAGTTCCGTGAGCAATACATTCAAAAAATTGCAGGCGCAACTGCGCGGGTCGGTTGGCAAGGCCATCGCCGATTACTCCATGATCGCGCATGGCGATCATGTGATGGTATGCCTGTCCGGCGGCAAGGACTCCTATACGTTGCTCGACATGCTCTTGAGCCTGCAGCGCAGCGCGCCCGTGAGCTTTGAGATCACCGCGGTGAATCTCGATCAGAAACAGCCGGGCTTCCCGGTCGATGTGCTGCCCCATTATCTGGAAAGTCTCGGCGTGCACTATCGCATCATCGAGCAGAACACCTACGCGGTGGTGAAACGCGTCATTCCCGAGGGCAAGACGATGTGCGGCCTGTGTTCCAGGCTGCGGCGCGGCGCGTTGTATCGATATGCCGCGGAAAACGCCATCACCAAGATCGCGCTCGGGCACCACCGCGACGACATCGTCGAGACGCTGTTCCTGAACATGTTTTTCGGCGGCAAATTAAAAGCCATGCCGCCGAAATTGCTCAGCGAGGATCGGCGCCACATCGTCATCCGGCCGCTGTGCTACGTGCCGGAAAGACTGATCGCCCGTTATGCGACAGCCCGCGCGTTTCCCATCATCCCCTGCACGCTATGCGGCTCGCAGCCGAAGATGCAGCGCATGGCAGTGAAGGGCATGCTGCTCAAGTGGGAGCAGGAATTTCCCGGCCGCATCGAAGCGATTTTCTCCAGCATCTGCAACGTATCGGGCTCGCAGCTCGCCGACCTCAAGCTGTTTAACTTCGCCGGTCTCGAGGGGCGGCGCCGCACCGGGGCGATGAGCGATGCGGATGAGGAGCAGCTCGCCGCAGAACTTGAGATGGGGTTCCCTTAAGATGAGTCTCAAGCGACGGTCCAGAACGCAGCCCGTTGCCTGGGAAAGGCTCTCGGACGATCAGTTGTTGAGCCTGCGATTCTGCGATCTGAAATTAAGTATTGCAGGCACGGAGTTGCAGGGCGCCATCGAGCGGCTTTATCGGGAATTATCGATGCGCGGCATGCGCTTTCGTCCGCATTGCTGGTTAGCTCAGGAGTGGTTCTCGCCCGACGGCATTCCCGGCATCGCCATTCCTTTCTATCTTGCGCACCAGCGGCTCATCAGCCTCGAGCGTCGATTCATGCGCGAGGTGGAGGGCGGCAATCGCAACTGGCTGATGCGCATCCTGCGCCACGAGGCCGGCCATGCGGTTGATTCTGCATACCGTCTGCGACGGCTCAAGTCCTGGCGCGAGGCATTCGGTCCCGCCTCGCTTCCCTACCCTGAAACCTACCGGCCGCGTCCCGGCAGCCGCCGCTTCGTGCAGCACCTCGGCGCTTGGTACGCCCAGGCGCATCCCACCGAGGACTTCGCCGAGACCTTTGCGGTGTGGCTCAAGCCGCATTCACCGTGGCGGCGCGAATATGTCGGCTGGCCGGCCTACGCCAAGCTTCAGTACATCGATCGGCTCGTGCTGGAAATCGGCGAGCAGAAACCCCTGATCAGCGATCGCAGCACCATCGAGGATGTGACGCATGAGACCGGCACGCTGCGCGAACACTACCAGCAGAAGCTCGCCCGCTATCGGCTGCCGCGCCGCTCTGGCGCCGACGAATTGCTGCTCAAGGTGTTCACGACGGCACCGCGCAGCCGTGCATCGCCGAAGGCGGCCAGTGTGTTGCGCGAAATGCGCGCAGGGCTGCGCCAGCAGATCCAGCGTTCCGGAGCTTTCAGCGAGTATCTGGTGCATCAGGTGTTGCGCCTGATGATCGCGCGCTGCGAGGCGCTGAATTTGTACGTCCGCGGTTCACGGCGCGAGCTCAAGGGACAGCTATTGTGGGTCGTGGCGCGCCAGGCTGAGTCGTACGAAGAACGTAAGTTGCCGCGCGTGGCATTGTGAGGGCAGGGCCGTGAAGAAGGTGCGCGCCTTGGTATTGGTGCATTCCACATTGGTGCCGCCGGATTCGCTGAAGGGCTCGACCGAAAAGCAGATCGAAGAGTGGCGCACCGAATACGATGTGATCTCGCATCTGAAGATGGCCGGCCACGAAGTCATGCCGTTGGGTTTGAGCGACAGTCTGTTGGAGCTGCGCCGCGCCATCACTGAGTGGAAGCCGAGCATCGTTTTCAACCTGTTGGAGGAATTTGACGGCATCGTCACTTACGATCAGCACGTCGTGGCGTTTCTTGAACTCATGCACCAGCCCTACACGGGCTGCAATCCGCGCGGCATGCTGTTGTCGCGAGATAAGGTGCTATCGAAGCAGTTGCTGTCCTATCACCGCGTGCCGACGCCGCAGTTCATGGTGTTCCCGCGCGGCAAGAAGGCCCGTATTCCGAAGAATCTGCGCTTCCCGCTGTTCGTGAAGTCTTCCACCGAAGACGCGTCGTTGGGCATCGCGCAGGCATCCGTCGTCGCCGATTCAAAGCAGCTCACGGAACGCATCGCCTTCATTCACGAACAGACCCATTCCGACGCGCTGGTTGAGGAATACATCGAAGGACGTGAGCTGTACGTCGGGGTGATGGGCAACGATCGGCTCAAAGTGCTGCCGGTGTGGGAGATGACATTCGGTTCCCTGCCGGAGAATCTGCCGGCCATCGCCACGCGCAAAGTTAAGTGGGATCGCGTCTATCAACAGCGCTACGGCATCACCACGGCCGCCGCCGATGCATTGCCCGAGGGAACGGTCGCGCGCTTGGAGCAATTGTCGAAGCGCATTTTCCGGGCCTTGCATTTGACCGGCTACGCGCGCATGGACTTTCGCTTGAGGGCGGATGGCGAATTGTTCGTGCTCGAGGCGAACGCCAACCCGAATATCTCGGCCGCGGAGGATTTCTCGGCCGCCGCGCTCAAGGCCGGTATGAGCTACGACGACTTGCTGCACCGAATCATGCAGTTGGGCGAGAACTATCCCGCGGCTTGGCGCGCTGCGGAGCCTTGAGGCTCTGAAGTTTTTTTAAGGGCGCTCTTCAGGATGCGTCCAGCGGTTCAGCCAGGGCAGCACCGTGTCGTACCATTCGATGCTGTCGGCCGGCTTCAAGACCCAGTGATTCTCGTTCGGAAAGTACAGCAGTTCGCTCGGGATGCCGCGGCGTTGCAGGGCGGTAAACACCGATAGCCCCTGCGAGAGCGGCACGCGGTAGTCCTGCTGACCGTGAATCACCAGAGTCGGCGTCTTCCATTTAGCGACCAGGTCGATGGGATTGAACTTGGCGTACGCCGCCTGATTTTGAAACTCGGGGCCGGAGAACTCGTGTTCGGGAAACCAGAGCTCCTCGGTGGAGTAATACATGGTGCGATTGTCGAAGATACCGTCGTGGCTTACCAAGCACTTAAATTCATCCGGCCACGAACCCAGGATCCAGTTGATCATGAAGCCCCCGTAGGAGCCGCCCAGCGCGCACATGCGGTCTTCGTCGAGCCACGGGTTGTCCTTCAGTGCCGCGCTTAAGCCAAGTTTAAGATCCTCGAGCGGTTTGCCGCCCCAATCGCCGCTGATGGAATCGGTGAACGCCTGACCGTATCCGGTTGAGCCGTGAAAATCGACCATTACCACGGCGTAGCCGGCACCGGCGAATGCCTGTGGATTCCAGCGCCAGCTCCAGGCATTGCCGAAACTGCCCTGCGGGCCGCCGTGAATCAGAAATGCCACCGGATACTTGCGGTCCGGCTTGAAATCGGCCGGCTTGACCACGTAGCCGAACACATTTTCATTGTTCCAGCCAGGAAAGCTGAACTGCTGGTATTCGCCGAACTTGCGCTGCTCCATCAGCGCCTGGTTCAAGCGGGTCCATTGCGTGGGTTTTCCGCCGGTGAAGCTCACCGAATATAAATCGGCAGGATTGCCCAAGTTGCTGGCCGTATAGAACACTTTTGAGGTGCCTACGCTGAATCCTTCGACTTCACCCGCGCCGGTGATGGCCGAAGCGCGGCCCGTCGCGACATCGACCGCCCAGAGCGGGCGCTGGCCCAAGTGATCCGCCGTCGCGAACAACGTCTTGCCGTCTTTAGACCAGGCAAAACTATTGATCGATCGATCCCAATTTTGCGTGAGCGCTCGCTTGACGCCCGACTGCAGATTGAGCAGTACCAAGTGAAATCGATCGGCCTCGAAGCCGGGCCGATCCATCCCCAGGTACGCGAGCTGCGAGCCGTCCGGGGAGAATGAGGGTTGTCCATCCGATGCCTTGTTGTCGGCGGTGAGATTTTTCGGCGGAGCGCCGCCATCGGCGGCGACCGTGTAGATGTCAAAGTTTGTCGACCAGGCTTCGCCCGCGCTGACCTTGACCGAGAACGCGACAAGACTCCCGTCAGGATTGAAGGCATAGTCTTCCCGGCCGCCGAACGGCTTGCCCGGCACATCGCCGATGCCGCCGGTCAGATTCACCGGCGTGCCTTGTGCAACACCGCTGTCGTTCAACGCCATGGCGAAAAGCTGCGAGCGCCGGCCGTCGCTCCACGTGTCCCAATGTCTGACGAACAGCTGCGTGTGCAGCACGCCGGTAGCGGCCGAGTGCGCGGCGCTATCCAGGCGCTTTTTGGTGCACGCAAGCTCAGCGCAGTCCAAGAACACCTCGACACTCACCAATATTCGATCGCTCTTGGGGGATACCCGAAAGCTGCCGACATCGAGCGGCAGATTGGTCACCTGAGTCGAGTCAGCCACCGGCGTATCGCCGCGAGGACCTGTCCCGTTCGAGCTCACGCGCCAGACTTGGGTGGTGCCGCTGCGATTGGACAGAAAGTAAATGAACTTGCCATCCTTGCTCCACTCAGGACTGTTGGAATTCGGACCGCCGTCCGTCAAACGCAGCGCGATAGCGCCGCGCTTGCCGCTGTCGAGAATCCAAACGCTGGTGCGGCCTTTATTGGCCTCCATGTCGGTGGTGCGCTGCGTATAGGCCACGTGCTTGCCGTCCGGTGCAACGGCAACATCGGAGATGCGCTCCATACGAACCATGTCTTGGATGGAGAAGGGTTGGGTCGGCTCCACAGGAACGGGGGCCGCCGCGGCAGACGCCCCTGCGAGGCAGATGAGGCTGAAGGCAACAGCTAGGTGTTCGGCGGACATGGGTGGCTCTCTTGATGGAGATACCAGCCGATTATACCCGCACAGGCTGCTACGCGCCGAGCCGGTCCACTGCGAGCAGCGGGTGGCGCTCCCGCGCTGCCGCGTCCTGCCAATCGCGCAGGTCCGGATCTCTCAGCGCGTGGCTCAAGTACGTTTGCGACGCCGGACTCAAAGCAGCGCCGTAGGTCTGAAAGCGAAAAAACACCGGCGCGAACATTGCATCGGCAATGTTGAAATCGCCGAACAGCCAGCCGCCGGCGCCGCCGAACTCCGTGCGGCAGCCGGACCAGATCTCATCGATCCGGGCAACGTCCGTCCGCAATCCGGGCGTCAGCGGCACTCGCCGATTCCTGGCGCGCACGTTCATCGGGCATTCATTGCGCAAGGCCTGAAAGCCCGAGTGCATTTCCGCGGCGACCGAGCGCGCACGCGCGCGCGCCACGCGATCGCCTGGCAGGCCGCGGCTGGTCAATTCGGCGGCATACTCGCAAATCGCGAGCGAATCCCAGATTTTGACGCCTGCGTCGATCAGCAATGGCACGCGGCGCGACGGCGATAGCGCCGCGATTTGCGCCTGATAGCCGTTTTCGTCGAAATAAACGATTTGTTCCGTGAACTCGAAGGCCGCTTTGCGCAAGAATATCCAGGGCCGCAGCGACCAACTGGAGTAGTTCTTGCTGCCGATCAGTAGTGTGCTCGTGCTCATGGCAGGATTCTAACAGAGCTGATTTCATCAATGAATGATCCGTTGGTTTTGAGTTTCGATTTGGACGATACTCTGTGGGCGGTGGAACCGGTCATTCTCGCCGCAGAAGCCGCAATGCTTGCGTGGCTGCGTGAACGGCATCCGCTGCTGATGCACGGGCAAGACCGTGAATCGCTGCGTTCAATGCGGGTGCGAATCGCGCAGCAATTCCCCGAGCGCGCCCACGACATGACATTCCTGCGCCATCGCGCCTTGGCGGAAATGTTCGCGGCGGCCGGACACGCCGAGGCGCACGCCGATGAGGCATTCGAGGTGTTCTACGCGGTGCGCAATCGGGTGAAGCTCTACGACGAGGTCGAGCTCTCGCTTAAGCGCCTCAGCGCCCGCTACCGCTTGTTTGCGCTCAGCAACGGCAATGCGGATCTCAAGCGCTGCGGAATCGCGCACTGGTTCGAAGGTCACATCACTGCGATATCCGCCGGCGCCGCCAAACCGGACATTCGCATTTTCACTCGATTGCTCGATGCAGCCGGGGTCGAGGCAGCGCAGGTGCTGCACGTCGGCGATGATCCGCATCTCGATGTCATGGGGGCCGCGCAGGCGGGCATGCAGGCGGCATGGCTCAATCGCGCCGAGAAATCCTGGCCGGCGCAGCTCCCGCCGCCGCCGCGCACCATCTTGTCGTTGGAAGAAATTACCTAGGAGCCTGGCGCCACATCGGTGCACATAATCCGTTAGCAGCCTACGCATGCGATTGCTGATTGAAAAATGCCTATAAATATAGGTATTTTTTGACTGCAGTTCGCGCTTTTTACATTCACTTCAGCGTAGCGTGGTCGATAGGATGGTGTCAGTCCGAAAAAGGATGCCATATGCAAGCGATGACGGCAGGAAGTCTGGTTGCGGTAAGTTCGCTACGTGAATTTTTTCGTGACGCGTTTCACACCGCGAGCGAGCATCAGCATCTGGACATCGATGAGCAGGCGGAACAATACGTCGTCAATCTGCTCACGATGTTTGCTCGGGCCGATGCGCTGTACGAGCGGACCCCGGACGGTCTGCGCATCAAACCCTTGGCCCGCATGCTGGCGGATGCGCTTGAAGCGCCGAGTGCGGGCGCCCGGCACCGCGGTTTGCAGCGTCTCGGCGATGTTTCGCTTTTCATTGCCGGATTCTTTGCGCGCAGCTTTGCGCGCAAGCTGATCGATATCGACTATCACATCGCCATGGGCGGAAACGCCTACAGCTCTCTGGCCGATACGCTGCCGCGAACCCTTTCGGGACGCTGCGTCGCGGCTGTGTACGCGCAGCTCGCGCAAAAATTTCAGGGCCTGGTCGATGCGCTGAATGAAGTGAGCGACATGTCCTATCGGTACACGGACGCCGACATTCTGCGCCTGTATGAAATATGGATGAAAACCGGCAGTCCGCGAGCGGGCGGATTGCTGCGCCAATTGGGCGTTCAGCCGGTAACGGCTGCGGGCGCGCGCCGCGAGCATTAGGAACGAAGGCGTGGTGCTACGTGGCCTGCAGAACTTGCTCGGGCGCCTCTACGATGTGGATCTACCCTACGATGTGTACGATTTTCTCGTCACAGACCGACGCGCTGTCGCGGCTGCGACGAATGAACACCGCGACCTGGATGAAGAATTGTTGCTGGCAGAAACGACAGACGGCGCCGGCGTGGCGCTGTATCTTGACCCTGAGATCTTGAGGCGCTTGGAGGCGGCGGATCCGCACCAGGCGTTGACCGAAAGCAACCTTGCGGACTACTGCACTGCGCTCGAAGGCGTGAGCCACTTCGTCTATTCGACCTGGGGGCTGGAGCGTGACATGCCGGTGTCGCTGCTGGAGCTCGAAACGCAGGCCGAAGTGGACAAGTACGCGGTAACCGTTTTTCTCCTGGCCGCGCAACAGAAGGGAGACTCCTACCCCACGCACGTGCATTCGCGCCTGTTTGACCGGGTCAGCTTCGATGCGCGACTGCAGCCCGATCAATATGAACGTTACCGCACCGCGCACGTTCTCGCCGCGCACTATTGCCGGCGCTTGGAACGGCGCTTCGTGAACCGCGGAACGCCTAAGATCGAGGCCATGGTGCGCGAGCTGCGAGGTTTTTACCGCTTACGGCACGCCGCCAAGCTGCGCCACGCACTGGCTTGAATCACACGCTAGCTTGAGCGACGCGGCACCACTCGATACCTAAGACCACGCTGCCCGCCGGTCTCGGTCCAGGTCCAAACGACTTCCTCATCGGCTCATTCCTGCGGCTCTTCGTCCTTATTGGATTCAGCCTGTTTTTTCAATTTCAGCGATTCGCTTAAGCGACGCAGGTCCTTCTTCGCCGGAGGCGGCTTCTTCCCCAGCCTGCCGCTGTCGTAGGGGTCGTAGCCCTTTTTCGTGCCCAGCGGGTTAGAACGGACAGTCTCGAAAGGCGTCGGCGCGTCGTCGGCAATCGACAAGGCCGGATGCTCGAGTTTTTGCAGGCGCTGCGTCGAGACCTCGGTGGCGAAGGCGCCGGTCGTCACCTGCCATTCCCACACGGCATTGCCGCGCTCGTCGAATTTGACGCGCCCAGTGGATTTGTCGCCTGTCTGATTCTTTGAGGACGGCAAAATAGGCTCGCTGGGGGCGGCCTGAGCCGCTGATTTTGACTTTTCGTTGCTCACGATACCTTTTTATGCGAAGCAGGAGTTAAGTCAAGCCGGAGGCCCCCAAAAGCGGCGCAACGTCACATTTGCCGCCAACCGGCATCACTCTTGCAGCTGATATTGAGCCCGCCACAGGGCCATGGCCGTTTTACCGTCGTTCCATTCGCCGGTGACGACATGGCTGACTGCTTGGTCGAAAGGCAGCCACTTCAATTCCAATTCCTCGTCCGCATCCGGGCTGGCTACGCCCACCTCAAGATCGCGCGCCAGATAGAGGTGGATCAACTCGGTGAAGATGGCCGGCGCCGGGATATAGAGTCCGAGCGAGGTCCAGCGATCTGCCGATACACCGGTTTCCTCCTTGAGTTCGCGCATGGCGCAAATCTCCGGCGGTTCGCCGGCATCGAGCTTTCCGGCAGGTATCTCCCACAAAAACTCTTCGACGCCGTGCCGGTATTGGCGCACCACGCAAACCCGGTTCGCACCGTCGATGGCAACAACCGCTGCGGCACCCGGATGGCGCACGTAATCGTTGTCGTACTCGCGCCCGTTCGAATAGCGCAATCGCTCGGTCGATACTTGGATGACGCGGCCGTTATGCGCCGGGATACGGGCGACAACCCGGGGTTTCTGCATGAATCGCTTCCAAAAAGCCTAAGGATTAGGGGAATCATCGCCGAAAGTCGCGCAACTGTGTGATCTGTCTCCTCGCGTGCGATCGGCCGAAGCGCGATGCTCCGCGCAGTTTACTTAGTATTGCGTCTAGATCTGGATATACGTACAGTACCGCACGACCATGATGAAAGTGAAGGCAAACGCATTTGACGCGCTGAATCCCGGTCAGCGCCGCGCGGCGACATTTGGCACTGTCGTTCCGGAGAAAGGCGTCAGCGCGGGCCCGTTGCTCATCTTGGCCGGCGCGGGGACCGGCAAAACCAACACTTTGGCGCATCGCACCGCCCATCTCGTTCTGAACGGCACCGACCCCTCGCGCATCATGATGCTGACGTTCACGCGCCGCGCGGCGCAGGAAATGATCAAGCGCACGCAGACAATCGTCGCGGAGGTGCTGTCGGATCGCGGCAAAGGCGGCGATCGCAGCGTCGTGTCGCGCTTGACTTGGAGCGGCACATTTCACTCGGTTGGGAGCCGCATTTTGCGGCTGTATGCCAAGCATCTGGGCCTTGATCCGAATTTCAGCGTGCTGGATCGCTCCGATGCAGCGGATCTCATGGATGTGATTCGCAGCGAGTTGGGCTATTCCGGCAGACCGAAGCGCTTCCCGCGCAAGGACACCTGTCTTGCGATCTATTCGTATCGGGTCAACACCCGGCTGTCGCTCAAGCAGACTCTCGAGGAGCAATTTCCGTGGTGCCTAGAATGGGAAGCGGACCTGACCAAGCTGTATCGTGAATACGTCGGGCGCAAACAAAAGAATCGCGGCTTGGATTTCGATGACCTGCTGCTGTACTGGCATGTGATGATGCAAACGCCCGCCTTGGCGCAGAGCCTGTCTAAAAATTTCGACCATGTGCTGGTGGATGAGTATCAGGACACCAGCAGCCTGCAGGGCGACATCATTCACGCACTCAAGCCCGACGGCAAAGGCATCACCGTGGTGGGCGATGATGCGCAGGCCATCTACTCGTTCCGAGCCGCCGCCGTGGAAAACATTCTCGGCTTCGCGGATCGGTACAAGCCGAAGGCCGAGATCGTCGTATTGGCGCAGAATTATCGCTCGACGCAGCAGGTGCTGGATTGCGCCAACGCCCTGATGGCCGATGGCGCCCGCCAGCACCGCAAAACATTGCTCGGCACCCGCCAATCGACGCAGAAGCCGTTTTACGTGGCATTGGACGATGCGCAGGCGCAAGCCGAATACATTTGCGGCAAGATTTTGCATACGCGCGAGATCGGCGGTTCCTTGAAGCGGCACGCGATTCTGTTCCGCAGCTCCCATCACAGCGATGTGCTGGAAGTCGAACTTGCCAAGAAGAACATTCCCTTCGTGAAATACGGCGGGCTCAAATTCCTCGAAGCCGCGCACGTGAAGGACATGATGTCGGTGCTGCGTTGGGCCGATAACCCGCGCAACGCGGTGGCGGGATTTAGAGTGCTGAAGCTGCATCCTGGCTTCGGTCCCGCGAATGCGAAGCAAGCTCTGGAGCATTTCGAGACCCGCGGATTTGAGGCCAAGGCGCTCGTCGACTACGACGTGCCGCAGCCGATAAAAATGGACTGGAAGCGGTTCTGCGCTTTGTTCGAAAAGCTCGCCGATCCGGCAACGCCCTGGCCGGGTCAGGTCGGCTTGGTGAAAGACTGGTACAAGCCGCAGCTGGAACGAATCTACGACGCGGGCTGGACCCGGATGGGCGATCTCGAACAGCTGGAGACCCTGGCCGTGCAGCAGCCCAACCGCGAGCGGTTCTTGACGGAACTGACCTTGGATCCGCCGGTAGCCTCGAGCGATCAGTCGCAGGGAGCCTCGAAGGACGAGGACTACGTGATCTTATCGACGATTCACTCCGCGAAGGGCCAGGAGTGGGACATTGTCTACGTGCTCAATGTTTCGGACGGGAACTTCCCGTCGGAATTTTCGACCGGCAACCCGGAGATGATCGAGGAAGAACGCCGCCTGCTCTATGTGGCCATGACCCGCGCGCGCAACGAATTGCATCTGTGCGCGCCGCTCAAGTATGCCGTGACCCACCAGGCGAAGAATGGCGACGCCCATGTGTACGGCGCCAAGAGCCGCTTCATGAGCGACAAAGTCCTGGACACACTGGATAAGATTTCAATCCGCACCAGCATGGGCGTGGAAAGTCTAAAAGCCAGCGAAACGACGACTGTCGACGTGGTCGCGCAACTCAAAGAAATGTGGTGAGTGCCGGGGAGCCTGTCTGAACAGGTAGCCTGGCTACCCATTGGCGCCTACCAGCGGCGTGACCCGCCTCCGCCCCCGCCGCCACCGGCCCCGCCGCCGCCTCCACCACCAGGTTTTCGCGGAGCGCGTTCCTGAGCTTCATTCACGCGCAGCGGTCGACCGCCCATCTGAAAGCCATTGGTCTGCTGGATGGCGTTTTGCGCTTCACCGGCAGCCATGTCGACGAATGCGAATCCGCGGGGACGCCCGGTTTCCCTGTCGTTGATGAGTTTAACGGATTCGACTTTGCCGTGACGCTCGAAGACCGCACGCACTTCGTCTTCGGTCGCTGTGAATGGCAGGTTGCCAACGTAGATCGTCGTCATTGAAACTAATCTCACTGACTGGTGCGTGTCTCGCGGCATCCCACTCGCACGCGGTTTCAATATGCAGACACCCGTGCGAGTCGCAGCATCGAGGTCTGTACCATCGGCCGTGCACTAATTTGAATTAGGGAATCGGCCTAATGGCCGATGCTACGCTTTGAGATAATTGTTGGCAAACAAAGGATAACACTGCGGGAAAGCTGTGCTATTCGACGAAGCCTCGTGCACGAGGCCACCCGGCCGAGACAGTTGCGTCATCAATAGAGGAGCGGGGCAAGCTGTGAAGTGCTAGGGGCTCGCGACGCTGGAATTTCGCCAACGATCTGGACATCAATGCGGCCCGCAACATCCTATCCGCGGGCAGGTTGCCCCGGTCCGTCAGCGGAACGAGTCATCGCTAACAGTTGCGGAGCCGAGCCTGACGTATAGTCAATGCGAGGCAAGGGTCAGAGCGCTGAAAGCGGTGGCGTGAGCACCGGCTCGAGATATGCGTATCCGTTGAGTTCGTTTTCGTAAAAGCGCTTCACTGCCTGTGCCTCGCTCAAGGACATCCGGCCTTCCTTGACGGCTCGTTCGCAGTCCCGGGCGATACCGGGATACAGCTCATCGGTGTCGTACTCCATGTACTCGAGCACCTTGTTGGCCGTATCGCCCTTGACGATTTCCTCGATCCACCAGCCGCCGCCGTCCTGAAGGCGGATATGCACCACATGGGTGTCGCCGAACAGATTGTGCAAGTCACCCAGCGTTTCTTGATAGGCCCCCACCAGAAATGCCGCCAGGTAGTAGGCTTCGCCGGGATTGAGTTCATGCACTTCCAGGGTGCGTTTGGTGATGCGCGGATGCACGAACTTATCGATTTTGCCGTCCGAATCGCAAGTGATGTCGGCCAGCACGGCGTTGCGCGTCGGCCGTTCGCCCAGGCGCTGGATGGGCATGATGGGGAACACCTGGCCGATGGCCCAGCTATCGGGCAACGATTGGAAAATGGAAAAATTACAGAAATAGATATCGCTGAGCATGTCCTCGATGTTGTCCAGCTCTTCGGGAACCCGGTCCAGCTTGCGGCTGTAGTCGCGGATCTTGGCGCAGGTGGCCCAGTACAGCCTTTCGGCCAAGCCTCGAAACTCGAGGCTCAAATAGCCCAAGTTGAACATTTGCAGCGCCTGTTCGCGCGCCTGCAGGGCGTCGTGATAGCACTCCACCAGCCGCCGTTCATTGACCGATCGATAGCTATCGAATAAATCGAGCACCGGCTGCGGCAGCTCTTCGGCTCCCCGATAGTCCTCGTCGGAGCGGCCGGATACTTTGAATTGGTCCAGCTTGGATGATCCCAGGATATCGAACACCAACAGGCTATGATGGGCGGCGATGGCGCGACCCGATTCGCTCACGATCATGGGGTGCGGCACGTCGCGCGCGTCGCAGACGCTCTTGATGCGATACACCACATCGCCGGCGTATTCATTGAGGGTGTAGTTCATCGAGGACTCATAATTGGTCCCACTGCCGTCGTAGTCCACGCCCAATCCGCCGCCAATGTCGATGTACTGCAGCCCCGCGCCCATGATTTTGAGTTCGGCGTACACATGCGCCAGTTCGTTGATGGCATCCTTCACGCGCCGGATGTCCTGCAGCTGGCTGCCCGGATGGCAGTGCACGAGCTGCAGGCAATCGAGCATGTTGCGCTCCTTGAGCAGAGCGTGCAGATCCAGGATTTCGCTGATAAACAAACCAAATTTAGATTTCTCGCCCGCGGATTCGCGCCAGCGTCCGGCGCCTTCGCTTGCCAGCTTGACGCGCACGCCGATCTTGGGCCGCACGCCGTACTTTTCGGCATGCTTCAAGATGAGATGAATCTCCTCGTAGTTTTCCACCACGGGGATGATGGTGCGGCCGAGTTTGGTGGCGATCATGACCGCTTCGATATAGCTGTCATCCTTGAAGCCGTTGCACACCACCAGCCGGTCCGGTGCATTTTCGGTAATAGACATGACCGCGAGCAGTTCCGGTTTGGAACCGACCTCGAGACCGAAGCCGAACTCCTTGCCGTAGCGATAGACCTCCTCGACCACGAGCCGTTGCTGGTTGACCTTGATGGGGAAGACCGCGGCGTAGCGATTCTTGTAATCGTTTTCCGAAATGGCAGTCGCGAAAGCATCGGCCAGATGACGCAGGCGATGCGCCAGAATATCGGAGAAACGAATGACTACCGGCGTATGCAGATCGCGCGCCTTGAGTCCCTGGACCACATCGTAGAGATCGATTTCGCGGCTCGCATCGAGATTGGGCCGGATGACTACATGGCCCTCCGCGTTGACTGAAAAGTAGCCCTTGCCCCAAGCCTCAACCTGGTAAAGATCGAGCGATTCGGCAATCTTCCAGGCATGGTTTGCGGCGCTAAGCACTTTTGCAGGCGTGTTCATGAGGCGCGCACGATAACACTTGACTGCGCCGCTAATGCCATCTTTGCTGTACCAGACAGACTCGATTGCATTGCCCGCTTCGCGCTTCCTCTGCGAGCACCTGCACCAGAATCTCTTCCGGGCATGCATCTCCCGCATCCACGCACAGGTCCCGCTCGTCACGAGCGGCAAGCTGACGGAGTCCCTCCATCAACGAATTGCGTGCGGCATTGATGTCTCGGTCATGGTGCGCTTTGCATTTAGGGCACGTCCAGTACCTTACGTCCAGCCCACTCGCTCTTATAGGTGAGCTGGCGGCGAGTCTCAAACGGCGTTACCAGATCCGGCCGATCGACGGATGGCAGCGCTTCGGCAAGTTTCACAGTCCCGAGTTTCGGCAAACTCAAGATCCCGCGTTTCCACGCGGCCCCTGCGCCTTGAAAGCGCAGGCTCCCCGCGCTACCTTTACGCTTGAACTTGGGATACTGGGCACGCCCGGCGAAGTAGTTGCGAAAAGCCCTGTCTTGATCACGCAGGCACTGGGTGAGGCAGGTTGCGGGCACGGTAGCGAGCCACTCGTGCCCTTCAGTACGTTTCCACTGCGTCGGCCAACGCGAAATATCAATGCCGGTAAGGTTAAGACCGCAGTCGCGGTATGCCGCAGTACGGATCTCGAGCGCCGTGTTCCACAGCCACCGATACGTGCCGAACCAACGATCCCGCAAACGGCGCTAAGCGCCGTTCGGATAGGTGCGAATCCGATCGCTTCGCGTGATTCTGCGCACCCGTTATTTTAACTCGACTCGGGGCCTCCGCGCAGTAGTCTGGACTGGGCGCCGATGCGCAACGGCTCATATCGAGCTGCGCGCGATGGCTTCGAGCCGGCGGGGTCGACCGCATCCCTGGAGAATTTCGACGAGCTACGCACCGCGGGCGATGGGCCGATGCGGATCACGAATCCATTCGCTCCAGGAGCCGGCATAGAGCTGCGCACCGCGAAGACCGGCGACCTCCAAGCTGAGCAAGTTGTGGCAGGCCGTGACCCCTGAGCCGCACATCGCTGCCACCTGCATCGGGCTTCGGCCAGCCAGCCGCTTTTCCCACACTTCGCGCAGCACGGGCGCCGGCAGGAAACGCCCGTCCGCGCCAAGATTGGTTGAAAACGGATGATTCACTGCGCCCTTGACGTGGCCGCCGACCGCATCGATGGGCTCGACTGTCCCGGCATAGCGCTCCGCGGCGCGGGCATCAATCAGCAGAAAGGCACGGTCTGACAAACGTTGCTCGAGTTCGGCCGTGCCGAGGACCGCAGCCGTATCGGCTTGCAAGGATTCACGGCCGACCCCCGCCGCCGCCAGCGGCGTTTCCTCGCCCGCCTGCAACTCGCCATCCTCGCTTACCCAGGCCTTGAAGCCCCCGTCCAACACGGCAGCCGCCGGATGTCCCACCCATCGCAGCATCCACCAAAGCCTGGCGGCGAAAGCGCCGCCGCTATCGTCATAAGCGATAACCTGGGTGGCGCGGCCTATTCCAAGGCGAGCCAGCACGCCGGCGAAATCCTCGGGGGTGGGCAGCGGATGGCGGCCCGAGGCGGCGGAAACCGGAGCGGACAAATCTCCGTTGAGGTCGGCGTAGCGCGCTCCGGGAATGTGTCCCTCAAGATAGGCGCGCCGGCCGCCGTCAGGATCCATCAGATCGAAACGGCAATCGATGACGGCGATGTCAGGCTTGCCCAGCAAGTCGCGAAGTGCCGCCGTGCCGATTAGGGTGGTAAATGTCACCAATCGAGCTTAGCGCGATGCTGGGCTCCTTGGTGAAGTTCATCCGCTACAATCCACGGTTATGGCACTCACTCTTTATTGGGGCAGCGGCAGTCCCTTCTCGTGGCGGGTCCTCCTGGCGCTCGAGCACAAGGGCCTGCAGTACGAGTCGCAGCTGCTGCATTTCGATAAGCAGGAGCATCAATCGCCGCAGATGCTGAAGATGAATCCGCGCGGCCGCGTCCCCGTCTTGAAGGACGGCGATTACGTGGTATTCGAGTCCGTGGCCATTCTTTACTACCTGGACCTGAAATATCCTCAGCCGCCCATTTTTGGCCTGACGCCCGAAGAGGCCGGCGTCATCATGCGGGTCATCTGCGAGTTTCAGTCCTACGCGGAACCGTCCGTACAAAAGATCGTCAGCGCCATCTTCGCCGACCAGGTCGCCGAGGATATCGACAATCTCACCGATGCCATGCACTTGGTCGGACGCGAGGCGCGCACCATCGAAGGGCGCTTGAGCAAGGAAGAATGGATCGTCGGCGCGAATTATTCCGCCCTCGACATGGTGATTTTTCCCTGGATCCAAATACTGCGGCGGGCGTTGAACCGCAGCGCTGCGGCTGAACTCGGCGCGCGTTTCCTGCCCATGGAACGCAACTACCCCGCATTGGCTCGCTGGATTCATCGCATCGAGTCGCTTCCCGGGTACGAACGTACCTATCCGCCTCATTGGCGCGACACTTAATCAAAGGAAAAACAACATGGCAGAAAGGTTATGAGCGCACACGAAGTGCATGTGAAATTTTCGGGCAGGATCGTCATGGTGGGCTTCGGCAGCATCGGACAGGGTGTCTTGCCTTTGATCTTGCGTCACATCGGCACTTCGGCGGATCGCATCACCATCGTCACGGCCGAAGACAAGGGCAACTCGGAAGCGCAGGAATTTGGCGTGAAATTCGTCAAGACGGCACTGACGCCGCAGAACTACCGCCAGGTTCTGGAGCCCACCTTAAGCGCCGGCGACTTCCTCTTGAATTTGTCGGTGGATGTGTCAAGCGTTGCGCTCATTCAATTGGCGCGCGAACGCGGCGCGCTGTATCTCGACACCTGCATTGAACCGTGGGCCGGCGGCTACACGGATCCCAGTGTGCCGGTGGAAGCGCGCAGCAACTACGCCATGCGCCTGGACGCCTTGCGGCTGCGCAAGGGTCACGAGAAGGCCCCGACGTCGGTTCTCACGCACGGAGCCAATCCCGGCTTGGTGTCGCACTTGGTCAAACAGGCGCTCTTGAACATTGCCAAGGATACCGGCGTGAAGACCGGCGTTCCTCAGGACCGCGCCGGCTGGGCGAGGCTGGCGCAAACATTGGGCATCAAGGTCATCCATGTGGCTGAACGTGACACCCAGGTTTCCAATGTGCCGAAGCAACCCAACGAATTCGTGAATACCTGGTCGGTCGATGGTTTTGTAAGCGAAGGCGCGCAACCCGCGGAGTTGGGATGGGGCACGCATGAGAAGCATTTCCCGCTCGACGGAGGGCGGCACAAGGCCGGATCGCGCTGCGCCATCTACTTGAATCGGCCGGGGGCCAGTACGCGTGTGCGCACGTGGACGCCGGCGGGGGGATGCTTTCACGGATTTCTCATCACGCATTCGGAAGCGATTTCCCTGGCCGACTACTACACGGTGCTGGACGGAGAGCGCGTGGTTTACCGGCCCACGAGTCACTATGCCTATCACCCCAGCGACAACGCCGTGTTGTCGGTGCACGAATTGGCCGGGCGGAATTGGCACCTGCAAGATCGCAAGCGCATCATGATGCAGGAGATCACCGAGGGCATCGACGAGCTCGGCGTGCTGCTCGCGGGGCACGCGAAGAATGCCTACTGGTACGGCTCGCAGCTGTCGATCGGCGAGGCACGTGCCCTGGCCCCTTACAACAGCGCGACCAGCCTGCAGGTCACCTCGGCTGCGCTTGCCGGCATGATTTGGGCGATGGAGAATCCAAACCGCGGCGTGGTGGAACCCGATGACATGGACTACCAGCGCCCGTTGCAAATTTGCCTGCCCTATCTAGGGCCGGTCGTGGGCAAGTACACCGACTGGACGCCATTGCACCAGCGCGGCGAGCTGTTTGCCGAAGACCTCGACCAGTCGGACCCCTGGCAATTCAAGAACATTCGGGTGGTTTGAGCGCATAGCTGATGGCAGCCACCGTGAAGGTGGCCGCGCCTCCCGGCAGCTCTACGCTGACCTCGTCATCGAGCGTCTTACCCATCAGGCTGCGCCCCAACGGGGAGTCCATGCTGATGTAGTTGCCGTTCATGTCGAATTCGTCAGGACCGACGATCCGATGCCAGCGCGGGGCATCTTCGGTGCTTTCGATCTGCACCCATGCTCCGAAATACACGCGTTTCGGATCGCGGCGCGCGAGACTGGCCACGGGATCGACGATGGCCATCCCCTCGAGCCGCTTGCGCAGGAAGCGCACGCGCCGGTCGATTTCATGCAGGCGCTTTTTGCCGTAGGTGTACTCGGCATTCTCCGAGCGATCTCCCTGCGCGGCAGCCTCGGACACCGCCTGAGTTACCCGCGGCCGTTCCTCGTGCCAGAGCTGATCAAGCTCGTCTTGCAACCGCTTGGCGCCTTCCGGGGTGATGTATTTGGAACCGGGCGGCGTGGGCGGGCGATATCTTGACACGGTGCAATAATCTTTAAGAGACGTTCCAGGACGTGAATTGGTTCTTGGGGGATTACGGCCGACTGAGCAGTTGCTCACAGATTGCGGCAGGTCCGAATCATAAGCTCTCACCCATGAGCGCCAAATACTACACCCACTTTATCGCGCAATCCGAAGACGCCATCGAGTACAACGAATATCGCGGCGTCGTCGAACTGCTCGGTCAGGCGGCAAGTGTGGAAGGCGATCGAGAAATCGCGCGCATGCTGGCGCGCAGTTTCGATCTCGAGGAGACCGATATCCAAGTCCTGCAGTGGCACCAATTGCACTGAAGGCAACGATCCCCTAGCGGGCTTTACTTCCCTTCATTGAAGTCCGCCTCTCATGCCCCGAGCTAACACTCGGGGCTTTTTTTTAGCAAGTGGTAGACTTCGCCCAACGCCCAACCAAAAGGGGCAGGAGGGGAAGATGGGCAAATTTGCGCTCGCCTTGGTAGCTGTCGCCGGACTGTTTTTGTCGGGGTGCGGCTATAACACGATCCAGACGACGGATGAACAGACCAAAGCTGCCTGGTCCGAGGTGCTCAATCAATACCAACGGCGCGCCGATCTCATCCCCAATTTGGTGAAAACCGTCCAGGGCTACGCGGCTCAGGAGCAAACGGTGTTGCTGGGTGTCACGCAGGCCCGGGCAAAAGTGGGCTCCATTCAGGCGACGCCCGAGTTGGTCAACGACCCGGCGGCGATGGCGAAGTTCCAAGCGGCTCAGTCGCAACTGACCAGCGCCTTATCCAGGCTGCTCGTGGTGACAGAGAACTATCCGCAGTTGAAGTCCGATCAAAATTTCCGCGATCTGCAGGCGCAGCTCGAAGGCACGGAGAATAGAATTACCGTGGCGCGCAATCGCTACATCCAGGCCGTGCAGACTTACAACCTGGCGATCCGTTCCTTCCCCTCGAACCTGACCGCGATGATGTTTGGCTACAAGACCAAGGCGAATTTTTCAGTGGAAAACGAAGCTGCAATTTCCAAACCCCCATCGGTGGATTTCGCACCCCCACCGGCGCAGCCGCCGCCCGCGCCTGCACACTAGGAGCCTGAAATACTCGGGCAGACTGCCATCATGCGTGTTGCCCGCCTCGGGGCAGGGCTGGTACTGCTGTTCGGTTTTGCGCTCGCCGACGCACAAGTTGCCGTGCCGCCGCTTACCGCGCGAGTCATCGACCTAACCGGCACGCTGTCCGGCGGGGCCGTTGCGCGCATCGAGGCCAAGCTCGCCGACCTCGAGGCCAGGAAAGGCAGCCAGCTCGCGGTACTCATCGTCCCGACTACGCAGCCCGAGGAGATCGAACAGTACGGGATCCGCGTCGCGGAGGCGTGGAAGCTCGGCCGCAAGAGCGTTGACGACGGCGCGATTCTGCTGGTGGCGAAGGACGACCGCCGCGTGCGCATCGAGGTGGGACAGGGATTGGAGGGCGCACTGCCCGACGCGATTTCGAATCGGATCATTGCCGAGACCATCACACCGCACTTCAAACAGGCCGACTACGACGGCGGCGTGGAAGCAGGCATCGACCAAATGATCTCGGTGGTCAATGGCGAACCCCTGCCGCAGCCGGACAAAAAATGGGAGCGGCACGGCGGCTTGGGGAACATGTTGCCGTTGCTTTTGGTCGTGGTTTTCGTAGTGAGCGGAGTACTGCGGGCGATTTTCGGCCGGCTTTTCGGATCCGTTGCGACCGGCGGCTTGACTGGCGGCATCGTCTGGCTCTTGAGCCACGTGATTCCCATCGGCCTCGGCGCCGGCGTGGTTGCGTTCTTATTCGCGCTGCTGACGGGCGGTTCGCGCCCCGGCTGGTCGACCGGCCGCGGGTGGGGCGGCGGCATGGGAGGTTTCGGGGGCGGATTCGGCGGCGGAGGTTTCGGAGGCGGGGGTGGCGGCGGATTCAGCGGCGGTGGTGGGGGATTCAGCGGCGGCGGCGCCTCGGGTAGTTGGTGATGCAGATCGGTCGCCTGATTCGGCATGTAACGGCGACGCATTGGCGCACGCGAATGTTATTCCCCGCAGCCACGCTCGATGCCATCGAGCAGGCCATCAAGCGCGCAGAGCTGACGCATGCCGGCGAGATCCGCTTCGCAATCGAAACCGCATTGACGCCGCGTCACGTCTTGAACGACATCATGCCGCGCGCCCACGCCCTGGAAGTTTTCTCTCATTTGCGCGTGTGGGACACCGAAGCCAACAACGGAGTCCTTATCTACGTCCAACTGGCAGACCGCAATGTCGAAATCGTCGCGGATCGTGGCTTTCAAGGGCGGGTCAGTCCGGCCGAGTGGGAGGCGGTCTGCCGTCTGATGGAGGAGCACTTTCGGGCGGGCCGCTTTCAAGTCGGATCCATAGCGGGCGTGGATGCCGTCGGCAACCTGTTGGCGCGTCACTTTTCTCAGGCATCCGGCCGGGCGATTCATTCTAATCAATGGCCTGACCGCCCGACTTTATTGTAGATAGAACCCATGTCCGCTCAATCCATCACTGTTTTTCGGCGACCCGGTTTGGTCTGTGCGGCCTTAAGCGCGCTCGGCATTGCCGGATGCTCTTTGTTTCACCCGGTTCCCAAGGAGCCGCCGGTTGTGGCCAAGGCATTGCCGCCGCCGAAGCCCGTCCTGCCAAAACCTAAGGCCACGCATCTTTTCGATGTTGAGCCGGGCAGCGACATCGTCGGCTATGTGCAAAAAACCATCATCGGCACGGACGATACGCTGCCTGACATTGCACGGCGCTTCGATGTGGGCTACGAGGAAATCCTCACGGCAAATCCAGACGTCGACCCCTGGCTGCCGGGCGTTGGGCGCGAGGTGGTGGTCCCCACGCAGTTCATCCTGCCCGCGGCGCCGCACGAAGGCGTCGTGGTCAACGTTGCCGCAATGCGAATTTTTTATTATCCGCCTCACAAGAAAGGTCAACCGGAGACGGTCTACACGCATCCCATCGGCATCGGCAAGGTGGGTTGGAAAACTCCGGAGGGGACGACCAAGATCGTCAGCCGGCAAAAGGATCCGGTCTGGGTGGTGCCCAAGTCGGTGCGTGAGGAACACCAGGAAAATGGCGAGCAGCTGCCTGCGAAGGTGCCCGCAGGACCGGACAATCCGCTGGGCCAGTACGAGTTCCGCTTGGGCTGGCCCAGCTATCTGATTCACGGTACGAACAAGCCCTACGGCGTCGGCATGCGTTCAAGTCATGGCTGCATGCGTTTGTACCCAGAAGACATCGCGGTGTTTTTCGACCTGATTCCGATCGGCACCAAGGTAACAGTGGTCAACCAACCCTATTTGTTCGGCTGGCGCGACGGCACTTTATATCTCCAGGCCTACGCAGTCATGGAAGACGACTCGCGCAATTGGTCCAAGGACCGTAAACGCCTGCTGGCAAAATTGCTGCATCCCAAGGAGCGCGGCAAGATCGCGCAGCACGACGATGAAATCGATTGGCAGCGCGTCGGCGATCTGGCGCACACGCCGCGCGCTGTGCCGGTGCCGGTGACCGGCGGTCACGACGGCGTCGATGCCGTCATCGCGCAGGCAGTATTGGTTGAAAACACCCTGCCTGAGGGTTCCAACTGGGATGGCCAGTCCGGTCTCCTGGTGGACGAAAAGACCTTCAATGACCTACTCAACGGACGTGACAAGGCGCCAGTAGGCATCCCGTGAGGCTCAGACCGGCGCCTGGGTTGCTGGCGGGCTGGCTCGCCATTTTCGCAGCCTTCAGTTGCGGGGCGTCGCCCACCGATTCGGGGCCCATCGATCCTGGCTTCGATTATCACTCCTACGCCAATGTCGATCAGTTTCGAACCACGCATCTGGACCTTGATCTGCGGGTCGATTTTACTTTCAAGACCATTGCCGGCTCGGTCACGCTGGAATTAAAGCGCCTGGATCCGCGTTCGACGCAATTGGTGCTCGATACCAAGAACCTCATGATCCTGGATGTCACCCAGAAGGCCACCGATGTCTTGGGCGCCACGGCCAAGAATCAAACAATATGGGTCAATCGGCCGTTCCATTTGGAAAAACCCGATCCCATTCTCGGCAGCGCGCTGGTGATCGACCTGCCGCCGTCGAAGAAGGGCACGGAATCCATCAAGATCGACTACGAAACCTTGGAATCCTCAGCCGCGCTGCAATGGCTGACCGAGAAACAAACCTCGCGGCACAAGCCATTTCTCTATACCGAATCGGAGCCTATCGGCGCGCGCACTTGGATCCCTCTGCAGGATACCCCTCAGATCCGGGCCACTTACAAGGCTAAAATCCACACCGAGGATCGGTTGCGTGCCGTCATGAGCGCGGAGAATGATCCGAAGGCCAAGCCCGGCGCCAGCGGCGACTACAGTTTCGTCATGCCGCAAGCCGTGCCGTCCTACTTGATAGCCCTTGCTGTCGGCGATCTGGAATTTCAGGAAACCGGACCGCGCACCGGCGTGTATGCCGAGAAGTCCATGATCAAGGCGGCGGCCAAGGAGTTCGCCGATACCGAGTCCATGATCCAAGCGACCGAAAAGATGTTCGGGCCCTACCGATGGTCGCGATACGACATCCTGGTGATGCCGCCAAGTTTTCCGGAAGGCGGCATGGAGAATCCACGGCTGTCCTTCATCACGCCCACCGTGATCGTCGGCGATAAGAGCTTGGTATCGGTGATCGCGCATGAACTGGCGCATTCCTGGGCGGGAAATCTGGTGGGCAATGCCACCTGGCGGGATTTCTGGCTCAACGAGGGGTTCACCGACTACATGGAAAGCCGCATCATGACCGCGGTATACGGCGAGCCGCGCGCCTCAATGGAGGCGGTGCTGGGGCTCAAGTCCTTGCGCGACGACCTTGCAAAACTCAAACCCGCCGATCAAATCCTTGCCATCGACCTGCGCGACCGCGATCCCGGCGATGGCTTCACGCCCGTTCCGTATGAGAAGGGCCGATTGTTCTTGAATTATCTCGACGCCAAATTTGGCCGCGAGCGCTTCGATACCTTTTTGCGCGGCTATTTCGATCACTTTGCATTCAAGAGCGTCAACAGCGAGCAGTTCATCTCCTACCTGCAGGAAAACCTGCTCGACCGTTTCCCCGGCATCGTCACGCTCGCCCAGGTGAATGCCTGGATTTTGTCGCCCGGACTACCTGCGGACGCGGTATTGCCGGTCACCACCTTGTTTCAACCGGTGGACGCGGCGCGCGACGCGTGGCTCGCCGGCAAGCTTCCGGCGAAAAAAATCGGCGCGGACTGGGTTGCGCAACAGTGGCTGTATTTTCTCGACGGCATGCCGCCTACATTGGCAGCGGCGCAATTGGCCGACCTTGACAAGACATTCGGATTGAGCAAGAGCCCCAATGCGGAGATCGGCCACAGCTGGTTCAAATTGGTTATCGTCAACAATTATCAGCCTGGCTTTGCGCGTCTCGAGGAGTATTTAAAAACCATCGGACGGCGCAAGCTCATCGAGCCTTTGTATGAATTACTGATGAAAACGCCTCCCGGCACGGAGATGGCCAAACGCGTGTTTGCCAAGGCACGGCCCGGATATCATCCGGAAACCGTCAAGGCGATCGAAGCCATCGTCGCTCCGAAAGAGGAAGCGAGCGAATGAGCGGGCAGGGCACGCCAAGCGAGTGGATGAAGATCATGCTCGAGGAAATCGCTCGCAAGAAAGCCGAAGAGGATCAGATGCGTGCGGAAGAGGAGCGGCGCCGCGACGAGAGCTCAAGCGCGCGATCGGTCGCGAGGGTGTGTTAAAGTTCGCGCAGTTCACTGACGACTAGAATTTGGTGACGCCAAGCAAACAAGCGCTACAGGTCGCCGAAGAACGCGGCCCCGATCAATCCATCTCGCGTCTGGCTACGGCGCGCACTGCCTTCGTCGGCCGCACATTGCGCGGACCGGTCAATCGGCCGGTATTCATCAAAAGCTTTGTGGAATTCCAGCACGTGTTCGGCGGCCTGTGGCAGCCGAGCCTCCTGGGTTATGCCATCGAGCAATATTTCGATAACGGCGGACGCGAGGCCCTCATCGTGCGCGTCGTCAATGGTGCGCGCTCCGCGACGCTGACCTTGAAAGCCGGTGAGCACGCCCTGCAGCTGCAGGCGCTTCGGCCGGGTACCCGCGAATTTTTGCGGGCCAGCGTCGACTTCGACAATATTGGTGCAGACGAGCGTGAGGTTTTCAACCTGACCGTGCAGCGCGTGCGTGCACACGGCACCGGGCAGGTCGATGATCAGGAGATATTCCACCGCCTTTCGGTGTCGCGGGCCGATGAACGCTACTTTCCAAACGGGATTGCGCAGTCCGCGCTCATTCGCCTGGCCGGTGAGATGCCGACGCAACGGCCGGATCGAACCTTGGATCCGGCCAGCGGACTGGCCACTGCCTATGTGAGCTCGAATTCGGATGGCGATGACGGCGCGCAGCTCACCGACTACGATTTGATCGGCTCGAGCTTGGACCAAACCGGCGTGTTCGCTCTGCACCAAGCCGAATACTTCAATTTTATGTGCATACCGCCTTTGTCTCGGGATCGGGACGTGGGACCGAGCGCCTTGTTGGTCGCCGCGCGCTACTGCAAGGATCGCCGCGCGCTGCTGATCGTCGACCCGCCGTCCGGCTGGCAAACCGCGGATGATGCCTTGAGCGGCATGCGTGACTGGAATTTTCCCAACGAGAACGCCCTGATGTATTTTCCGCGCGTGCTCGCGCACGATAAATTGCGCGGACATTTTGAGTCCTTTGCGCCGTGCGGCGCGGTCGCAGGCATGCTGGCGCGCTACGACGAGGGCGCTCCGGTTTGGCTGCCGGCGGATCGTGAAGAACCCATTCTACGGCCAGGGCTTAGGCCCGCCTGCTTGGTCGGCGAGGATCGGCGCATCCGGCTGGCGAGTTTCGGCGTCAATACGCTGCAGTCGGTCCGATCGGCGGCGCGCATCAACGTACGCCTGCGCACTTTGGCCGCCGGCAACACAGCCAACGCCGATTGGCGCTATTTGTCCGCGCGGCGGCTGGCGCTATTCATCTTGAGCAGCATCGAGCGCGGTACGCGCTGGGTCGTTGCAGCGGGTTCTCTGGCCGAGGTTGCCGAAACCGTGACGGCGCAAGTGCGCATGTTCTTCGAAGGATTGCACGCAGCGGGTACCTTCGGGACGCGGCGGCTGGAGGAGGCGTTTTTCGTCATTTGCGACGAGCGGGTCAACAACGCATCGGCGTTAAGCTGCGGTGAGGTGCAATTCGTTATCGGTTTTGCGGCGAGCCGCGAGCATGAGTTTCACTGCTTCCGCATTTCACATTCGGCGGCCGGCAGCAAGGTTCAACCCGTTAGCCTCAATCGGCTCAATTTTTCCCAGTACAGTCCGGCTGAACTAGAGTGGGTGGACAGCCTCGCGAGAAGCCTGGGCGGACATGCCTAGCGCGCCGGCGGCAACCCTCTTAGCCGTCCGCAATCGCCGCCGCAATACGTCTTTCCAGTTCGACCAAGGCGGAGTGGGTTGTGGCGCTCGCGGCGGCCGGCGGGATGATGCGAGGTATGTTGGGCATCGCATCGAGAGCGGTGCGCGCGTAGTCATAACCCGCTTGGATCGCACGATCGAATGCCTGCCAGTTCAAAAGATCAATATTTGCAAGCGGCGGTTTCATCAACACATCCGCCAGTTCGCGTTGCGCTCGCTCGCTCGCCGTGCTGTTGATCATGCCGGCATGCATCAACACCTCAAAAATGTTGACGCGACGTTCGCCGAAATTGCGATCGGCGCCGACATCGCAGCCGATCACAAAGCCCGGCGCGTGGCCCTGCATGACATCGACCGGCAAATTGTTGATGGCCGCGCCGTCCACCAGCACGCCGTCTTCGTGAAACACCGGCGGCATCACGCCGGGAATGGCTACGGATGCGCGCAGGGCCTGCGCTACCAACCCTGAGCGATGTTCGAACAACCGGCCCGTGGTGAGATTGGCGCTCACGCAGAAATAGGGGCAGCGCAGGTCCTCGATGAGCGCGCTGCCATACTCGCGCTCGAGCAGGCGCGAGACTTTCTTGCCGCGTGTCAGGGCGAGAAACGGAAAGGTATAGTCGTTGACAGGGTTGGTATGCACAAAGCTTCTACGATAGCGCAGCTGCATCTCTTCATCACTCCAACCCATTGCCACGCCGGCGGCGATGATGGCGCCGATACTGGCGCCGCCCAGAAAATCGATCGGTACTTTGGCCTCACGCAAGGCGCGGATGATGCCCAAGTGCGCGAAACCGCGCGCGCCGCCGCCTGACAGCACCAAGCCCACTCCGCGGCGCATCAGCAGGCGAGCGACCCTGCCGAAATCGGCGGCTTCGACGATGTGATGGTGCAGCGTGAACGGCAGGGTATTCAGCCATGGTGTGCTGGAGCCGGCTTCTATGGCGCCCTGATGAACCAACGCCAGTTCAACCCGCGCACCGCGCGCCACCGCCGCCTCGATGATGCCCGTAGGCCAGGGCGTTACAGTGCCGCCGGCCGGCGCCGCCATGAGAATCACATCAGCCTGGCGGCAACATTGGCGTGTCCAACCGGACCCTGCCCAATTCGCGACATACACGACAAAATCGTTATCCTCTTCCATACGGTTGAACCACGTCGCCGTATGGGTGGTGGCGCGCGCATCCCACACCAGCTCCGTGCGGCCGCTCTTGCTCAGCTCATCGACCAGGCGTGTGGCGAAATCGGCGACATCGAGTTCGATGCTGCTGGGAACCAGGGCAAAGATGTGCGCCCGCTTGGGTCTATATTCCTGGCGGTTGCTGTGCCTGAGCCGCCGCGCGCAAAGACGCGCGATAGCCAGGGAAAAATGCGTGGAACGCGCCGCGATGCGGTCCAGTTCCGCATTCGGGATCAGCAACAGCTCGCTGTCCCGCAATGCAACAACAGCCGCGCTGCGCGCAGTTTCCAGCAGCCAGCCGGCTTCACCCACGAGTTCGCCGCGTTCTATCTCGGCGGTCAGGCCCGGCTTGAGCGCTGTCTTGACCCCCAACCGGCCGCTGGCCAGCAGATATACTCCATCCGGATCCGATTCGGCTTCAAACAGCAAATAGCCGGCGGGGAGCGAGAAATGGACGGCACCGGCCGCCAACGACTCGAGGCATAGAGGGTCAACGCCGGCGAGATCGGCACAATCGCGCAGCCAGTCGATTGCGCGTGGCATTTCGAGTGTCGCGCTCGTCGGTTCTTCATCCAATGCCATGCGTCTGTAGCGGCTGCGAGGGGGCGTTTCTTGAGTCGAACCGTCAATACTGTGGTGTTTTCCCACGGCAAGGAAAGCGGCCCCTGGGGCGCCAAAATCACCGCGATGGCGGCGGTGATCCGCGACCTCAAATTGGGGGCGGAATCGGTGGACTACCGCGGCATTGACGACCCCGCCCAGCGGGTCGAGAAACTCCTGGCCGTATGCCGCGAACTCGAAGGGCCGATCGTACTGGTGGGTTCCAGCATGGGCGGCCATGTCGCCGCCGCCGCCGCGAGCCGGCTTAAGGCAGCCGCGCTATTTTTGCTGGCGCCGGCCTTCTACATGCCCGGCTTCGAAAAATATACGCCGCAAGACGTGGCCGTGCCCACCGCCATCGTGCATGGCTGGCACGATGATGTCGTGCCGGTGGACAACGTCATGCGCTGGGCGAGAGAGCATCGAGCGACACTGCACGTGCTGAATTCCGATCACCGATTGGAAGATCAGATCGGCGCTATCTGCATTCTGCTGCGCAATTTCTTGATCGCGCTGCAGCTCTAGGGTCGAAAGCCGTTTCGAGCAGCGAACCGGTAAAGGGCGCGAGCCCCTAAGGATGGGGTTTGGGAACGGGTTGCACTTGCTCGGCGCTTTCGGTCGCGAGCTGCGCCATCGCCAGTTCGCGCAAGCTCTCGCCGAGCTGCTCGCCGCAGCGTCTGCCCATGGCGTAAAAGCCGGCCCCCAATGAGGCCAGATACGCCGAGATGTATTGCTTGCCGGCCGTCGATTGCAGGAATGACAACACGCGCTTCACGTCCGCGTCGCTGACGTCGCGGTAGCCGTACGCCAGGTAGCGGCGCATCGGCTCGCGCAAGTTCTCTTGCAGAGTTTGCCGGCTGGCTTCGCCGGATTTGCGGGCACGTTGTTCGACAGGTCCGGGATCCATGCCGGAGCCGACCGCGGTTCCGGTCGCCACTGCCACTCCCATGGTCAAAAGTATCTGCACCGTGGATTCGGCGGAGCGCTCGGCGCGTTCCAGCTTCTCGAACAGCGCGTTGCGTTGCGGAGTGCTCGGAGCAGACATGTCGCCGTTCATGACCTTGTCGGCATCCGCATCGCTGAGCGACGCCAATCCGAGTTCCGCGGCCACCATTTGCTTACCGGAGTCGGTGACAAAAAAGGCTTCGGATTTCTTCAGCGTCTCGACATCAAGATTCGCCGCGAACGCGCTCAAGGCCGGCGCCTCGAAGACGTCGATGCGAAACGCACGGATCGCCGCCAGGTTCACCGCCTTCAACTGCGACTCGGTCAGCGGCGTCGATGTGTTGCCTTCGAAGAGCTTGCGGATCTGTCCGGGCATCGAACCCAACGATGCACGCACCTGCTCGCGAATGGCTGCCTCCTGATAGAGCTGCGCCGCGGTGTCCATATCGACGGGCGGGACGCCCGCTTGCGCGAGGCCGGCAAGACCCAGGAGGAGTGCAAATCGAAACATGTTGGTATTGTACACTCAAGCTCCCGAAGGACCGGCATACGTGGGTGCACCATGGGTTACGTTAAATGTTGGACAATAGCGCTGTCGGTCTTGTTCATTGCAAGCTGCTCATCGCAGGAACCTCCTCCGCCGGCGAAGACTGTGTTCGATCCGCTGACGCAACAGCTCGACAAGGCCCGTGAGGTTCAGAAGACGGTGGATGTAAACGCAGCAAAAACCCGTAAAGCGATCGATGCTCAAGAAAGCGGCGCGCCCACTCCCTAACCCATAAGCGGCCATGAATCCTCTTGTCGGCTTGGGCCAGGCGTGGCGCTGGAGCGTCCGCAAGATTTTAAGCCTGTGGGTACGCGTCACCATCAAGCCCGAGGACGCGGTTGCGGCCATTGCGGCGCGGCCGCGTCCCGTCTGCTATGTGTTGGAACGCGAGAGTCTCACCGACTGCGCCGTGCTCAACAGCGTCTGCGCGGAGCACAATCTGCCGCGGCCCATGCGGCGCTTGATGATGGGCGGCAGGCGCGCGGATCGCGCCTACTTCGAATTGACGCGCCGCCCCAGCCTGTTCGGCAGACGCCATGCGGCGCGCGCGCCGCGCTACCTCGTGCAGCTCATCGACGCGGCGGCGGCGCATCCCCAGTTCGACCTGGATCTGGTGCCGGTGGCGATTTTCTGGGGCCGTGCCCCTCACAAGGAAATCAGCTGGTGGCGCCTGGCATTCACCGAAGACTGGATTTTAGTCGGGCGCTTTCGAAAATTGTTGAGCGTGCTGTTCAATGGCCGCAACACTTTGGTGTATTTCGGCGAGCCGATCCGCCTGCGCGAGGTCATGGATGAGGGTTTGAGCGAACCGCGCAGTGTGCGGCGCGTACTGCGCTCGTTGCGCAGTGTGTTGCGCGCGCAGCGGGCATCGAGCATCGGTCCGGATCTCTCGCATCGACGCACCATGGTGCTGCAGGTCTTGAAGACCCAAGCCGTGCGCCAGGCCGTGCGCAATGAAATGCAGGCCCGCCAATTGCAACGGCGCCCCGCATTGCTGCTGGCGCGCAAGTACGCGCTGGAAATCGCCGCGAATTATTCCCAAGCCTTCGTCACTTTCATGGCCATGGCGCTGAGCCGCTTGTGGAATTCGCTGTACGACGGGGTGGAACTCGAGCACATCGAGAATTTGAGCGCCGTCGGCGACGGCGTGGAAATCATCTATGTTCCCTGTCACCGCAGTCACATGGATTACCTGCTGCTGTCGTACATCATCTATCGCAAAGGGTTTGCCGTTCCGCACGTCGCCGCCGGCGCGAATCTCAACATGCCGCTGATCGGCCGCTTTCTGCGCAAGGGCGGCGCCTTCTTCCTGCGCCGCAGCTTCAAGGGCGATGCGCTGTATCCGGTGGTGTTCGCCAAGTACCTCGGTTTCATGATGGCGCGCGGCCATCCGCTCGAGTACTTCATCGAAGGGGGACGCAGCCGGACCGGACGGCTGCTCTCGCCGCGCACCGGCATGCTGTCGATGACGGTGCGCAGTTACCTGCGCGATCCGAAACGGCCGGTGAAATTCATGCCGGTGTATTTCGGCTACGAACGCATCGTGGAGGGCAGGACCTATATCGGCGAGCTGTCGGGACAGCCGAAACAAAAGGAAAGCGTCTTCGTTCTGTTCAGGTCGATCATCTCGGTCCTGCGCAGCAAATTCGGCAAAGTCCATGTGAATTTGGGTCAGCCCATCGACCTCGACGCGCTGCTGCAAAAGCACAATCCGCATTGGCGCTCGGAGCCCTCCGCGAGCGATGATTCCCGTGCCGCCTGGATCGGGCATGCAATCGCCGAACTCGCCGTGCGCATCAACAGAGAGATCAACTCGGCAGCCGCCGTGACGCCGATCAATTTGGTGGCCACGGCGATTCTGGCGACGCAACGCCAGGCATTGCCCGAAGCGGACCTGGTGCGCCAAGTCGAGCTGTATCAACGGTTGCTGCGCGATGCGCCGTATTCGCCGTTGGTCACACTGACGCCCTACAGCGGTTCGCAAATCGTGGCTTATGCGGAAGCCCTTGGCTTGCTAGAGCGCCAAAGGCATCCGCTCGGCGACATCATGCGGATGAGCGCGGAGAGCGCGGTGCTGGCCACGTACTACCGCAATAATGTCCTGCATTTGTTTGCGATGCCCTCGCTCCTGGCCTGCGCCTTCGTGAGCAACGCGCGCATGCGAACCGTGGATATTCAACGGCTGGTGTGGCGCGTGTATCCGTACATTTCCGCCGAACTATTCCTGCGCTGGGACGAGGCAGAGATTGCCGCGGTGGCGGACTCGCTGCTCGAAACGTTCGCGCAACTCAACTTACTGCAGGGGAACCCAGAGCGCACCGAGTGGCAGCGTCCGCCTCCCACCTCGCCCGAGGCCATCCGTCTGTCGCTGCTCGCGCAAGCGACCATCCAAACCCTCGAACGCTATTACCTCGCGATCGCGCTGCTGCTGCAGGCGGGGAGCGGCGCCATCCACCCTGCAGCGCTGGAGGAGCGCTGCCACCTGATGGCGCAGCGAATGGCGGTGCTGTATGGGTTGAATTCGCCGGAATTCGTGGACAAGAGTCTGTTCCGCAATTTCATCGACCTGCTGATCCGGCGCAACGTGATTCAAATGTCGGAGGACGAGAAACTGCTGTTTGGCGAGCCGCTGCTCGGCGTTGCCGCCGATGCGCAGCTGGTGCTGTCGGAACAGATACGACACAGCATTCTGCAGGTGACCTTGGGGCAGTGATTTGACCCCTAATCCCAGCCGTGCCGGCCGCGCTGCGACTTCGTCGCGCCCCGCCGTTTTTTCGATTCGATGCGCCGTTCCTGCGAGCCCTTGGTCGGACGCGTCTTTTTGCGGATCTTCGGCTCAACGAGCGCGGTGCGGATCAGAGCTGCCAGACGCTCGGCCGCCGCGCGCCGGTTCTGCTCCTGACTGCGCTCGCTGCGCGCGGTGAACAGGATGCTGCCGTCGTCGACCATTTTCTGTCCCGCGATGGCGCGCAGCCGATTTCGGGCCGCCACCGGCACACTGCAATTGAGCGGCAAAAGAAACCGCAGCTGCACCGCACTCGAAACTTTGTTGACGTTTTGACCACCGGGGCCCGAGGCGCGGATGAATTTCCATTCCAGCTCCTCATCGGGGATGGCGATGTGCGGTGTGATCTGGATCGGCACTTAAATCAGTCGAGTTCCGAGGCGGCATTGCGCACGATGATTTCGCGTTGCGCCATCGGAATGGTGATTTGATGTTCCTTGAACAGGCGCCAGATCGCGCGGTTGACTTCCGAGCGCACGTTATTGACGCCCTCCTGCGGATCGGAAATCCAGAAGCGCAGCTCAAGCTCGATGCCGCTGTCGCTGAAGTGCATCAATCGCGACACCGGCGCGGGCTCGCGCAGCACCCGCGCCCGGCCGTCGCACGCCTCGAGCAATATTTTCAGCGCCAATTCCGGGTCGTCGCGGTAGCTGATCCGGATCGGCAGCTTCAGGCGGATGCGCGGGTCGGTGTAGCTCCAGTTGATCACGGCATTGGAAATGAGCTGTTGATTGGGCACCAGCATTTCCACGCCGTCGCGATCGCGCACGACCACATAGCGCCCGCGCAGCTCCTGCACCCAGCCGAAGTTCTCCGTGCTGGTGCCCGATTGTCCCGACAAACTGATGACATCGCCTGGTTTGATGGAGCGATCCATGAGCAGGACGAAACCGCTGACGAAGTTGGCCGCGATGGATTGCAAGCCGAAGCCGAGGCCTAAGCCAACGGCGCCGGTGAGCACGGTGAGGGCGGTCAGATCGACACCCGCGGCATTCAAGCCGATGAGAATGCTCAAGGCGATCAGGAACGCATTGGCGAATTTCGCAATGCCGATGCGTGTCGACATGGCGACGCTGCTGAGCCGCTTGACGCGCCGTTCGACCCAGCGGCTGATCCAGGCGGCCACCAACATGAACAGCGTCAGCGTGAACAACAGCTTCAGCACCGACCAGACGGTGATGCGGCTCTTGCCTGCGGCGACTCCGAGACTGTCCAGCGTCGCAATGATCGGATCGAGCCACCCCAGGTATTCCGCGGCGATCGCCAGCCAGATTAGCAGGGCGACCCGGCTCTCCCAATTTTGAATCCAGGATTTGTCGCCCAGGCTGGCGGCAAACACCAGTACCGCGCAGCGCACCACGATATACGCGAGAATCAGACGCGCCGCGGCGCCGAGCAGCGTCACGTCGAAATGCGCCGCCAGCAGGGTGCTGTTGGCGATCAGAACCAGAACCAGCACCACAATGATGGGCGTGATCACCACGCTGCCCTGCGTCGCGAAATATCGCCACGACAAGGTCATCGGCGGTTTGTTTGCCTGGCGCTGATTGCGCCGGCTCAACTCCAAGCCCAGCAGGCCGCCCGGCAGCAAACACACGGCGAGCACGCCGACTTCGATCAGAACATTGCGCGTGGAGAGGATTTCGAAGAATGCTTGGATGTGCAGCCAGATCTCGTTCATGCTGAATCTCCGCGCCGCGCATTTCTGGGTGCTTCCCAGGTACGAGGAATAGCTCGTATACTGTATGCATGTCCAGCTATCGACCTTTGGCGTTCCGAACTCGTGACGTCAATGCTGCTCAAAATATCCTCGCGCCGGGACATGGCCATCTTGCAGAAGGAATCCTCGTCTCTTGACGGCGAGGAGGATGTCAAGCGTTTAGATCCGGTATGAGCTGACTTTCGAGTCTCGCGATTTGATCTTTCAGCATCAGCTTGCGCCGCTTGAGTCGTTTCATTTGCAGCTCATCCACTTTGAAGTCCATGCTGAGTCGAGAAATGACGTCGTCGAGGTCGCGATGCTCGATGCGCAGCTGGCGTAGGCGCTCGATGTTCTTGAACAAATCGGTATTGACGTTGTTCTTTTCGTCACTCACGTTTATAGACCGAAGCTGCGCCACACCGGGGTGACGCAATCGGGTAGCTTAAGGGGACGGCCCAGGGGATTCCAGGCAGCTTGCGGGCTGTGAAAATCCGAACCCACCGATCCGAATAGACCGTGCTTCACGGCGAGCGCCGCGCAGGCATCGACATGCTGATCGCCGTTGCCGCCCGTCACTACCTCGAGCGAGGTGCCGCCGGCGGCAATGAAATCGGCGAGCAGATGCCGGCGTGCGCCGGCCGAGAGGCCATAGCGGGCCGGATGGGCGAGGGAGGCAACACCGCCGGCGGCGCGAATCCAGCCGACCACCGCTCCGAGCGCGGGCCACTCCGCGGCGATGTGCGCAGCCTTGCCCTTGCTCAAGTATTTACGGAAAGCCGCAGCGTGGTTAGCCACGTGCCCGCCGGCCACCATTGCCGCCGCGAGGTGCGCACGCGTCGGCAATCCTGGATTTGCCTCGACGCAGGCCAGCAATTCCGCGCCCGGAAGCCGCAGCTTTTCGAGACGCACGCAGATCTTGCGCATGCGCACGCGCCGCAGCTCCCCCTGTGCGTGCAGCACGCCGCGCAACTCGGGTGAGGCGGGATCGATCCACAGGCCCAACATATGAATCGCCTGTTCCGCCCAAGCCGCCGAGATCTCGACGCCCGGCACCAATCTTAGACCGCGCTCATTGGCCGCGCGCTGTGCCTCATCGAGGCCGGCAATGGTGTCGTGATCGGTGAGGGCCAGCACCTGGACGCCGGCTGCGGCCGCGCGCTCAATTAGCGCGGTGGGGCTCAAGGATCCATCGGAACAATTCGAATGGGTGTGAAGATCGATATTAAGGGCGCAACTCATGGAGTGCCCGCAAGTCCCACCGCCTCGAGCCGGTTTCCGGCAAGCACGATGAACCCCTGCGCGCGTTCGAAACCGTCGTTTGTGTAATCAAAGGTGTAGGTGCGCAGCAGACGCCGTTTGCCCCGGGAGTCGCGGCTCAAGCGGAACCCAGCGAAGGCGACGGTACCGTCTAGAAACTGCACCACAGCGCGCGAGCAGGTGTCCTTGGCGATGCGATTCGCAGCCTCTCGAGCATCCAGGGAAATGTCCCAGGCCTTGTAGGCACCCGCCAGGGCGCCCGCAATTGCCACGGGCATAATGAAGCTGTCATCCATGGCGCGAATCTTAACCCTTCGCGGTTCGGCTTGCCGCCCTTGGTTTTTCGGACTCGACCCCCAAACTACAGTTCCCAGGAGGCCTCACTCAATGACCCAATATCATCAACCGTCGCTGGCTGTGCGGGTAGATCCCAATGAAATGGTGCGCTACGTGCACGATTTGATGACCCGTGCACCGTCGTCGACGGGTGATATGTCAATTGCCATCGCACGGCGTCAATGGGGCGGTGATACACCTCAGGCGCGAGCCGCCCACTTGCGGTGGAGCGCGTTGAACCGCGCCTTCGGCGATGCTCGAGTGAGCTTCTGGACCACTCCGCAATGGCGCGATCAGATTCACGTGCCGGCAGCGCTCATCGCCGCAGCCGGCGTCGCGAAATTGACCATCGCCGAGGACGAAGTGGTATTCGATATTCCGACCTTGTTGGACGCCACGCTGCAATTGTGCGAACCCGTGGGGCACGCCTAGGCTGCACAGTCTAGGTTGGTAGGACCTTAGGGTCGCTGAAGGCGATGAAGTCGCCGTTGATCAGGCTTTCGCGGCAGTTGTAGCGCAACCGATGGCCGTCCAGGCGGGTGACGTGGCCGCCGGCGGCCTCCAGCACGGCTTGCCCCGCCGCCGTATCCCACTCCGAAGTTGCACCGAAGCGCACATAAAGCTCCGCTTTACCCTCCGCGAGCAGACAGAATTTCAGCGAGCTGCCCACGCCGCTCACGACATGCGGGCCCAAGCGCGCCAAGTACGCCGCTGTCTGCGGACTCGCATGCGAGCGGCTGCCGAGCACGCGAACCGGTTGTTGCGGCGGGACGGTATGAATGGCGCGCGTTTCGGTGCCGTGCGCGCGCGTGAACGCGCCGCCGCCCCTTAAGCCCCAATAGGTGACTTTTTGCGCCGGCGCGCACACCACGCCAAGCACCGGTTCATGTTCCACGACCAGCGCGATGTTGATGGTGAATTCGCCGTTGCGCTTCACGAATTCGCGCGTGCCGTCGAGCGGATCGACCACCCATGACTCGCGCCACCTCTGCCGCTCGGCCCAGGGCGCCGCCGCCGATTCTTCCGACAGAATCGGAATCTCCGGCGTGATGCGCTCGAGTCCCTCGATGATGACCCGTTGCGATTCCAAGTCCGCCAGGGTCAGGGGTGAATTATCGTCCTTGCGTTGCACCGCGAACGCACCATCGTAAATTTGCATGATGGCCGCGCTGGCGCGCTCGACGATGGGCATCAGGGCCTGGACCAGGCTGGCTAAATCTCGCATCGAGGTATCATACGCACATGGTTGCATCCTCTGCCGTCGACTGGGAAAGCGTCGATACCGTGCTGCTCGACATGGACGGCACACTGTTGGATTTGCGCTTCGACAATTGGTTCTGGGGGACCTTGATCCCCGAGCGATACGCCGCGGCCAACGGCATCAGCGAGGCGCAATCACACCAGCGATTGGCGCTCAAATTCAAGAATGTGGCGCACACCCTGCAATGGTATTGCATCGACTATTGGACCAGCGAGCTCAAGCTCGATATCCCCGCGATGAAGCGCGAGACTTTGCCGCGCGTGGGATTTTTGCCGGGCGCGGAGGCGTTTCTGCAGAAATTGCGCGCCAGCGGCAAACGCGTGGTGCTGGTCACCAACTCGCATCCCACGACGTTCGCCATCAAGAACAAGCGCGTCGCGTTGACGCAATACTTTGATGCCTGCTACTGCTCACTGCCCTTCGCAGCGCCGAAAGAGGATGCGGCGTTTTGGCAGCGCCTGGCGTCATGCGAGGAATTCTCGCGGCAGCGTACTTTGTTCATTGACGACAGCCTGAGGGTGCTTCAGTGCGCTCGCGACTACGGCATTGCGCATTTGCGCGCGGTGCGCCGCCCGGACAGCGGCGCGCCGCCTCAAGGGACCGCCGATTTTGCCGCCATCGACGGCGTTGCGGAGTTGCTGTAGCAGCCTCACCGGCTCCTTAAGAGCCCGCCGCGCCGGGATTTGGCGCGCCGCCTGCCGGACCGCCGCCGCCGCGTCCGCGGCTGCGTCTGCGCCGGTTAGGATCCTTTGCCGGCGCGTCGCCTGTTCCCGCCGGGCTGGCTGGATTCGGGGAGGAGGCCGAAGCCTTAGGCGCATTCGAGTGCGAAGGGCGGGAGGGTGGTCCACGGCGCGGTGGCCCACCGCTCGAGCGGCCGCCGCCGGATCGGTTCGGACCGGCCGGACGGCTGCCGCCGGAACGGCCGCCGCCTCGGGACTGTCCCTGCCTGGGGGCACGCTCGCGCCATACGGCGGGAGGCGGCGCGGTCACGACCGCCAGATCCACCGGCTCAATGGTGGCGCGCGGAATTTGGTGGCCGATGTAGCGCTCGATGTCGGGCAGCGAAATGGCGTATTCCTCGCACCCGAAACTGATCGCATCGCCTTCCGCACCCGCGCGCGCCGTGCGTCCGATGCGATGCACGTAGTCTTCTGCGTCATTCGGCAGATCGAAGTTGAACACGTGGCTTACGTCCGGAATGTGCAAACCGCGCGATGCCACGTCGGTGGCGATCAACACCGCGATGTCGCCATTGTGAAAATCGCGCATCATTTTCAAGCGTTTGTTTTGCGGGACGTCTCCGGACAAAGCCTGGGCCACGAAGCCATTCGCCGTCAGGGTCCGTTCCAGTACCTCGGCCACGCGCTTGGTGTTCACGAATACCATGGTGCGGCGCGCTTCAATACGGCGCAGTAGACCCATCAGCAGCGGGATCTTCTCCTCGGTCGAGGGGAAGTAGAGCACCTGCGTGACCCGGTCAACCGTCATTTTGTCCGGTTCGATGCGAATGAGCTCCGGATTGTTCATGTGCTCGTACGCCAGTTCCATGACCCGGTGCGACAACGTGGCCGAAAACATCATGGTGAGGCGCAGCGTCGGATGAGGCATGCGGCGCAATATGAAGCGGATGTCCTTGATAAATCCGAGATCGAACATACGATCTGCTTCATCCAGGACCGCGACCTGGATGTGCCGCAAATCAAACACATGTTGTTTGAAGTAGTCGATGATGCGCCCGGGCGTGCCGATCAAGACATCGACGCCTTCCTCGAGAATACGCCGCTGCTTCTCGTAATCCACGCCGCCGAATACGATCGCAAGCTTCAAACCGGTGTACTTGCCGATGGCTAGCGCGTCGGAATGGATTTGAACGGCAAGTTCGCGCGTGGGCGCAATCACGATGGCGAGCGGTGCGTTGACCGGGCGGTTGGCTGCGGCGGGGTTGGTCAACAGGCGATTAAACAACGCGATGAGAAATGCCGCGGTCTTGCCGGTCCCGGTCTGCGCTTGGCCCGCCACGTCGCGGCCCGCAAGGGCGATCGGCAGCGTTTGCGCCTGAATGGGTGTGGCACGGGTAAAGCCTTGTTCGGCGATACCACGCTTCACGGATTCAGGGATGGTTAAGGAATCAAAAGTAAGCTGACTGAGATGGGCGTCTGACATTTTCGCTTTGTGAATTGCATAAACTTGCAAAATGATGGGGACCGGATAACAATACGGCCAATCAGGAGCCGGTCCATCCGCTCCCCAACCGTATCATCGGTACCCTTTTAAGGTAATCAAGACCGCTAAACCCGCTGTATTGTGCCCGAACGGCCGCGCATCGTCACTTCGCGGTAATGCTTTGGGTTCTGGCTTCCCAAAATAATCCGTTTTAACTTCATTCAAATCTCCAAAAGGAGCTGTATCCGCAGTGAGTAACCCAAGTATCGTTCACACCAGCGACGCAACGTTCGACAAGGACGTGTTGAAGTCCGACAAGCCCGTATTGTTGGATTTTTGGGCGGAGTGGTGCGGTCCCTGCAAAATGATCGCGCCGATCCTCGATGAGATTGCCGATACGTACAAAGACAAGATTCGCATCGCCAAGCTCAACATCGACGAAAATCCCCATACTCCCCCAAAATTCAACATCCGCGGCATCCCCACACTGATCTTGTTCAAGAACGGGACGGTCGAGGCCCAAAAAGTCGGCGCCGTGACCAAGTCACAGCTGGCCGCTTTTCTGGACAGCAACCTGTGAGAGGCTACTTAGGGAATCAATCGCGCGGCGGCGGCCAGGGCGGCGGCCAGGGCAGCGGCCAGAGCGGCGGTCAGCAGGGCGGCGGCCAAGGGGGCGGCGGCCGATCCAATCGTAACCGCGGACCGCGCAACGACAATCGCAACGACAATCGCAACGGCAACTCCAACGGGGGCCGGCCGATGCATGAAGATTACGGCGATCTGCCGGAGGGCGGCGATGACTTAGAAATCATTGCACCGACCGATCTCGCGCGCAGCCGCAGCTCGATGAACCTGACGGAGCTGAAGAAGCGTCCGATCAGCGATCTCGTCAAGCTGGCCGAGACCATGGGTCTCGAGAACATGGGCCGTTCGCGCAAGCAGGACATCATCTTCGGCGTGCTCAAGGCGCACGCGCGCAAGGGCGAGGATATTTACGGCGATGGCGTCCTGGAGATCCTGCAGGACGGATTTGGGTTCCTGCGCTCTTCCGACTCCAGCTACCTGGCCGGTCCGGACGATATCTACGTCAGCCCGAGCCAGATCCGCCGCTTCAATCTGCGCACCGGCGATTCCATCTCCGGCTTGATCCGGCCCCCCAAGGACGGCGAGCGCTATTTCGCGCTGCTCAAGGTGGGCGAGATCAATTACGACTCTCCCGAGAGTTCGCGCGGCAAAGTGCTGTTCGAAAACTTAACGCCGCTGCATCCGACCGAACGGCTGAAATTGGAGCGCGGCAACGGCTCGACCGAGGACCTGACGGCGCGCGCCATTGATTTGGTCGCACCCATCGGCAAGGGTCAACGCGGACTGATCGTCTCGCCGCCGAAAGCCGGCAAGACCATGCTGCTGCAGAACATTGCGACAGCGATTACGGCCAATCATCCCGAGGTGTACCTCATCGTGCTGCTCATCGACGAGCGGCCTGAAGAAGTGACGGAAATGGCGCGCACCGTCAAGGGCGAAGTTGTTTCCTCGACCTTCGATGAACCGGCCAGCCGGCATGTGCAAGTGGCCGAAATGGTGATCGAAAAAGCCAAGCGTCTGGTCGAACACAAGAAAGACGTGGTCATCCTGCTCGATTCCATCACGCGTCTGGCCCGCGCCTATAACACCGTGGTGCCGAGCTCGGGCAAGGTGCTGACGGGCGGCGTCGATGCGAATGCCCTGCAGCGGCCGAAACGCTTCTTTGGCGCGGCGCGCAATATCGAGGAGGGCGGCAGTCTGACCATTCTCGCCACCGCGCTGGTCGATACCGGTTCGAAGATGGACGATGTCATTTTCGAAGAATTCAAAGGCACCGGCAATTCGGAAATCCACCTGGATCGCCGCATCTCTGAGAAGCGCGTGTTCCCTTCGATCAATATCAACCGTTCAGGGACGCGCAAAGAGGAACTCATCACCGAGCCCTCGGAGCTGTCCAAGATGTGGATTTTGCGCAAGCTCTTGCATCCGATGGACGAGCTGGCGGCAATCGAGTTCTTGCTCGACAAGATGAAAGACACCAAGACCAACACGGATTTCTTCGACGCGATGAAGCGCTAGGTTCGAAGCTGAGGAGGAGTTTTTCATGCAGTGGTGGGCGTGGATAGCGGCCGGCGCCATACTTTTGGTTCTCGAGCTGAGCCTGATTGCCGCGGATTTTTACCTGGTTTTTCTCGGGGTCGCGGCCCTCGTCATCGGGATTTTGACGTTGACGGGAGTGGTGGAGGCCGCATGGCTGCAGTGGTTGTCGTTTGCCGTACTGGCGGCATTTTCCATGGTGACCTTTCGGCGCTGGGTTTACGGGAAGCTGCGGCGTAAATTACCCGACGTTAAATCCGGACCGGCCGGAAAGACCGTGCTGCTGCCCGCCGAACTCAAGCCCGGCGAGACCTGCCGGCTGGAGTACAGCGGCAGCTCATGGAGCGCGGTCAACGGCGGAACATCATCCATCGTGGCAGGCGCCCGTGCGCGCATCGACCGCGTCGACGGCCTGACCTTGATCGTGCATGGCGAGCCTTGAAACTCGCTAGGAGAGATTCGTGGAAATGTCCGTAGGCCTTTACGCCGTCATTCTGCTGGTGGTGGTTGTCGTTGTGGTGCTGCTTAAAACGGCAACCGTCGTTCCGCAGCAAAGCGCCTTCGTGATCGAACATCTCGGCAAGTACAGCCGCACGCTGTCCGCAGGGTTTCATATCTTGATTCCGTTCATGGAACGAATCGCCTACAAGCACAGCCTGAAGGAAATCGCGATCGATATCGCTGAGCAGATCTGCATCACCCGCGACAACGTGCAGGTGGGCGTCGACGCGGTGCTCTACATGCAGGTGATGGATCCGCATTTGGCATCCTATGGGATCACCAATTACGGCTTTGCAATTTCGCAGCTGGCGCAAACCACGCTGCGCAGCGAGATCGGCAAGATCGAATTGGACCGCACTTTCGAGGCTCGCGGTCAAATCAACACCAATGTGGTGAGCGAATTGGACAAGGCCTCGTCCCCTTGGGGCGTCAAAGTTCTGCGCTATGAAATCAAGAACATCACCCCGCCGAAGGACGTGCTCTCGGCGATGGAAAAGCAAATGCGCGCCGAGCGCGAAAAGCGCGCCGTGATATTGACCTCGGAGGGTGAGCGGGACGCCAAGATCAACGCTGCGGAAGGCGACAAGCAGCGCGTGATCAAGCAGTCCGAGGCCAACAAGCAGCAGCAAATCAATGAAGCCGAGGGCCAGGCCCAGGCGATCCTCGCGGTCGCCACGGCGACGGCGGAAGGGCTGCGCCAGGTTGGCATCGCGCTGTCCGATCGCGGCGGCATCGAGGCCATGCAGCTGCGCATCGGCGAAGAATACGTGAAGCAGTTCGGCAAGCTCGCGCAAGCGGGCACAACGCTGGTGGTGCCGGCGAATCTGACCGATCTGGCCTCCATCGTCACCATGGCGACCAGCATCGCGCGCAAGCCCTCAGGCTCACCGCCGCCTGGCGGGCCGCCCGTCATTTCCAAGAGCTGATCGACATCCATGGCTGAGCCGCGCACGGCCCATTCGATTGGGTTTCTCGAGTTTGTGGTGTTGGCGGCTGCAACCATGTCGACGCAGGCCATCGCCATCGACGCGATGCTGCCGGCTTTCCCGACCATTGTCAGCGCGCTGAACGTCGCCGATCCGAATCATGGTCAATGGATCGTGACCGCCTACATGACGGGCTTAGGGTTGGGGCAACTGTTCTGGGGCATGCTGTCCGATCGACTCGGCCGCAGACCGGTCTTGCTCGGCGGCTTGACGCTCTACGTGATTGCCGCGCTGTTGTGCAGTTTGAGCGGCAGCTTTCCTGCGCTGCTCGCATGGCGTTTCGTGCATGGCCTGGCGGCAGCCTGCGTCACCGTGACGCGCTCGGTGGTGCGGGATTTGTATTCCGGACGGCAGATGGCGCGGGTCATGTCGCTGACCTTCGTGGTATTCCTGACGGTGCCGATTCTCGCCCCGAGCCTGGGGCAGCTGATCCTGTTTGTCGCCCCCTGGCGTTATATTTTCGTGGTGTTCGCCGTATTTGCCGCGATGGTGGCGGCCTGGGGATTCTTGCGCCTGCCGGAAACCCTGCATCCTGAGTACCGCATGATGCTGACGCGCAAGCACGTGCTGAACGCCGCCAAGCGGGTACTCGGCACCCGCGCCTCGATTTTCTACACGCTCGCCATGATGGTGATGTTCGGAACCATCATGGCTTACGTCGGCATGGTGGCGCAGATTTTCTCCGAAGTGTTTCATCGGCCCAGGTTGATGCCCAGCATGTTCGCGCTGTGCGCCATTTTCATGGGCATGGCCGCGTACTTGAATTCGCGCATCGTCGAGCGCTTAGGCATGCGGCTGATTTCGCATACGGCATTGCTGTTGTTCATTGCGGTCACGGGGTTGCATGCTCTCATCGCGGCGCTGGGCCTCGAGCGGATCTGGACCTTCGTGGTGCTGCAGTCGTTGACCATGGCGGCCTTCAGCTTGTCGGTTTCCAATTTCGGCGCCATGGCGATGGAGCCGATGGGCGCGATCGCGGGGATCGCCGCTTCGCTGCAAGGTTTCATCTCGACGTTTAGCGGCGCGTTGGTGGGAATTCTCATCGGCGAGCAATTCAACGGCACCACCGTGCCGCTGGCCGCGGGAGCCCTTTGCTGCGGGCTTATCAGTCTCGGATTTGTGCTGTTGGCCGAGAAAGGCCGCCTGTTCAGGGCGCATCATTCGAGCAGCGATCCAAAGATCATCCAGAGCACACGCATCGAGGCGGCGAGCTCGCAATAGGGCAGTCGCAGCGCGATTGCAATCGGCTGCTGCCTGTCGCTTCCGCGGTGATGATGCCCGCCTGAGCCGCCATCAGTCCCAAAGCCGACAAGAGGTTCAAAGGCGACATGCCGCCGTCCGGACATCCGTGAGTCGCTGGCCGCGACCGGACCCTCGCTTCGAGCAGGCTGCGCTCGACGGGGTAGACTTGCAGACGTGAGCAGCCCAAGAACCGTCACCGCAAGCCGCTACGTCACGCCCCTGCGTGAGGGCGGTTCATTACCCGCCATCATCGAAGCCGACGACGATGGCTTGTACGTGCTCAAGTTTCGTGGCGCAGGTCAGGGGCCGAAAGCATTGATCGCGGAACTGCTGGCCGGCGAGATCGGGCGGCTCGCGGGCCTGCCCATCCCTGAGATTGTTTTCGTCATGCTCCCGCCGGATCTCGCCCGCACCGAACCCGATGCCGAAATTCAAAGCCTCATCGGCGCGAGCGGCGGTTTAAATCTTGCCCTGGACTATCTGCCCGGCTCGGTCAACTTCGATCCGTTGATCTATCAGCCCGATGCAAAGCTGGCTTCGGCCGTGGTGTGGTTCGATGCGTTCGTATGCAACGTCGATCGAACGGCGCGCAACGTCAATATGCTGATGTGGCATCAGCGGCTGTGGCTCATCGATCATGGCGCCGCTCTGTATTTCCATCACGCATGGAATCAACGCGACCGGCACGCGCTTACGCCATTCTCGCTGATCAAGGCTCATGTGTTGCTAAAATTCGCGAGTAAGCTCGAGGAGGCGGATGCCGAGCTCAGGGCGCGCATACTCATCGACAAAATCGCGGCTATCGTCGAGCTGATCCCGGATGCGTGGCTTGCCGATGACCCCGGCTTCGACAGCAAAGCGCAACAGCGGGATGCCTATCTGAATTATTTCACGGCAAGACTGGCCTCATCAGACATCTTCGTTAAGGAGGCACTGCTTGCACGCGCTTCGCACTTATGACTACGCGGTCGTTCGCGTGGTGCCGCGCGTCGAGCGCGGCGAATTCGTCAATGCCGGGATCATTCTCTCGTGCGATGTCGAGCGCATTTTGCTGGCGAGCATCGAGCTGGACGAGAAAGTGCTGCTCGCCATCGACTCGCGTGTGGATTTGGATCTCGCAAGAGGCGTGCTGCAGAGCATTCCCGCGATTTGCGCCGGCGGAGAAGCGGCCGGCGACATCGGCAAGCTGTCCGCGCGCGAGCGCTTTCATTGGCTGGTCGCGCCGCGAAGCACGATCGTACAAACCTCGCCCGTGCACACGGGCCAATGCGTCGAGCCGGCCGCGGCGTTGGAGCATCTGATGCGGACGATGGTCAGGCGCCAGGCAGCCTAGTTTCCGCCCGATTGCAAGGCCGCGGCGGCATCGGCAAGTCCAAAGCCGTAGCCTGGGTCCCAGGCGGCCGGTCCCAACGGCACAGCGGTGCTGCGCAGCGCCTTGAGCACTTGGGCGCGATTGAATCCCGCGCTCTCGAGCAGCGCTGCCGCGCCGGCAATCGACGGAACGGCGGCGGAAGTTCCGCAGAACTGATTGTTCGTGAGCGTCTTGCCATTGCTGAAAGGAGTGGTGACGCAGTCCGGGGCGACCAAATCGGGTTTTGCAATTTGCAGCGGAGCGGCGAGCCGCGAATAATCGAATCCGTCCGGCGAGGCCGGGTCCGCAGTGGCCTGGAAATCAATGCGGAACGGGCCGTGGTTCGACCACGCTTCGAGCGTGCGTGGCGACTGCGCGAAGCTGGCACCGACGACCAGTGCGTCCGCAATATCGCCGATTGTGCCGCCCGCGAGTCCCGAAGTTGCGTGCGCCAGCGGCTGGCATTCGATGTTGCACGTCGCGCTTCCCTCCGTGACCTGTACAACCAGGCCCTGGGCCGAACCTGAATCCAGCGATATGGCCAGCCGCACGGTTTGCGCCGCGCCCGTGTTGGCGTAGTCAAGAACCAAGGTCGGATCCGACTGACTGCTGACCTGGGTCAGTACCTGCGCGTTGCCATCCAGCAGATAGGCGGTGAGTGCGTGGTTGGCGGGTTCGTGCGGCGGATCGTTCCAATTCAGGATGAGTCTTAGGCGGTCGGTGGCGGGTACCGTGACTGCATTGAACGCATCGCTTGCAGCGCCGCTCGCCATCCCAAAGTCGAGCAGCATCGCCTGTGAACCGGCGATGGTTGCCGTAGTCGGCATAAACGGCCCTTGCCAGTAGCCGCCATTCTGTTCGTTGCCGGAAAGATGAATGAATACCATTCGATCGTTCGCGGTTTCCAACTGGGCAACGGTCGCAGCGGTGGCATCGGGATAGAACTGGCCGGAGAACAAAATATCGTCGACGATGATGTCGGCGTGGAAGTTGTTTCCCAAATCCTGAATGCAGCCGTTGAAATCGAGATCGACGCCGTCGCAGAACCCGAGCACGGCGTCCGGCGCATGTTGGTGAACGAGTTCGAGCATCCAGCTGCCCTCATCGAGGCTGCCCGGGGTGTTCTGGCTGACATAGATCCCTGCGGGCAGCACTCCTGCGGCTTGATATGACGCGAGGTTGACCACCCCTGTGCTGATCACGCCCACGCGCACGCCGCCGCCGCGAAATCCCGCTGCGCGCAGTTGATCGAGGTGCAGGATGGCATCCGCCTCACTGGTGATGACAGGATCGCCGGGGGGCGGCCCAGCAGACTGCGGGCTGATCGCGCCGCCCGAGCCGCCGCATGCGTTCAACGCCATCGCCGCCGCTGTGCTGCAAATTACTAGACGCATGGCGGAAATCGTATTTCTCCCTCGCAAAAGCACCAATGGCTGATTTTTGCTAGCACGCGGCTCAGCCGCGCCGGCACTATGTGATTGGAAATGAGACGCCGCTCGAAGCGCCCGCTTCCAAGACCGAATCATAGTCATTCTGTCACGGAAGCAAAGGGCCGGTCGCGGCCGGCGGCCTCGTGAGCGTTAGCTTCCGCGAAATGCCGTGTTCAGGGCACTTCCGGAGGCCGCGTCCGCGAATCCATCAAACTTCCCCTGTTCGATGATGAGATTCGCGGCACGCATGAATCCGCCCCAAGCCGCACGCGCCAGCGCGCCGCCGACGCTCACGCGCCGCACGCCCAAGGCAGCGATTTGCCGCATGCTCAGCTCGGCATTGAAGCCAATCAACAGGTTGACGGGTTTCGGCGCGACGGCTGCGACGACCGCGGCGATGTGTTCCACCGTGCGAATTCCCGGCGCGTACAGGCAGTCGGCTCCCGCGTTGGCGTAGCCTTGGAGTCTGGCAATGGTCTGCTCAATGTCGGGTTGGCCAACGAGAAAGCACTCGGCCCGGCCAACCAGCATCGTGTCGCTGCCGGCTTTGTCGATGGCTTTGCGGGCGGCGCGCATTCGATCGACCGCCGCGTCAAAATCGAAAAGCGGTTTGGACGCGTCGCCGGTCGAGTCTTCAATAGAAAGTCCCGCTACGCCCGTTTCCACCGCGAGGCGAACGCTGTCGGCGAGCCCGGCGGCATCGGGTGCAAATCCGTGCTCGAAATCCGCGTTGATCGGCAAATCCGTGGCCTCGACCATCTCGGTTAAGTGATCCAAGACCCGATCCCGGGACATTCCACCGTCGCGATGACCGTGCGACCACGCGAAGCCCGAGCTCGTGGTGGCCAGTGCCTTGAAGCCCAAAGTTTGTAGATAGCGTGCGCTGCCCACATCCCACGGGTTGGGAATGACGAAGCAGCCGTCTTGATGCAGGCGATGAAATGCGCGCCGTTTATCGGCAATGCTCGGACGAACGTGTGACATGCGAAACTCCTAGCGAGTGATGGCGCGGTAGCCGATATCGAGCCGGTACTGCACTAAATTCCAGTGGATGGCGTGCACCAGATTGTATGCCTGAAGCTGCGCCTCTCTCACGCTCTCGCCTAAGCCGACGGCGCAGAGCACGCGCCCGCCGGCCGTGACGATCTGCGTGCCTTCACGGCGGGTGCCGCCATGAAATACCTTGCCGGGGAGGGCCGCCGCCGCCTCGAGACCGCGGATCTCATCGCCCTTGCGGAAAACATCCGGGTAGCCGCCTGCCGCCATGACAACTCCGAGCGCCGCGCGTGTGTCCCATCGAACCTCGTGGCTTCGCAGCGTGCCGGCCAGAGCGGCCTCGCACAACTCGATCAGATCGCTTTGCAGGCGCATCAAGATCGGCTGCGTTTCCGGGTCGCCGAATCGACAGTTGAATTCCAAGACGTTGGGCGTGCCGTCCCGCGCCATCATCAACCCGGCATAGAGAAAGCCAAGATAGGGACTGCCATCGCTGCGCAGGCCCCTCAAAGTGGGTTCGATCACCTCGCACATGATGCGTTGATGCAATTGCGGCGTGACAATCGGCGCCGGCGAATAGGCGCCCATGCCGCCGGTGTTAGGCCCCTTGTCGCCATCGTCGCGACGCTTGTGGTCCTGGGATGTCGCCAGCGCAATCACCTGCTGGTCACTTGCCACGACGATGAAGCTCACTTCCTCGCCCTGCAAAAACTCCTCGATCACGATGGTGTTGCCGGCGGCGCCGAAACTGCCGCCGAGCATGGCGCGGGCGGTGGCAATTGCCGACTCGTGGCTGTCGCAGATGACCACGCCCTTGCCCGCGGCCAATCCGTCCGCCTTGACGACCAGCGGCAGCCGCTGCGCGTGCACATAATGCTCGTCGAAGTTTGCCGCCGTGAAGGTGGCAAAACTTGCGGTTGGAATACGATGACGGTTGAGAAAATCCTTGCTGAAGGCCTTCGAGCCTTCGAGCCGCGCCGCCAGCCGAGACGGACCAAAGCAGCGGCGCCCGGCCGCGACGAAGCGATCGACAATGCCGGCGACCAGTGGGCCCTCGGGCCCGACGATGGTGAGGCCGATGTCCTCGGCGACGGCAAATTGCAGCAGGCCTTGGATATCGTCTGCGGCGATGTCCACGTTGCTGACCTTGGGTTCGGATGCCGTGCCCGCGTTGCCGGGCGCAACATAGACATGCCGGACCCGCGCCGATGCGGCGCATTTCCATGCCAGCGCGTGCTCGCGACCGCCCCCGCCGACTATCAACACGTTCATCGCAGTGTCTTCAATGGCGGAAATGACGCATTCCGGTGAACACCATGGCGATATTGTGTTCGTCCGCGGCCGCGATTACCTCGGCGTCGCGCCGCGAGCCGCCCGGTTGAATAACGGCTTTGATGCCGAACTCGGCCAACGCGTCCAGGCCATCGCGAAACGGGAAGAACGCGTCGGAGGCGACCGAGGCCGATTCCAGCGTCAGAGCGACGTCCTTGGCCTTCATCGCCGCGATCTTGCTGCTGATCACCCGACTCATCTGCCCGGCGCCGATAGCTAGCGTTGCCCTATCCTTTGCCGCGACGATGGCATTGGATTTGACGTATTTCGCTACGCGCCATGCAAAAATCAGATCATCAAGTTCCGCCAAGGTTGGAGGACGCCGCGTGACGGTGCGCAGTTCCTGAGCGCGCACGCCGCCGGTATCGCGCGTTTGCACCAACAAGCCGCCGGCCACGCTTTTGTACTCGAGCAATTGCGTCACCGGCAGCGACAAGTCGCCGGTGACAAGCACGCGCACATTGTCGCGCGCCGCGAGTACCGCCCTGGCTTGCTCCGATACGCCCGGCGCCAGGATCACCTCGACAAATTGTTGCTCGATGATGGCGCGCGCGGTTGCCGCATCCAATTCGCGATTGAACGCAATGATGCCGCCATACGCGGAGGTGGGATCGGTCCGGTAGGCAAGCGCGTAGGCGTCGGCAATGCTGCTGCAGCGTGCGGCTCCGCAGGGGTTTGCATGCTTAACGATGACGCAACCGGGATTGTCGAATTGACGCACGCATTCCAGCGCCGTGTCGGCATCGGCGATGTTGTTGAACGACAATTCCCGCCCTTGAATTTGCTTCGCTTGCGTGACGGATGCGCCGATTGCGCGCGGGTCGGTGTAGAACGCGGCTTGCTGGTGCGGATTTTCGCCGTAGCGCAGGTCAAACTGTTTCCGAAAAGAGAGATTCAAGTCGTCGGGGAAAGCCGGCGCCGCGCCGCCGATCGCGCCGGTGAAGTAGGCGGAAACCATGGCGTCGTACTGCGCAGTATGCGCAAACGCCTTCGCGCTCAATTTGCGGCGCATGGTCAGATTGGTGCTGCCCTGATTGGCCGCCAATTCATCCAGCAATTCTCGATAGTCGTTCGGATCTACGACCACCGTGACAGAGTCATGATTTTTTGCCGCGGCGCGGACCATTGCGGGACCGCCGATATCGATGTTCTCGACTGCTTCTTCGTAGGTACAGTCCGCGCGGCGCACGGTTGCGGCGAACGGGTAAAGATTGACCGCCAGTAAATCGATGGGCTCGATGCTATGTTCGCGCATGACCGGCTCATCGAGTCCGCGCCGTCCCAACAAGCCGCCGTGAATCTTAGGATGCAGGGTCTTGACGCGTCCGCCCATGATCTCCGGGAAGCCGGTATGCTCCGCGACTTCCTTTACCGGGATGCCGTGGCTCGTCAACAGCTTGGCGGTACCGCCGGTCGACAATAACTCGATGCCGCGTTCCTTCAACTCGCGCGCAAATTCCACGATGCCGGTCTTATCGGAAACGCTGAGCAACGCGCGGCGTACGGGCGTGAGCACTGCTTACTCGCTGATGCCGAACTCTTTGAGTTTCTTGCGCAAAGTACCGCGGTTAATGCCCAGAATGGTTGCGGCGCGGCTTTGATTGCCCTGCACGTGGCCCATTACGACCTTGAACAACGGCTCTTCCACTTCACGCATCACCAGGTCGTACAGATGCGCAGGCTTATGGCCGTTGAGCGTCTCAAAATAGCACTGCAAGGCCTCTTCGGCCTGCGAACGCAATGGCACGCCCTTGCCATTGACCTTTAAATCGCGTCCGTTGAATGCGGCCGCGATTTCTCGATGTGATTTCGACTTTTTTTTAGCGACCATGGCCTTAAGTTTAAGTCCCCGTTGATTTTTCTTGTCCAAATGTACGCTTACGCAGCGCGCTCCACACGCGTATCGTAATGCTGCAGCAGCGTGGACAGTTGTTCCTCGGGCGTCTCGATTTGAACGAGACGATTGCGCAAGTCCTCTTGTCCTGGATGCTGCCGGAAATACCAACTCAAGTGTTTACGTGCCACTCGAACACCGGTTTGATCGCCGTAGAAGGCATACAGGTCTTCGAGGTGGGCGCGCATAATATCACGGACTTTTTCCAGCGCTAGCACTGCGCGAATTTCTCCCGTCGCGAGAAAAAAATTGACATCGTCGAAGATCCATGGCCGGCCCTGGGCCGCTCTGCCGATCAGGAGGCCGTCGCAGCCCGTCTCTGCGAGAATTTGTTGCGCGCGCTGTGGAGAAGAGATATCGCCATTGGCAAATACGGGAATCCTTACTTGCGCTTTGATGGCGCGTACGGTCTCGTGTTCGGCATCGCCCTGATACATGTCCGCGCGCGTGCGGCCATGGATGGCGAGCGCCGCGATGCCGCTGTCCTCCGCAATTTTTGCGATGCGCGCACCATTCTTGTTATTCGGGTCCCAGCCCGTGCGCGTCTTCAAGGTCACGGGCGCCGCGACTGCATGTACCACGGTGCGCAAAATGCGCCCGACCAGATCCTCGTCCTGAAGCAGGGCGGAACCTGCCAATCGGTTGCAGACTTTCTTGGCCGGACATCCCATATTGATGTCGATGATCTCGGCTCCCGCGTCGATATTGCGCCGCGCAGCATCCGCCATCATCTCTGGGTCGAAGCCCGCGATTTGCACCACGCGCGGACTGGGTTCGCCGCTGTGATCCATGCGGCGGCGCGATTTGGGCGTGTCCCATAGCCGCACGTCGGCGCTGAGCATTTCCGAGGCAGCCAAACCGGCGCCGAAGCGGCGGCAAAGAATTCGAAACGGACGGTCGGTCACGCCGGCCATGGGCGCGAGCAAGATGTTGGAAGGCAACGTATAGGGACCTATCTTGACGCTCATCGCTTGGCTTGAGCCGGCACTTTGACCGACGGGTCCCGATCGTTCGCGCACGAAACCCTTCTATCCGCGCCGCGCAGGCACACATCGATTTCAAAGCCTTCCGCGCTTTTCCCCGGATCCAGGATGTCCAAGGTCGCGTCGGCGCGCTCGCCAGGCGCGAGAAGCCTGGCAGTTGGTTTGCCGAGATATTCTGAAGGCTCGAAGTCGCGCGTGCCGATACTGCCGCCGAAGCGGTTGGCGAGCGTTACGCGCAGCAACGGGTAGGGCTCCAATTGCGCCGCGGTGTTGAGGATGCTGGCGCGGACTCGCAATGTACCGTCACCGGCCGGGTCTCCGGTTACCCCCCATTGCCTGAGCTGATAGGCAGAAAGATTCGCGGGCGGCGCCACCGGAGTGCCTATTTTGGAGTACAGCGCGCGCAGAGAGCCACCCAGCGGCGCGTGTGTCGCGAGCCATTCGCGATTTTGGTGAATGACCTGGGCGATGAGCAGCACAGCGGCGGTAATTGCAGCGGCGAGCCACGGGATGAACGATCGCTCGGATTCCTGCGCCCCAGATTCGAACGGCGAGGTGCGGCGCCTGACGACGCGCCTCGGTTGCAGCAGTTCCGCGATCGGTTCGGCATCGGCCGAGGATTCGATGCCGGAGAGCATTTCACGGCGGACCTCTTCCGGCACTTCGAAGCCGCTCGGCGCCTGGCCCACGCTCGCTGCCGTGAGAGCCGCGGATTTCGGAGTCGCCGCAGGCGGAACCGCGCTGCTTGGATCCGCGGCATTGAAGACTTCGATCTCTTCGGGTTCTGCGGACTCAGGTGGCGGCGGCATTCGCGCCCGAATTCCGCGCTTCGTCTCGACGAAAATCCGGTCCAGCTCTCCGGGGGGCAGGGTGAATTCCAATGAGCTTTCGCCTGATTGCTCCGGCGCCGGATCCTCGGTGAGAGCCGAGGGCGCAGCGGACGCGTCGCTCTCATTCCAATCGAGAATTTGCAGGCGCGCTATCTCTACTCCCTGAGGAGCAAAATCATCCGAGTCCGGCGGCGCGCGCCGCGGCGACGGCGGGGCAGGTGACTCCAAAATGTTGTCGGCCCGGGTTTTCAATTCGAATGAGCTTTCGCCGGCGGTAAACGCGCTGGCATCTTCCGCGAGGTGCGCCAAAGCGTTGAAAACTTCGCCGCATTTGCCGCAACGCACCTGACCGCCTGCCGCGCGCAGCACCTCCGCGGATAACCTAAAGACAGTCTCGCATTTAGAACATTGGGTATACACGCTATGGATGTCTCCGCGCGTGAATGCAGCACCACTCGTCCCGCTCTATGACCTGTACCATATCAAAGCCGGATGCGTATGCGCCCTTTACGGCATAGGCCTGCGTTTTCAAAAGCCCCGAAAGCAGCAAATGGCCGCCGGGCTCGCAGGCCGACGTGAGTTTCGACGCCAATTCGATCAATGGTCCGGCCAATATGTTGGCTGCCACGCAGAAGGCGCGCGGCAGATGCGCTTCGATGCCCTGCACCGTGATGCTCGAGGCAACGCCGTTACGCACTGCGTTATTGCGCGATGCAATAAGCGCCTGATCATCGAGATCCACCGCAGTGACATGCGCGGCGCCAAGCTTCAGGGCCGCAATGCCTAAGATGCCCGAGCCGCAGCCATAGTCGAGCAAAGTTCGGCCCTCGAGGGGCAATGATTCCAACAGCTGCAGGCACAGCGCCGTGGTGGGATGCGTGCCGGTGCCAAACGCGAGTCCCGGATCCAGCCGCACGACGATGGCTTGCGGGTCTGCGGGTGCCTCAGCGGCGCGTGGACAAACCCAAAGTCGGCGCCCGAAGCGCAAGGATTTCCAGCCCGTGAGCCAGGCGCGTTCCCAGATTTGGTCTTGAACGGCGCGCACGCGGGCGGTTTGCGTGACATGCGGACCCAACGCGGTGGCGAGCCGGCCGAGATTCAGCGCCGCATCGCTGGATTCTTGAAACAGGGCGCGCACCAGCGTGTCGCTCCACAGCCGCACCTCTCCTGGCTTGGGCTCGAGCACGGGCTCGTCGCCGCGATCGACGAATGTGATGGAGCTTGCGCCAACCTCGAGCAGTGCGGCTTCGACCGCGTCGGAACGGAGCGCAGCGAGCGGAAATTCGATTTCGTAAAAGCTCATCGCTGCAACATCCTGCGAGATGTTACTTCAGCCCCAATCGCCGCTCGAGATAGTGAATATCGGTTCCGCCCTGCTTGAAGGCGGAATGATTGAATATCTCCTGATGCAGCGGGATGTTGGTCTTGATGCCTTCGACCACCATCTCCGCAAGCGCGTTGCGCATGCGCGCGATAGCGGTATCGCGGGTGTCGCCATACGCTATGACCTTGCCGATCATGGAATCATAAAACGGCGGTACGTTGTAGCCTGTATAGACGTGGCTGTCGACCCGGATTCCCGGGCCGCCGGGCGAGTGCCACAGACGGATCGGGCCTGGACTCGGTGTGAAGTTTTTCGGGTCCTCGGCGTTGATGCGGCATTCTACGGCGTGGCCGCGGATCTGAATGTCGTTCTGCCCGTAGGGCAGCGGTTCGCCCGCGGCGATCAGCAACTGGGCTTTGACGATGTCGATTCCCGTGACCAGTTCGGTCACGGGATGCTCGACCTGAACGCGCGTGTTCATTTCAATAAAATAAAATTCGTTATCCTGGTACAGGAACTCCAGAGTGCCGGCATTGCGGTAGCCCACCTCGCGCACGGCCCGGGCGCAACGCTCTCCCATGGTTTTGCGCTGCTTGGCGGTCAGGCCGGGCGCGGGCGCTTCTTCGATGACTTTTTGATGGCGCCGCTGCATCGAGCAATCGCGCTCGCCCAGATGCACCACGTTGCCGTAGTTATCCGCCAGCACCTGGAATTCAATGTGACGCGGTTTCTCGAGAAACTTCTCCATGTAGACCTGATCGTTGCCGAACGCCGCCAGCGCTTCCGACTGCGTCACGCCAATGGCATTCAGCAATGAGGCGTCGGTGTGCACCACGCGCATGCCGCGCCCGCCGCCGCCGCCCGAGGCCTTGATGATCACCGGGTAGCCGATGTCCTTGGCAATGCGGAAGTTTTCGTCGGTGTCTTTACCCAATGGCCCGTCGGATCCGGGTACGCATGGGACGCCCGCCGCCTTCATGACCTTGATGGCGGAGACTTTGTCGCCCATGAGACGGATGGTTTCCGCACGCGGTCCGACGAAGATGAAGCCGCTCTTCTCGACCCGCTCGGCGAAATCGGCGTTTTCCGACAGGAACCCGTAGCCCGGATGGATGGCCACTGCGTCGGTGACCTCGGCCGCGCTGATGATCGCGGGCATGTTGAGGTAGGAGAGCGCGGATTGCGGCGGGCCGATGCAGACGGTTTCATCCGCCAAAAGGACGTGCTTGGTATTGAAATCCGCCGTGGAATGCACCGCCACGGTCTTGATGCCCAGCTCACGGCAGGCGCGCAATATTCGAAGGGCGATCTCGCCGCGGTTCGCGATGACGACTTTTTCGATCATCTCAAACTATTCGATGATGAACAGAGGTTGGCCGAACTCGACCGGCTCACCGTTCTTCGCCAGCATGGCCATGACCCGGCCTTCTTTGTCGGACTCTATTTGATTCATCATCTTCATCGCCTCGATGATGCACAGGATCTGACCGACTTTGATCTCGCTGCCGATTTCAACAAAGGGCTTTGCGCCCGGAGAGGCCGACGAATAATACGTGCCCACCATGGGAGAGGTGACAGTGTGCTCATCATTGCGAGGCGCTCGTTCGGCCGCCGAGGTCGCGGCCGTGGCCGGTGTTGCGGCTGCGGCAGGCGCCGCATAAATCATTGGCGCAGCTGGAGCCGCTGCCGCCTGCATCCCGGCCCGGGGATGACGGCTGATGCGTACCGACTCCTCACCCTCCGAAATCTCGAGTTCCGAGATGCCTGACTCCTCCAGCAACTCGATCAATTTTTTTACCTTGCGAATATCCATCCGCGAACCCCTTCAGATTTTGTTTTAAGGTTGGGTCAGGCGCGCGGCGGCGGCTTGGAGTGCAAGCTCGTAGCCGATCGGGCCTAATCCATAGATGCAGCCGACTGCGATGTCGGACAAATAAGAGTGATGCCGGAAAGCTTCGCGCGCGAATACATTGCTCAAGTGAATCTCGATGAATGGCACGCCCACCGACAGGAACGCGTCGCGCAGCGCAATGCTGGTGTGCGTGAAGGCACCGGGATTGATGATCACGAATCCGATGCCGTCGCGCTTGGCGGCGTGAATCTTGGCGATCAGTTCATGCTCGGCGTTGCTTTGGGCCGCGATGAGTTCATGCCCCAGGGCCTGGCACTGCGTTTTGAGCTTTGTCTCGATGTCTTGCAGCGTGGCGCTGCCATAGATGGCCGGCTCGCGCGTGCCAAGCAGGTTTAAGTTGGGGCCATTCAAAAGCAAAACTCGGGCCATCTTAAGATCAATTCTCAGCGCGGTTGCGCTACAAAGGTCCGCGATAATAACCAGAAATTGAAGTGAAAAGGCAAGCTTCGGCGGCGAACGTCGCGCTAATACGCTATCCGGCGTTCTTTCCCGCCATGGCTTGCAGGCGATCGGCAATGGCGCGCCGCGCTTCCGGAAGTTGAATACGCTCCTGATTGAGATTTTGGACCTCCGACAGGATGAAATCGGCCTGCGGCCGGTGCAATTCACCGACGAACAAGGCTACGACCTCGCCGCGCCGGTCGGTAAAAACGGTGAACGGAAGGACCGGAGAGTCCATGCCAAATTTGGCGGCAACCTCCAGAGCGTCCTGCTCGCCAATGAGCACCGGATAGTCGATTTTGAACTGCCCGGTGAACTGGCGAACCTTGTCGGCATAGTCCACGGCAATGCCGACGACCGTGAGATCGCGGCCGGCCCAGTCGGCGGCCAAGGTCTTGAGCAGGGGAATTTCTCGTCGGCAGGGAGCGCACCACGTCGCCCAAAAGTTGATCACCAGCGATTTACCGCTCCAGGCGCCGATCGAGGTGGGCTTGCCCGATAAATCGCTGAGCGAGAAATCGGGCAGCCGCGCGGGGATCACGCGGTGCGACGCCGCTTCCACCGCGGAATTATCCTTTGCATCAGGAGCGCTGGCCACCCCCGCCGGCACGGCCACTGCCGGCTCAACGACCCTGTGCACCGAGTGAAACTTCAACCCTGCCCCTATTCCCAGCAAGACGACCAACGCTCCGCCGAGATAGCGCAGGCCCGGGGCCTTCATGCCGGCATGTCGAGCTTGCGGCCCTTTCGCAGCACCAAGCCTGCGAGCAGAAAAGCACAGGCGCCCACGATAATGGCCGCACTTTCCCAAGTGCGGGGAGGGTCGCTGGCTGCGACCGTAAGGGTTCCGACGGTTGGGAAAACCACTTTGGTGATCGGGGGATAACACAACCCCGCTTCTGCACAGCCCTGATAGATGACTTTGATTTGCAGAGGATGCGCGCCGGCGTCGATGCGCGAATAGGGAACCACCGCTTCGACCTGCTGGGTATAGACCTGCTGCGTGCCCAAATAGGGGTCGGTCTTGAGCATGCCCGGCGGCAGTTCCGGCGTGGCGATGACGAGATCCGGGCTTTCCGCCTTTACCTCGATCTTTGAACGATAAAGATAGTAGCCGTCCGCGATGACCCAGCGGACCTTCAAGAGATTGCCGTCGACTCGTGCACCGACCCGGAAGGCGACGTCGGGCGGCAGAAAATCCGTCTCATTGGAATCAATGCCCCGCATCCACCACGGCTTGGCGTGTGCCGCCCCAGCGACGCCCAGCATTGCCGTTACGAAAAAAATAGCTGCCAAGGCCCGGCCTAGAGAACGTTTCATGGCGGGCACTTTAGTAGCCAGAGCGCAGGTACGCCAGTTTCTTAACGTTGCTGCGACACAACAAAAATTAAACGGTCCAGGCCTTGAATCGTAACAATTCGTCGCTATGATTAGCAGCCTCAGTGGGAGAGTGCTAACAATACCCTCCCTTTAACCCACTCAAGCATTAGGAGTCTTGTCTTATGAAGATTCGTCCCCTTCATGACCGCGTGATCGTGAAAAGAGAGGAAGAGGAGCGTAAGTCTCCAGGTGGCATCGTGATCCCGGATACCGCGACTGAAAAGCCGATTTTCGGCAAAGTGGTCGCCGTCGGTAAGGGCAAGATTTTAGAGAACGGCGAAATTCGCCCGCTGGACGTCAAGGTCGGCGACAAGATTCTGTTCGGTAAGTACAGCGGCACCGAAGTGAAGATGGACGGTGACGAGCTGGTTGTCATGCGTGAAGAAGACATCATGGCCATCGTGGAAGGCAAGTAGGCCTTCCCCTCGGAAACGCGCACTTCGTAGTCCCGCAAATCAAATTAATTTAGAGGTATCAGCAAATGGCAGCTAAAGACGTACGCTTCAGCGACGACGCTCGGGCACGCATGTTCAAGGGTGTGAATATTTTGGCGAATGCCGTCAAGGTCACACTGGGCCCCAAGGGCCGTAACGCCGTGCTCGACAAGAGCTTCGGTGCTCCCACCGTCACCAAGGACGGTGTCTCCGTTGCAAAGGAAATCGAACTCAAGGACAAGTTCGAGAACATGGGCGCGCAGATGGTGAAGGAAGTCGCTTCCAACACGTCTGACGAAGCCGGCGATGGCACCACCACCGCGACCGTTCTCGCGCAGGCGATTATCCGCGAGGGCCTAAAGGCTGTTGCGGCGGGCATCAACCCGATGGACCTGAAGCGCGGTATCGATCAGGCGGTCCTGGCGGCGACCGAAGAGCTGAAGAAACTCTCCAAGCCCTGCAAGGATCCGAAGGCGATTGCGCAGGTCGGCACGATCTCGGCGAACTCCGACGAGAGCATTGGCAAGACCATTGCCGATGCAATGGCGAAGGTCGGCAAGGAAGGCGTTATCACGGTCGAAGAGGGCTCGGGCCTCGAGAACGAGCTCGAAGTGGTCGAAGGCATGCAGTTCGATCGCGGCTATCTCTCGCCGTACTTCATCAACAATCAGCAGAGCCAGAGCGCCGAGCTCGACAAGCCGCTGATCCTCTTGATAGACAAAAAGATCTCCAATATTCGCGAGTTGCTTCCCCTGCTGGAAGCCATTGCGAAGGGCGGCCGTCAGCTGCTGATCGTTGCGGAAGACGTGGAAGGCGAAGCGCTGGCCACGTTGGTCGTCAACACCATCCGCGGCATTGTCAAAGTCGCTGCCGTCAAGGCCCCGGGCTTTGGTGATCGTCGTAAGGCCATGTTGCAGGACATTGCGGTCCTGACCGGCGGCACGGTGATTTCCGATGAAGTCGGCTTGTCGCTCGAGAAGGCGACCTTGAACGATTTGGGCGAAGCCAAGAAGATTCTGGTGGAGAAGGAGAACACCACCATCATCGACGGCAACGGCAAAGCGTCTGACATCAAGGCCCGCGTCGAGAGCATTCGCCAACAGATCGAGGAAGCAACCTCTGACTACGACAAGGAAAAACTTCAGGAGCGCGTCGCCAAGCTCTCCGGCGGCGTTGCCGTGATCAAGGTCGGTGCTTCGACCGAAATCGAAATGAAGGAAAAGAAGGCCCGTGTCGAAGACGCACTGCACGCAACCCGTGCGGCCGTCGAAGAGGGCGTGGTGCCGGGCGGCGGTGTCGCTCTGGTCCGTGCGCTCAAGGCCATCGAGAAGCTCGTCGGCAAGAACGAAGATCAGACCACGGGCATCAAGATCCTGGCCCGCGCGATCGAAGAGCCCCTGCGTCAAATCGTCAGCAATGCCGGTGAAGATGCCGCGGTGGTGTTAAACCGCGTCCGCGAGGGCAAGGGCACGTTCGGCTACAACGCTCAGACGGGCGAGTACGGCGATATGATCGAGCTGGGCATTCTGGATCCGACCAAGGTCACGCGTCTGGCTCTGCAGAACGCCGCCTCGGTGGCGGGCCTGCTGCTCACCACGGAAGTCATGATCGCTGAGTCGCCGAAAGAAGAAGAGCATGCACACGCCGGCGGTGGTGGTGGCATGGGTGGCATGGGCGGTATGGACATGTAATTGCCGATTAAACGGTAGTTGCGATCAAGAAAGAGCGGACTTCAAGTCCGCTCTTTTTTTTGGGATTGAGGGGCTGACATGAGGACCATGGTTTTTTCCGATTGGATCAGCGATTGATCGGGCCCGGTTCCTCCGATCGACCAATACGCGTGCCATCGCGTCTCGAGGCGGTAGGTCCACAGCGTCGCGGGATCCGTGACCAAGCGCATCGTGGTGACCGACCACAGCCGCGGCACGTGGCCGTGCGGCAGATGCGCTCCGCGGGCAAGTGTCCCGAGCCATGCTTTGAGAATGGTCGGGTCGTGCGCTGCGCGCAGCACGATCTCGATGCAGGAGACTTCCGAGGAGTCCGTGATGCAGGGAACGGAGCGGCGATACGTGAACTGTATTTGGCCAAGTGCGCGCGGCAGTCGCCGCTGTCGAGCTTGGTGAAAGTTCGCGTAGGCAAGGCGGCTGTTCAGCGTATCCGGAGATTGCGGGTCGAGCGCATTGAAACTGTCGATGGCGGCGAATTGCTTCGCGCGGGCGTCGTCGTTCGGTGCAACGGATTCAGACGCAAGCAGCGGCGCGCCGGCTAGAATCCCAGCGAGGGCGCAGGAGAGGCGGATTGACAGGACAACCCGCAGAGCGGACATCCGCACTCTCGAGAGACTTTAAGAACGCCCCTTCGATCGGGACTTGCTGGGGGCGGTACAAGTCGACTAAGTTTGCAACGGGTTGGAACTGGGCAGCCATCGACAAACTTCAAAATATTGCTGAGATGTAGCGGTGTACTGCGGCTCGACGCAAAAGGGATGGTGGTAATGATGGTCCGTGCCTGCAAGCTTGGACGTCGCATGTTCCACCGCGGCATGTTTGCCGATCGCACTGGCGGCATGCATGGCGTTCGCTTGGTCGCCGTGACCCGCCAGCGTCGCCCCTCGAGCTCCCATATTTGCGCCGTGACTTGCCAGAGTGGTGCCGCGTGCACTGGCCGCCGCGCCGCGGCCGCCCAAGCCGCCGCCCGATCCGCCCCCCATGAACTGACTCCGCCGGCAGCAGTTGACATGGCAGCCCACCGGAACGATCTGATGATTGACTTCTACTCGCCTTCGGCCGGCGGGCAAACCTTTCCAGACGCCTATTTTGTAGACATTTCGCGCGATCGCAGCGGCGCGGTTTAATGATTTGACCACCCCCGGTTAATGCGGCGAAGCGTTTTTCCGGCGCGTTGCTCGGAACGCTGTTACCCACTAGTATTTGATAATAGTGGGTAATCACGGACCGCTGTACCGTTTACATGAAATAGCTATTCGCACGCTTTACAGGGAAGTGAAAGAGCGGGCGGTCGTCACCGCTGAACTGCTTCCCGGAACGCCTGGATCAATGGTCAAGCGCGCAGGCACGGGCCATGAGTATTGGTACCGTTCCTATTACCCGGCGCCGAGCAAGCGATCAGAGCAATTCGTGGGCACGGTGAGCAATGCAGGCGCCTATGCAGCGATGCAAGGGCGGATTGTGCACTCGGAATGGACCACCAAGCAGGTGGCCGCGCTCTCAAAATTCGGATATCGGATCGCGGACAAAGTTGTCGCCGGCGTGCTGGTCGAATTGCACAACCGCGGATTCTTCAAGGCCGGCATGGTAGTGGTGGGCACCTTGGCTTACTCAAGCTGGCTCAACGAATACGGCGCCGTCGCAACCGTCGCCAAAACACAGGAACCCCTGGAACTGGCTCGCCGACAGACTCTAAAGCTTGCCGCCAAGCAGTCGTTACCGGCGACGCTGCAAGCCACGCAATTGCCCTTCGCCGAGGCCCCGGGTGCCTCGCCTAAGAAGCCGTCGACAGCCTTCTTGTTGGCGGGCGGCGGGCTGCGTGTCGAGCTATTCGCTCCCGGACCGATATCGGGCGAGACTGTGTTCGTACCCGAACTCGATTGGCATGCGTTGGCGATTCCATTCTATGACTATCTGCTCGAGGGGAGCCGCGATGCCGGAATACTCGCCGGCGGTCACTGCGTTGCCGCCAAGCTGCCGGATGTCGCGCGCATGATTTGGTACAAGCTCTACGCCAGCACGCGGCATGGCGGGGACCTCGTCACGGCCGGAAAGGATCTGGCAATCGCCGCGACATTGGCGGCCATATTAATTGAAAGAGACGGCGTGCCGTTGCGCGAGTCCTATCGCGCAGCGCCGCGGGCCCTGCGCAACGCCGCGCATTCGCGCCTACCGCAGCTCGAAGGACTGCTTGCTGAACATCCTCAGGCACGCGACGAGTTTCGGAAGTTAAGGTAGCCTGTGCCGATGATTGTGGCATCGCTTGACGTCATGGTTCCGGCGCGCGACACCGTGTTATTGGCAACGGACAGGATATGCGTGATTGAAGCGCCGGCATTCCCCAGCGCGCGGCTGACGAGCAGCGTTCGATGACAGTCCAAGGGTTCTTTTTCCGCGCCGGCCAGCACGCGCTCGATGCCGGCTTTGAACACGAGCGCACATCGGCGACTGCGGTAACGCCGTGCGCGGTCAACAAACCGATGAATTTCTCGATGGAATGATTCGAGTGTCCCACCGTGTACAAGCGTCGCCAAAGCTCCACCTCGTCATTTGAGCTGCGGAATCAGCTTCATAGTACGCACCACGGGACTCTGCGGATGTTCACTCATCAGGTACAGTGCTCATACAAGCGGCCCGATAACAATTCCCGAGGATCTTATTCGATGATCAGCGCCTTTCTAAGCATGCGTTCGCTATTTTCCTCCATCGTGTTGTTTGCGGTTTCGGCCGGCGCGGCGCTCGCGCAATCCATGCCGCCGGCGATTTTCACCGACCCGCCGGCGGACCGCGCGCATCCGGCGGCCATGACCGTGCTGCACGTACCGAGCCATGGACTGCGCATCAATGGATTGCTGTACTCGCCGGCCGGAGCGGGCCCGCATCCTACGCTGGTCATCTGTCATGGCCTGCCCGGGAATGAGAAGAATCTCGATTTGGCGCAAGCGGTTCGGCGCGCCGGCTGGAATGCGGTGACCTTCAACTACCGTGGGTCTTGGGGCAGCCCCGGCTCGTTTCGATTCGCGCAAAATCCGCAAGATGCCGACGCAGTTCTGGCCTATTTGCGCGATCCGTCCAATGCCGCGAAATTAGGGATCGATCCGAAGCGAATTGTCATCGCCGGACATAGCATGGGCGGCTGGGTCGTCGCTCATACGGCCGCCCGCGATCATGCCTTGAGCGGCGCCATCCTCATTTCCATGGCGGACATGGGATTGATCGGCGGCAGGCCGCGAGCGCAAGCCGTAGCGGCGATGGCCGACGACATGGAGACCCTCGCCGGTGTCACCGCCGAGAGTATGGTTGATGAACTCACCGAGCACGCCAAAGAATTCGTCGTGACCGGAACTGCAGCGGGATTGGCGCAGATTCCGGTGCTGGCAATCACCGCGAACGATCACCTCGCAGCGGAGACCGATGCGCTGGTGGCAATGGTCAAAGCCAAAGGCGGCACCCGGGTCGCCACCGCGCATCTTGACACCGACCATAGCTACTCGGATCGGCGCATCGCCCTCGAGAGCATTGTGATCACCTGGCTGTCGGGTTTGAATTGAGTTGGTCCGCCAAACAGTATGTTGCCTTCGAAGATGAACGCACGCGGCCGGTGCGCGATTTGCTCGCCGCGCTGCCGCCGATCGATGCGCGGTCGGTAATCGACTTAGGCTGCGGCCCCGGCAATTCCACCGAAGTGCTGGCGGCGTGCTACCCGCAGGCGGTGGTATCCGGTATCGATAGTTCGAGCGACATGATCGAGGCCGCGCGCCGCAGGCTGCCGCACCTGCGTTTTGCGGTGGCAAACCTGCAAACCTGGAAGGATGCGGGGCCATTCGAGGTGATTTTGGCCAACGCCGTTCTGCAATGGATCGCGAACCATGAAGTGCTGCTGCCGCAGCTGGTCGCCAGACTTTCGCCGGGCGGCGCTCTGGCGCTGCAAATGCCGGATAATCTCGACGAGCCCGCTCATCGGATCATGCGCGAGGTGGCGGCCGACGGGCGCTGGGCCGTCAAGCTCGCGGCAGCGTCCACGGCGCGTGCGCCTCTGCTGAGCGCCGCGTGGTACCACGAATTGTTGCGGCCGCTCTGTTCGAAGGTCGATGTGTGGCGAACCACCTACTATCATTTTCTGACCGGAGGGGCCGATGCGCTGGTGGAATGGTTCAAAGGCAGCGGTCTTCGGCCTTTTCTTGAGCCTTTGAGTGCCGTGGAACGCAGTGCATATCTCGAGCGTTACACCGCCGCGGTTGCGCAGGCCTATCCTCCGATCGCGGATGGCAGCGTCTTGTTGCCGTTCCCGCGGGTGTTCTTGACGGCGGTCCGATAGGCGCGGTCAGCGCATAAGTCACGCTCATGGAATTCATCGAATCGGTACCGGAAGAATTGCGCGATTGCGTCGAGCGCTGGTGGGAACGCGCATGCGCACAGGCGGGGTTCGCGGATCATTACCGCGCCCTCTCTGATTCGCATCGTGCACAACTGCCGCGCGTCGTCGCGGCAAGCGAATTCGCCGCGCAGGCGCTGATCCAAGATCCGGCTGCGCTCGCCCCCGGCGGCATGCATGTCCACTACGAAGCGCAGGTCGCAGCCGCGCAATCGGCCGAGCAGGCCGTGTTTCTGTTGCGCACGTGGCGCCGACGCGAAATGCTGCGCATCGCATGGCGCGATATTGCGGGAACCGCCGGCGTCGCAGAGACGCTGCAAGCGGTGTCCGAGCTGGCCGATGCGGCCATTCGCGCGGCCGTGGCATCTGCCGAGCGGCATTTGCTGCCGGTATTCGGCGCGCCGCAGCGCTCGAACCCGGCGCAGTCGCCCTTCATCGTCTTGGGAATGGGAAAACTCGGCGGCCGAGAGCTCAATTTTTCCTCTGACATCGATCTGATATTTCTGTTCACCGAGGCCGGCGAGACGAGCGGACCACGGCTCCTCGACAATGAGGAGTACTTCAATCGCCTGGGACGTGAAGTGATCCGTTTGCTCGATGTGAGGAATGCGGACGGTTTTGTATTTCGAGTCGATATGCGGCTGCGGCCGTTCGGCGAAAGCGGCCCTTTGGTGGTCAGCCTGGCATCGCTCGAGGAGTACCTGCAGCAGCATGGCCGCGACTGGGAACGCTACGCCTGGATCAAGGCGCGCGCCATCGTCGGCGCAGATGCCTATGCACCAGCTTACGAAGAATTTGTGCGTCCCTTCGTCTATCGCCGCTACCTGGACTTTGGGGTATTCGAGTCGCTGCGCAACATGAAGGCGCTGATCGTTCGCGAAGTGGGCCGCCGCGACCTTGAGCATCACCTGAAGCTCGGCAAAGGCGGCATCCGCGAAATTGAGTTCATCGTGCAATCCATGCAGCTGGTACGCGGCGGAAGCGATCGGCGCCTGCAAAACACAGCTCTGCTGCAAGTCCTGCCGCTGCTCGAGGGCTCAAAGCTCGTCTCGGGCGATGACATCGCGGAGTTGACCCTGGCGTATCTTGAGCTGCGCAGGGCCGAGAATGCGCTGCAGATGATTCGCGATCAGCAAACGCACACCCTGCCCGAAGACCCGCAGGATCGCGCGCGCCTCGCCATGATCATGGGACTCAAGGACTGGGACTCAACGTATGCCGCTTTGAATGCGACGCTCGAGAAGGTGGCGGCGCAATTTGACGCATTGCTGTTCGGCACGCCGGACGCGCAGCGCCGTTACGCCGAGATCGGCGTCGCATGGCTGGACTCGGACGACGCGAAGATCGAAGAGGAACTGGCCAACACCGGCTTTCCACGAACTGAAATTGCGGCCGTTGCCGCGATCCTGGAGTCCTATCGGCAGGCGGCGAACTATCGACGCCTCGATGAGGCCGGGCACCGGCGCCTGTATGTCATTTTGGCCCGGCTGCTCAAAGCCGCGGCCGCACATGCCTCTCCTGCCACGGTCGTGCAGCGTGTGCTGCGGGTAATCGAAGCCATCGGTTCGCGCGCATCTTACTTGGCATTGCTCAAGGAGCAGCCTGCGGCGCTCGACCGCCTCATTGAGGTCTGCGCCATCAGCGGTTTTCTGTCGCGGCAGATCGCCGATTTTCCGCTGCTGCTCGATGAGTTGATCGATGCCAAGGCCTTCGATGAATTGCCGGCGCGCGCCGGATTCACACTGGAAGTGGCGGCACGCACGGAGAGATTGCCGGCCGACGATCCGGAGCGGCAGGTCGAAGCGTTGCGCCAATTCCAAAAGGTGGCCGTTTTCAGCGTGGCGCTTGCCGACTTGACCGGGCGGTTGCCGCTGATGCGCGTCAGCGATCGGCTTACCGACATCGCCGAGCTCATCGTCGCATGCTGCATGGGTCTTGCCTGGCAGCAAATGACTCAAACCTACGGCACGCCATATTGCGGGGAAGATGCGGCAAGTTTGCGTCCGGTCGTGGTGGCCGTCGCGGGCTACGGCAAGCTCGGCGGTCTGGAACTGGGCTACGCATCGGATCTCGATCTGGTTTTTCTGCACGATTCGGCCGGCAACATTCAGCTGACCGACGGTGACAAGCCGCTCGACAACGGCATTTTCTTCCTGCGTCTGGGGCAGCGCATCGTGCATTTGCTGACGATGCATTCCGCGGCTGGGCGACTCTATGAGGTCGATATGCGCCTGCGTCCCAATGGCAAAGGCGGCTTCCTCATGACAGGCATCGACGCCTTCGAACGCTATCAACTGAACGATGCGTGGACCTGGGAGCACCAGGCGCTGTTGCGCGCCCGCGCGGTGGCCGGCGAGGCGAAGCTTTGCGCAGCCTTCGAGGCCGTGCGCCGCCGCACGCTGTCCTCGGCGGTGCGCCGGGAAACATTGCGCCACGACGTGCTGGAAATGCGGCTGCGGATGCGCAAAGAATTATCGCGCTCGGGCCCGGCGGAATTTGACATCAAGCAGGACGCGGGCGGCATCGGCGATATCGAGTTCCTCGTGCAGTACTGGGTGTTGGCCGGCGCCCAGGCCCATCCGGAACTGCTCACCTATACTGACAATATTCGGCAGCTCCAGGGCTTAGCGGCGGTCGGCGTGATCGAGGCGGCCACCGCGCTGTGGCTGAAGGAGACCTATATCAACTACCGCACGGTGCTGCATCATTTGTCGCTCGAGGGTGACGGCGAGCGCATCGTGGCAGCAAAGCCGTATCGGCAGACTCGTGATCGGTTGGGCGCGATATGGCGCGCGGCGCTTGAATCGGTGCCGTGACCTGTCAAAATCTCGGCCCCTGGAATCTTTAGCCCATGAATCTCTGCCTTCGATGCATTCATCGAGGCCGGCGGTCCGTACGATAAGGGGGTTGCAAAGCGTCTCCACGATGACATCATGGCCGTCGGCAATAGAGCGGAGTGATGATCATGTCGGCATTGGTCCAAGACGATTCCAAACATCGGCTGATAATGCCGAATGCGCTGCATCACTACAGCGTGGACATGGGGGATTTGCCGCTATCCTGTCCGATGCCCGGCATGATGCTGTGGAATTCGCATCCCAAGGTTTATCTGGCCGTCGAAGCCACCGGATGGGCCAAGTGTGGCTACTGCGGCGCCGAATACACTCTCAATCGAAATGCGCCGGGGCATGCGGATATTGCGTCGGAAACCGACAGCTGACGGAGACTCACGCTTCAGGATTTATACTCGGCGTAGGATTTTTCCTCGACGATCGTCGATCCGAGCTTTAAGTTGATGCGCTTCTTGATCGCCGCCCGTTCATCGTTCTCGAAATAGACCGCCCTTGCGAGGCGGATGAATTCGCCATCGAATGCCTGCGCCCGTTCTTTATCGCGGATATCGTCCTCGATCACCCACAGCCGCTCGTTGACCTGAAGCAGCTCATTCACGTCGGCCGCGATATCGGACTTGGCATAGGGCGAGGCGCTCCAGGTCTCCTCGAGCACCTTGAGTTCGATGCGCACATTGGCGAGTTTCCGGGCATCGCTCATGCGGCTGGATTTGATCCTTAAGATCGTGATCTTGTCCAGCAATTCGCCCGGCGCGACCGGAACGCTGATTTCGCTCATGCGCGCATCTTAGCGAAAATCCCGCGCGAGCATGAGTGCGTCGAGTTTTTCGACGGCATCAGCCACCTCGATCAAGTCCATCACGCCGGGCCGTTCGATTTTCGTGGTCCAGGGGATTTGCGCCGCCGGCTTGCCTAAGTATTTGCGTGCCGCCCCATCGTACCTGTCGACGCACCACTGACGGCTATAGTAAGGTCCGGCGCGCTGCGGATTGGTGGCCGCGTAGAGGCCCACGACGGGTAATCCGACCATGCCTGCCATGTGCGCGGGGCCCGAATCGGGCGACAGCAGCACCGTGCTTTGCGACATCAGTCCCAGCAGCTGCGGCAGCGTGTCCTTGCCGATCTGATTGATGAGCGGCGTGCGCGCCGCGGCCGCGATCGAGACGCCCATCCGCGCCTCCTCGGGACTGCGGCCGCCCACCAGCACGACGCTCATGTGATGCACCGAGGCGGCATGGTCGGCGAGCGCGGCGTACCTGACGGCCGACCAATTGCGCGCGGCATGGCTGGAACAGGGGCTGATGAGCAGCGTGGGCTTGCCTAAACCGACGATGCCGCGTGCATAGTCGAGCGCGCCCGGCGGCAAGGAAATATTCCAATGCGGAGCCTCGGGTTCGATGCCGCAGGCGCGAGCGAAGCCCATGAATGAGTCCAGCACGTGCTCCGATGTCTTGGGTTCAATTTGCGCGTTTGTGAACAGCCACTGCATCTCGCGGGCCCGCTGCTGATCGAACCCCAGCTTGATCGGAGAGCGGACCAGACGGCTGACCAGGCTCGCCCGAAGTGACAATTGCATGTCGAGCAGCAAGTCGAAACGCAGTTCGTGGAGCAGCGCGCGCAAGCGCCATAACTCCCGAAGGGTTGCGGCCTTATCGAAGGTGATAAACTCGATTTCAGGAAGTATCTCTCTCATCAGCTTGGCTTCAACTTTGCCGATGATCCAGCTAAACCGCGTTTCAGGCCAGGCCGCTTGGAAGGCTCGAAGCGTCGCCAACGCATGGCAGGTATCGCCGATCGCAGAGAGACGCAGCAGGCATACGTTTTGCAGCGGCGGGTTGAAGCTTAAGGTAGTCATAAGAATGATCAATGGCGGCCAACGCATCGGCACTGCAACGGGCGTCATGCTGGCTGATCCGCATAGCCTTGGCAATGCACAGCTCGCTGCGTCCGAAGCGCTGTTCAATCCGGATTTTTGGGCGGCGCGCGGCGAGCTGGCCGCCGTTTCCGGCGGCCGCGGTTCCGCCTGGTTCGTCGGCGCAACCTCTCAACCGTGGGTGCTGCGGCACTACCGCCGCGGCGGCTTCATGGCGCGAATTTCGGAAGATCGGTATCTGTGGTCCGAGGAAGATCGAGTGCGCTCTTTTGCCGAGTGGCGCTTGCTTCTTTATCTTTCGCAGCACGGCTTGAACGTGCCGAAGCCGGTGGCGGCCTTCTACCGGCGCGAAAGGCTAACCTATCGCTGCGACCTGATCACGGAACGCATTCCGCGCGCGCAACCCTTGAGCGCGGCACTCAAGACAGGGGCGATTGCGGCAGCCGTCTGGCATGCTGTCGGCGCGGCGATCGCACGCCTGCACCGGCACGGCGTCGATCATGCGGATTTGAACGCGCATAACATTTTGCTCGATCCGGCCGGGATCGTCAGCATCATCGATTTCGACCGCGGCCAACTGCGCGCGCCGGGCGCTTGGACTTCAGGGAATCTGGCGAGGCTCGAGCGCTCGCTGCAAAAAATCGCCGCCGCAATACCTCCCGACCGATTCGCGCCGGCATCGTGGGAAGCATTGTTGGCAGGATACGAGGCGGCCTGATTGCGCTTGCTCTACTCTTGGTTGATCCGATGCGCGGTGCCCTTCGCTTATTCGGTGATTCTGTGCCGGGCCCTGAACGATCGTCATTATTTGCAAGGACTAACGCAGCGCTTGGGATTCGGTCGGGCGCTGTTGCGGCCAAGCATTTGGCTGCATGCAGTTTCACTCGGCGAAATGACGGCCGCAGCGCCTCTGGCTCGGGCGCTGCGTCTGCGCTTTCCAGATATTCCGTTGGTGGTGACCACTGCGACGCCGGCGGGACGGGCGCGCGCCACGACGCTGTTCGCTGCAAGCGCCGACGTACGTTATCTGCCCTACGACACTCCCGGTTCGGTCAGGCGCTTCCTAAAGCGCACGCGTCCCCGTGCCGCGATCATCATGGAAACGGAATTGTGGCCGAATCTGCTGCGCGAATGCGAGCGGCGCGGCATTCCCGTGTTGCTGGCAAACGCACGGCTGTCCTCAAGGTCGGTGTCGCGCTATCGGCGCTTCGCCAGCTTGTTTGCCGGCGTGTTCAGCAAGAACTTGCTGGTGGCGGCCCAATCCGCCGAGGATGCTGAGCGGTTCAAATCGATCGGCTCCGCTGCAGAACGGACTCTCGTGGTGGGCAATGTGAAATTCGATGTGGGAGTCGATGCCGGAATTGTTCAAGCAGGCAGAGCGTTGCGCAGCGCATATGCCGGCACACGGCCGGTCTGGATTGCCGGCAGCACGCACGCGGGCGAGGAGGAACAACTGCTCGATGCCCACGCGCTGCTGCTTGGGTCGAGCCCGAACGCGGTATTGCTGTTGGTGCCGAGGCACAAGGATCGTTTCGCCACGGTCGCCGAATTGCTGGCGCGGCGCGGCGTGAAATTCGCTCGCCGCAGCCGCATGGCGGGCGGCGCTGAAGCGCAGCAGTTGCCGGCCGACTCGCCGGTGCTGCTGGTAGACACGATTGGAGAACTGACCACGCTGTACGCGTCGGCTGACGCGGCCTTTGTCGGTGGCAGCCTGGTCGCCGTAGGCGGGCACAATCTGCTCGAGCCCGCGGCGCTGGGACTTCCCGTGTTGACGGGACCCTCCTATTTCAACGGCAAGGAAATCGCGCAATTGTTGTTGGCTCGCGGCGCCGCGCTGGAGGTCCGCAGCGCCCAAGAGCTCGCGGCGACGCTGCAGAAGCTGCTGGCTCAGCCTGCGACGCGTGAGCAGATCGGCATGATCGGCCAAGAGATCATCGCGGCGAACCGCGGCAGCGTCGCGCGCATTCTTGCGCTTATTGAGCCTTGGCTGCCGGCGGCGGGACGTCCGTCGGCGGCGGCGGAGCCGGCGTGTCCGTGAGCAGTGCATTGATTCGCTGCAAGCTCTGTTCGGACAAGATGCCGGCCGCTTGCTGCAGCTTGATCACATTCAGCATGTAGTCATAGCGGCTGTGCGAATAGTCGGTCTGCGCCTGCACCCACTGTTGCCGGGACTGCAACACGTCCACCGCGGTGCGGGTCCCCGCTTCGTAGCCCGATTCGGTGGCGCGCAGCGCCGTGAGATTGGACTCGACCGCGCGATGCAGCGCCTTGACCCGCGAGATTTCAGAAAGCACGCCAAGATACGCATCGCGCGCATCGTGCTCGGTCTGCCGCGCGACCCGCTCGAGGCGTTCCTTGGCTGCTCGATGCTGATAAACAGCCTGACGGACCTGCGAAGAGACCAGGCCACCCGAGTAAATCGGAAAGGTCAGTTGAATGCCGATGGAGCGCTGCCGTTGATCCAAGGTCGTACCGCCTGCGGGACTTCCATCGTCAAACACGTCCACCCCGTTGTTGGTGAGCTTGCCGGCGCTGCCCACCAAGTCCAGCGACGGGTAGTGCCCGCCGCGCTGGGTCGAGACATTTTCACGGGCGATGTCGGCAGCCAAGCGGCTCGAAATCAGCGATAGATTCTGCTGCAGGGCCATTTCGACCCAGCGGTCCTCGCTGATGGGATCCGGATTCGCCATCTCGAAAGGCTCGATCGGGCGCGCGAGGAAGTCAAAGGAATCGCCGATGATTTCGCGCAGCAGCTCCTTCGTGGAGGCCTGCGTACGCTTCGCGGCGATGACGGCGGCGGCGGTACTGTCGTGGGAGGCGCGGGCCTCCTCCACGTCGGTGACGGCGATGAGTCCGATTTGGTAGCGTGCCTCGGCCTGGGCCAGTTGGCGGGTCACCGACACCAGCGCGACCTGTTGCGCCTGCAGATCGTCCTGCGCGCCGAGAACATCGAAATAGCGCTGCGACACCCGTTCCATCAGATCCTGTTGCGCGGCTTGGTAGTCGGCCTCGGCCTGCGCGACCTGCGAATCCGCGCGCTTCAGCGCCTGCCAGTTTTCCCAGCGAAACAGACTTTGCTTGAGGTCAACGGTGTAGTGATGAACCGTGGTGTCGACCCGGCCGCTGAACGGAAAGGATTCGAATATCGTCGCAGGCGTACCCGCCGCGGAGCAGGGCGTGCCGGCCGGCACCGCAGGACCGCACGGGGGCAGGGAGACCGCCTCAGTGGTGTTTTGCGTCCCCGAGTCGCGCTGACGCGAGATTTGACCGTTGCCGGACAACTGCGGCAGCAACGACGACAGCGCCTGAGGCTTGGCCTCCAGGGCGGCCAGGCGCGTCGCCTCAGCCTCGCGCAGCTGCGGGTCGTTTTGCAGGGCCCGCTGATAAACGGCGAGCAGATCCGCCGCCGGAACGGCGTTCGTCAGCAGATATAAGGCCAAACCAATCGCATGTCGCTTCATGAATTACCCATTCGGGCGTCTCCAGACCGGTAGTATAGTGTTGTATGTTACTATATCACCTTCGCGAGACGGGTCAATACTGCGGAATCCTAGGGTCTATAACCCGGGACCAGGCCAAAATTCCTCCGGCGAGGTTAAAAACTTTTCCAAATCCCTGGCGCTCGAGGTATTCCGCCACTTGGGCGCTGCGGCCGCCGGAGCGGCAGATGACGACGGTCTCCTTTTTTGGGTCCAACTCCGCGAGCCGATCGGAAATCTCTCCCAAGGGGATGTGCACGGTGTCGCTGGGGACCGGCGCCAGCGCAACTTCCCAATCCTCCCGCACATCGAGAAGGGTCATATTCTCGCCGGCTTCGCGCCGCTCGAGGAATTCTCGCGGGGTCAGTTCGCCCGGCATGACTAAAAGATGAACCTTTGCGCCGCAGCGGCGTTGATCAGCGGTTCAACCACGGTTTCAAACAGGCTCTCGCGAATCCATTCGGCGTTATCGACCCTCCTCACCAAAATGGCATCCATCACGGGCGCTTCGCCGACAATGGCGAACAAGCGTCCGCCCAGGCGCAACGCCCGCTCGAAGCGTGCATCGTAGAGCGGCAGCGAGCCGGTCACGGCGATGGCGTCGTACTCTCCCAAGGGAGCGGAGGCAAACGCATCGCGGGTCTCGAATTCCACGCTCGCGCGCGGCACGGCGCGCAAGCTGGCCTTCGCGGCAGCGGTAAATTGAGGGTAAATATCGATGGATCGCGTCGAGAGCCCCAGCAGACTGAGGCAGGCGGCCAGGTAGCCGTTGCCGCTGCCGATCTCGAGCACGGTGTCGTCAGCGGCAACGCTCAAGGCTTGTAGAATGCGGCCCTGAATTTTCGGGGCGAGCATCGATTGACCCAAGCCAATGGGTATGGTCGTGTCGGCAAATGCCAATTCACGGTATTCCGGCGGCACAAATGCTTCACGCGGCACCATGGCGAAGACATCGAGCACTCGAGGATCGAGCACTTCCCAGGTGCGTATCTGCTGATCCACCATTTGCTGCCGAGCGGCCAGGGTATCCATGATTTCTCGCGCGCGATTAAGGCCGCTGATTATGGTCAATTTCCACAGGCTACGCGAGCCCCTTGCGCTATTCTCTGCATGACGATGGTTCGCGACGTGTCCAGCCTGTGTAGGGCGCCCAAATATTAAGCGTCGCTAAGACTCGTCGTTACTGAGGTCAGCGTTGATCTTCTCTTCCCTTGGGTTGTGGTTAGTCACCGCGGTTATTCTGGCGGTGGGCGTCGTCGTGCTTTTAATGTGGAAGCGGCGCCAAGAGCGCGCGGTCAATGATTTCTCGAGCCAAATTCAATATCTAATCGATGCAGGCGGCGCGGCGGGCCGCATTGCGCCCAGTGCGGAGCCCGGCGCGCTGCGCAAGCTGGGTGGAGCGGTCAATAAATTGCTCGAAGATCTCGAGCACCGCGGCTCGCAGCTGCAGGATCGCGAGCAGTTGTTTCAACGCCTGGTCGAGGCTGTCCACGATGCCGTGCTCGTGCATCGCAAAGTGATTCTGTTTGCCAATGCGCGCTTCCTGTCGCTGCTCGGGATGAAATCCACCGACGTCGTCGGCCGGCCCCTGACCGAGTTTGTGACGCCGGAATATGTCGAGTTGGTGGAAAACAATCTGCGGCGGCGGTTGGCAGGTGAGTCCGCTGCGGAGCGCTACGAAATCGAACTCATGGATCGGCAAGGTCAGGTTACGCGCGTCGAGCTCTCGAGCACCGTGATCGACAGTTCCGGCGAGCCGGCGCTGCTCCTGAGCGCACTGGAAATGATGCCGGGCGCCATCCCGACGGAAGTCTCGCAGAAACCTCGCGCCATGGCGACGCTCGATGCGATGGGCGAGAGCGTGATGACCGTGGACGCGGAAGGGCGCATCGATTACATCAATCACTCCGCCGAACTGCTCCTTGGCCAGCAGGTGAATCAAGTCCTGGGCAAGAGTTTTGCGGACGTCGCGTCCTTGGTGGATGAGAACGACCGCCGGCAGCTCGTCGATCCTGTTCAGAAAGGCTTGGGCAGCGGCGCCCGGGTATCGGCCGCGAGGCGCGCGGTGCTGGTGCCGGCGAACGGCAGCACTGAGCGATTTGTCGAGATCAGCGTGACGCCGCTGCTGCTCGACGGCAAGGACTCGTCCGGATTGGTGCTGGTGCTGCACGACACCAGTGAACTTCGGGGCTTGACTCGGCAGATGACCTATCAGGCCAGCCACGATGCCCTCACCGGACTCGTGAACCGGCGCGAGTTTGAGCACCGGCTGCAGGAAGCTTTGGATTCCGCGCAGACCGGCGATACCGGCCACGCCTTGTGCTACCTCGACCTGGATCATTTCAAAGTCGTCAACGACACCTGCGGCCATACCGCCGGCGATAACATGTTGCGCGAGATCGCATCGCTCATCAAGGAAACCGTACGCGACTCGGATACCGTGGGGCGCATCGGCGGCGATGAATTTGCGCTGTTGCTGGTCGGCTGTCCGCTGGAGAAGGCGCGGCAAATAGCCGACAACGTGGTGCGTTCGGTCAACGACTATCGCTTTGTCTGGCGCGACAAGATTTTCAATGTCGGCGTCAGCATCGGTCTGGTTGAAATCGGGCGCGACAGCGGCACCATCGAAGACATCATGAACTCCGCGGATTCCGCCTGCTACGTCGCGAAGAAGCAGGGCGGCCTGCACGTGCACGTCTATTCGGCGCGAGAAGAGGCGAACGCGCGCCATAGCGGCGAAATTCACTGGCTGCTGAAACTGCAGGGCGCGCTGCGCGACAACAAGTTCGAACTGTATTACCAACCGATCGTGCATGCGCGCGCTGGGGGCCTAAGCGGACCTGCGCTCGAGGTTTTCGTGCGCCTGGCCGGCGAGAACGGGCAGCCGGCGTCGCCGCCGGCGGAATTCATTCGCGCGGCCGAGCGCTATCGCCTGATGCCGCACGTCGATCGATGGGTGGTGCAGGCGGTGCTGGCCGCGCTCGGGCGCGGCGGCTTGAAGCTGCCGCCGGGCCGCAGCGTCGCGATCAACGTTGCCGGCCAGACCCTCGGCGATGCGGAATTTCTGGAATTCGTGGTCGACTGTTTCGATCACACGGGCGCGAGTCCCGGCGATATATGCTTCGAGGTCACGGAAGCCTCGGTAGTTGCGAATCTGGAGCATGCGCAGCGCTTCATTGGGGTGCTGCATGGGATGGGTTGCGAGTTTGCTTTGGATAATTTTGGCCGGGGTTTGAGTTCATTCTCAACGCTGAAGACCTTGCCGATGGACTATCTGAAAATCGACGGCTCCTTCATCAAGAATCTCGGGGGGGATGCGGTGAACCAAGCGATGGTGGCCGCGATGATCGAGCTGTCGCGCAGTTTGAATTTCCGCGTCGTCGCGGAACACGTCGAGGACCAGTGGGCGCTCGATACCGTTACGGGTATGGGCATCGATTTCGTGCAAGGCTTCATTGTCGGACGTCCCCAACCGTTGTCGATGATCCCTAGCTCGTAGGAGCCGCTCCGGGCACTTCATCGGGCTTTTTGCCCTCTCCTCGGCTTATAACGGGCCAGCACCCCTTCATAACAAACTTCTATGGCATTTCTGCCGTGCATAGGAGGAAAATCCCTCCTTAAACCCAAGAAATAGCCGCGAGGTTTTTATGCCTGTTTTTGAGGACAACACCAAGTCGATTGGCCGTACGCCGCTGGTACGGATCAATCACCTCAACGCCGGCAGCGGCGCGACCATTCTTGCCAAGATCGAGGGCCGAAATCCGGCCTATTCGGTGAAGTGCCGTATCGGTGCCGCGATGGTATGGGATGCCGAAGAACGCGGAGCGTTGAAGCCGGGCATGTCGATCGTCGAGGCAACCAGCGGCAACACCGGCATTGCGCTCGCCTACACCGCTGCGGCGCGCGGTTACGGCTGCGTGCTCACCATGCCGGATACCATGACCATGGAGCGACGCAAGGTCGTGGCAGCATTGGGAGCGAAGCTCATATTGACTCCGGGCGCCAAGGGCATGAAGGGCGCGATGGCGAAGGCTGAGGAATTGACGACTTCCGATCCGAAGAAGTATCTGTGGGTCAGACAATTCGACAATCCGGCCAATCCGGGAATTCACGAGAAAACTACCGGGCCTGAAATTTGGGACGACACCGAGGGCAAGGTGGACATCTTCGTCAGCGGCGTCGGCACCGGCGGCACCTTGACCGGCGTGTCCCGATATATCAAAAAGACTCGCGGCAGGCCGATCATGACCGTGGCCGTGGAGCCGACCAACTCGCCGGTCATTTCACAGACCCGCGCCGGCGAAGCGCTGACGCCGACGCCGCACAAGATCCAAGGCATCGGCGCGGGATTCATCCCGGATAACTTGGATATGTCCCTGGTCGATCGGGTCGAACTCGTAACCAATGAAGAAGCCATCGAGATGGCGCGCCGACTGGCGCGCGAGGAGGGGATCTTGTCGGGCATTTCCTGCGGCGCGGCAATGGTGGCGGCGCTGCGGCTGGCACGCGAATCGGCGAACAAGGGCAAGATCATCGCGGTGATTCTGCCGGACGCGGGGGAGCGCTACTTGTCAGGCGCGTTATTCGAGGGCTTGTTCGAGGAAGTCGAAAAAATGCAGGCGGTCGCTTAAGTGTGAAATACCCATGAGCGCCAAGCCCGAATCGATGCCGCAGGCCTCAGCACTCGAGCAACTCACGCAAGAGTTGCTTGCCAGTTATCTGGGCGATGAGCGCGGGCGGCGCATCGCGCACGGCTATCTGCCCTCGCGCGAGCGCATCGTCGAGAGCCTGACTTCGGTGCTCGACCTGATGTATCCCGGTTACTTCGGGCGCCAGGATTTGAGCGCCGACAACTTGAGCGAGCACATCGCGCACATGCTGGCAGGGTTGGTGCCGAGGCTTGAACACGAGATAGAACAATGCCTGTGCTACGGGCGCGAGCGCGATGCGGTCGTGCCGCAACTTGGCGAATGCGCGCCGCGCGCGCATGAGGTGACGCAGATCTTTTTGCAGCGGCTGCCGCTAATCAGAGCCCTGTTGATCCGCGATGTGCAGGCGGCGTTCGACGGCGATCCTGCCGCGCTGAATCTGGACGAGATCATTTTGGCTTATCCAGGCGTGCTGGCGGTCAGCGTCTATCGCATCGCGCATGCGCTGTACGATCTGGGCGTGCCGATGATGGCGCGCATCATGACCGAGTGGGCGCATTCCAAGACCGGCTGCGACATTCACCCCGGCGCGACCATCGGCGCCGGGTTCTTCATTGATCACGCCACCGGCGTCGTGATCGGCGAGACTACTCAGATCGGCGCGGGCGTGAAAATCTATCAGGGCGTGACGTTGGGCGCCTTATCGCTGCCGCGGGACGCGAGCGGGCAAATCATCCGCGGCAAGAAGCGTCACCCCACGGTCGAAGACGGCTCGACGCTTTATGCCAATGCCACGGTGCTTGGCGGCCAGACCGTGGTGGGCGCCGGCAGCGTCATCGGCGGCTCGGTATTCTTGACGCGCAGCGTGCCGCCTCGATCGCGCGTTTCCTTGAAGGAGCCGGAGCTGCGGGTCGCGACGCGCGACGGCGCAGCGGAGCCTGACGCGATCTACTTCGACATCTAGTGCGGTGATGAGCGAGATGACCGGAGCTACATCATCTTGCCGAGCACAGGCACCAGCAGCAGCGCGACGATGTTGATGATCTTGATCAGCGGGTTGATCGCCGGTCCGGCGGTGTCCTTGTAGGGATCGCCGACCGTATCGCCGGTCACCGCCGCCTTGTGGGCATCCGATCCCTTGCCGCCGAAGTGACCTTCCTCGATATATTTCTTGGCATTGTCCCAGGCGCCGCCGCCCGTGGTCATCGAGATGGCCACGAACAACCCCGTGACAATCGTGCCGATCAGCAGTCCGCCGAGCGCCTGGACGCCGGAACCAGGGCCCATCAGGAAATTCATGATGAATACCAGCACAATGGGCACGAGGATCGGCAGCAGCGAGGGCACGATCATTTCCTTGATGGCGGCCTTGGTCAGCATGTCCACGGCGCGCGAGTAATCAGGCTTGCCGGTGCCCTCCATGATCCCCGGGATCTCCTTGAATTGACGCCGCACCTCATTGACCACCGCGCCGGCGGCGCGGCCCACCGCTTCCATCGCCATGGCCGCAAACAGATACGGCACGAGTCCGCCGATGAACAAACCGATGATCACCGCCGGGTTCGATAGATCGAAGGTCGTGGGATGGCCCAATACTTCGCTTAATTTGTGGGTGTAATCCGCAAACAGCACCAGCGCAGCCAAACCCGCCGAACCGATGGCGTAGCCCTTGGTCACGGCCTTGGTGGTGTTGCCCACGGCATCCAAAGGATCGGTGACATCGCGCACTTTTTTGTCCAAGTGCGCCATCTCGGCAATGCCGCCGGCGTTGTCGGTGATTGGGCCATAGGCATCGAGCGCGACAACCATGCCGGTCATGGACAGCATCGCGGTGGCTGCGATGGCGATGCCATACAGACCCTCGAGCTGGTATGAGGCCCAGATGCTCAAGGCCACGGCAATGACGGGCAGGGCGCAGGCTTTCATCGACACGCCGAGTCCGGCAATGATGTTGGTGGCATGCCCGGTTTGCGAGGCTGCCGCTACGTGCTGTACGGGCTTGTACTCGGTCGCGGTGTAGTACTCGGTGATCACAATCATGGCGGCGGTCAGCGCCAGTCCGACCAGCGTGCACAACCACATTCTCATGGCGTGATCGCCCATGATGTTTTGCGACACGAAGTAAAAGGCGATGGCGGATATCACTGCCGACACGATCACGCCCTTGTACAGCGCGTTCATGATTTTGCCGCCTTCGCGCGTGGATACGAAGAAGGTGCCGATGATGGAAGAGATGATGGAGATCGCGCCAAGCACCAGCGGGAATAAAATCGCACGCGCGCCCAGGTCGGTCATCACCAGGCCGCCCAGCAGCATGGTCGCGACCAGCGTCACGGCGTAGGTCTCAAACAGGTCAGCCGCCATGCCGGCGCAATCGCCGACGTTGTCGCCGACATTGTCCGCAATGACCGCCGGATTGCGCGGATCATCTTCCGGAATACCGGCTTCGACCTTGCCTACGAGATCAGCGCCGACGTCGGCGCCCTTGGTGAAAATGCCGCCGCCCAAGCGCGCGAAAATCGAAATGAGCGAACCGCCGAAGGCCAGGCCCACCAGCGAGCGCAATGCCGCGTCGGAATCGCCCAGCACATTGATCATGACGAAGTAGTAGCCGGCCACGCCAAGCAGTCCCAAGCCCACGACCAGCATGCCGGTGATGGCGCCGCCGCGGAACGCCACCTTCAGGGCCGCGTTAATGCCGTTGTGGGCAGCCTGCGCGGTGCGCACATTGGCACGCACCGAGATGAACATGCCGATGTAGCCCGCCAGCCCGGACAGGATCGCGCCTACCGCAAAACCGCCGGCCGTCGCCCAGTCGAGCGCGAGACCAATCGCCAAAAACAGAATGACCCCGACAATCGCGATGGTGGAGTACTGGCGATTCAGATAGGCACGCGCGCCCGCTTGAATGGCCGCGGCAATTTCTTGCATGCGGGCATTGCCGGCAGGCTGCTTCAAAATCCAGCGTACCGAAATGACGCCGTAGAGGATTGCAACAACACCGGCCGCAATCGCAAGCCATAGCGCATTATCAAGAGTCATGTGGAGTTCCCTTCGGACTTATGTTATTGAAATATAAGAAGTTAATGTCAAAAAAAGCGACGCGACTATATCACAAACGGGGTCCGCAGGCGCTTCGGAACGCTGGCGCGCTTCAATGTGACATAAGCTGGCAAGCCGTTGCGATAGGGAGGGTACCCTTCGCCGCCGATCAGCGGCAATAAATAGTTCCGGCAGGCGGCCGTGATGCCAAAGCCATCCGTTGTGATGTAGTTGCGCGGCACCTTTTTCTCTTGATTGGCGATGGCGGACAAGGGCGCTTCGCCGATGCTCCATCGATACGGTTTGGAGGATTTTCTGACGATGACCGGCATGACGGCGTTCTTGCCCTTCAGCGCCAGCTCGACCGCGGCCTTGCCCACGGCATAGGCCTGCTCGACATCCACCTTGGAGGCAATGTGGCGCGCCGAGCGCTGCAGATAATCCGCGACCGCCCAATGGAACTTGTAGCCAAAGGCCTGCTGCGTCATCTGCGCGACCACCGGACCCACGCCGCCCAATTGGGCATGACCGAACGCGTCCTTGGTTCCGGCCTCGGCAAGAAATTTGCCGTCGGCATCCTGAACGCCCTCGGAGACCACGATGACGCAGTAACCACGCTTCTCGACCGTGGCTTTTACCTTCTGCAAAAAAGCGTCGCGATTGAATGCGATTTCGGGAAACAAGATAATGTGCGGCGCGTCCCCGGCCTTTTCCGCCGCCAACCCGCCGGCGGCTGCGATCCAGCCGGCGTGCCGTCCCATCACTTCGAGCACAAAAACCTTGGTCGACGTTCGGGCCATGGACGCGACATCGAGAGCCGCTTCGCGCGTCGAGACGGCGATGTATTTGGCGACCGAGCCGAATCCCGGGCAGCAGTCGGTGATCGGCAGGTCATTGTCCACGGTCTTGGGTATCCCGACGCAGATGATCGGGTAGCCCATCTGCACGGCGATCTCGGACACCTTCTGTGCCGTGTCCATGGAATCATTGCCGCCGTTGTAAAAAAAGTAGCCGATGTCGTGCGCGCGGAAGATATCGATCAGCCGTGTGTATTGCGCGCGATTCTGAGTCGTTCCGGCCAGCTTGTAGCGCGCCGAACCGAAGGCGCCGCCCGGCGTATGGCGCAGAGCGCTGATGGCGGCCCGGCTTTCCTTGCTGACATCGATCATGTCCTCGGTCAACGCACCGATGATGCCGTCTCTGCCGGCATAGACTTTGCCGATCTTGTCGGAGTGCCGCCGCGCCGTTTCGATCAGGCCGCAGGCGGAGGCATTGATCACCGCGGTGACGCCGCCGGACTGTGCATAAAACGCGTTTTTTTTGGCCACACTGCCCTCCAAGATTTAAGCCGCGCAGAATAGCCGATCGGCGCGACCTCTGGTACGGTAGCGCGCTTTTACCACCAAAAGAAAGCATGAGAATAGTCTTACTTGGCGCCCCCGGATCCGGAAAAGGCACGCAATCTGCGCTGCTGGTCAAGGCCTATCGCGTGCCCCACATATCCACCGGCGATTTGCTGCGCGAGACGCGCGCCGAGGGCACCGAATTGGGGCTGCGCGCGAAGGCGGCCATGGATGCCGGCAAGCTGGTGGATGATGCCACGGTGCTCGGCATGATTCGCGAGCGCCTGGGCCGGCCGGATGCCGTCAATGGCTTCATTCTGGATGGCTTCCCCAGAAATCTAGCGCAGGCCGAGGCATTGCAAAAAATACTTGCCGACTTGGGCACGCCGCTCGAGGCCGTTGTGCTCCTCAATCTCGATTTGAAGATTCTGTTCAAGCGTCTCACCGGACGCAGGATCTGCGAAACCTGCAATCAAGTATTCAACATCTACACCTCGCCGCCGGGCATGTTGACTGGAAGGTGCGGCGACAAGCCGCATCGCTTGATTCAGCGCGAGGACGACAAGGAGGAGGTCATCGGCAAGCGGCTCGATGTCTATGAGGCGCAGACCAAGCCCTTGATCAACCATTACCGGCAAGCCGGACTGCTGCGTGTGGTGGACGCCGACGCCGATATGAACGCGGTGTTCAAAAATATTCAGGAGGCCATCGCTACCCCGCCGCATCCTTAGGGGTTGTCGCGGCAGCCGTTTCACCAATCGCCGCCAGCAGTTGCATGCCGATCTCCTGCAATCGCCACCCGGTGAGCGCATGGGTGTCGCGCCGGCCCATCGCGAGCGCCTTGAGCTCGCCGCGCGGCGCCAGCACCTCGGCGCTCAAATGAAGTTCTGCCGCGCGAGCATCCACGATTTTGCTCAAACGGTCGAGCAGCGCTTTCTGTTCCGGCGTCGGGCGCGAATCCTGGATTGGCGCCAAATCCCGCATGTCGCCGGCGGAACGCGCGAGCGCATCCAGTAGCGTCGCCGCAAACCTCTCGTTCAGGGGCTGCACCGCGTCGAGCGCGGCCGGCGTGGCGGGATTGGCGTGTGCAATGGAAAAAACGGCAGCGTCCGATAGAATCCAGGCGCGCGGCAGATCGCGCTCGCGCGCCAGTTTCTCGCGCCACACGGCGATGGCTTTGGCGCGGGCGCGCGGCTCGGGTGCGAGCTGGCCAATGCCGCGCAGCCGCTCCCAGGCCAGTGCGGGATCCGGTTCATACAGCCGGTGCTCCTCGAGCTCCAGGCAATCCTCGCGGAGCCAGTGTTCGCGCCCGAGTTTCTGCAGGCGCCGCCCAAGTTCCTGTGCGATGGCGTCCAGATACAACACATCGTCTGCCGCATATTCCAGCTGCGCAGGAGTGAGCGGCCGCTTCGACCAGTCGGTGCGGGTTTGTCCCTTGGGGATGGTGACATCGAGCAATGTTTTCACCAATTCCGCGTAGCCGACCTGGGGTTTCATGCCGATGCATGCCGCTGCGATCTGGGTGTCGAATACCGGCGAGACTATCTGCCTGGCTGTTAGATAAATGGCTTCGAGATCCTGGCGCGCGGCATGGATGAGCTTGCGCACGTTGGGCGCGGTCAAGACAGGCATCAATGCATCGAGGCTCTGGATCCGCAAAGTATCCACACACCAGATCTGTCCGGCGGCGCGCAGCTGCAGCAGGCACAATTTTGGGAAAAACGTGCGCTCGCGCAAAAATTCCGTGTCCAGGCCGATCGCGGGCTGCGATTCCAACGTGCGCGCCAGCGTCTCCAGTTCTTCGCTTCGATCGATCCAAATCGCGTCAGGCATTGTCTTACCACGTGTACAATTTGCAGCGAAGTAGACTTTAATCGCTATGCTGCTATTCGCAAAAGCATTTTTAGATATCGCGCTTCGGCGCCAGACGCCGGCGTATTTGCCCGCCTCGCTGTTGCTGCTGGCGCTGGCGGCGTGCGCCGCGGCGCTAATGGAAGTGATGGGCGCGCTGCTGCCCCCGCCCCCAAATGGCCAGATTCCGCTGCGCATCGGGTTGGAAGTTGGAATGCCGCTGGTGTTTAGCTGGGTCTTATTGGCGCTCGCGCACCGGCGTGCTCGCTTTCTGCAGACCGCAACCGCGCTCTTGGGCGTGGGTGCCCTGGCCCTTTTGATTCTCTATCCGTTGGACTCGCTGATACGCGTGCTGGGCGAGGACAAGCTGATAGCGGCGCCGATCGGGGTGATCTGGGCTGCGGTATTCATTGGCTATTTGCTGGCGTGCGCGCACATTTGGCGCTCCGCGCTGGATACCGGCCTGCTGCTCGGGATCGGCATCAGTCTCGGCTATTTGCTTTTATCCAATTTGCTCGAGCATCGGCTGCTGGCGCAATCGTGACGCGGCACATTCATATCTTAGGCATCGCCGGCACCTTCATGGGCGGTGTGGCAGCCATCGCCAAGGCAGCCGGATTTCGCGTCACCGGATCGGATCTGAACGTGTATCCGCCCATGAGCACGCAGCTGCAGGCGCTCGGCATCGAATTGCTGCAGGGCTATGGCGCCGATCAGTTGGATCTCAAGCCGGACGTCGTCGTCGTCGGGAATGCGCTGAGCCGCGGCATGCCGGTGATTGAAGCCATGCTCGACCGCGGCCTGCCGTATACCTCGGGGCCGCTCTGGCTTGCCGAAGAGGTTTTGCATGCGCGCCACGTGATGGCGGTCACCGGCACCCATGGCAAGACCACCACCACCGCGATGCTCACCTGGATTCTGGAACATGCCGGCCTTAGCCCGGGATACTTGGTGGGTGGCGTGCCAGGCAATTTCGATTCCAGCGCGCGCTTCGGCAAAGCGCCATTCTTCGTGATTGAAGCCGACGAATACGATACGGCGTTTTTCGACAAGCGCGCCAAATTCGTGCATTACCGCCCGCGCACCGCCATCCTGAATAATCTGGAATATGATCACGCCGATATCTATGCCGATGTGGCCTCGATCCGGCGGCAATTCAATCAATTGCTGCGCACGGTACCGGGGTCCGGACGGCTCATCGTGAACGGGCATGATCCTGAACTGGCCACCACCTTGAGCGCGGGTTGCTGGACACCACGCGAATCCTTTGGTTTGACGGGAAACGCGCCGACGTGCGACTGGACCGGGCGGATTGCGGCAGACTCCGCAGCGAGCCGGTTCACCGTATTCTTCAAGGGGAACAGCGTCGCAGAGGTCGCTTGGGAGTTGTTCGGCGAGCACAATGTGCTGAATGCACTGGCGGCAATCGGCGCCGCCCGGCATGCCGGCGTAGCGCCCGAGCGTGCCGCGCAAGCGTTGAGTTTGTTTCGCGGCGTCAAACGTCGCATGGAAGTGCGTGGCGTGGTCGATGGCGTCACGGTGTACGATGACTTCGCGCATCATCCGACCGCGATCGAAACCACGCTCAAGGGTCTGCGCGCGCGGGTCGGAACGCAGCGAATCCTTGCCGTGCTGGAGCCCCGTTCCAACACCATGAAGTTGGGTGTGCATCGTGAGCAGCTCGCGCCTTCGCTGACGGTCGCCGACAAGAGCTGGTTCTTTGCGCCCAAGGACTTGGGTTGGGATTTAAAGGGTGCGGTTTCGAGCATGCGAGACCGAGCGGTTCTGGCGGGAAGCATCGATGAATTGGTGCAGGACCTGAACCGCGAGGCGCGCTCCGGCGATCATGTTCTGATCATGAGCAACGGCGGTTTCGGCGGTCTGCACGATAAATTATTGACAGTGTTGCGGGCGCGCTGATGCCCGCGCCGCAATCGATCGCGCTGTTTCCGCTCAATGTCGTGCTGTTTCCCGAAGGTCCGCTGCCGCTGCGAATTTTTGAAACCCGCTACGTCGACATGGTGCGCCGCTGCATGCGCGAAGATCAGCGCTTCGGCGTGGCGTTGATCCGGGAGGGCAGCGAGGTGGGCCGTGCCGACACCTTCGATGTCGGTACGATGGCGAAGATCGTCGACTTCCATCAGTTGTCGGATGGCTTCCTCGGCCTGTCCTGCGTGGGCGAGCAGCGCTTTCGCATCTTGAGCCGCAGCCGTCAAAGCGACGGGCTGAATCTGGCCGGCATCGAAAGTTTGGGGTGCGAAGCCAAGACCACCTTGCTTTCGCGTCACGCGCGCCTGGCCGAACTCCTCAAGACCGTCCTGCCGCAATTGGGCGAGGTGTACGCCGGCATCGAGATGCACTTGGACGATGCGGTTTGGGTCGGGTATCGTCTCGCGGAAATTCTGCCGATCGCCGCGGCGGAAAAGCAATTCTGCCTGGAGCTCAACGACCCGATCCAGCGGCTGGATGTGCTGGGTCCCCTGGCGCAGGGCGCGGCGAACTAGGTTCCTAAGTAAGCGGCGGCGCAGTGTCGGAGCGTGTCAGCGGCACCCACCGGGCGCGGCTGAGCCACAGTGCGATCGCGATACAGATCCCCCACGGCAGAAGCCAGTACCCCAGCAAACCGTCGAATCGGCCCACCCAACAGGAATACTGCGGCGCCTCGCCGCTGGTGGTCCCTTCCTGGAGCATGCGCAGCACCACCACCCATCCGGCGTGCAGCCCGATCGCCACGGCGATATTGCCGGAGAGCACGCGCGTGAGACTCAAGATCAGTCCGACGATGAGCCACGAAAGAAATGAATCGAACACCAGGGCGGGTTGCGCCAGCGGAGAGAACGAGCGCAGCAACAGATCGAAGCCGCTGCCCCAGCCGACATCCTCCGGCGCGATCCGGGTTTTTGCGAAGAAATGCAGGACGGCGAACCAGGGCGCGGTCAGCAGTGCGGCGACCCACGGCCCTGATTCATGTTCGATCGCCGTGTGCATGGCGCCGCGGATAACAGTTTCTTCCAGCAGTGCGACGGCAACCCCGGAACCTAAACCGACGAGGAAAATACGCATGAAATTCAGGAGCGTCGGCACGAAGCCCGGGCTGACGACGCGCAGGTGAGTGGCGAGCAAAAAGGCCGCGCCCACTGCGGCGGTGGCAATGCCGATCGCACCCCATGCGCAGCTCACTTTGAGAAATCTGCGCCAGGGCAGACCGTAGCCGAAGTCGCGCGCGCGCGTGAGGTTCAAGTGCCGGCACAGCCACACGAGTTCGGCAATCAGCACCAACATGGCGACCCGGCTGGCGACGCGATGAAAAGCCCAACCGGCGAAAGTGGACGTCAGCTCATAGACGGGAAAGCTGAGCAGCGCGCCAATCACACCCGCGAGCACAGTCGCGCCGACGAACCATGCAAAGGCGCGCAAGATGCGGCTCCTAGGAGTCTGTCTGAATACTCAGACAGACTCTCGGGCGTTCATCGATGCGAAAACTCGCGCGGCGGCGACGGCGGTTGTTTCGATGTCCGCCGCCGAATGCGCCGCCGACAAAAATCCGGCTTCGAACGCGGACGGAGCGAAATACACTCCTTCTTTCAGCATGCCGTGAAAAAATCGTTTGAAACTCTCGAGGTCGCACGCCATGACCTTCTCGTAGCGATCGACCGGGTGCTCGGCCGTGAAGAAAAATCCGAACATGCCGCAGACGTGGTTTGTGCTCAGCGCAATTCCCGCGGCGGCGGCGGCCGTTGCTAATTTCTGCGTCAATGTGTCCGTCATGGCGCCCAAGCGTTGATGAAACCCGGGCACGCTGATGAGTTCGAGCGTGGTGATGCCGGCGATCATCGCGACCGGATTTCCTGAAAGCGTTCCCGCTTGGTAGACCGGACCCAAGGGAGCGAGCTGCTCCATGACATCGCGCCGGCCGCCAAACGCGCCCACCGGCATGCCGCCACCGATGATTTTGCCGAGCGTGGTCAAGTCCGGACGCACGCCATACAGTGCTTGCGCGCCGCCCAACGCGACGCGAAAACCCGTCATGACTTCGTCGAATATCAGCAGCGCGCCGCACCGGTCACACTCGCGCCGCAGCGTCTGCAGAAAGCCGGCCGCCGGCGGGATGCAGTTCATGTTGCCTGCCACCGGCTCGACGATGACGCACGCGACCTGCGCGCCGATCTGCCGCAGCACGCGTTCGACCTGATCGATGTCGTTGTAGTTGAGCGTCACCGTATGGGCGGCGAGCGATTTCGGCACGCCCGGCGAGGTGGGCACACCGAGCGTCAACGCACCGGAGCCGGCCTTGATCAGCAAGGAATCCGAATGGCCGTGATAGCAGCCCTCGAATTTCACGATGGTATCGCGGCCGGTAAAGCCGCGGGCGAGGCGAATCGCGCTCATGGTCGCCTCGGTGCCGGAACTGACGAAGCGGACCAGTTCGATGGACGGCATGAGTTCCACCACGCGACGCGCCAGCCGCGTCTCCAATTCAGTCGGGGCGCCGAAGCTCAAGCCGTCGGCGGCGACTTGCTGCACGGCTTCGATGACCCGCGGATGCGCGTGGCCCAAAATCATCGGACCCCAGGAGCCGACAAAGTCGATGTAGCGGCGATCATCCGCCGCCACCATATAGGCGCCGTTGGCTTTCTTGAAGAAAATGGGCTCGCCGCCCACACCGCGAAAGGCTCGAACCGGCGAGTTGACGCCGCCCGGAATGTACTTGCAGGCTTCTTGAAACAGGCTCACGCCTGGCACTTTAGACGGCGATGGCGGTCTCGGGCAAGCTAAGTCGTACCTCCAACCCGCCGCTATTCGCATTGACCGCCCTGGCGAAGCCGCCGTGAGCCTTCATGACCTGAGAGGTGATGGCAAGGCCGATGCCCTCGCCGCCGCTGGCGCGGTCGCGTGATTCGGCCACTCGATAAAAAGGCTCGAAGATTCGCTCCAAATCGGCGGCCGGCACGCCTGGTCCGTGATCGCGAATGACAATCTCCAAGCCGCTGTTTGCGCGCGCGACCTGCATCTCCACCGGCGTGTCGTTCGGGCTGTAGCGCACCGCGTTGCGCAGCACGTTCTCGAGCGCGCTGCGCAGCAGTTCGCGGCTGCCGAGCACCGCGTTATTGGCCGCGCCGCGCAAGACAATCTTGCAGTTCTTCACGGCGCCCTCGAAATTGGCGTCGCGTACCAACTCCTCGATGACGTCGTCGAGTTCGAAGCGCTCCCGCGCCAGCAGAGCGTCGGTACCGTGCAGGCGCGCGAGCTTCAGCACCTGGCTGATCATCGAATCAAGGCGTTCAATCTCGCGTTCAAGCCGGTCCAGTTGCCTTGCTGAGTCCGCCGGGGGCTGGCGCGCGAGGCCCAAGGCGACCCGCATTCTGGCCAGAGGCGAGCGCAACTCATGGGATATGTCGCGCAACAGCTGTGTGGTCGCACTGCGATTCGCCCGCAACTGATCGGCCATGGCGTCGAAATCGCGCGCCAGAACCGCGAGCTCGTCCTTGCGGCCCTCGAGGCCCGCGCTCACCCGCACATCGAGATTTTCTGAGGCAAGTGCGCGCGCGCCGGCCTGAATGCGGCGAATGGGCGCCGTGAGGTGCTCCGCCAGCCACCAACTGGTGAGTGCGCTCACGACGAGCGCGATGCCGAGAATGGTCAGGGATATGGCCGGCAAGCTCAGCGCGCCGAAGATGCTGGGGCGCCGGGGGGTCATGACCACCGTGTATATCGATCCGTCCGGGGCGATGATTTGCGGCGCTGCGCGACTCGGGCGGAAATTGCCCGGGACCGGTTCACGATTGATGAATTCAAGACGGCGCGAGACGCTTTCGGGCAGGCGCCGGCCGAGAATGTCCCTGCCATCGGGGCCGATGATGAATAATTCGCGATCGCCCATGGTGATCTTGTTTCCCTCCAGCCAGCTTTTCAAAGCACTGACGCCGCCGCGCGCCAAAATTTCCGACGCCTGGATGGCGACGGAGGGGCGGCGCTGGTACTCGAACGGCTCGTTTTCGCGGGAAGTGATGGTGTAGGTGGTGGCGATGCTGCTGCCGACGATGAGCGTCATCGCGAGCAAGAACAAAAGAAATATTCTTAAGAAAAGGCTATGCATGCGAGCTTATGTAGGCGCCAGGCTCCAAGTCAACGTGTAGCCCGAGCCGCGAACGTTCTTTATTTCGGGATTCTTGCCGGCCTCGAGTTCGAGCTTGCGGCGCAAATTGCTGATGTGCGTGTCGATGCTGCGATCGTAGGCCGCGAGCTTGCGGCCAAGCGCCTGTTCCGTCATCGAGTCGCGCGAAATCACCTGGCCCGCGGATCGCATGAGCAATTCGAGCACGCGAAATTCCGCGCCGGTGAGCGCCACCGGCTTTTGCGCAACGTGCACCTGCCGCGTTCCCGAGTTCAAGGTGATGGGGCCGACATTCAGTACATCGGGAGCGCTGCCGCGGGGCGAGCGGCTGCTGGCGCGGCGCAGAATCGCACGGATGCGCGCCACCAATTCGCGCGGATTGAAGGGCTTGCTCAAATAATCGTCGGCGCCGAGTTCCAGCCCAACGATGCGGTCCACGTCGTCGCCGCGCGCGGTCAGCATCAGGATGGGAGTGGCGTAAGAGGCGCCCAGTTTGCGCATCACATCGAGTCCGCCGACGCTCGGCAGCATTACGTCGAGAATCACGATTTCAAATTCGCCGGCCTGCAGTTCCGCCAGAGCCTCGGCGCCGTCGTGCACGCTTTTCACATCGAAATGTTCAGCGTCCAGATATTCGGACAGCATCTGACAGAGCTCGCGATCATCATCGACCAAGAGGACGCGAGGCGCGCGAGTCGCCGTGGGATCAGTTGTCATACCGCATACTCTGGCACAGTCGGCACTCCCCGAGCTCTCAGCGCGTCGAATTTGCAATTCTTAACAGAACCCTGCCTTGCCTCTGACACATGTTTACACGGCGCCAGTCTAGGATAGAGCCGTATCTTCTTTTACCGTATTGGAGCACTGAATATGAAATCGAATCGCAACTTGCTGACTGGAATTCTCCTGGCGGCCGGCGCGCTGGCGACAACCGCTGCGGGCATTTCGATCGCGACTGCGGCCGATGAAGCGACGACTGCGGCGCCGGCCGCGCCGGGCCCGCATGGATGGCAGCACCACCACGGCGTCTTTCAGCTCTTGTCGAAGCTCAACTTGAGTGCGGAGCAGCAGGCATCGATCAAGATCATCATGGCGAATGCCGGGCCGCAGATGAAGAGCATTCATCAGGAGATGCGCGCCAACTCGCTGAAGCTGAGCCAAACGCAGCCGACCGATGCAAACTATCCCGCCGTCGTGGCGCAAGTCACGGAGGCCAATGGTTCGCTGCACTCGCAGATGATCACGCAGCGCGAATCAGTGCGCGCGCAGATCTTCAAGATACTGACGCCGGCCCAGCAAACGCAGCTCGCCGCGCTGAAGGCGCAGATGCAGGCTCGAAGGAGTTGATTTAGCAGTCTCGGGATCGTTGTCGCTCTGACGCTCATCTTTGGGCGGCCGCGATCCCGTCTTTTTTCAACAGCGCAATCACGCTGCCCTGGCCCACCAGATGTGCGGTGCCGACGATCACCAAGTAATTCTTGTCACCGTTGAGCAGCGCCTCGATTTTAGGCACCCACTTGCGGTTGCGGGCCACCAGCACCGAGTCGTATAGCAGCGGATCGCGGCCGATCTCGGATTTCAGCTGATTCGCGAACCACTGCGTATCGCCGCTGGCCCAGGCATGCACCATGGCGTCGACTTCCTTCGGCAGGTCATGCGCTTCCTCGAGGCTCGAGACCAGGTATTCGGCCTGCTCGTCCATGCTCAGCGCATCGAACAGAGCGATTTGATCGTGCACCGTCTCGAGTCCCGCCACGGACTTGCCGTCGGCGCGCGCACGATCCAAGAAAAACATTTCGACGCCGGACTTGGACTGAAACCCGAGCTGCTGCAGCTGCAGCTGCGAAATCGCTTCCGCCGCAAACCAGGGCGCAAAGGCGTCGAAAATACCGATATCAATGCCAACCTCTTGGGCGAGGACTTGCGCGCGCTTGTAGCGCGCGTCGCCCATGATGCCCGGCAGGGTTTTGCCCTCTGGCAGCCGCGCGCTGACGAGCAGCTCTGTCTGCATGCGTTGCGGATCGATCTGCGCCAAATTGACTTCCATTAAAATCGAGTTGGCGTCGCGGTAGGCAGTCAGCACCGCCGGCGCAAGCGGATAGTCGCGCGGGCGCAGCACGTGAATCGAGCCTAAGACGTAGACGGTGTTGTGCGGGCCGTGCAATTCCCACAAGGTGTGCAGTGGGCCATCGGCGCGCAGCGGGGCCGCGAGCGCGACGCACGACAGCACCAGTCCCAGCAATCGCCAGCGGATCAAGGATCGTCGCATCGAGGATGTGGGCCCGGGAGGCTCCTAGCTGGCGGTTTGCCGCAGTCGCCCCGATTCTACCCAGTGCACCTGAGAGTCGATACGTCCATCTGCGTGTAATTCGAAACTACGGTAGGCGGGCGGTGCCGAATCCACCGCGTAGCGATCGCTCTTCGGCAGAAACTGCGCTCCGGTGGATGGGGTCGCAAACAGGCGCACTGCGCCGCGGTTGCCGTCGAACGCTTGGTGTACGTGGCCCCACACTACGGCGCGTACATTCGAGTGCGCATCGATGACGTTCCAAAAATCTTGCGCCGCGGCGAGTCCCACGCTGTCCAACCAGCGGCTGCCCATCGCAATCGGGTGATGGTGCAGGCACACCATGGCGTGCCGCGGAGCGGCCTTTAGCGCCGCATCGAGGCGCGCCAGCTCGTTCTTCGTCAGGCGTCCGCCCACATGACCCGGATCGTAGCTGTCGAGCATCACGAAGGTCCAATCACCGATGGTATGCGCGCCGCAAATTTTGAACGGATCTGCGTTAAGTTCAGCACGCATGGTCTCCGGCTCGTCGTGATTGCCGGGGATGCACAACACAGGCTTTTTGAGATTGCCGAAAAAGCTGCGGAACCGCAGATAGCCCGACTTATCGTCTTGCACTAAATCGCCGGTGACCAGCACGGCCTCGTAGTTCGGCGCGCGCGAAAACGCATTATCGAGCGCCGCATGCAGGCTCGAATCGGTCTCAACGCCGCGCAATCTGCCGCTCGCGCTGCCATAGAGATGCGTATCCGTGATTTGTAGAATTTGCATCGGGGTTAATGGTAACAAAGCAGTGCTTTGGCGACGGTGAACTGGGTCATGGCGCAGCCTCTTAAGCTTTATACATAACCGACTCCGGTTATGTGACCGCGTTCCGTCGCAAATCGACAACTCGCGCAAGTATTGCGACCGAAATCACGCGGCATTGCTGGCAGAGGGCTCATCGGAGACAATAGCCGGCTTGTCTCGTTAAAGAAGAAGCCTCTCCATGCCCACCCGCCGCGACCTTGCAAACGCCATTCGAGCTCTCTCCATGGACGCGGTCCAAAAGGCGAATTCTGGCCATCCTGGCGCGCCCATGGGCATGGCGGACATCGCGGAAGTCCTGTGGCGGGACGTGCTTAAGTTCAATCCAAGCAATCCGACCTGGATGGACCGTGACCGATTCGTGCTCTCCAACGGCCACGCGTCGATGTTGCTCTACTCGGTATTGCATCTCACCGGCTATCCGTTGTCGATGGATGAAATCAAGAACTTTCGGCAATTCGGCTCGAAGACTCCGGGGCATCCGGAGCGTGAAGTGCATCTCGGCATCGAGACCACCACGGGACCATTGGGCCAGGGTTTCGCCAATGCGGTGGGAATGGCGCTCGCCGAGCGCTCGCTGGCGGCCACCTTCAACCGGCCGGGCCACACCATCATCGATCATCACACCTATGTATTCGTGGGCGACGGTTGCATGATGGAAGGCATTTCGCACGAGGCGGCCTCCCTCGCCGGGATGCAGCAGCTCGGCAAGCTCATCGCGATCTATGACGATAACGGTATTTCGATCGACGGCCGGGTCGTGGGCTGGTTCGATGACGATACCGCGCGCCGCTTCGAGGCGTACGGCTGGCACGTCATACCGCATGTCGACGGCCAGAGCAGCGAGTCCGTTGCCGCAGCGCTGGCGGCCGCGCACGCCGTCACCGACAAGCCCTCGTTCATTTGTGCAAAGACCCTCATCGGTTTTGGTGCACCCAAGCAAGGCGCTCAAACCATGCATGGCGAAGCGATGGGCGAGGCCGATATCGCAGTCGCACGCAGAGAGCTGGGCTGGAGTTCACCGCCATTCGAAATACCCGCCGATATTCGCGCCGCGTGGGATCGACGCGAAAAGGGTGCCGCTGCCGAACGCGGGTGGAGCAGCCGGTTCGCCGCCTACCGTCAAGAATTTCCCGCGTTGGCAGACGAACTGGAACGGCGCATGGCGGGTGATCTGCCGGCCGGATTCGACGATTTGCTGCGGGCATTCGCCGGCGGAGCGCAGTCTGCGGCTACGTCCCTGGCCACTCGACAATCCTCGCAGGCGGCGCTCAATGCCATCGGACCCTCGTTGCCGGAGCTGCTGGGCGGCTCGGCGGATTTGACGCCCTCAAACGGCACCTGGCGCAAGGACTCGGTGACCTTGGGCCCAACCGCGCCCGCGGGGAATTACATTCACTACGGCGTGCGTGAGTTCGGCATGTCGGCCGTCATGAACGGCATCACGGCGCACGGCGGCTTCATTCCCTACGGCGGCACGTTCCTGACCTTTTCGGACTATGCTCGCAATGCCGTGCGCATGGCCTGCCTGATGCGCATTCGCGTGATCTTCGTCTATACCCACGATTCGATCGGACTGGGCGAGGATGGCCCCACGCATCAGCCGATCGAGCAGCTTGCAAGTCTGCGGGTCATCCCACATATCGATTTGTGGCGGCCCTGCGATGGGGTGGAAACCGCCTTGGCGTGGGGCACGGCTCTGGATAATCGAGACGGACCGACGCTGCTGGTATTGACGCGCCAGGCCTGCACGCACCAAGCGCGCGAGCCTGCGCAGGTGGCCAATATCGCACGGGGCGGCTATGTGCTCATCGAGCCCGCCGGCGCTCCTGAAGCCATCGTGATCGCCACCGGATCCGAGGTGGGAATCGCTGCCGAGGCGGTGCGCAGCATGAATGCCAAGGGCCGAAAAGTCCGGCTGGTGTCCATGCCAAGCACCAACCGCTTCGACGCGCAGGACGAGGCGTACAAGGAGAGCGTGCTGCCCGCGGCCGTCACGCGGCGCGTGGCCGTCGAGGCCGGCGTGCGCTCTGACTGGTGGCGCTACGTCGGTCTGAAAGGGCAGGTGGTGGGCATCGATCACTTCGGCGCTTCGGCGCCTGCCAAAGTGCTGTTTCCGCAATTCGGCTTTACCGCCGAGAAGGTGATCGAGGCAGTTGACGCGGTTTCAGGTTTAGCGCTCGCGTAGCGGGCGCCAATGGGTCGGGGTCGCTTCGACTCCGTTTATAGTTGCTCGAAGCGCATGAGGAATACGATGGCGATCAAAGTTGGCATCAATGGTTACGGACGAATCGGCCGCAATATCCTGCGGGCACTGTACGAAGGCAAGCATGGCGGCAGCCTCAAGATCGTCGCCATCAACGACTTGGGCGATGCCAATACGAATGCTCACCTGACCCGATTCGATACCGCCCATGGCCGATTTCGCGGCGACGTGCATGTCGACGGCGATTCCATGGTGGTCAACGGCGATCGCATCCGCGTCGTTGCGCAGCGCGATCCGAGCAAATTGCCCTGGGCAGAACTCGGCGTCGACTACGTGCTCGAGTGCACCGGTTTATTCACCAGTAAGGCCAAAGCGGCGGCGCATCTCGCCGCGGGCGCCAAGAAAGTCGTAATTTCCGCGCCCGGCGGCGAGGATGTGGACGCCACCATCGTTTACGGCGTGAATCACGACATTTTGAAATCCAGCATGACGGTGATTTCGAATGCGTCCTGCACCACCAATTGCCTGGCGCCCTTGGTCAAGGTGCTGCACGAGACGGTCGGCGTGGTTGCGGGTGTAATGAATACAATTCACTCCTACACCAACGATCAGGTGCTGACGGATGTGTATCACTCGGACCTGCGCCGCGCGCGCTCGGCCACCATGTCGATGATTCCGACCAAGACCGGCGCCGCGGCGGCGGTCGGCCTGGTATTGCCGCAGCTGAAAGGCAAAATCGACGGCTTTGCTATACGCGTGCCGACCATCAACGTGTCAATGGTGGATTTGAGCTTTATCGCAGCGCGCAAAACCAGCGTGCAGGAAATTCACGATGCCATCAAGGCGGCAGCGAACGGCCCGCTCGAGGGCATTCTGGCCTATAACGATCAACCGCTGGTATCCGTGGACTTCAATCACGATCCCGCCTCATCCACCTACGATGCGACGCTGACCAAAGTCATCGAAGGGACGCTGGTGAAGGCATGCTCCTGGTACGACAATGAGTGGGGATTTTCCAACCGCATGCTTGATACGACGCTGGCCTGGTCGAAGGCCAAGTAAGAGTCCCTCTTGAATATCACTAAAATGTCCAGCCTCGATCTGCGCGGCAAGCGGGTGCTGATTCGCGAGGACCTGAACGTGCCGATCCAAGGCGGATCGGTGAGCAGCGATGCGCGCATCCGCGCCGCGTTGCCCACCATTCAGGCGGCCCTGGCTGCGAGGGCGCGCGTGCTCATCATGTCGCACCTCGGGCGCCCCGAAGAGGGCAAGTATGCGGAGGAGTTTTCCCTAGCGCCCGTAGCCAAGCGCCTGGCGCAACTGCTCGGCGTGCCCGTGGCCTTCAAGAAGGACTGGCTCGACGGCGTCGAAGTCGGTCCCGGCGAAGTCGTACTGCTGGAAAACGTGCGCTTCAACAAAGGCGAAAAGAAGGATGCGGACGATTTGTCGCGGCGCATGGCGGCGCTGTGCGACATTTACGTCATGGACGCGTTCGGCACGGCGCATCGCGCCGAAGCCAGCACCCACGGGGTGGCGAAGTTCGCGCCCATCGTTTGCGCCGGCCCCTTGCTCGTCAGCGAGTTGTCGGCGCTCGAAACCGCACTCGAGAAACCGGCACGGCCGCTGCTGGCCATCGTCGCGGGCTCCAAGGTCTCGACCAAGCTCACGGTGCTCGAATCCCTGTTGAGCAAGGTGGATCAGCTCATCGTCGGCGGCGGCATCACCAATACCTTTCTCGCGGCGTTGGGTTTTAACGTGGGCAAGTCGCTGTACGAACCCAACATGCTGGACATTTGCAAGCGGCTGCTCGAGCAGTCAAAAAAACGCGGCATCGTCATTCCCATGCCGACGGATGTGGTGGTGGCGAAGGAGTTCTCGGCGAAGGCGGAAGCCGACGTCAAGGACGTGCGCCAGGTATCCGCGGAGGACATGATTCTCGACATCGGTCCGGATTCAGCCGAAGCGATCGCGGCATTGGTGGCCTCTGCCGGCACGATTCTTTGGAACGGCCCGGTGGGCGTGTTCGAATTCGCCCAGTTCGGCGAGGGCACGCGCACGCTGGCCACAGCCATCGCGCGCAGCAAGGCCTTTTCTCTGGCAGGCGGCGGCGACACCCTGGCCGCCATCGAGAAATACGGCATCGAGGACAGCATTTCCTACATATCCACGGGCGGCGGCGCTTTCCTGGAATTCGTCGAAGGCAAGAAACTGCCCGCGGTTGAGATTCTCGAGCAGCGTGCGGCATGAGCACCGGTCTGCGGCGCACCAAAATTGTCGCGACCTTGGGGCCGGCCACGGACGATCCAGAGGTGCTGGAGGATATGGTTCGCGCCGGTGTGGACGTGGTGCGTTTGAATTTCTCGCACGGCGTCGTTGCGGACCATGCGCGCCGAGTTGAACTGGTCCGCGAGGCAGCGCGCCACGCGGGCCGTTACGTGGGTGTGCTCGGCGATCTTCAGGGACCAAAAATCCGCATCGACCGCTTCGTCGGCGGAAAGATCCAGCTGTGCGATGGCGCCGAGTTCACCTTGGATGCCTCGCTGGCCGTCGATGCGGGCACCGAACACTCGGTGGGAATTGCCTACAAGAGGTTGCCGACAGACGTGTTCGCCGGCGACGTGCTCCTTTTGAACGATGGCCAGATCAGCTTGCGGGTCGTGGGAATAGAAGGCCCGCGCATCAAAACCCGCGTTCTGGTCGGCGGCGAGCTCGGCAACAACAAAGGCATCAACCGGCAGGGCGGCGGCCTGTCCGCCGGCGCACTGACCGACAAGGACCGCGAGGACATCGTCACGGCGGCGCGCCTGAAGGTGGATTATCTGGGGATCTCGTTTCCGCGCGACGCCGCGGACATGGATGAGGCCCGCGGACTGCTGCGCCAGGCGGGAGGACACGCTCTCCTGGTCGCGAAAATCGAGCGTGCCGAGGCGATCAAGAATCTGGCCGCCGTCGTCAAGGCCAGCGATGGCGTGATGGTGGCGCGCGGCGATTTGGGCGTGGAAATGGGTTTCGCTGAGCTCGCCGGCCTGCAGAAACTGATCATTCAGGAAACCCGGCATCAGAACAAAGTCGTGATCATGGCCACGCAGATGATGGAGTCCATGATTACCGCCACGATTCCCACGCGGGCCGAGGTGTCCGATGTCGCCAATGCCGTCATGGACGGGACCGATGCCGTCATGTTGTCCGCGGAGACCGCTTCCGGCCGGCATCCCGTCAAGGTGGTGGAAGCCATGGCGCAGATCGTCGTCGGCGCGGAAAAGTACGAAGTGGAGCATGTGCGCGCGCGTCAGCGCCAGAGCGGATTCTTCGCCCACACGGATGAGGCCATCGCCTCCGCGGTCATGTACACCGCGAATCACCTGCATGTGAAAGCCATCGTCGCGTTGACCGAATCCGGTTCGACGGCGCTGTGGATGTCGCGCGTGCGCTCCGATATTCCCATCTATGCATTTACCCGGCATGAGACCACGCGCCGCCGGGTAACGTTGTATCGCGGCGTCTATCCGATCGCCTACGACGTCGAGGATCGCGGTGAAGCGGTGTATTTCTCGATTTTTCGCCTCCTGCTGGGCCAGAAATTGGTGCTCGAGAACGATCACATCATTCTTACCAAGGGCGAGCTCAGCGGCATCTCCGGCGGCACCAATTCCATGCAAATCCTGCGCGTCACCCGCAAGTAGCTTTACATGCCCAACGAATTTCGCGGCACTGATCGATACATCGCCACCGAAGAATTGATGGCCGCGGTCAACGCCGCGGTGGTTCTGTCGCGGCCCCTGCTGATCAAGGGCGAACCCGGAACGGGCAAGACCTTGCTAGCCAATGAAATAGCGCGCAGTCTCGACAAGCCATTTTTCGAGTGGCACATCAAATCCACCACCAAGGCGCAGCAGGGATTGTATGAATACGACGCGGTATCGCGTCTGCGCGATTCACAGCTTGGCGATCCCAGGGTCAAGGACATCCGCAACTACATCCTCAAGGGTAATTTGTGGGAGGCCTTTGATTGCGACATGCAGCCGGTGCTGCTCATCGATGAAATCGACAAGGCGGACATCGAATTTCCGAACGATCTGCTGCGCGAGCTGGACCGCATGGAATTCTCTGTTTATGAAACGCACGAGACGGTGCGCGCCAGGCATCGGCCGATCATCGTCATCACCAGCAACAACGAAAAAGAATTGCCCGACGCGTTTTTGCGGCGCTGCTTCTTCCACTACATCCGTTTTCCCGACACCGCGACGATGACCCAAATCGTCGACGTGCATTTTCCTGACCTGAAGCGCGAGCTGCTGCACGAAGCGCTGACCACTTTTTTCAAGATCCGCGAAACGCCGGGCCTCAAGAAGAAGCCCACGACCTCGGAGTTGCTCGATTGGATCAAGCTGCTGGTCAGCGAAGACATTTCCCCGGAAGCATTGCGCAGCGATGACGCCAAAAAACTCATTCCGCCGCTGTATGGCGCGCTGCTGAAGAACGAGCAGGACGTGCACCTGTTCGAGCAGCTGGTCTTCCTGCACCGCCGGAATGCTCGTTAAGTTTTTCTTTTTGCTGCGCAAGGCCGGCGTCCCGGTCTCGATCACCGAATTGTTGACTCTGCTCGAGGCCCTCAAGGCCGGTTTGGGCGACTTGAGCGCCGAGCGCTTTTATTATTTGGCGCGCACCTGCCTGGTCAAGGACGAGAAGTACTATGACCGCTACGATCGCGCCTTTGCGGCGCACTTCAAGGGCATAGAGGACCTGTTCGCGCAGTTGCAGCGCCAGCTGCCGGCCGATTGGCTCGAAAAGCTCATGGTGCGCGAATTCAGCGACGCGGAAAAGGCCGAGATCGAGACCATGGGCGGCTGGGACAAGTTGATGGAGACGCTCAAGAAGCGTCTCGAAGAGCAGAAGGAGCGGCATCAGGGCGGCAATAAGTGGATCGGTACCGCGGGAACCTCGCCGTACGGAGCCTATGGTTTTAATCCGGAGGGTGTGCGTATCGGCCAGGACGGCGGGCGCAACCGCAGCGCCGTAAAAGTCTGGGACAAACGCGAATTCGCCAATCTGGACGACAAGGTAGAATTGGGAACGCGCAACATCAAGATCGCGCTGCGGCGCCTGCGCCGCTTTGCGCGGCGCGGCGTGCCCGACGAGTTGGCGCTGGCCGACACCATCGACGCCACGGCGCGCTCGGGCGGCTGGCTCGACATTAAAATGCAGGCCGAGCGCAAGAATGTCATCAAGATTTTGCTGCTCTTGGATATTGGCGGATCGATGGATGATCACGTCACGACCTGCGAGGAATTATTTTCCGCCGCGCGCAGCGAGTTCAAGCATCTCGAATACTATTACTTTCACAACTTCGTGTACGAAGCGTTGTGGAAGGACAATCGGCGGCGCTTCAATGAGCACGTCGGCACCACTGAAATCATCCGCACCTACGGACCGGACTACAAGCTGATTCTGGTGGGCGATGCGACCATGAGTCCCTATGAGATCACTCATCCCGGCGGCAGCGTCGAGCACTGGAATCCTGAAGCAGGCAGCGTGTGGCTCGAGCGCTTGATGAAGCAGTATCCAAAATTCGGCTGGATCAATCCGCAGCCGCAGTCGCGTTGGCGCCAGACCGCTTCGATCGATACCACGCGCGAGCTGCTGGAAGGCCGCATGTATCCCCTGACGCTGGCCGGGCTGGATGACCTGATTGACGCGCTGACGTGATTCCGGAGCCCCGACAGCTTGGCTTGGTGTTGACGGGCGGCGGCGCCCGTTCGGCCTACCAGGTCGGCGTGCTCAAGGGTATCGCGGACCTGCTCCGGCGCGGCTCGGCCTGTCCTTTTCCCATTATTACCGGCACCTCGGCGGGCGCGGTAAGCGCCGTCGCTCTGGCCTCGGATGCGGCGCACTTCCGGCGCTCCATCTTGGCGATCGAGCGGGTGTGGCGCGATTTTAGGGTGCATCAAGTGTTCAAGGCGGACGCGGTGAGCATGCTGAAATCCGGCTTGCATTGGTTCCTGGCGTTTCTCACCGGCGGCTGGCTGGTGCAGCCGCCGCATTCCTTGTTCGACAATTCGCCCTTGTGGGAGTTGCTGCGCACGCATTTGCACTTCGACGGCATCCCACGCAGCTTGTACAAGACGCACCTGCATGCCATCGGCATCAGCGCGACCTGTTACGGCGATGCCGACTCGGTGACCTTCTTTGCCGCCGAGCCTACAGCGGAGCCGTGGAGGCGCGTCTATCGCAAGGGCGTGCGGGCCACCTTGACGCTGGATCACTTGATGGCCAGCCTTGCCATCCCCTTCCTGTTCCGCCCGGTGCTGCTCAATGACGCCTACTTCGGCGACGGCGCCATGCGCCAGACATCGCCCTTAAGTCCGGCAATTCTGCTCGGCGCCACGCGTCTTCTGATCATCGGGGTCAATGATCCGGCGCCCACCGGCGCGCCGCCGCTGCGGCCGCCGATCGAGCCCACTTTCAGCCAAATGTTCGGCTTCATGCTGGACTCGCTATTCATGGACACGCTGAATGCCAGTCTCGAGCGCATCAATCGCTACAACGAAAGTGTCGGCATGCAGCCGATTGATACGCTGGTGATCACGCCGACGCGCGACGTGAACGAGATCGCGCGGCGGCATGTGGATGAACTGCCGCGCGCCTTGAGGACGCTATTACGTGCCTTGGGCGCCCACAACGCGCCTAACTCGCTGCTGCTGAGCTATCTGCTGTTCGAGCGCGGCTTCACGCGAGAAATGATCGACATGGGCTACGAAGATGCCAAAGCGCGGGCCGGGCAGATTCGCGACTTTTTGCAGTTGGAGAATGCGCGCCAGTTTCGGGCGGCGCGCAGCTCCTAGGCACCTTGCGGGGAAGTTATCAGCACTCGATTTTTCCTCCCCTCCAACGGATGCCGGAAGACGAAGAATTGACCGGTCGGCCGTTGAGAAAATACCGGCTGTCCGGCGCAGCCGGTGTTCTGAGAACGAAGCTCCAGCCGTTCTCTTTCGCCTCAATATCGTAGATGACTCCTTGCCGGGTTCTGGTGCGCGAAAAGGAAACCAGGTTTGCGCCGATAGGAAGATCCTCGATACTGATGTCCTCCCAGCCGGCCGGCAGGTGGGCTCCAGCACGATCGTTTTAGCTTCGGCAACGGCCTCCACGCCGGTCGAGATCGTCATCATCGAACGTCTTTCGACGGCCGAAAGGTAGGGCCCGTATTCGCAGCTGTTTTTCGCGCCGAATTTTATCCAGAAGTGAGATCGCCCGCGCCCGCGGAGCGATGCCGGTTTCCATCGGCGTTGCGATGACCCAGTTCTTGTTGGTGATCCATGCCCTGTCTCCCTCCGCATCCTCAAGAACTCTGCCTTCTGCGCCGCGTCGTGCTCAATCCGGTATCGGTCTCTTGCATCGGCGTCCTTCAATGCTTCGGCGATTGCGCCGTCTCCTGAGTATTGCCGGGATTCGCCACCGCTGCGTCGGCCGCGATCTCATGCGCGATGCGGCCGTTGGCATTCACCTTGTTCGACTGGCTTCGAAGCATGTTGATCCTGGTCCAGTTGTAGACATCTTGCAGGCGCTGGTCCGGGATTTTTATGCGAGCCCGATTGATGATCGAGGCATAGTGCGCGAGCTTTTGCGCCAGCAGCGCGGCATGGTGCTTAGCCAGATAATCATAGGCTGCAAGGGCGTCGCTCTGGCTTCTCGGCGAGCCTGAGACAATGAAGGTCAGGGTGGAGCTTGCACGTGAGGCGACTGTGACCGTGTAACTGCACATTTCCCGGTACATGATGGCCCATATCAGGGAAATTCCCACTCTGAGCTCCGATCAAGTAGGTCCTGTCGCCCGCGGTCACGTAGGGCTGCTGCTGGTTCCGCCCCTGATTACTGCTACCGGCGAGGATATGAGCACCATAGCTATTCGCAGCCGGCGCCGGCGGAACATTCGCACGCGGGACCTGCGCAACGCTGGGCTCGAATGCGACAGCGGCCATGACGATCAGCGCCAGAAGGCCGGCGCGCACGGGTCCCGGACTCACTCCTAGGCCTTTTGCAGGGAGTCGTGCCGCGTCAGGACTTGCGGGTGTGATTCGCGGAAGTGTTCCGCGAGCTGTTCGGCGATATACACGGATCGATGCTGGCCCCCGGTGCAACCGATGGCAATGGTCAAATAGCTGCGATTTGCGTGCGAGAACTCGCTCACGCGCTTCTCCAAAAATGCGCTCAGGTCCGCAATCATGCTGCGCACACTCGCGAAGCCGGCGAGATACTCAATGACGGCCGGGTCGCGGCCGTTCAACCTGCGCAGGGCGGTTTCCCAATGGGGGTTTGGCAAGCTGCGCACGTCGAATACGAAGTCCGCGTCGCCCGGAATACCGTGCTTGTAACCGAAGGACTCGAACATCAAGGACAGCTGGCCCTCGTGCCTGCGTTCGATGCGCTCGCGAATGAGCTCGCGCAGCGCGTGCACGCCCATGTTCGAAGTATCGATCACCCAGTCCGCAGCGGTGGTGATGGGTTCAAGCAGCGTGCGCTCCAAGGCGATGGCTTCGCGCAAGCCGACCTCGCCTGTCACCAGAGGGTGCTTGCGGCGCGTCTCGGCATAGCGTTTGAGCAGCACTTCCTCGGCGGCGTGCAGATATAGAACTTCGCAATCGATGTTGCTGCGGCGCAGTTCGGCGACCAGGGCAGGGATCGTTTCAATTTCGCTGGCCCGGTTGCGCGCGTCCAGGCCCACCGCCGTCCGCGGGTAGGTGTCACCCATGCCGCGGACCGTGTGAGAAATGAAGGGCTTGAGCAATGCGGCCGGAATATTGTCGACACAGTAGAAATCGATGTCTTCCAGCATGTGCAGGGCAACGCTCTTGCCGGAACCGGAAAGCCCGCTCACGATGATCAGCCGCATTGACATGAGGGGCCTGTCCGGTTGTGTCGCTTGGGCTCCCTAGCGCGTTTTGAGGACATCCTCGGCGCGGTGCTGGGAGATCTTTTCCTTGTGCTTTTTGACGCAGCGGTCGAGCTTGTCGGCCAGCGCGTCGATGGAAGCATACATGTTCTCTTCGGTTGCATCTGCGTAGATCTTGTTTCCGCGCACCATCAAGGTGGCCTCCGCTTTGTGCGTCATTTTTTCGACTGTGAGTACGCAGTGGACGTCAATCAGCTGCTCGAAATGCCGGGAGATTCGCTCGAATTTCTTGTAGACGTAGCCGCGCAGCGCGGGGGTAACTTCCACATGATGACCGCTGAGATCCAATTGCATGTTTCCTCCTTTCACTTTAGGACGCGCGGGCAGCCGCTCTCTTGCGCTCGTTGGACGGCGCGATCTGCATGCCCTCGCGGTACTTGGCAACCGTGCGTCTGGCCACGGGTATGCCTTCTTGCGACAGAATTTCCGCCAGCTTGGCATCGCTCAACGGATTTTCTGGATTCTCTTGAGAAATCAGTTTCTTGATCTTGGCGCGAATGGCGGTCGACGACATTTCGGTGCCGTCCGCCGCTTCGACGTGGCTCGAGAAGAAGTAACGAAACTCGAACACGCCGCGCGGCGTGTGCATGTACTTGGCCGTGGTGACGCGGGAGATGGTCGACTCGTGCATCTCGACCGCCTCGGCCACATCCTTCAAGATCAGCGGCTCCATGGCTTCTTCGCCGATTTCGAAAAAGCTCGTCTGGCGCTGCACGATGCAGCGCGCCACTTTCACCAAGGTTTCATTTCGAATCTCCAAGCTGCGCATCAACCAGCGCGCTTCCTGCAACTGAGTGCGCAGCATGGCGTGATCGGGCGCCCGCGATATCAAGTTGGCGTAGCTTTGATTGACGCGCACGCGTGGTACGGTGGCTTGGTTGATTTCGACCGTCCAACCGTGCTCGGTGCGGCGCACGAACACATCGGGGATGACGTATTGCGCCTGGGTCGGATTGACCGCAGCCCCGGGCCGCGGATGACAGGAGCGCACCAAGGCCAGCGCCATTTCCAGATCGCTTTCGCTGCAGCGCAGTTGCCGGCGCAGCAGCGCGAGCTGCTGGCTGGCGACCAAATCCAAATGCTCGAGCGCCACCCGGATCGCGACATTCCGCGCGGGCGTTTCCGCATCCAGCTGTTTGAGCTGCAGCGCAATGCACTCGCCGAGACTGCGCGCCGCCACGCCGGCGGGCTCCAGCGATTGAACGATGCCCAGCACTCGCTCAACGTCGGCGGGAGTCGCCTCGATTTCCGGCAGCAGGCTCGAGCGCACGTCCTCGAGCGAGTCTTTCAGATAACCATCATCGGTGATGGCATCGGAGATGACGCGGGCAATCGCCATGTCGATCGGGGAAAGCTTGGCCAGTTCCAACTGTTCGATCAGCTGCTCTTGCAAGGTCTGACCGTGCTGATCGCTGAAATCGCTGCTGCGATCGTCGTCGCCGGAGTAGGTTCGCTCGGAAGGCCCGCTGGTTTGTTCGCCCCACGCCTCATCCGCGATCTCCACCTCCGGGGTTTCGCGCTGATCCGCGGGCGTGGTGATGCCATCCAATTCGGCATATTTCTCATCGAGCCGGAGCGGCAGTTCTTCGCGCTCGGGCGCCGGATCAGGCGCCTCGGTCTCTTCCTCGCCCTCCAGCATCACGTTGGTTTCGAGGGTCTCGCGGACATGCGCCTGCAAGTCGAGAGAGGGTAGCTGCAGCAGTCGAATCGCTTGCTGTAGCTGCGGCGTCATGGTCAGCTGCTGACCGATGCGAAGCTGCAGACTTGGCTTCAACATATTTCTTTCGAAAACCTACAACTTGAAGTCCTGGCCCAAGTACACCTCACGCACCTGCGGGTTGGCAAGAATCTGGTCCGCAGAACCAGAGGCGAGAACGCTTCCTTGACTGACGATATAGGCTCTGGCGCAAATACCCAAGGTCTCCCGCACATTATGATCCGTAATCAGCACTCCAATGCCTTTGTCGGACAAGTGCTTGATTATTCGTTGGATATCAGCGACGGAGAGCGGATCGACCCCCGCAAACGGTTCATCCAGCAGCATAAATTGAGGATCGGCCGCCAAGGCGCGGGCTATTTCGACCCGGCGGCGTTCCCCTCCGGACAGACTCATCCCCAAGCTGTCGCGCACATGGCCGATGTGCAGCTCTCCGAGTAGCTCCTTCAGGCGGGTGGTACGGCCCGCATCGTCGAGACCGGGCCGGGTCTCCAGGATGGCCATGATGTTGTCGGCAACCGTGAGCTTGCGGAAAACGGAGGGCTCTTGAGGCAAATACCCTAAGCCCAATTGCGCGCGGCGGTGCATGGGCAGGCGGCTGATGTCCTGGTTGTCCAAGAAAATCTCGCCGTGCTCGCAGCGGGTAAGCCCGACGATCATATAGAAGGCGGTGGTCTTGCCCGCGCCATTGGGGCCCAACAACCCGACGACTTCTCCGCTTTCAACCTCCAGGGACAAATCCCGCAGCACCTGCCGCGACTTATAGCTTTTGGCGAGTTCCAACGCCCGCAACACGCTCATGGATTGGACTTGGGCTGCGCCGTTTTGGGCGGCGGCGGCGTGATGATGATGTGGACTCGCTGCGAATTCTGTTCGGCTTCTTCGGCCATGACCTTTTGCGCGAGGATGTCGTACTTCAGTGATTGCCCGGTCATTTCGTGGTCGCCATTGGTCAGATAAGCGTCCTTCGCGAACCGCACCAGGTGCTTTGAGGCATCGTAATCGATGGTGTCCGCATGACCTTTGGCCAGTTTTCCGGTCTTGACGGTTTGCTCGAAGGAGGCGGGTTTGCCGTTGACGACGGCCTTGCTCAGTACGTTGTTGACGAAAGTGATCTGCGCATCGTCGGAGAACAGCTGCCCTTGCTCGACCGTGATTTTCACGTTGCCGCGAAAATTCCAAACGTTGTTTTCGAAGTACAAATTCGCGGAGCGCTGTTGGCTGGCCTGACCTTGATCGGCGCTGATCGACATGCCTCCCTGCGAGATGCGAATCTTGGTGAAGACTGCGCTGTTGGTCTTCAGGTCGATTGATACGGACTGCGAGTCGAGCAATATCGGCGCCTGGCGATCGTGCGCCCCGGCGGGCGCAGCGTCCGCCTGTGCCAGCGGCGCGAGCAGTGCGACGAGGGCAAGAAGCTTACGGGAGGAAACGGCCATTGACCTTGGATTCTAGGCGCATCGTGCGCTCTTTTAAATTCGCGCTCAGACCGTGCGCAGTGAGAATGTGGCCGCCGTAATCGATGCGCACGTCGTTTTTGGTGCTGGCAATGCTTTCCGGAACGTTGTAGCTCAACAGGTCGGTGCGGATCACTGCCGTGCCCGGGGTGCCGGGATTCTCGCCCTGCAGCCGCACGTTGCCGGCAACATCGATGATCTTGCCGCCGGGTTGAACATGCGCGGTGTCGCCGAACAGCACCCAGGTCTGGCCGCCCGGCGCGTCATAGTTCACGCGGACGTTGTACAGCGCCACTTCGTTGCCATGGTCGATTTGATCGATGCGCTCCGCCTCGATGCGGATGCTGGGGGCGCCGGCGGCATCGTAATCAGTGAGAATGGCGTTCTTCAAATAGTAGCCGGGTAAATCCGCCTGCTTCGTGCCGCCTTGTTCGCTGGGGCGATGGCTCGGCGAACTCGATATCCAGGTGATGATCAACAGAGCCGCAACTGCGAGCAAGGTAAAGACGCGAAAAAACATTACGCGCCGCCGGCGCGGGCGCGCAAAATGGCGTCGCACAGCTCGCGCACCGCGCCCAAGCCCCCGGCCGAGCGCGCCACCCAGTGCGCGGCGGACAACACGATCGGATGGGCATCGGCAACGGCAGCCGCCAGCCCGACTGCCGACATCAACGCAAGATCGGGCGTGTCATCGACGATGCAAGCGCAATTCAAAGGATCGACCTCGAGACGCTTCGTGAGGGTCTGCAGTGCGAGCAACTTATCCTTGCATCCTTGGACCACGGTTGGCACGCGCAGTTCGCGCAGGCGCGCGGCCGCGGCCACGGAGCGCCGGCCGCTGAAGGCTGCCACCTGCACGCCGGCGGACATGAGCAGCTTGATGCCATGGCCGTCGCGGACGTGAAACACCTTGAGCGCCTCTCCCCTGGCGCCGAAGTACAGCCGCCCGTCGGTCAGAACGCCATCGATGTCCAGGATCAGCAGCCGGATCTTCGCCAGGGGCGTGGCGGCGCGTGCTTTCAAAATACGCCCGCGCGCAATAAATCGTGCACGTTGAGCGCCCCGACCAATTTGCCCTTCTCATCGAGCACGATCAGCGACGTGATGCGGTGCGTCTCCATCAAGTGCACGGCCTCCGCAGCGAGAGTCGATGGCAGCACGGACTTCGGTCCCGCGGTCATCACTTGGTCGATGCGAGTGGCATGCAGATCCACCGCGCGATCGAGCGCACGGCGCAGATCGCCGTCCGTGAACACGCCGAGCACGCGCATCGAGTCATCGACAATCGCGGTCATGCCGAGACCTTTGGAGGTGACTTCCAGCAATCCTTCAGCGAGCGTGGTGTCGACTCGAACCGTCGGTATCTGCTTGCCGGTGCGCATCACGTCCTTCACAAACAGCAGGCGGCGGCCCAAGGCGCCGGCTGGATGCGAGCGCGCGAAGTCCTCTTCGGTGAAACCGCGCGCTTTCAACAACGCGACCGCCAGCGCATCGCCAACGGCTAGCGCGGCCGTGGTGCTGGCCGTGGGGGCGAGGTTCAAGGGGCAGGCCTCCGCCGGCACGCGGATGTCCAAGTGCACGGTGGCGATACGCGCCAGCGCCGAGTCCGAATTTCCGGTAAAGGCGACCAGGGGAACGCCGAGCCGTTTGATCACGGGCAGTATCGTGAGAATTTCAGCCGTTTCGCCTGAATTCGACAGTGCCAGCACGGCATCGTCGCGCGTGATCATCCCGATGTCGCCGTGACTGGCCTCGCCGGGATGCACGAAAAACGCCGGTGTGCCGGTGCTGGCGAGCGTGGCGGCGATTTTCCCGCCGATATGGCCGGACTTTCCCATGCCGGTCACCACGATACGGCCCCGGCAGTTAAGACAAATCCGGCAGGCGCGTGCAAAATCCGACCCGAGACGGGGTACCTGTGCGCGCAGGCCGTCGATTTCGATGTTCAGCGCCTGGCGGCCGAGTTCAACGAGGCCCTCATCGGTGTAGTCGGAATTCATCTATGAATAATACAGGTAAGCTTGCGTAAATTTTTGGGAGACGGCATGAATCCACAGCAGATAGCACAACTGATCGAGGATGGTTTGGGCGGCAGTCATGCCATGGTGACCAGCGAGGACAATGTGCACTTCGAGGCCGTGGTCATTGCGCCCGCTTTCATCGGCAAGAAGCCGATTCAGCGCCATCAAATGGTGTATTCAACACTCGGCACGGCAGTGGGCAGGGAAATTCACGCGCTCGCGCTGCAGGTCTTCACGCCGGACGAGTACGCAAGGCAGGGTCGTGGATAAACTACAAATTCATGGCGGCATCGCGCTCGAAGGCGAGATCCGCATTTCGGGCGCCAAGAATGCGACGCTGCCCATCCTCGCCGGCTGCTTGTTGGCCGACGGTCCCGTGACGGTCTCGAACGTGCCGCACCTGCAGGACGTCACGACTATGATCGAATTGCTCGGGCGCATGGGCGTGTCGGTAACCATCGATGAGAAGATGCGCATCGAAGTGGATGCTTCGACCATCAAGGAATACTTCGCTCCCTACCAACTCGTGAAGACCATGCGCGCGTCCATATTGGTCTTGGGGCCTCTGCTGGCGCGGTTCGGCGCGGCGGATGTGTCCTTGCCCGGCGGCTGTGCGATCGGCGCGCGTCCGGTCAATATTCATGTGGCCGGCCTGCAGGCCATGGGCGCCGACATTCACATCGAGAACGGCTATATCAAAGCGCGTGCCTCGAGGTTGAAAGGCGCACGCCTGGTGCTGGAGACGGTCACCGTCACCGGCACGGAGAATCTCATGATGGCGGCGACCCTGGCCGAGGGCGAGACGGTCCTCGAGAACGCCGCGCGCGAGCCGGAGGTGGTTGATCTGGCGAATTTCTTGATTGCCATGGGCGCCAAGATCAAGGGCGCAGGCACCGACCGGATCGTCATCGAGGGCGTGAAGCGTCTGAACGGCACGGCCTACGAAGTGCTGCCGGACAGAATTGAAACGGGCACTTATTTGGTGGCCGGTGCAATCACCGGGGGCCACATTCGCGTAAAAAATACCCGGCCGGAGCACCTCGATGCCGTCATCGACAAGCTCAGGGAAGCCGGTGCCGGCGTGGAGGTGGGCGACTCGTGGATCGAAGTCGACATGCGCAGGAAAAGGCCCACGGCTATCGACATCCGAACGGCGCCGTATCCGGCTTTCCCCACCGACATGCAGGCGCAGTTCGCGGCGCTCAACACCGTGGCCAACGGCGTTGGCACCATCATCGAAACGATTTTCGAGAACCGTTTCATGCACATGTTGGAAATGCGGCGCATGGGGGCGGAAATCCGCCTGGAGGGCAACACCGCCATCATCAAGGGAGTCGAACGCCTGACCGCGGCGCCGGTGATGGCAACGGATTTACGTGCTTCGGCAAGCTTGGTGCTCGCCGCGCTGGTGGCTGACGGTCGCACCGACATCGAGCGCATCTATCATATTGATCGCGGCTATGCGGCGATTGAGGAAAAACTGCAGCAGTTGGGGGCGAAAATCCGGCGCACGCCTTGAGGCCCGGAGATTCAGCGGACTCAACGCTGTTGGACCGGCCGGGTGGGGCGTTCCAGCACCGTCAATTTGAGCTTGTAGCCTTGCCGCGCATGACGGCCTTCGAGCTCCACAAGGGACCCAGGCTGCAGCGAGGAGACGCGCGCCACGAGATCTTGCGCGTTGTGCACCGCCTCTCCTCCTAAAGTTGTGATCAGGTCGCCGGGCCGCATGCCGGCCTCGTAAGCTTGGCTCTTGACCATGATGTTTACCACGGTGACGCCGCCGCCCGCCGTGCCGACCTGCGCGGACTGCTCTTCGCTCAAGTCCTGCGGCACAAATCCCAGCCAGCCGCGCACGACGTGGCCGTTCATGAGAATTTGTTCCATCACACCGCGGACCAGATTGACCGGGATCGCAAAGCCGATCCCCTCAGGTCCTCCATAAGCTCGATTGAGCACTGCTGTATTGATGCCGATCAAATCACCATGTGCGTCGATGAGCGCGCCGCCCGAGTTGCCGAGATTGATGGCTGCATCGGTTTGAATAAAGTTTTCAAACGTTGCCAGGCCCAATTGACCGCGTCCGGTGGCGCTGACGATGCCCTGCGTCACGGTCTGACCCACGCCATAGGGATTGCCGATGGCCAGGACGATATCGCCCACCCGTAAGGTATCGGATCGGCCGAGCGGCATGATGGGCAGGTTGCCGATCTTAAGATCGAGGATGGCCAGGTCCGTGTCAGGGTCTTGCCCAACGATGGTGGCATCGGCGATGCGTCCGTCGGCAAGCTCTACTCTGATCGAATCGGCGCCCGCGATGACGTGCTGATTCGTTACAATGGTGCCCATTGCGTCGACGATCACGCCCGAGCCCAAACTTCGTTCGACGCGCTGACGATAACTTGGCCAGTAATCGCCGAACAGTTGGTTCAAGGGGGCTGCTTGGGTGCGCTCCCGCACCACTCGGGCGGTATAGATATTGACCACCGCCGGCGCAGCGCGCGCCACGGAGTCGGCAAAACTCTGCATGACTACCGGCGCGGGCGCGGGCGCGGTACTCGCTGCCGCGGCGGCAGCAGTCACGGCGGCCGGCGCCGTGGCCGAGGTGTGCGCGCCCAACAGAGTCGGGTTCCACCAAACCACGAGAAATGCCACCGCCAGGCCGACCACGACCGCTCTGACCAAAAAACTCACGAGGACGCGAGTGTCCTGCAATTGATATCGCTCCTCAGGAGAAGACAGGCTGCCGGCCTTAAGGGTGACCTGCGTAACTGTGTATAATGCGCTCCGAATATTCTTTGGGAAACACTGACGCCATAGGGGTTTGCGTGAAGATTTGTCAACAATTTTCGAGGGCTATCGCATGAGTGAAGACGTAGACCACAGCCGTCGCCGCTTGCTGACGGCAGCTACGGTCGGCACGGGCGTGATCGGCGCGGCTTTTGCGGCGATACCTTTCATTGCGTCATGGAATCCGAGCGCGCGCGCCAAGGCCTTAGGTGCCCCCGTGGAGGTCGATGCGTCGAAGCTCGATGCCGGCCAAATGTTGAAAGTCGTATGGCGCGGACAGGCGGTGTTCGTGGTACGGCGCGTCAAGGCGGTGATCGATCAGTTGGGCAGCCATGATGACCTGCTGGCGGATCCGAAGTCGGAAGATTCGGTGCAGCCGGCCTACATTAAAACGACCGGCGCCGTGCGCGCGCGCAATCCCGAGTACTGGGTGGGCCTGGCTGTTTGCACGCACTTGGGCTGCTCGCCGTTGGGCGCCTTCCTGCCGAACGATTCGTTCCAAGTTGCCGGCGCCGATCTGGGTGCGAACTGGCCCGGCGGCTTTTATTGCCCCTGCCACGGTTCGAAATATGATTTGTCGGGGCGCGTGTTCAAGAGCATGCCGGCGCCGAAAAATTTGACCGTGCCGCCGTACGCATTCGCTGCGAACACGCGCATCGTCATCGGCGTCGACGACGCTTCCAAACCCGTTTCGTAAAGCAAGAGGTAAACGATGGCCGCAGCACCCCAGACCGCCGGCACCGGCAAAGGATTCATTGGCTGGATCGATCAGCGCTTTCCGCTGACGAAACTGTGGAAAGAACATCTCGCCGAGTACTACGCGCCGAAAAATTTCAATTTTTGGTATTTCTTCGGCGCGCTGTCGTTGCTGGTGCTCGCCAATCAAATCGTGACCGGTATTTTCCTGACGATGAGCTACAAGCCGTCCGCGGCGGAAGCGTTCGCCTCCATCGAATACATCATGCGGGATGTGGAATGGGGCTGGCTGATCCGCTACATGCACACAACCGGTGCGTCGGCTTTCTTCATCGTGGTTTACCTGCATATGTTCCGGGCGCTGTTGTACGGCTCGCATCGCAAGCCGCGCGAACTCGTCTGGATCTTCGGCTGCTTGATCTTTTTGCTGCTCATGGCTGAAGCGTTCATGGGGTATGTGCTGCCCTGGGGCAACATGAGCTACTGGGGCGCTCAAGTTATCGTGTCATTGTTCAGCAGCTTGCCCGTCATCGGCAGCACCCTGGTTGAATGGATTCGCGGCGACTACAACATTGCGGATCCCACGTTGAACCGGTTTTTCGCGCTGCATGTGGCGGCGCTGCCCTTGGCGCTGGTGTTCTTGGTTGTCGCGCACATCATGGCGCTGCACGAGGTGGGCTCGAACAATCCGGATGGCATCGACATCAAGAAGTACAAGGATGCGCAAGGGCATCCCTTGGACGGCATCCCCTTCCACCCCTATTACACCGTCAAGGACTTGATGGGCACGGGCGGATTTTTAATCCTGTTCGCGAGCGTGATTTTCTTCGCGCCGAATTTCTTCGGGCTGTTTCTCGAGTCGCCGAATTTCGAACCGGCGAATCCTCTGCAAACCCCGCCCGACATCACGCCGGTATGGTATTTCACGCCATTCTACGCAATGTTGCGCGCCATTCCTTCGGCTTTCGGCACGCAGGTGTGGGGCGTGATGGTGATGGGCGCCGCGGTCTTAATACTGTTTTTCGTGCCCTGGCTCGATCGATCGCCGGTGCGTTCAATCCGCTACAAGGGCCCCATCTGCAAAGTGATGCTGGCGCTGTTTTCGGCGGCATTTATCTGCCTGGCGGTGTGCGGCATGAAACCGCCATCGGGCATCTATACGGTTTTGGCGCGGATCTGCACCGCCATTTATTTTGCATTCTTTTTGCTGATGCCCTGGTACACGAAGTTCGACCGCGTGAAACCGGTGCCGGAAAGGGTTACGGGACATGCATAAAGCCAGTGTTTTAATCGCCTTTGGACTCCTCTGCGCCGGCACCGCTCGGTGCGAGGAGGGGGAAATTCCGCTGCTGGATGCGGGCACCGATATCAAAAACATCGAGTCTCTGCAGCGCGGCGCGCGAAATTTCATGAGCGATTGCTCGGGCTGCCATTCGCTCAAATATCTGCGCTACAACCGCCTGGCGACGGATCTGAAGATCCCGGAAGCGGACCTGGCCACTAATCTGATATTCACGGGAGCCAAGCCATTTGAGGAAATCGCCACCGCGATGCCCGCAGATTCCGCGGACTGGTTCGGCAAACCACCCCCGGATTTGACCTTGATGGCTCGGGAGCGCGGCACCAATTATTTGTATTCGTATTTGCACGGCTTCTACGCCGACAAGACGCGGCCATGGGGGGTGAATAATTTGTACCTGCCGGGCACGGCCATGCCGCACATCCTGTACTACCGCCAGGGATTGCAAAAACCCGCCTACAAGAACCAGAAGGACTCGAACGGCAACGCCAAAATGGTCCTGGCCGGCGTCGAGCCAATGATCCCGGGTTCCATGAAGCCGGAGGAGTATGATCAATACGTTCGGGACATCGTCAATTTCTTGGACTATGCCGCCGAACCCATCAAGTCAACGCGCGAGTCGATGGGCATCTTTGTGGTGCTGTTCTTGTTGGTGTTCTTTGTATTTTCGTACTTGCTGAAGAAAGAATATTGGAAGGACGTCCACTGACTTTGAGCGGGCGCCGTCCCGTGAATCGCTAGGAGGTCTTAGTTAGTGGCACGTCGTTCGGTGATGACGCTATTTTCAGCACCGGCTGACCCGTGGAGCCATCGGACGCGCCTGGTTCTGGCCGAGAAGGGCATCGGCATCGAATTGGTCAATGTCGACCCGCAGGCTCTGCCTGAGGATCTGATCGATCTGAATCCCTATCACAGCGTGCCGACCCTGGTGGACCGGGACTTGGTCCTGTACGACTCGCGCGTCATCATCGAGTACCTCGACGAACGCTTTCCGCATCCGCCTCTGATGCCCATCGATCCGGTGACGCGCGCACAATTTCGCGTGGCGTTATATCGGGTCGAGCGCGACTGGTACGCCCTGGCGCACGACATCGAACTCGATCCGGCCGGCAAGACCGCGGAACACAGCCGCAAGGTATTGGGCGAGGCGATCTGCGCGAGCGCCGAGGTCTTCAAAGCCAAGCCGTTTTTCCTGAGCGATGAATTCTCGCTGGTGGACGCGAGCATTGCGCCGATCTTGTGGCGTCTGCGCGTCTACGGCATCGAGCTTCCGGCGCAGGCGCAGCCGATCACGAAGTACATGAATGCCATTTTTGCGCGCTCCACCTTTCGTGCCTGCCTGACCGAGGCGGAAAGGGAGATGCGCCATTGAAACCACGGCGCCCGTACCTGCTGCGTGCGTTGCACGAGTGGATATCCGACAGCGGTGAAACGCCGCACATCGTGGTGGATGCGGCCGCAGAGGGCGTCACGGTGCCGCGCCAGTACGTGAAGGACGGCAAGATTGTGCTCAATGTCAGCTTTTCGGCGACCCAGATGCTCAAACTGGGCAATGACTTCGTCAGCTTTGAGGCGCGTTTTGGCGGCGTGGGTTTTGCCGTGCAAGTTCCGGTGCGCGCAATTCTTGGCATCTACGCCCGCGAGACCGGGCAGGGCATGATTTTTCCCGAGGGCGATGCGGATCCCGACCCCAATGACAGCCCGCCGGCCACCCCCGGCACGGGGAAGCCGAGCGCAGCGCCGAAACGGCCGAAGTTGCAGGTGGTCAAGTAGCTCGGCAGCCGGTCAACCCGGCTTAGCCGCCGCGAAAAGCGTCTTTGACCCAGTCGATGCGATGCACGCCGTCCGGCAACCCTTCAATCGCCACTACGTCGAACCGCATCGGGAAATTACTCCAGTGCTTCTCACGCCGCAGAAAAAATTGAGCGGCGCGAATGATCTTGCGCTGTTTGGTCCAGGTGACTGAGGCCAAGGCGCCGCCAAACTCAAGGCTGCCGCGTTGGCGCACTTCAACGATGGCCAGCACTCCTTCATCAAGACACACCAGGTCGAGTTCCCCGGCCTTGCAGCGCAGATTGCGCGCGAGAATTTCAAGACCGCGCATCTGCAGAAACTTCGCCGCCAGCTCTTCGGCAGCCGCGCCGCGCAGAATGCGCAGATCGTTCATGCGGCATCATGCCGCCACGCGGCTTATTTCTTAAGCCGCCATATCGGGCGTATTCGCGCAGATTAGGGCTTGGCGATTTTCCACGTGCCCGACGCCACAGCCGGACTCGACGCTTGATCCTTCGCACCCAGCGACCACTCGTCGCCGCCGCCGTTCGGGCCGAAGGTGCCCTTCATGTTGATTTCAGATTGACCATCCGGCGGCTCGTAAGCCGCCGTCGCCGGCCCAGGTTCCGGACCAGGTCCCCATATACTGATCGCCGTCGGCGGCGATCGCCGGTACGGCCGGTACTCCAAAGCAAATACCTGCGAGCAGCAGCAATACAGCAGTGTTCAGTTGAATGCGCATTCGAACTCTCTCGGAATGACAAAGAGAAATAATACCTTAGGGCCGTGCCGGCCGGGACGCGGTCGCCGAGTGGTAAATTGAGAACGTGCGTGTCGTGAATCGATCTATAAAATAAACGGTGCGCCACTTCTTATCTGCGCCCAATCAAGGTCGCGGCGAATCTTATTCTCCTGATCGAGATGCAGTTTCCCCGTCACGCCGGCAATTTCGCTCGCAACCGCGGGATTGCTCGATTGCAAGCCCGGCACGAGCCGATACGCATCGAACCCAAAGGCGTACAGCCGGTCGCGCCGCGCGGTGCGGGCCGGCCACGCCGCACGCACGCTGTCGCGGATCTGCGCGGTGGCGGGGTCGTTGGAAATCATCCACGGCATATCCGGGAAGAGCATGTCATCGATATCCGAGTTGGCCTTGGGGTCCGGCTCGAAGCTGTCCGAGGTGGAATACACCGGCACGTCGCCGGAATAATTGTATTTCAGCTGCGGCAGGATGAGGCGTGCGGTACCCGCGGTGCTTGCAGCCACGAAGACAAAGGCCGCATCGCTGCGATGGGTCGGCGGTTCGGGCTTTTCTCCCCTTTCGACCTTGGTGGGCTTTAATTGCATCACCGCCTTGATGACATCGGAGAAATCCACCTGCGCCGGGTCATAGCGTCCGCTGTCGAGCAAATTGCCGCCGAGGCTTTTCAATTCTTCGGCAAACGCCGCGGCGACGCGCGTGCCCCATTCGCCCGACGGCACGATTGCCACGCCGTTGAGTCGACCATCGGCGACCACGCGCCGTGCCACCATGCGGGCCTCGTCTTCAGGCAAGAGCGCAAATTGATAAAAGTTCTTCGGCGGCGAGACGGTATCACTGAGAAAATTCAACGCCAGTACCGGCGTTCGGCCGCCGGTGACCGGCGCGGCGGCCGCCACCTCGTCCTTGAACAGCGGGCCCACCACGAAACCGGCGCCGTCTGCAATGGCGCGGTTATAGGCGCTGGCCACGGACTCGGCGGCTACATCGTAAATCTTCAGGCGCGGCCGGCTGGCTGCGCTTTGCTGCAAATAGGCTGCGATGAAGCCATCACGCACCGCGACGCCAAACGCTTCGGCACGGCCCGACAGCGGCAACAGCAGCGCAATCTGGTTGGGATATTCGGTGGCCACGGCAATCTGCGTCTGCGCCGCGGTGAGCACGCTGGTATTGGCAGGATGCTGTGGAAACTGCCGCTTCCAAGCATCCAGCGCCGCCGCCGCACGCGCGGGATTGCGTTCGACCTCCACGGCGATCGGCCCCAATTCCAGCCATCCCGCGACGATGGGGTCCGTTTTCGGCGGCGCCTTCAGCGGTGCGCCGCGCTCAGCGGCCGCGCGCACTCGGCTCAATATCTCGTCCCGATTCGCGCGCAGCGCCGCCGGATCGGCGATATAACGCTCGCGCTCGACCAGTGCGCGCGTACCCTCGACCGGATGACCTGTGAGAAATGCGCTGCGGCCGCGAATCCAATAGTAGTTTTGTGCTTGGTCCGGCGCGGTCGGCACCGAAATCTGATCGAGCTCGCGAATGGCGCGGGCCGGGTCATTTTCAGCGTAAGCAATCTCGGCGGCAACGAGTGCACGCGGCGTCGCCAGTTTGGTGCGTGCTTCCGGCGAAACCTGGGCAAGCGCCTGCTTGGCGGCGGCAACATCTCCCGCCGCGACCCATTGCTCCGCGCTCAGCAGTTCGTAGTTGTCGCTCTGCGCCGGTAATTGCATCGCCAGGTCGGCATAGACCCGCGCCGCTTCCGCGTGCTTCCCGTCATGCACCAGGCGGGCGGCATGCTCTTGCTTGTCGAGCGCCGTTTCCGTCGGCTTGATGAGGCTGCAGGCAGCCACGAACAGCGCCAGCGCGAGTATCGCAATTTGCGCCAGCCGTGGACGCCGAGAGATCGCTGCCATACCCTTCCGCTCCTGAATCTTTAAATCCAGGCTGATTATAAGTGACAAATGAGCGCACAGGGCTGCCGGCGGCGGGGACGCTTTATGTCGTCGCTACGCCGATCGGCAATTTAGGCGATTTGAGCCCCCGCGCAACTGCCACGCTGAAGAATTGCGACTTGATCGCGGCGGAGGACACGCGTCACACGGGAGTGCTGCTCAAGCATTTTCAGATCGGCACGCCGCAGCTATCGCTTCACGATCACAACGAAGGCGCGCGCGCCGTTGAAATAATTGCATTGCTGCGTGAGGGAAAATCCATCGCATTGGTAAGCGATGCAGGCACGCCGGCGATCAGCGACCCCGGGTTTGAACTGATACGCGCAGTCGCGGCCGCGGGCATGAATGTTGTGGCCATTCCCGGTCCCTGCGCAGCGATCGCGGCGCTGTCGATCGGCGCATTGCCGACGGATCGATTTTGCTTCGAAGGATTTCTGCCGGCGCGCGGCGCAGCGCGCAAGCTGCGGCTGAAATCGCTTGAAACCGAGCCGCGCACCCTGGTGATCTACGAAGCGCCGCACCGCGTGCGCGAGACGCTCGAGGACTGCGTGGCGGCCTTCGGCGAAACGCGCGCAGCAACGGTGGTGCGCGAAGCAACCAAATTGCACGAGACGACGTACCGCGGCTCATTGCGCGATTTGCTCGGTAAATCCAGCGCCGCTGCGGATTTCTCGCGCGGCGAAATTGTCCTGCTGATCGGCGGCGCAGCGCACGCGGAGTCAGCTGAGGAGAATTCGGCGGCGCGGTCGCAGCTGGACAAGGTGCTCATCGCGCTGTTGGCCGAATTGCCCTTGAAACAAGCAGCGCGCCTCGCAGCACAGATCACTGGCACGCGCGACAATGAGACTTATAAGCGTGCGCTATTCCTCAAAGAGCAATCCGCCTCGCATTAGCGCCGCGACCTGCGTATGGTGCACACCGAGTCGGCCAGACAGTCGCTGTCCTTGCCCGGCAAGGATGGAGGAAAGTCCGGGCTCCGGAGGGCACGGTGCCAGGTAACGCCTGGGAGGCGCGAGCCTACGGAAAGTGCAACAGAAAGATACCGCCTAAGTGCCGCGCAAGCGGCGCCGGTAAGGGTGAAATGGTGCGGTAAGAGCGCACCGCGCGGGTGGCAACACCAACGGCATGGCAAACCCCACCTGGAGCAAGACCAAATAGGGAAGCGAGCGGCTTAATCGCCGCTACATGTGGCCCACATGGGGCTTCCGGGTAGGTCGCTCGAGCTGCGCGGCGACGCGTATGCCAGAGGAATGACTGTCCAAGACAGAACCCGGCTTATCGGCCGACTCGTTTTTAGGCGCTTACGCGCCATATTTCCTGGGGCCGAAGCGGAAACCCGTTTTCCCAGCCCCGCAAGCGACCCGCTCCCGTCATAATTGCACGATAAGAGCAGGATCGCCGATCTTCTGGGAAGATCGCGACATTTCCGAGTTGCGTAGTTTTTTATAAAAATCTCCTAAGAGATTGATTCCCCTCACCACTGCAATCGCAGCGCGCCACAGCTGTACAAAATGTGACCTAAGTCACTGTCGGCACGGGTTTTTTTTACCATAAGGCGTTGACAGTGCTCTGCTTCGATCCCTATAGTGGTGGCCGGTGGGAAATTGTGGGAGAAAATGGGTTTTCGGGCCCATAAAAGTATGTTCCGGGGTGCCAACAAATTAACGCTCGATGTGAAAGGCCGGCTGGTGATGCCCACCCGCTACCGGGAGCGCGTGCAGGAACGTTGCGGTGGGAATTTGGTCATTACGGTCGACAAGGACCAGTGCCTGCTGCTCTACCCCCTGCCGGACTGGGAAGACATCGAGCGAAAGCTCAACAAACTGCCCACCTTGAACCCTCAGGTAAGACGCTTGCAGCGCCTGATGATCGGCCACGCCACGGACCTGGAACTCGATTCACACGGGCGTTTATTGCTGCCCGGCAACTTGCGCGAATTCGCAGGGTTGACGCGCGATGCCATGTTGATCGGCCAGGGGATGCGGTTCGAATTGTGGGATGAGGCGCGCTGGAACGAGCGACGCGACGAATGGCTGGCGAGTCCGGAGAGCACCACCGACTTGCCGGCTGAACTAGACACGTTGTCGTTCTAGCGACCTTCAGCGGTGGAAGAGATTGCGGGGGTTCACACGGCGGTCCTGTTACCCCAGGTACTGACGGCGTTGAACATTCAGGCGAGTGGCACCTACATGGATACCACTTTTGGTCGAGGCGGACATGCAGGGGCGATTTTGGAGAAGCTCATCGCGAACGGCCGACTGATATGTCTCGATCGTGATCCCGAGGCCGTTGCGGCGGCCCGAGCCCGCTTCTCAACCGATCCGCGTTTCTCGATTTTTCTCGCGCCATTCTCAGCGCTCGCGGCCGTCGCCGATCAGGTCCGCCCGGGACTCAAGCTCGACGGCATTCTGTTCGACCTCGGTGTGTCCTCGCCGCAGATCGACGACGCGTCGCGCGGTTTCAGCTTCATGCAGGACGGCCCTCTCGATATGCGTATGACGCCGGGCGAGGGGATGAGCGCCGCGGACGTGGTCAACGGTGCGCCGCTCGAGGATCTGATCCGCATTTTTCGTGAATTCGGCGAGGAACGCATGGCGCCGCGCATCGCACGCGCCATCGTCGCCGACCGAAAGGCCAAGCCGTTCGAGCGCACGCTGCAGCTTGCTGAAATGATCGCGCGCGTCGCCCGCAGCACCGAACGGCACAAGCATCCTGCGACGCGCGTTTTCCAGGCGTTGCGCATTTACGTCAATGGCGAGCTCGAGGAACTCGAGACGGCGCTTGACGCCGCGCTCAAGCGCCTGGCGCCGAACGGCAGGCTGGCCGTGATCAGTTTTCATTCGCTCGAGGATCGCATGGTGAAGCAATTCATGCGCCGCCACTCGCTGGCCGATCCCATGTATGCCGGTCTGCCCGATATCCCCGTGCACGCGCAGCCAAAGCTGCGCTTGGTCAGCAAGGCTATTGAAGCCGACGACAACGAAATCTCCCTCAATCCGCGCTCGCGAAGCGCACGACTGCGCATCGCCGAACGTCTCGATCAAGGGCTCGCAGCATGAAATACCGCCGTTTGCTCCCGCTCATTCTGCCCTTGTTGTGGTTGGCCGTGCTGGGGTCGGCCGTGCAAGTGATCTACGCGCGCCACAAAGCGCGCGACATGTTCGTGCGGCTGGAGAAACTCAACGCCGAACGCGACTCGCTCGACATGGAGTGGGGGCGCTTGCAGCTCGAGCAAAGCTATTGGTCTTCGCATGCCTTCGTCGAGCGCGTCGCCAACGCCAAGTTGCAGATGAACATTCCTCAGATGCGCGATGTGAGGATTGTCCGACCGTGAAATTGCATTCAGGCGAAAACCAGCGCTCGGCGAACTCCTATCGCTGGCGCTCCGCGGTGGTATTAGGCTTGGTGGTGCTGGGAGCGATCGGGCTGGCGGCGCGTGCGGTCGAATTACAGCTGCTGGATCACGGCTTTCTCGCCAAGCAGGGCGACGACCGCTCGATGCGTGTGGTGAAAATCGCGGCGCACCGCGGCGCCATCACCGACCGCAACGGCGAACCGCTGGCGGTCAGCACACCGGTGGACAGCATTTGGGTCAATCCGCAGGAAATCGATGAAAACATCGATCAATTGCCGAAGCTCAGCAAGGCGCTCAAGGAAGATCAGCAGAGCCTCGCGCGCCGCATCACCAGCAATCTTGATCGCGAGTTTTTGTATTTGGTGCGCCATATGCCGCCGGAGCAGGCGGCCCGCATCAAGGCATTGGACATTCCCGGCGTGTACCTGCTGCGCGAATACCGCCGCTACTACCCGGCCGGCGAAGTGGCTGCGCACGTGGTCGGATTCACCACGGTCGATGACAAGGGCCAGGAAGGACTGGAGCTTGGCTTCGATCAATTGTTGAACGGCGAAGACGGCGCGAAACGCGTCATTCAAGATTCTCTCGGCCGCTATGTGGAGAATGTTGAAAGCATCCGCGCGCCGCGCCCGGGTCGCGATCTGCTCACCAGCATCGACTTGCGCATTCAGTATCTGGCGTACCGCGAACTGAAGGCGGCGATGCAGGAATACCGTGCACGTGCCGGCTCGGTGATCGTGATCGATGTCGACACGGGTGAAGTGCTGGCCATGGTGAACCAGCCTTCGTACAACCCCAACGATCGCGAACAACTGAAGCCGGGTTTATATCGTAACCGAGCCGCGACCGATATTTTCGAGCCCGGCTCGAGCGTCAAGCCCTTCATCGTGGCGGCGGCGCTGGCCTCCGGTCAGTACCACCCCGACAGCGTGGTGGACACCTCGCCCGGATTCTTCAAGGTCGGCAATAAGATCGAGGAAGACGAGCACAACTTCGGTGTGATCGACTTGGCCACCATCCTGGCGAAATCGAGCAACGTCGGCATCGCCAAGATCGCGCTGTCGCTCAAGCCCGAACAAATCTGGAGCACCTTCACCGGGTTGGGCTTGGGCCAGGTGACCGGAAGTAATTATCCGGGCGAGTCGGCCGGCATGCTCAGCAACTATGCGCACTGGCGGCCGATCGGCATCGCCACCATGTCGCATGGCTACGGTTTGTCGGTGACGCCGCTGCAGCTGGCGCATGCCTACGCCACCATCGGTGCGGGCGGGATCGAACGTCCGGTCACCTTCGAAAAGATCACGGCTCCGGTAGCGGGCGAACGCGTCATGGATCCCAAGGTCGCGCATGAGCTGGTGCAGTTGATGCAGCAGGTGGTTGAAAAGGGCGGCACGGCGACGCGCGCATCCCTCATCGGTTATCGGGTATCCGGCAAGACCGGCACCGCCTTTAAATCCATCCCGGGCGGCTATTCCACCGACCGAATCATGGCGGTATTTGCCGGCTTGGTGCCGGCGTCGCATCCCAAACTGGCCACGGTGGTGGTGATCGACGAGCCGAGCCGCGATGTGCAAGAGGTCGGCACGCTGGCCCAGGGCGGCACGGTCGCAGCCCCGGTGTTTGCCAGCATCATGTCCGGAACGCTGCGCTTGCTGGATATTCCGCCGGATGATTTGCAGAACGTACCGGCTACGACGCTGGTGCAGGCGAACGACGCGCCATGAGTACGGCGCTCATGTGGCTGCTCGATGGGATTGCGAAGATTCCCGCGACCGAAGCGCGCGTCGCGGATTTGACGCACGATAGCCGGCAGGTGCGCGCCGGCAGTTTGTTTTTCGCATTGCCCGGCTTCAAAGAGCACGGTATTAATTTTGCGGCCGATGCCGCCGCGCGCGGCGCAAGTGCGGTCCTCTGGGAGCCCCAGGCCGATTTGGTGCCGCCGATGTTGCCGCCCGGCGTGTTCGGCGCCGCCATACCGAATTTGAAAGGTCTGGTCGGACGCATCGCGGACCGTTTTTTCAACTGGCCCTCCTCGCAAATGCGCATCACCGGCATCACCGGCACCAACGGCAAGACCACCTGCGCCTACTTGCTGGCGCAATGCCTCGAGCGGTTGGGGCTGGCCGCCGCCTACATGGGAACGATCGGCTGGGGACGCCCCGCAGCGCTTGCGGAACCTACGCATACGACGCCCGATGCGGTCACGGTGCATCGCACGCTCGCGCAACTGCGCAGCTCCGGCGTGCGTGAGGTCGCGATGGAGGTGTCATCGCACGCTCTTGATCAGAGCCGCGTGGACGGCGTGCGTTTTCACCTTGCAGCATTCACCAATCTGACGCGCGATCACTTGGACTATCACGGCAGCATGCAGGAATACGGCGCGGCAAAAGCCAAGCTGTTTCAAGCGGCTGACCTCAAGCACATCGTGCTCAACATCGGCGATGAGTTCGGCCGCGCTTTGGCCCGGGACCATGCGGCCGGTGCGTCGCTGATCGCGGTATGGGTGGGCTCGGGAGATTCAAGCTGGCTGGCCGATCAGGCACTGCATGCGACGCAGGTGCGAATGGGGGCGCGCGGCATTTCGCTCGAGTTGGACGGCAGCTTCGGCAAGTTCACCGTCAACACGCAGCTCATGGGCCGCTTCAATGCCGAAAACTCCTTGGTGGTCTTGGGCTGCCTGCTGTCGCTCGGCGTTCCCTTAAGCGACGCTGCCAAGGCATTGGCCGAGTGCAAGCCGGCACCGGGGCGCATGGAAGTGGTCAAGACCGATGCTCACAACAAGCCGACGGTGGTGGTCGACTACGCGCATACACCCGACGCGCTGGCGAAGGCCCTGAGCGCGGCCCGCGAACATTGCGAAGGTGCGCTGTGGTGCGTCTTTGGATGCGGCGGTGATCGTGACTCCGGCAAACGCCCCGTCATGGGCGGAATCGCCGACGAGTTGGCGGATCAAATCATCGTCACCGATGACAATCCTCGTTCCGAGGATCCGCAGGCCATTACCCGCGACATCCTGCAGGGGATCAAGTCCCGCAACGTGCGGGTGATACACGATCGCGGCACCGCCATCGCTACCGCATTGAAGGAAGCGCAGGCGATCGACTTGGTTTTGATCGCAGGCAAGGGTCACGAGGATTACCAAATCTATGGCGAAACGCGCCGCTCCTTCAGCGACCGCAGCGAAGCGCTGCGGGTCTTGGAGGCGGCAGCATGAAGCGAACCTTGGGCGAAGCGGCCGGAGTCGTCGGCGGCGAGCTGATCGGCGAGGACCGTCCGTACGGTTGCGTCTGCACCGATAGCCGCACATTGAAGCCGGGCGCGCTGTTCGTGGCATTGCGCGGTCCGAACTTTGACGGCGCAGCGTTCGTGCAGGCGGCGGCCGCGCAGGGCGCCATCGGCGCGCTGGTCGAACGTGCGGCCCCCGGCGCGCTGCCGCAGGTGCTCGTACGCAACACGCTGCACGCGCTGCAAGAACTGGCCAAACACTGGCGCGCCGATTTCACTCTGCCGGTGGTCGCTGTCGCCGGCAGCAATGGCAAGACCACGGCGAAGGAAATGACCGCCGCGATTCTGTCGCGCATGGGCCTTTGCATGGCGACGCACGGCAATCTCAACAATCACATCGGCGTTCCCGTGACTCTCATGCGCTTGGAAGCTGCGCACCGCAGCGCCGTGATCGAAATGGGTGCCAACGCGATCGGCGACGTGGCCGCGCTCATGCGTATCGCGCGGCCAACGGTCGGTTTGATCACCAACGCCGGCGCCGAACATCTGGAAGGATTCGGCAATCTGGATGGCGTGGCGAAGGGCGAGGGCGAAACCGTATCCTGTCTTGGCGTAGCAGGCACCGCCATCGTCAATGCGGACGATCCCTACGCCGGCTATTGGCGCGGCATATCCGGCGCGAAACGCATCGTGACTTTCGGCGTGCACCATCACGCAGATTTCACGGCGAAGAATATTTTTCAGGGCATCGAGCGCGGCGAGTTCGCGACGCGCTTCACCTTGACCTGCCCGTTGGGCGAGCGCGCCGTCATGCTAACGGCGGGCGGCGCGCACAAGATCGGCAACGCGCTCGCCGCGGCCGCGGCCGCGAGCGCCGCCGGCGCCTCGCTCGAAGATATCGCGTTGGGTCTGGCCGATTTCCGCGCGGTCGCAGGCCGGCTGCAGCTCAAGGCAGGCCCGCGCGGCAGTTGGATCATCGACGATTCCTACAACGCCAATCCCAGCTCGGTGCGCGCGGCGCTGGAGGTGTTGCGGTCGCTTACGGGCGCGACCTGGCTGGTGTTCGGAGACATGGCCGAGCTCGGCGAATCGAGTCAGGACAGCCACGCGCACATCGGTTCTTACGCGCACGATTGCGGCGTCAAGCGTCTCTTCGCCATGGGACCCTTGAGCTCCAGAGCCGTAGAGACATTCGGGCCGGGAGGCGAATGGTTTGCGGATGCCGATTCGCTGGCGCGACGTCTGCAGTCCGAACTCACGCCGGGCGTGACAGTGCTGATCAAGGGCTCGCGCATCAATCGACTCGAGCGCGTCGTGCAAGCGCTCACCGGCGGCGGCGCCGGGCCCAATCCCATGATGAGAGCGAGCTAGCGTGCTGCTAATCCTGACCGAATATCTGGCGAAGTTCTACAGCGGCTTTCACGTCTTCCAATACCTGACGTTGCGCGGAATCCTGGCAGCGGTGACCACGCTGCTGATGGCGCTGCTGATCGGGCCGCGCATGATTTCGCTCTTGAGCCACTATCAAATCGGCCAGGTGGTGCGCAGCGACGGACCCCAATCTCATTTGCAAAAGAAAGGCACGCCCACCATGGGCGGCGGATTGATCCTGGTTGCCATGGGCATTGGCACGCTGCTGTGGGCCGACTTGTCCAGCCGCTTCGTCTGGGTGTTGCTCGGAACGACTCTGGCGTTCGGGCTGATCGGCTTCTACGACGATTATCTGAAGATTGTGGTGGGAAACTCGAAGGGACTGGCGCCGCGCTACAAGTACCTGGCGCAATCGGTTGCGGCCCTCGCCATCGCCTTCTCGCTGCACAGCATGCATCAATCGGCGGCCGAAACCTCGCTGTACGTACCCTTCTTCAAGGCCGTGGCGTTGCCGATGTCGACGTTGGCATTCGTCGCGTTTGCCTACTGCGTCATCGTCGGCAGCAGCAATGCGGTGAATTTGACGGACGGTCTCGATGGGCTTGCGATCATGCCGGCCGTGATGGTCGCGGCCGCATTGGGCGTTTTCGCCTATGCCACCGGCAACATCAACTTCGCACACTACTTGCAAATTCCGTTTATCAACGGCGTGGGCGAGGTGCTCATTTTCAGCGCGACGCTGGTGGGCGCCGGCCTGGGATTTCTGTGGTTCAACTCCTATCCGGCGCAAGTGTTCATGGGCGATGTAGGCGCGTTGGCGATCGGCGCGTCGCTCGGCACGATGGCCGTCATCGTGCGCCAGGAACTCGTGCTGTTCGTGATGGGCGGCGTGTTCGTGCTCGAGACCGTCTCAGTGATGCTGCAGGTCGCCTCGTTCAAGCTCACGGGCAAGCGCATATTCCGCATGGCCCCGATTCATCATCATTTCGAACTCAAAGGATGGGCCGAGCCGAAAGTCATCGTGCGCTTCTGGATCATCAGTTTCGTGCTGGTATTGGCGGGTCTTGCAACCTTGAAGATCCGCTGATGAACAGCGTCGTTGTCGGCTTGGGCAAAACGGGCGCCTCGTGCGTACGTTATCTCATCAAACGCGGAGATCGCGTCAGCGCGACCGACTCGCGGCATGCTCCCCCGGGTCTTGCAGAACTCGGCGAGCTGGCGGCTTCGGTCGATTTGCGGCTCGGCGGCTTCGATCAATCGCTGCTCGAGGGCGCATCGCAGGTGTTGATGTCTCCGGGCCTTTCCCTTGAAGAGCCCATCGCCCGCGCGGCGCGTGCCCGCGGCATCGAAGTGTTGGGCGATGTGGAATTATTCGCGCGCGCGGTGTGTGCGCCGGTGATCGGCATCACCGGCACCAATGGCAAGAGCACCGTCACCACATTGGTGGCGCGCATGGCAGCGGCCGCGGGAAGCAAGGTCTTGGCCGGCGGCAATCTCGGCGAGCCTGCGCTCGATCTGCTCGAGCAGCCCAAACCGGATCTGTACGTGCTCGAACTGTCGAGCTTTCAACTGGAAACCACCGCCTCGCTGGTACTGCAGGCCGCCGTAGTGCTCAACGTCAGCGCTGATCACTTGGATCGCTACCCCTCCGTCGAGGCGTATGCCGGAGCGAAGAGCAGGATCTTTGCCCGGGCATCGACCGTGGTGTTGAACGCCGATGATCCCTGGGTCATGGCGATGCGCGATACAGCTTATCGGAGCGCTGCCGCGCGCACTCTGACTTTTTCAATAGAGCGCGCCGATGCTGATTTCACGCTGGTCCGCAGCGGTGCGCAGATCTTTCTGGCGCGACGCGGCGAGAAGCTGCTCGACGTTGCGCGCATGAAAATCTCCGGCATGCACAATGCCGCCAATGCGTTGGCTGCCTTGAGCTTGGGCGAAGCGGTGGGTCTGCCGACGCCGGCGATGCTGCAGGCACTGGAATCCTTTCCCGGACTGTCGCATCGATCATCCTGGGTGGCCGATGTCGGCGGCGTGCGTTTCATCGACGACTCCAAGGGCACCAATGTGGGCGCGACGATTGCCGCCGTTCGCGGCATGGCGGGTCCCCTCGTGGTGATCGCCGGCGGCGAGGGCAAGGGCCAGGATTTCACACCGCTGGCCGAGGTGTTTCGCGGCAAAGTGCGCGCGGCCGTGTTGATCGGCAAGGACGCGCCAGCCATTGCCGCGGCGCTCAAGGGCGTGTGCGAGACGCGAAACGCGGCGTCGATGGAAGCGGCGGTCGCCGAGGCACAGCGTGTCGCACAGGCCGGCGACGCCGTGCTGTTGTCACCAGCGTGCGCGAGCTTCGACATGTTCCGCGACTACGGGCATCGCGGCGATGTGTTCGCGGCCGCGGTGATGGCGCTTTCGGGTGCTGCGCCAAAAGGTGCGGTGCCATGAGCGCCGCCACCATGTCGTACGGGGTGCGCGCGCGAGAACGCATGCCCTTCGCCTGGGACCCGGTCACCTTGGGATTGGTGGCTGCCCTGCTGCTGGTCGGCCTCATCATGGTCACCTCGGCTTCGATGGCAATCGCGGCGCGCGACATGGGCGATCCGTTTTACTTTCTCGAACGGCAATTTATTTTCACCGCGGCAGGCCTGCTTTTAGGCTGGGTCGTCACCCGCATTCCGACCCAGCTGTGGGACAAATACGGGCTGGCGCTGTTGCTGCTCGGTCTGTTGCTGCTGGCGTTGGTGCTGATTCCGGGCTTGGGCGCGCGCGTCAACGGCGCGCGCCGCTGGTTGCGCATTGGAGTTCTGAATTTTCAAGTGTCCGAGCTGGCCAAAGTTTTGGTGCTGACCTGGCTGTGCAGCTACTGCGTGCGCAAGCATACCGAACTCGAGGAGACGCTGCCCGGGTTGGCGAAGCCCTTCGGGCTCTTGTCGGTGACGGCGGTGCTCTTGTTGATCGAACCGGACTTCGGCGCGGCCACCGTGCTGTTCGCGACCGGATTTGCGGTGCTGTTCATTGCCGGCGCGCGCCTGCGCTACGTGGCGTTGCTGGTTTCGACCGCGGTGCTGGCCTTCGCGCTGCTTGCGCTGACTTCACCCTATCGGCTCAAGCGCCTGTTGGCTTTCCTGCATCCCTTCGATGATCCGTTCAATGGCGGCTTCCAGCTGACCCAATCGCTGATCGCGATCGGGCGCGGCTCGTTGTTCGGCGTAGGCCTCGGCAGCAGCGTGCAGAAATTGTTCTATCTGCCGGAAGCGCATACGGATTTCGTTTTCGCGGTGTTGGCCGAAGAGCTGGGGTTGGTCGGCGTCATCGGCGTGATCGGCCTGTTTGTCGCGCTGGTGTGGCGCGCATTTCACATCTCGCGCCTGGCGGCGCAGGCGGGTCTGCGATTCCAGGCCTACCTGGCGGCGGCCTTCGGCATCTGGCTCGGGCTGCAGGCCAGCATCAACATCGGCGTCAACATGGGCGTGCTGCCCACCAAAGGCTTGACGCTGCCGCTGTTGAGCTACGGACGCAGCAGTTTGCTGGTGAGCCTGGCGTGGCTCGGCGTGCTGCTGCGCATCTATCACGAGGTCAAGTGCAACTCCCGCTCGGCGGTCACGCGCAACCCGGGAGGCGGCCGATGAACGGCGGTCCTGTGCTCATCATGGCCGGCGGCACCGGCGGGCATGTGTTCCCCGCGCTGGCGGTCGCAAAGGTACTGCGAGACCGCGGCGTTGCCGTGGTGTGGCTGGGCGTCCCCGGCAGCATGGAATCGCGGCTGGTGCCGGCGCAGGGATTCCCGATGGAGTGGGTGCGGGTCGCAGGCATTCGCGGCAAGGGCGTGTTGACCTGGTTGCTCGCGCCGCTGCGCGTCGCCAACGCCGTGGCGCAGTCGATGCGCGTGCTCAGGCGGGTGAAGCCGCGTTCCGTGCTGGGCGCGGGCGGCTACGTCAGCGGCCCGGGTGGCATTGCGGCATGGCTGATGCGAATTCCGCTGCTCATCCACGAGCAGAACGCCATCGCGGGCATGACCAATCGCTGGTTGGCGCGCCTGGCGACGCAAGTTTTGGAGGCCTTTCCGGGCAGCTTCGGCGCGCACGTACGTGCCAGAACCATCGGCAATCCGGTGCGCGAGGATATTGCGGCGATTGCAGCGCCGGCGCAGCGCTTCGCGGGACGCGAGTCGCGTGCGCGTCTGCTGATTTTCGGCGGCAGCCAGGGCGCGCAGCGTCTGAACGCGGTGCTGCCGCAGGCGATTGCGAAGCTGAAGCCGCAGGATCGTCCGCAGGTCCTGCATCAGTCCGGTGAGCGGGGACTTGAGTCGACCCGCGCGGCGTACCTAGAAGCGAAGGTTGAGGCGGAAGTGCTGCCCTTCATCGATGACATGGCGAAGACCTACGCCTGGGCGGATCTGGCGGTGTGCCGCGCCGGTGCCATGACCGTCGCGGAACTGCAAGCCGCCGGCTTGGGAGCGATCTTCGTGCCGCTCCCCATCGCGACCGACGATCACCAAACCCGGAATGCCGCCGTCATGGTGGGTGTCGGCGCGGCGCGGATCATTCAGGAGCGCGATCTTGAGCCCGAAGCTCTGAGTGTCATCATCGCCGAGCTCATCAAGGACCGGGCGTCATTGCTCAAGATGGCAGAAGCGGCGCGCGCCGAGCGCATCACCGATGCCGCGACGCGCCTGGCGGAGCTGTGCATGGCTGCCGGAGCGCCCGCATGACGGAGCGCACGCGCTTGGAAGATCGGATGCGCCGCATACAGCGCATTCATCTGGTCGGCATCGGCGGCAGCGGCATGGGCGGGATCGCCGAGGTACTGCTGAACCTGGGCTACGAAGTGCAGGGCTCCGACCTCAAGCGCAACGCGGTGACCGAGCGGCTCGCACGCTTGGGCGTCAAGATTTTCATCGGCCACGACGCTGAGCACTTGGGCGGCGCGGATGCGGTCGTGGTGTCGAGCGCGGTCAACCGCGCCAATCCCGAAGTGGCTGCCGCGCTCGCCAAGCGCATTCCGGTGGTGCCGCGCGCGGAAATGCTGGGCGAACTGATGCGCTTCCGCTACTCGATTGCGGTGGCGGGCACACATGGAAAAACTACCACCACGAGTTTGGTGGCGAGCGTGCTGGCGGAAGCGGGCCTCGATCCCACCTTTGTCATCGGCGGACGCTTGAAGAGCGCCGACAGTAACGCGCGCTTGGGTGCGGGCCGCTACCTGGTCGCCGAGGCCGACGAGAGCGACGCGTCCTTCCTGCACCTGCAGCCGATGATCGCCATCGTCACCAACATCGACAACGATCATCTCGGCACGCATGACGGCGATTTTGCGCGTCTCAAGCAGAGCTTCGTCGATTTCCTGCACAACCTGCCGTTCTACGGCCTCGCCGTGCTATGCGCCGACGATGCGCACGTGCAGAGCATCTTGGAGATCATCGGCCGGCCGTTCGTGACCTACGGCTTCGCCGACAGCGCGGATGTGCGCGCGGTCCATGTGCAGCGCCTGGGGCTGCAATCCCGCTACGAGGCGATGCGGAAAGGACATCCGAATTTGGCGCTGACCCTGAATCTGCCGGGCCGCCACAACGTTTTGAATTCTCTGGCCGCGGTCGCAGTCGCCACCGAATTGGAAATTTCGGACGAAGCGATTCAACGGGCCCTGGCGAATTTTCAAGGCATCGAGCGGCGCCTGCAGCAGCTCGGCGAGATTCAATGGCCGGGCGGCCGCGCGCTGATCGTGGACGATTACGGCCATCATCCCACCGAAGTGGCGGCGACGCTCGAGGCGGCGCGCCAGGGCTGGCCGGAGCGGCGCTTGGTGCTGGTGTTTCAACCGCATCGCTATACGCGCACGCGGGATCTGTTGGATGACTTCGGCCGAACTTTAAGCGAGTGCGATGTGCTTCTGGTCACCGAAGTCTATGCGGCGGGCGAAGCGCCGATCGCCGGCGCCGACGGCCGCGCCATCTGCCGCGCGGTGCGCAGCCGCGGCGTCGTCGAGCCCGTGTTCGTCGAGAGCGTGGATGATTTGGCCGATTCATTGCGCGCCGTGCTGCACGATGGCGATCTGGTGCTGACCATGGGCGCCGGCAATCTGGGCGCGGTGGCTCTGGATCTTAAGAGCCGCTTTACGGCCGGAGCGCACGCATGAGCGCGCAGCACCTGCTGGAATTGGCGCCGGAATTCAGCGCCCGAGTCCTGCGCGATGTGTCAATGGCCAAGCACACCTCCTGGCACGCCGGCGGTGCGGCCGATTTCTTTTTCACACCGCGCGACATCATGGATCTGGCCTCCTTCGTGCGCCAGCTGCCGCCGGAAGTGCCGCTGCTGTGGCTTGGGTTGGGCAGCAATCTGCTGGTGCGCGACGGTGGTGTGCGCGGCGCCGTGGTGGCCACGCACGGCGCACTGGGCGCGCTCGAGCGTCACAGCGCGACGCGGATCCGCGCGGAAGCGGGCGTGCCCTGCGCGCGCATCGCGCGGCAATGCGTGAAGTGGGGCTTGGGGCCTGCGGAATTTTTTGCCGGTATCCCGGGGACGCTTGGCGGCGCGCTCGCGATGAACGCCGGGGCGTGGGGCGGGGAGACCTGGAAGCACGTGCTCGAAGTGGAAGTGCTGGACCGCAAGGGGATGCGGCGCACGCGCACGCCGGCCGATTACGAGATCGGCTATCGCCAGGTGAAAGGACCCGACAACGAATGGTTTATCGGGGCGCGCCTGGAATTCGAACGCAAGCCGGGCATCAACACCGATGTCATCAAGGAACTTCTCGACAAGCGGCGTGAGACGCAGCCCATCGGGGAGTGGAGTTGCGGCTCGGTGTTCATCAATCCGCCGGGCGATCACGCGGCGCGGTTGATCGAGGCTGCGGGCCTCAAAGGATTTCGCATCGGCGATGCGTCGGTCTCCGAGAAGCACGCCAATTTCATCATCAATCACGGCTCGGCGCGTGCCGCCGACATCGAGGCCCTGATATTGCACGTGCAGAAGACCGTCGCAGCACGGAACGGCACCGCGTTGCACACCGAAGTGCGCATCGTCGGAGATCCGGCATGAGCCTGCTCAAAGAGAGCTTACGTAGGCGCGCGGGCTCGGCGCAGGATTTCGGCAAGACCGCCGTGCTCTTGGGCGGCGATTCGAGCGAGCGCGAGATTTCGCTGTTGAGCGGCAACGCGGTGCTAACCGCCTTGCAGCGCCGCGGCGTCGATGCGCATGCCTTCGATCCTAAAGATCGGCCCATTGAGGCGCTGCACAGCGAGGGTTTCGAGCGGGCGTGGATTGCGTTGCACGGACCCGGCGGCGAGGACGGCACCATGCAGGGCGCGCTGGAATGGATCGGTGTGCCCTACACCGGCAGCGGCGTGCTCGCCTCGGCGCTCACCATGGACAAGCTCAAGACCAAGCGCGTGGTGGTCGGCGCCGGTTACGCGGCGCCGGAGTACGCGGTGTTGTCGAGCGCGGCGGATCTTGCGCCGGCGCTGAAGCGCATCGGCCTGCCCATGATGGTCAAGCCCGCGAGCCAAGGGTCGAGCGTGGGCATGACCAAGGTCAAGGCTGCCTCGGAACTTGAGCCGGCTTACGCGGCGGCGCAGGCCATCGACCCGGTGGTGTTCGCGGAAGCCTTTGTCAGCGGCGACGAATACACCGTCTCGATCTTGCAGGGCGCGGCGCTGCCCTCGATCCGCATCCTGCCGGCGACCGAGTTCTACGACTATGAAGCCAAGTACTTCCGCGACGACACGCAATACTTCTGCCCGAGCGGCCTTACAGCCAAAGAGGAAGCGGAATTGCAGGCGGCGGCGCTCGGCGCGTTCAAAGTCACCGACTGCTTAGGCTGGGGCCGCGTCGACTTCATGCGCGATCGCACCAGCAGCAAGTTCTACTTCATCGAGATCAACACCACGCCGGGCATGACCAGTCACAGCCTGGTGCCGATGGCGGCGCGCCAGGCCGGCGTCGATTTCGAGGAACTGGTGTGGCGCGTGCTGGAAACCAGTTTCTCGAGGACGCGCAAATGATGATGGGCCGCCTCATGCACCGCAATCGATTCAAGAGCAAGGCCGCGCCTAAGAAGCCGCACTTCAAATGGCCGGCGTTGCTTCGCGACTGGCGCCTGTATGCGCGGCGCGGCGGATTGCTGCTGGCGCTGGTGGGCGCCTTGAGCGCGCTGACCTGGGCGCTCGATCGTCCGGTGCACGTGATTTCCATCGACGGCAGCTTCCAGCGCGTCAGCCCCGGCCAGATCGAAAAGGCCGTGGCGCCCTTCGCCAATCAGGGATTCATGTCGGCGGACCTCGCCGACATTCAGCGCGCGGTCGAAGCGCTACCGTGGGTGGATCACGCGCGCATTGCACGTCGCTGGCCGAACAGCCTGCGGGTGACGGTGACCGAGCAGACCGCGGCGGCGCGCTGGGGCGAGTCGGGGCTCCTCAATACGCGCGGCGAACTGTTCGTCAGAGCCGCGGCTCACGTGCCCGCGGAACTGCCACGCTTGAGCGGCCCGGAAGGCAGCGAATCGCAGGTCGCGCAGCGCTACTTGTCGTTGCAGGGGCGGATGCTCGAAGCCGGCATGCGCATCGCGGCCCTGCGTCTCGACGAACGCGGCGCATGGGAGATGGACTTGGGCAACGGCGTGACCGTGCGCTTGGGCCGGCGCGACGTCGATGAGCGCATCGACCGCTTTATCCACACCGCGTCGCAAGTCATTGCGCACCACTTGAACGAAATCAATTACGTGGACATGCGCTACTCCAATGGCTTTGCCATCGGTTGGCGCAACCAAGGCACGCCGGCGTCAGTGCCGGCCAAACATCCTGACGATGCCGAAGCCTAGAGGAATTTTTTAAAGTTATGGCAAAGCGTTCTGACCGCAATTTATTGGTGGGCCTCGACATCGGCACCAGCAAGGTGGTGGCCATCGTCGGCGAGGTCAAAACCGACGGTGCGCTGGAAATCATCGGCATCGGCAGCCATCCCTCGCGCGGCCTGAAGAAGGGCGTGGTGGTGAACATCGAATCCACGGTGCAGTCCATTCAGCGCGCGGTTGAAGAGGCCGAGCTCATGGCGGGCTGCGAAATCCATTCGGTCTACGCCGGCATCGCCGGCAGCCACGTGCGCAGCCTCAATTCGCACGGCATCGTCGCCATCAAGGACAAGGAAGTCGTGCAGGGCGATGTGGAACGCGTGATCGACGCCGCCAAAGCCGTCGCCATCCCGGCGGATCAAAAAATCCTGCATGTGCTGCCGCAGGAATACATCATCGACGCGCAGGAAGGCATCCGCGATCCGATCGGCATGTCCGGCGTGCGCCTGGAAGCCAAGGTGCACATCGTTACCGGCGCCGACAGCGCCGCGCAAAACATCGTCAAGTGCGTGCAGCGCTGCGGCCTGGCGGTCGATGACATCGTGCTGGAACAGCTTGCCTCGAGCTACGCCGTGCTGACCGAGGATGAGAAAGATCTCGGCGTGTGCGTGGTGGACATCGGCGGCGGCACCACCGACATCGCCGTGTTCGGCGGTGGCGCGATCCGCCACACCGCGGTGATCCCGATCGCCGGGGACCAAATCACCAATGACATCGCGGTGTCCATGCGCACGCCGACGCAGTATGCCGAAGACATCAAGATCAAGTACGCCTGCGCCTTATCGCAACTCGCGAACCCCGACGAAACCATCGAAGTCCCGAGCGTTGGGGATCGCCCACCGCGCCGCCTGGCGCGCCAGACTCTCGCCGAGATCGTCGAACCCCGCTACGAGGAATTATTCGGGCTGATCCGCGATGAACTGCGCCGCGCGGGACTGGAGGAGCAGGTGGCCACGGGCATCGTGCTCACCGGCGGCAGTGCCAAGATGGAAGGCGCCATCGAGCTCGCCGAAGAAGTTTTTCACATGCCGGTTCGATTGGGCGTGCCGCAATACGTCACGGGTTTATCGGAAGTCGTGAGCAATCCGATCCACGCCACGGGCGTGGGTTTGTTGCTCTACGCCAAAAGCGCCATGGATGCACAACGCACGGATGCGCCGCTGCTCGCGGGCGGCATGAAGAGTCTGCTGGAGCGAATGAAGGCTTGGTTTCAAGGCAATTTTTGATTGGGTCAACAATTTTCGATTGAGTTAATGATAACTAACGTAGGAGAACTGGAATGTTCGAACTGATGGATTCTTATAGCCAAAGCGCCGTCATCAAGGTGCTGGGCGTGGGCGGCGGCGGCGGCAACGCCGTTTCGCACATGGTCCAGGCCGGCCTCGAAGGCGTGGATTTTATTTGCATCAATACCGACGCGCAGGCGCTGAAGCACTCCAAGGTGCGCACGGCGCTGCAGATCGGCTGCAACATCACCAAGGGCTTGGGCGCCGGCGCCGATCCGGAAGTCGGCCGTCAGGCGGCGATGGAAGACCGCGATCGCATCATCGAGCTGATCGAAGGCTGCGACATGCTGTTCATCACCGCCGGCATGGGCGGCGGCACCGGCACGGGTGCGGCACCCGTGGTGGCGCAGGTCGCCAAGGAGCTTGGGATTCTCACCGTGGCGGTGGTGACCCGGCCGTTCGAAATGGAAGGCAACAAGCGTTCACGCGTCGCCGATCAGGGCATGCTGGAATTGTCCAAGTATGTCGATTCGTTGATCACCATTCCGAACCAGAAACTGTTGTCGGTCTTGGGCAGCTCCACCACGCTGCTCGATGCCTTCAAGGCGGCGAACACCGTGCTGCAGGGCGCCGTGCAGGGCATCGCGGAGTTGATCACGCGGCCGGGCCTCATCAATGTCGACTTCGCCGATGTGCGCACCGTGATGTCGGAGACCGGTATGGCGATGATGGGATCGGGTACGGCGTCGGGCGATGATCGCGCGCGCGAAGCGGCCGAAGCGGCCATATCCAGCCCGTTGCTCGAGGACATCAATTTGTCGGGCGCGCAGGGCATCCTGGTGAACGTCACGGCCGGCATGGATCTGTCCATCGGCGAGTTCCAAGAAGTCGGCAATGTCATCAAGCAGTTTGCGTCTGATGATGCCACCGTGGTGGTCGGCACAGTCATCGATCCTGAGATGACCAGCCAGATCCGCGTGACGGTGGTGGCGACCGGGTTGGGCAAACCCGTGCCCGTGGCGCGCGCTGCGCCGCAGTCGGCTGCGGTCGCGGCTCATCATGCACCGCCGCTCACGATGCGGGTGGTTCGGCAGCGGTCGCCGATGGTGCCGACCGACTACGCAATGCTCGACAAGCCGACGGTGCAGCGGCAGCGCGCGGTGGGCGATGGCTTGCGCGCTGAAGTCGACTCGGAGGATTTGCTGGACATACCGGCATTTTTAAGACGGCAAGCAGACTAAGGTCCAACTGGTTCGACATTCCAATTTGGCGCCCTGTAGGAGAAAGTCCGGCGGGCGCCGGTCTTGTCGAGAAGTGTGAAGAAAACATGCGCTCCCGTAAGCGCCTGTCCTGTCAACCAAAAATGGACTTTGGAGTTCAGGGTAGGGCGCCGCGTGTGGTACCTTTGCAGATAACATAGTCCGGTTTCACTTAATGTTGAATCAAAGAACACTGAAGAACTCGATTCGTGCCACCGGCGTCGGGCTGCATACGGGCAAGAAAGTTCTCATGACTTTGCGGCCGGCGGCGCCTGATACCGGCATCGTGTTTCGCCGCACGGATTTGGAGCATCCGGTCGAGATTCGTGCGCGTGCGGAAAATGTCGGCGACACCATGATGGGCACCACGCTTCATCGCGACGAAGTCAAAGTCTCGACGGTGGAACATCTGTTGTCCGCGCTCGCGGGCTTGGGAATCGACAATGCGCTGGTGGAAGTCAGCGCCGGCGAGGTGCCGATCATGGACGGCAGCGCGGGACCGTTTGTGTTCCTGCTGCAATCAGCGGGCATCGAGGAACAAAAGGCGCCGAAGCGCTTCATCCGCATTCTGGAAAAACTGCAAGTCGATGATGGCGATAAGTGGGCGCGCTTTGATCCCTATAATGGCTTCAAAGTGAATTTCGAGATTGAATTCAACCACCCGACGTTCAAGAAGCATTCGCAAGTGGCGTCGATGGATTTCTCGACGACCTCGTTTCTGCGCGAAATCAGCCGCGCGCGAACCTTCGGATTCATGCGCGATCTAGAAAGCCTGCGGGCGCGCAATCTGGCGCTCGGCGGCAACATGGACAACGCCATCGTTCTCGATGACTACCGGGTGCTCAACGAGGACGGACTGCGCTACGAAGATGAATTCGTGAAGCACAAGATTCTGGATGCCATCGGCGATCTTTACTTGCTGGGGCATAGCTTGATCGGGGAATTCAGCGGCTTCAAATCGGGCCATGCTCTCAATAACAAACTGCTGCGCACCCTCATTGCCAGGCAAAGTGCCTGGCAGGAAGTGACGTTCGAAAGTTTGGCGGATGCGCCGATTTCTTATGTCGCCGCCGCCGCCGCGCGCGCTTAACAAAGAAGGGCCGCGGTTGGTGCTGGGACTTATGAGCCTATAGGCGGCACAACCCGAACTCGCACGCTCAAGACCTCTGTGCCGGCAGATTTGGCGACCCGCTTGCGGAGGGTCTCGGTGGAATAGCGCAGCCTCGACGCCCACACGGCCCCCACGACACCGACCGTCAAGCGGCCCCCCTCCAAGCCAGCGCTCACCACCGACTGGGCCAGGCGGACGGGAAGAGCGGCGCGGACCTGCTCCACAATTTGAGCGCGCTGTGCGGACCGGTCATTGAGAAGTGAAAGCCGCTTGCCACCTCTTGCCAGTAACTCGCTGAGACTCTTGGAGTTTTGCATTCAACAATAATCTGGGGCGCCGGGCGGTCGTTGGAAACCGTACGGAAATCCTTGTTTTAAGACAGTTATCTGCATAGTCTACCCAATACTGATCCGGGCATAATCTGAAAGTCCCGTACATAAGCCTTTGGTCTAAACATTCGGCTTTGGAAGAATAAATCCGTATGAATGTCATTTTTGTCGGCCGCAAGTCGGGCCGAGTGAAACAATTTGACCTGCGACATCCGGTGATTATGTCGGCTGCGGCGCTATTGGTACTCGCGATTGTGGGCACCGCGTTCTCCATCGGCGTGGGTTTGGGCGCCCGGCACAACGGCGGCAACCCAATAGATCAATTGGGTAATTGGTCGGCCGAACTGCTGCATCAGAAGGCACAGATCGAAGACACCAAGCGCGTTCTGCAGGAAAAAGTGAATGCCCTGGCCATGCGGGTGGGGCAAATGAATGCCAACGTCATCCGCTTGGACGCGCTCGGTAAGCGCCTGACCCGCATGGCGAATCTGGACGATGGCGAGTTCGATTTCGGCCATCCCCCGGCCTTGGGAGGCGCTGAGAGCGGTGCCGACGGCCAACCCGCGCAAATCCCCAACCTGACCGCCATGGTGGATGACCTGCAGAGCCAGCTTTCCAGCCGCGAGCAGCAATTAGGCGCGCTCGAAAACCTCATCTTGACGCGCGAGCTCAATAAACAGGTCTACCCCGAGGGCCGGCCGGTTCAGGAGGGGTGGATATCGTCTTATTTTGGCCGGCGCGCCGACCCGTTCACCGGTTATTCTGCAGTGCACAAAGGATTGGATTTTGCAGGGCCGGAAGGCACCAAAGTCACGTCTGTCGCGGCCGGGCTGGTCACTTACGCGGGCGATCGGGCCGGGTACGGTCAGATGGTGGAAATCAACCATGGCAATGGATTGGCCACCCGCTACTGCCACAACGAAAAACTGCTGGTGAAGCAGGGCGACATGGTCCGCAAGGGCCAGGATGTCGCGTTGATGGGATCGACCGGCCGATCGACCGGACCGCACCTGCATTTTGAAGTATTAAAGAATGGCGCCCAGGTCGACCCCCTGCGCTTCATTGGAGAAGATCGTTAGTCCGTAGAGCCTTGAAAAGGCCGATGTCGAAACGATTTCCTGGTCTTCCGGTCTATCCGTACAATACCCAGCTTTCTTAAAGGACTCCCCCGCGTGTGGAAGATTCTGACGCAAATATTTGGCAGCCGTAATCAGCGGCTCATCAAAGAGATGAATCGCACCGTGGCGGCGGTCAATGGCTTCGAGGCGAGCGTCAGCGCTTTGAAGGACGAGCAATTTCCTGAAAAGACCCGCGAACTTAAAACACGCTTCGCCTCGGGCACGCCGCTCGATGATCTGATTCCGGAGGCCTTTGCCCTGGTGCGCGAGGCGTCGCGCCGTAAATTGGGCATGCGTCACTTCGACGTGCAGTTGATCGGCGGCATTACTTTAAACGCCGGCAAGATTTCCGAGATGCGCACCGGTGAAGGCAAGACGCTGATGGCGACCCTGCCCGCGTACTTGAATGCGCTCAGCGGCGAGGGCGTGCATGTCGTGACGGTGAATGAGTACCTGGCGCAGCGCGACTCGGAATGGATGGGTCCGGTGTACCGATTCCTCGGCATGGAAGTCGGCGTCATCAAGAACGCCCAGACGCCGGATGAGAAGCGCGCTGCCTACGCCTGCGACATCACTTACGGCACCAACAACGAATTTGGATTCGATTATCTGCGCGACAACCTGGCGTTCCGTCTCGAGGATCGCGTGCAGCGCAAGCTGTCCTTTGCCATCGTCGATGAAGTCGACTCTATTTTGATCGACGAGGCGCGCACGCCGCTGATTATTTCCGGTCCCGCGGAAGAGAGCACCGAGCTTTATTTGAAGATCAACGCGCTGATCCCCAGCCTCACTCGCGCTCCCAGCGAGGAGATTGTCGACCGCGGCGCATTGGTGACCCAGATCAACACCTCGAAGGTGAAAGGTGATTTGCAGGTCGGCGATGTGATCTTGAGCGTCAACGGTACGGACGTGCGCAGCGGTGATGAGATTTTGGCGTCGATCAAGGCGTTGAAGTCTCCCATCAAGGCGAAGTTGGAGTTGTGGCGCGATCGCAGCGCCAAAACCGTGACGATCGAGATCGCGGCCGCCGATCCTGATGCGCCCCCGGCGATGGGAACCGACTCGCAAAGCACCGGCAAATTGTTCGATGCGGCCGGAATTTCCGCGCGGCACCTATCCGCCGAGAAGCGCTATGAGCTGGCCGTCGACGGCGATTTCTGGGTCGACGAGAAGCAGAAACAGGCCACCCTGACGGAGGCGGGCCACGAGCGCGTCGAGGGGCTGCTGCTGACTTCGGGTCTGCTGCGGCCGGGCGAGAGTTTGTACGACCCCGCCAACATTCGTCTCATGCATCACTTGAACGCGGCGCTGCGCGCGCACGCATTGTACAAGCGCGATGTGGAGTACATCGTGCGCCAGGGCGAGGTCATCATCGTCGATGAATTCACCGGCCGAACCATGCAGGGACGGCGCTGGTCCGATGGCCTGCACCAGGCGGTCGAAGCCAAAGAAGGCGTGAAGGTGCGCGAGGAAAATCAGACCGTCGCGTCCATCACCTTCCAGAATTATTTCAGGCTGTATTCGAAGCTATCCGGCATGACTGGAACGGCGGACACGGAAGCGTTCGAATTCCAGCAGATTTACGGTTTGGAAGTGGTGGTGATTCCCACCCACAAGCCGATGATCCGCAAAGACAAGTCGGATCTGGTGTTCCTCTCCGAGCACGACAAGTTCCAAGCCATTCTCGAGGATATCCAGGACTGCGTGAAGCGCGGTCAGCCGGTACTGGTGGGCACCGCCTCGATCGAAGCCTCCGAGCGAATCGCGAGGCTGCTGCAGAGCGAGAAAATTATGCACGAGGTGCTGAATGCCAAGCAGCACGAGCGCGAGGCGCACATCGTGGCCGAGGCCGGACGGCCCGGCTCCATCACGATCGCCCCCAACATGGCCGGCCGCGGCACCGACATCGTGCTCGGCGGCAGCCAGACGCCCACTGATCCGATCGCGATCCCCAACGAGGCCGATCTGCAAAGCATGCGGGCTGATTGGCAAAATCGCCATGAGCGGGTGATCGGCGCGGGAGGCCTGCATATTATCGGCACGGAACGCCACGAGTCGCGCCGCATCGACAACCAATTGCGCGGCCGCTCGGGACGGCAGGGCGATCCAGGATCGAGCCGGTTCTATTTGTCGCTCGAAGACAACTTGATGCGCATATTCGGCGATCCGACGCGCATGAAAGCACTCATGACCCGGGTGGGTATGAAGGCCGGCGAGGCGATCGAAAGCGGCATGCTCACGCGCCAGATCGAACGCGCGCAACGGCGGGTAGAGCAGCACAACTTTGACGCGCGCAAACAATTATTGGAATACGACGACGTGGCGAACGATCAGCGCCGCGTGATCTATCAGCAACGCACCGACCTCATGGGCGCAGAGGATGTTGCCGATGCGATCAAGGGCATTCGCGAGGACGTGGTCGCGCAATTGGTGGACCAATACGTTCCGGCCGGGATGCCCGAGGAGCAGTGGGATGCGCCCGGACTGGCGAAGGCGCTTGAAAAGGATTTTGGACCTGCTCTAGCAATCATCGACTGGGTGAAGGAGGAGGAAGCCGGAGACGGCTCGGTGTTGCGCGGCAAAATCGTGCGGGCGTTGGAAGAGGCCTACAACCAGAAAGAGGCCAATGTCGGTACGCAGGTGATGCGCTACATCGAAAGGGAAATCACGCTGCGCACGCTCGATCAGCATTGGCGCGAACATCTGGCCGCGATGGACTACATGCGCCAGGGCATTTACCTGCGCAGCTATGCACAGAAAAACCCGAAGCAGGAATACAAGCGCGAGGCGTTTGAACTGTTTTCAGGAATGCTCGATCGCATCAAATTCGATACCGTCACCACCATTTCCAAGATCCAAGTGCGCAGTCAAGAGGAGATCGAGCGCGAAGAGCTCGAGCGTCAGCAGCGCCTCGCGCGTGCCCTGCAAGCGCAGCATGCCGACGCGATATCCCCGATCCAGGCCCCCTCTGGCATGGATGATTCGGGCGCGCCTATGGCGGGCGGCGGAAATGTCATGGAACTTGAGCCGCGCGGGCCGGTTCCTGCGGCGCTGCCCTTCGTCAGAGCGGTGCCGAAAGTGGGCCGCAATGAGCCCTGTCCCTGTGGGTCTGGACGCAAGTACAAGCACTGCCACGGCACGCTGCAGCAAGCGAGCGGTTGACTCGCGAAATCAAGCCGCCGACCCATGTGGTCGCCGCTGCGGTGATCGATGCGGCGGACCGCGTGCTCATCGCCCAGCGGCCGCGCGGCAAGCACCTCGCGGGAGGCTGGGAATTCCCTGGCGGCAAGCTCGAACCCGGCGAAGACCGGCGCTCAGGATTAGCACGGGAGCTGCGCGAGGAACTCGGGATCACCCTATTGGTATCACTCCGCCCGCTGATTCGCGTTCGCCATGCGTACGACTACGGCGAGGTGCTGATCGACATGTGGATTGTGCGGCAGTATTCGGGCGAGCCGCGAGGACTCGATGGCCAGGCGTTGCGCTGGTGCACGCGCGATGAACTCGAGTCGGTGGAAATGTTGGCCGCCGATGGACCCATCGTCGCGGCGCTGCGGCTGCCGGACAGGCTCTCACAGCCGTCGACGTGCGAGTATGTGCTCGGGCATTCGGCCGAGGCCGATGCCGCCGGACGGCTGCGCGGCGTGGTTTGCTTGGGTCTGGCGGATGCGATGGCGGCGAGCGATGCCGGCGCGGATTTCCTGGTGCTGCGACACCAACTCCCGCATGACGAAATCAGGGCGATCTGCGAGTTGATTCCCATTCCGGTGTATGTGCCGGGCTTTGGGCTCAAGGAGGCGTGGGAGTGGGGGGCGACCGGTACGGTTGAGAGCGGAAACTGGCTTAACTACGGCACGGTCGGGCGGCGGTCGCGCG
>JBDTAV010000002.1:0-31691 GCA_039924385.1 Steroidobacteraceae bacterium
AGCCAGCCGCGACGTGTCCCTCAACTCAGCCACCAAATTCAGCATGTCCACCTCACAGGCGGCGCGCACCCGAAGCCGGCCCGCCCAGGCGGGATCGACATAGACATGGCAGGTAGCGCAGGCGCAGTTGCCTCCGCAGTCTCCGTCGATGCCATCGACTCCATTGTCCGTGGCGGCACGCATGAGCGTTGTGCCGGAGGCGACCTCAACGAGGCGGTGCTCGCCCTCATAGTCGATAAATATAATTTTAGGCATATCAATTAGTTATAATGTCTATCTCGATACATTCTCATTACGTGAACTCCGCCGCAGCAACCGAATCTCGCACGCTTGGCAGGGAAGTCAAACGGTTTTAAAAAAAAGGCGTGAACCGCACCTAGGAGTCTGATCTACGGCGGCCTTGAGCAGTTGCATACTGAAGTGCACCGATTGATCGACACCAATACGAGTACTTGCATCAACTGAAGCGCAGCGGATATCCGAACGCTATCGCGAATTCTGCGAAGCGCCACGCCATCGTATGCAGGAGCCCGTTGCGCGGCATCGCGATTGATCGGGGAAACCATGGATCCTCCGCAACCCTGGTCGCGGTCGAGATTTTGGTGTATTCGTTGCAATCGCCCCAGTGGCGTAGTCTTTTTCCGACAGCGCAACATTGTCTTTGACCACTTCGCGGTTTCCGAATGTGTTCGACAATGCCACCTGTTCCCATCATGCGCGCGCTGTGAATAGCACACCCAACCCTTCAAAAGACCCGGCCGCGCCCGCGCCTCCAAACTCGCGCGCTCTACCGCTTGTTCCATACCCATTAGTCCTTACCGGGCAACCCGCGCTCGTAACCGGCGCCAATTCGGGCATCGGAAAGGCGGTAGCGCTGGGGTTGGCGCGAGCAGGCGCGGATGTGGTGATCAACTACGTGACGAACCCGGCGGATGCTGACTCAGTGGCCCATGAGATTGAAGCCATGGGGCGCCTTGCTATTGCGCTCAAGGCGGATGTCAGCAAGGAAGATGAAGTCAACGCGATGTTTGCCAAAGCGATCGATCATTTCGGCACGTTGCATGTGGTGATTAGCAACGCCGGTCTGCAGCGCGATGCGGCGTTCGACGAGATGACGCTTGAGCAGTGGAATACGGTGATCGGCGTCAACCTTACGGGACAGTTTCTTTGTACGCGCGCGGCGGCCCGAGAGTTCAAACGCCGGCCAATCGATGCCGGCATTTCGGTGGCCGCAGGTAAAATCGTCTGCATGAGCTCCGTACACCAAGTAATTCCCTGGGCGGGGCATGCAAACTATGCGGCGTCTAAGGGAGGAATTGCCATGCTGATGCGCAGCATCGCGCAAGAACTCGCTCCACATCAGATCCGCGTGAATAGCATTGCTCCGGGTGCGATCCGCACGCCCATCAATACTTCGGCATGGAATACGACCGCGGCTTATGAGGATTTGATGACCCTGATTCCTTACAAGCGGATTGGTGAGCCTGATGACATCGCGCGCGCTGCAGTCTGGCTCGTCTCGGATGCGGCGGATTACGTCACCGGCGCCACGCTCTTCGTGGATGGGGGCATGACGCTGTACCCGGGGTTTTCGACGGGTGGCTAAAGCCAAGCGACGCGGATGACCGACCAATATGACGTGATCATCGTAGGCTCAGGACCTGGCGGCGGCACGATGGCGTGGCGTCTGGCGCAAACGGGCAAGCGAGTGCTCCTCTTGGAACGCGGGAATTATTTGCCGCGCGAACGCGAAAACTGGGACGCCAAGGCCGTCTTCGTCGATGCGCGATATCAGGCCGCGGAAACTTGGTACGGTGCTGACGGCGAGACTTTCCATCCAGGGCTGCATTATTTTGTCGGCGGCAACAGCAAGGTGTATGGGGCCGTGTTGCTGCGGTTGCGCGAGAAGGACTTTGATGAAATCCGCCACCCGGATGGACTCTCCCCGGGTTGGCCGCTCAAGTACGACGCGTTCGAACCTTATTACCAGGCCGCAGAGGAGCTTTATCACGTGCATGGCTTGCGCGGAGAGGATCCCACGGAGCCGCGCTCGACCAAGGGGTATGCGTATCCGCCGATTTCGCACGAGCCCCGAATTCAACAGCTTTTCGATGGCCTCAAGCGTGAAGGCCACTCCCCTTTTCACCTACCGGTTGGAATCTTACTGGACGAAAAGAATGGCCTGGCGCTGCCTCACTCGCAGTGCATCCGCTGCAATGCCTTCGATGGCTATCCCTGTTTGACTAACGGCAAGGCTGATGCGCAGATCATCTGCGTGGATCCCGCGCTCGCCGCGCACCCGAATCTCACGTTGCTGACGAATAGCTATGTCGACAAGCTCGCTACAGACGACCAAGGACGGCGCATCAGTGCAGTGGAGGTAATCAGCGGTCAGCAGCGCATGACCTATCGGGCCGATATTGTGGTGGTTGCATGCGGGGCCTTGTCCTCGGCGCTCCTCATGTTTCGTTCGGCGAATGAGGATCACCCCGCAGGCCTTGCCAACGCATCGGGTCTCGTCGGGCGGAATTACATGCGTCACAACAATTCGGTGTTAATGGCAGTTTCCAAAACGCCAAACCCAACCAGGTTTCAGAAGACTCTAGGGTTGAATGATTTCTATTTCGGCGCGGATGATTGGAATTTTCCTCTCGGACACATTCAAATGATGGGTAAATCCCACGGAGTGGAACTACACGGTGAGGGTCTGTCGGGTTTCTTGCAATGGTTCCCGGAAAAGCCGTTCGACTGGATCGCCAGACACTCGCTCGATTTTTGGCTGACATCCGAGGACTTGCCGCTCGCAAAGAATCGCATTTTCTATGACTGTGAGAAAGTGAGACTCGACCTGACGTTAACGAACAGTGAAGCGCATGAACGTTTGAAGAATAAGCTGCGCGGGTTGTGCGACAAGCTCGATATCCATCCGCATCTTTTCGAACGATCCTTATACCTAGGACAAGATATCCCGATTGGCGGCACAGCGCACCAGGCCGGCACCCTGGTGTTCGGCAACGACCCGAAGACATCCGTGCTCGATACCGACTGCAGGGCGCACGGGATTGATAACTTATACGTGACGGACGCGAGCTTTTTCCCTTCTATCGGAGCCGTGAACCCCACTCTCACCATTATCGCGAATGGCCTTCGCGTAGGTGAAATCATCGCCAGCCGGCTAGGCGCCGCCACGGAAGTGTGAAGGCCGTGTCTGGGCTGCAGACGTCTGCTCAAAATTTTGCAATCAGGACCACGCCGCCGACCAAAAGTAGGCAACCCACTGCGCGCCACATCGTCACCGTGTGCTGCGCGAACCCCAACCAGCCGAAATGGTCGCACAAGACGGCAAATAGCAGTTGCCCGGTGACTACCCACGCGACCAATCCGGCTGCACCTAGTTTCGGCGCGAGCAAGATGTTGCCGGTCAAGTAAATGGTGCCCAGTGCACCGCCGGCAATCCAAATCCACCAGGGCACTGCAGCCGCCATAGTTGCCGCCGGCAGCGGCTTATGCACGATCAGCAGCAATGTCCCGGTGGTCGCGACTCCGAGGAGCATGTTCACGGCGGCAGGAATGTAGTAGTCGCCGAGCAACTTACCGAGCAGCGCATTGCTGCCGATTTGTGCGGTCAGAACGACACCGCAGAGCAGCGCGAGAAAACCCAAGAGTAAGCTCATGAGAAAGCCCTCAGTTCGAACGAGAATCGATCCCGCGGATGAGTAAATGGTGCCCGTCAGGATCGAACATCAGCGCATCAGCCGGATTTGCGCAAGGCACGGCAGCCCGCTGGAAGATCAAACGTGTTGCGCTGAGATCGTTGCTATTAATCGGGGCTGTGCGTCCGGCAGCGCGGTTTCGATAACTCAGAAGTTCGACGTGGGGTGTGGGCGCGGCGGGCGTGAGAGCGATCACATCGAGTTGCGGTGCAAAAACCCCGTCCAAGCGTTCCTGCTCGATGCCGTGGTTGAATGATCGGGCGGCAACCTCGAGGCCGATTCTCCGGTAGAAATCGATGCTTTGGACGGCATTAAAGCAACTTATGGCCGAATGATCGATCCCCAAAAATAATCGCCCGCTCGGCTGAATGCGCCAGTATTCGGGCTTCTTTTCGTGAGGAAAGCCTAGCAATTCCAATGGGTGTCCGTCGGGGTCTCGAAATTTGAAAGCCTTGACGCCGCCCGAGCCTGCCGGCAGCTGCTGCGGGCCGGAGGAAGAAATGGGCGACCATCCAGCGACGGATGACAGGCGCGCAAACGCAGCGTCCATGTCATCGACCACAAGCGCGAAGTGCTGAAATTGATTATCAAAGGGTGACAAATTCGACAGATAAGGGTTGCCCGGAAAGTCGAATTCCAGAATCTCGATTGACGCAGCCCCCAGTTTCAACGTCGCTGCCGTCGCTCCGCCGCGAACGCCCATCAACCTTTCAAACTCGCAACCGGACCTTCGTACTCGTGCCACTTCTTGGCAGTCAAAGGCGAGTACGAAGAAGCGCACCAGCCGCTCGATACGTTGCGTCGTGAGCCCGAAGTGTGACAGGCGATCGACGCGCGGCGCCGCGTGCGAAATAGCCGGGATAAAGTCATTCAACGCAGTTCAGCAATGCATGGAGGTGTGACAACTCGTTCAAGGATGCAGCTCACTATGGCGCGAGACTTCATAAGGATGTGTGGACCCGAGTGGATGTGTCCATAACTCTCTAAAACCTGATCCGTTTGCACCAATTGCCAGCAACAGGAAGCCGCCTGCCACTGACAAATTCTTAAGGAAATCCCAAAATACGCTGCGCGCTGCACTCGGTCCCTTGAGCCGAAACTCGGGCGATCTCCAAAACTGTTTCCACAGCAATGCGGTCAACAGGCAATAGGCAGCCATAATCAATGCGGCCAGTCGATCGGCAAATCCGGTGAGTATCGCGGTCGACATCACCACCTCCGTCGTAAATCCGGCAATGACCAATAGTTTCGCGATCCACGGTGTTGCCGTTGTTTGAGAAGCCTGACCGACCGCTGCCTTAGAATTTAAGACTTTGTCGAGCGCGCTGAACGGAAAGAACAGCAGCACCAGTAACAATCGCGGCAAGAGAGCGATCCCGATGCTCATTTGGAGGCGGTCTCAATACTATTGTCCGGTCTCAAGACGTATTGCATCGCTAAACAACTTAAAGAAGAATTATGGCGAAGAGTCTAGCCTCGAAAGGAAATCAAAACAGGCCAGTCGGACGACAAACTGACGAGCCATGGATAGTCAGGCCACCTGGAGGCAAAAGCAGATTCATTGTGATGCTCACCATGCAATGTACCGCGATGAGCGCTGCACCTGCCGATGGCGCATCAATTGGAAGCATGGTCGATGCGCACGCGTACGACGGCACCGTCGGCATCTCGCACGGATACCGGGCGCGATGCCGGCTTCTGCAGCCGGAAAAGAAGCTGCCCTCAAACTGCTTTTTCGCCTGGATTCGACCATCGGTGGTGGTGAGTGGTCGAACAACGGCTGGCCGCAGGAATTGCCCAAGCCCTCGACTCTGCTCACCTGGGAGAACGCCGCACTGATCAGCCCGGCCATGGTAGCGCCCGAAGCTCAGTGCCAATCAGTCCGCTCGCTCAGGTCGTGTAGTCCCAGCCCATTCTGACCATGGTCCTGACGCAGTCGGCCGGCAAATAGCCGTTCCACCGCAAAATATTGTTTACCGAGCGCTTCGCGTCAGTGGCGCGCAGTGGAACATGAATGATGACTCGATTGCCGGGGAACCGGCGGTGCGAATCCGTCGCGGGCTCGCGCGCCGTATGTTTCATAACCGGTTTCCTTATAGAAATATAAAGAATTTGGCGGGTCCAAGCTGATTGACAATAACTCCTTATAGAAACTATTGCAGTGCGGCGTCAAGGGCTTCTAGGTCAAAAAGTCCTACATATAGAGACGGAATATTCCTACATCGGGTCAGCGTCTCGAATTTATGGGCGGTTGCGGCACCTTTGTTTGAGCTTGGAGGCGAATACGATAACGAGGTGCAAGTGGAGTGACCCCCAAATCGAACCCCAAAGTTTCGCCTCGTAGGGCGTGCCCCGCTGTCCGTTTCGCTCATCGATGTCCATGCTTAACTTCGAGATCAATCGCGCGGGAAAAAATCTCCCTAAAGAGCGCCGCAGCGTACTTACCGATGCCAAGGCTGAGTTACGCAAGCTGTTCGGTCGGCCGGCCTGATCATCACAGCAGGTCGGGCCACGTTTCACACCCATTGTTCCTATGAGGGCCGAGAAAATGATTGCACACACGACACTGCCGGTCAGCGACTACGCGAAATCAAAGACGTTTTACACGAACGTGCTGGCGACGCTCGGCTACAAGAAAATCGATCTTTCTTGGCTGCTGCATCACATGCTGTCCGGCTATGGAGCCCGGGGACCGGGATTGGGAGTGCTTCCGGCTGAATGGCTGAATGGCTGAATGGCAATGCTATCGGGGCCGCGCTGCGCTCGCTCCGGCGTCAGGGGCGCCGGCTCGACAGTGGACGGCCTGGCGGCTTCGAGCCGTTGAGGGGGCTGATTCAGCGCCGCCTCGCCGATCTGGACATTCTCACGGCCACGGACTGGATCATTCTGACCACAGGCATCACGCACGCATTGAATTTGGTGTTGCGCGTATTGGTAGAGCTGGGAGACATGGTGCTCACATCGGAGCCCAGCTGGTTCGGCGCGCTAGGCATGCTCAGCGGGCATGGCGCTCGCATCGTCGGCATCCCCTACAACGCGACCGGGCTCGACGTGGATTGCCTTGAACGGACGGTCATCGAGTCGCGACCGCGACTTCTGATACTCAGTTCGATAGGCCATAACCCCACCGGTTTGTCTTTGCCGATTGACAGCGTCAAGCGCATCCTGAATATCGTGCGTCAAAACATGGCTTTTGGATATTTGAGGACGATGTTTATGCCGATCTGAGCACAACATCCGTGAGGCGCCTTGCGGCGGAAGGCGGCCTGTCGCGCGTGATTTACGCGAATAGCTTTTCCAAAACCCTGGCTTCGAACATTCGGGTTGGCTTCATGACTTGCCAAGCGCCGATCGCGCAGCGCCTCTCGTAGGCAAAACTCATAGGCGGATTCACGACGCCAGAAATCAACGAAAGACTAGTTCATAAGCTGCTTGTTGAGGGCCACTACACGAGCCATGCGAGCCGATTGTGTAAACGCCTCATGATGCATCGGGCGCGAATGCGCCGATTGCTGAGGAACAATGGCATCGCGGTCTTGGGCGAAAGTGGAGACGGTCTGTTCCTTTGGGCAAACATGCAAACTGATACCAATGTATTGGCGGAAATCTGCAGCAAGCATGGATTGCTATTGGCCCCAGGCAGCCTGTTTTCACGACGTCAGGAACCGAGTACTTGGATGCGAGTCAATGTGACCACAGCACCGGACGACGTCCACGCGACTATCGCGCGGAGCCGGCCCGTCGATCCATCGGTACGCTAGGGCCAAATCCTGTGGTCGAATTGCGGCGTTAAGGAAACCTTAACAGTCGATCAAATAGTCCGTTTGTTGCGTATTGGCGTGAAGCGCATTCTGCTCTCTGTTCAATCGGTTAACAGAGTAAGCACACATGAGCAATCAGTAGTGTCCCAACGTTGATCGGGACGACGCGTTTAAGTTATTGAGCATGATACAAAAAATGCCATATTTTCTTGGTCTCGATTTGAACATCGGGTTGTCCTCGCGCACCGTGACTGCGGTCGCTGCCGCGGAGTCAATCGATGCATCAAGGTCGGCTGGTATTTGCGCAATCGATGCGGCATCTTCCGCTGACGACATTCCGCCGGTGCGTGGCGCGCTATGCCGGGGAGCACAAGGTCAAGAGCTTTTCCTGTCTCGACCAGTATCTGTGCGTGGCCTTCGCGCAGTTGACCTACCGAGAGAGTCTGCGGGATATCGAGGCGAGTCTTCGGGCGCAGGCGGCAAAGCTGTATCACTTGGGGATTCGCGGCAACGTCTCGCGCAATACATTGGCCAACGCCAATGCGACCCGCGATTGGCGCATCTACGCGAGTTTCGCCGAGCGGTTGATCGGCATCGCACGTGGCCTGTATGGCGAGGAACCCTTCGGCGTGGACTTGGCCGAGACGGTCTACGCGCTCGATGCCACTACCATCGATTTGTGCCTCTCGGTCTTTCCGTGGGCACCGTTCCGAACGACGAAGGCCGCGGTCAAATTGCACACGTTGCTCGATCTGCGCGGCAATATTCCCAGCTTTATTCACATCTCCGACGGCAAGATGCACGATGTCAACGTGCTCGACTTGCTGCGGCCCGAGCCGGGAGCCTATTACGGGGGTACCTCGACTTCGAACGGCTGTATCACCTGCACGAAGCGGGCAGTTTCTTCGTTTCTTCGTGACGCGAGCCAAGTCGAACCTCAAAGCGGAGCGTCGCTACTCACATCCCGTGGACCGGGAGACTGGCCTTATCTGCGATCAAACGGTGATCTTGAGTGGTTACTATTCTCACAAAGGGTTCCCCGTTCCGCTACGGCGCATCAAGTACATCGATCCGAAGACCCACAAGCGGCTGGTCTTCTTGAGCAACCAATTCGCATTACCCGCATTGAGCATCGCCGACCTGTACCGCTGCCGCTGGCAGGTGGAGCTTTCCTTCAAATGGATCAAGCAGCACCTGCGCATCAAGGCGTTCTTCGGAACCTCCGAGAATGCGGTGAAGACCCAAATCTGGATCGCTATCTCGGTCTATGTCCTCGTCGCCATCGTCAAGAAGCGGCTGAACCTACCGCGGTCGCTCTATGAAAATCTACAGATACTCAGCCTCACCCTTTGCGAGCAAATGCCTTTGGATGAGCTACTTGAGAACATCGATATCGACCAAAATCCGCTCGAACCGCATAACCAGATGAATTTATTCGATTAACGTTGGGACACTACTGATGAGCAATATCTACTTCTTCCGAGTCGTACAAGGGTTCCTGGCCGTGGCGGCCACGAGCGCAACCGTGTTGGCTTTGCAATATGCGATGCTGGCGTAGCGCAATGCGAAGTCGCTTACGAAGGCGAGACGCAATAATTATTCGAGCCGCAGATGTCGAATTTAAGTCTCGCCTTTCGTCTTTAGGATGCCAGCAACAATTTAGCGAGATGAAACCTGATGTCCTCATTCCCTAAGCCGGTCTTCATAGGTGGGCCAGCATCAATCTGGCGTCGATTCGGGTGCTGGCCGGCGGCCACGCGGACACTAAGCACGAGGGCAACGGTTGTTTTTGCAAGACTCAAGGATCTCGCCCCTTATGCGCTTATAGAGATCCTGTTGCCGGGCGGCTCCATGCTCGCGCTAACACTGTGGCTTTATCGGCGCCGCAAGAAACGACGGAAACAGGCCTCTGAAGAACATCTAAGCAAACGCGTCGAACAGTGCTCCCAGCATCTTCTTCCCTGTGCTGATTGCGGCCGCACCGGCTTCGGCCAGTACTAAAGCCTGATTCAGGTGCACCAGGGAGCCGGTGACTCTTTCACTATGCGGATTGGCGATCTGCTGTGCATCTTCACTGAGCTTCTGATTGCCCGTGGCGATTGCGGCGACGCGACTGTCCTGTGCGCTCGTCAGACTGACCGATGACTGGATATTGCCGATGGGGTTCACCTTTAGGCTATCGGCAAATCGCGCTTTAACTTGAGATTTAAACTGATTTGACAGGTTCCGTGGGCCAAGGCGAGGCTGGCTCACGTGGGTCCGCAATTCGGAAAAGGAGTTGCCATGCGTGAAACTATCAGTATCGCAGCGCTTATCTTCCTCGCAGCGCCACAGCTGCCGGAATTCGTCAGCCGATTCCTGCCGCACATCGAGCGGTTTTCTTCTACGGGCAAGGAGCCTCGCATGACACGCTGCCACAAATCCCTTGCAGAAGGCAGTGAGGGCTGCGAATAAAAGTGGTGTGAAGAACGTGGTCAACGAGTTGAAGATCCAACAGCATGACGGCGAGCAGAATGTAAGCAACTGGACTGAAATGCTAGAAAGGCTTCCGGAAGAACTCGGCCACGCGCTGATCAACCAACGCGCTGGAATGGAGCAAGTCGTTTACAATCGTCTGTATTAGCAACGCGACGTCTTGCGCCTCACGGTCAGCAGTTCCGCTTTTGTGTTCAATGGGTTCCTGCCAAAGCGCTGCACCGCAGACGGAGAAGGGATTTCTCCGTCGCTGAGTTGGAGCGGCTGGCCGCCCGATACGGCATCCATCGCAATGATCGTCGAAGATGCGGATTCGCCGACGCCTCATCCGTGATCCGCCGCCGGGACATGGCGAGCACCGTTACGTATTCCAGGTGTTTGCATTGCGGCCGGGAGCCGCGTTCTCTAAATCAGTTGGACGCAGCGAATTCGTCAAAATCGTCCTGACCCATGCCACTGGAGTGGGATGCCTTGTAGGACTCTACGAGCGGAGCTCAGCCAAGACCACAGAGATAGGGGACGAACCGATGCTGAGCACGGCATAGTTTCAGCGCTCATCAAAAATCCAGTTCAAGCGTTTCCCTGTGCGGCGGCTCCCGCCCTCGAAGCTAACTGAGCCACCAATCGGTGCGTCGCCTCTTCACGTCCGCGTACCAGCGACAGAGCGGGAACATTATCAAGACCACCAGGGCCCAGAGCAGATACACAACCGGCAGGTTGTTTCCGCATCGTAGGGCGCGGACTAAATAGCGACTTAGCGGTGAAAATGAAAGATGGCGGCGAAACCGTACAGTGGCATCTTGATATTGCGCAGGGTCTGGCTTCGTTGAACAAGCCTGGCGCTCACATGGTTTCTTACACGCTTCCCGTGCATCCGATGCTGGGCAGCATCGCTACGGCGCCAGCGCCATCGAGTGGAGCACCTTCGACCGGTGATTCGGGGAGTTATGGCGGCAATATGGATTTTAATGAAATCGTCGAAGGCGCGACAATTTATCTGCCGGTATCAGTTCCGGGAGCGCTCTTATATCTGGGGGATGGGCACGCGGCGCAGGGTGACGGTGAACTGAACGGCAACGCGCTCGAAACATCGCTGGATGTCGAGTTCGCCGTCGACGTGCTTCCGGCGAGAGTCACCCCAGGACCGAGGGTGGAGTCCACGACACGCCTTATGGCCATGGGATTGGGCGGATCGTTGGACGATGCCTTCCGCAGCGCAACTGCAAACATTGCGGCCCGGATTACCGAGGACTACAAGCTGACACCTGCCGAGAGCGCCGAGTTGCTCGGTACGGCAGCCGAATATAGGGTGAGTGAAGTCGCTGATCGAAACGCGGGCGTTGTGTTGAAGATCAGCAGGGAGCGGTTGAAAGGGCTGGCGGAGATCAGGAAGAAGTAGCTCTATGCAATTCACAGCGGCGTTCGGTGGCCGAGTCTCGCGCGGAATCGTGGATATTTTTTTCAGAGTCAAATCATGCGAATTCAGCTATTCGATAGGCATCAACTGGATGCGATTGTCAGCCTTTCGCTTCGTGCGTGGGCTCCGGTCTTCGATTCGATTCAGGATGCAATGGACCCCGATGTGTACCGGATTCTCCATCCCGACTGGCGCGTAAGCCAGGGCATGGCTGTGGAGGAGGTTTGCACCGCTGCGGATGCCAAAGTGTGGGTTGCGCTCGAGGGCGATTCAGTCGTCGGCTTTGTTTCCGTGAAACTCCATTCGGCCGTACTGGGAGAGATCGATATGATCGCCGTCGACCCGGACCATCAGCGTCGTGGTATTGGCACCGGCCTCGCAGAATTCGCACTTTGCTCGATGAAAGCGGCCGGGATATCGGCGGCAATGGTCGAGACTGGAGGTGACCCTGGTCATGCCCCGGCGCGTCGTACATACGAAAGGATGGGCTTCAGAGAGTTACCGATCGCAAGATACTTCAAGAAGCTGTAGAAACCCATGCCAGGTAAGCAACACAGCGAAGATATCTGCCACCGACGCTGTGCGATCTCGCTCGGATCGCGCCTGAGGGCTATACTTAATGAAATGCAGCGCACGGATGCTGCGTGAGCTCCGACGAGAACGGCTTCGAATACTTTCTTGAAGGGCAGCTATGCATTTTTCAATCCGAAGGGCGACTACGCCGGCGTGGTTTTGCTGAACACAACGGTTGGCGCAACTGGCAGTTTCGCCGATTTAGTTGGTCATCATGTCGAGCAGCGGCTCGCGGGCAAACCCGCGGTATCGCTCGGTAATTGAATCTTCGAATCAGATAGCGACTTACCGACTGAGCAAGAGGAGCTCAGCTCCGAGGCGCGTGGCGTCCTGGTATCGTCCGCCGCGCTCATACTCCCGGGGTCTTCGAGTCGCCTCACGCGCTCGACCTAAGACGGGCCTCCGGTAGGAGCGGCTGGAATAATTCAATTGGGTTCCGGGATGGATCCTCGAGCAGAATCTGCCTTGCACCAACGCCGGCGACGATGTCGTTACGAAAGTGAGCACTGCTCTTTGCGAAGTATGTCGACGATCGCGGCAAGATCGGTCACCTCGATAGCGAATCGATTCCAGCCCTCGGGCTTGGGTTCTGCGCCTCCGGCATGGACCGGCCACCTCCACCCGAGGGATTCGGAACGCTCAATACAAGACGCAAATCGCCGCGTGACAGCATGGCAAAGGCGAGCGCTGGGTGCATATCGAGCTTAAAGTCCAGCTGCTTCGTATAAAACTCTATTGCGGCGTCGACATCATCGACTATATGGCGAACTTGAACCGTCGCCACTTGAACTCCTTGCTATTGAGCCGGCTGCGACGATCTTTGTAGCGCAAATCGTCGCAGTCGGGATCGCACCTTCTTAGCCGGTCCTTGGCCAAACCTTAGTTTAAGGACACTTGGAAGAGATCATCTTGACCGCCGTCACTTTCATCGTGTGAGTTTTGTCCTTTCCTGGAACGGCGACCCCCGTGATTTCGACTTTATGACCAAGGTGAGGAGTGAGATTGGCTGTCGTCTCGGCAATCACGACTTCCTTCGGCCCCTTCTCCAAATTCGTGAGCTTAAAGGTTCCAGCATCATCTCCCTTCGCCAGACACCCGGTCATGCTGTGCTCTGCAGGCGCACCCTGGGCTTCGGCGGGAACTTCGAAACCAACTGCGCAGGCAGCAAAAATCGATAGAACAATGAGCGCTTTCATGTGAGACCCCTTGTTTAACTGCATCCGTCTATATTCGGTCTTTTTTGCGCCAAAATCCAGACGCCAAAGATTATAGCCATACACGGCGTGCGAATGCCGCCTAAAGCTATGACAAGAAGGCCCGAGGCCGTGACCTGGGCTTCCACCGAGCTCCAGGGGCGGCAGTGAAGGCAGAGGGAAACCCTGATAATGTGCGGCCGACGCTCGGGGATGTAGGCTTCCACCCGAGTGCGCTGTGAACTCAGATTCCTTTAATCGACGGCCAAGTTCATGCAGGAGGTTCGCCATGAAAGGCAAAGTCTTAGGTTTCCTGCCGCTAGCGCTCGCGCTGGTGGTTTCGCCGAGTTTCGCCGCATTGAAGCAAGGCGACTCGGCGCCCGGCTTCAAAACACAGGCCTCACTAGCCGGCAAGGAATTTACCTTCTCGCTGCGCGACGCATTGAAGAAGGGTCCGGTGGTGGTGTATTTCTATCCCGCCGCCTTTACTGGTGGCTGCAATTTGCAAGCGCATACCTTTGCGGAGAATCACGACAAGTTCGCCGCTGCAGGCGCCTCCGTCATCGGCGTGTCGCTCAATAGCATTTCGCGTTTGAACGATTTCTCTGCCGATCCTAAATATTGCGCCGGCAAGTTGCCCGTGGCCTCGGATGAGAAAGGCGAAATCGTGAAATCCTACGACATCAAAATCACGGACAGCTATAAGGGACAGGCCGTCGCCACCATGAAGGATTCTCGCGGCATCGAGATCGGCCATAGCACGGCGGAACGGACGACCTTCGTTGTCGCGCCCGACAACAAGATCGTTGCGACGATCGGCGGAGTTGCCGGCGATGCCAACGCCGAGCAGGCGCTTGCCGTTGTTCAACAAATGTCCGCAAAACATACAGCCAAGAATTGAAGGGCTGGCGCTGAGTCGCGGCCGATCCCGAGTTTTTTGAAAACAATCGTTGGGCGACAGTTGCTGGTAGCGCGATTTGCACTAGTTCGGCAACTCACATTCATCAGGCGACGAGGCCCGGCGTGACCAAATGCCCGTGTACCAACCGGTCGATTCAACACCTAGCAGCATCATTTATCATCCGATGATCGTCGACACTAAAGACTACTCTTCCTGACTGTTGATCCTGCCACAACGCACGATCGGGAAAGAACCCTGCGCCGATCTGCGGCGCCAATAAGAGCACGGGAAGTTCGGGGTTAAAGATTTTTGCCCAGCCCGACAAATATGACGCCGTTTTTAGCAGGAACCCGCACCGTGCGAGCAAAAGACAAGTAACCAAGGCCTCGCGACCAATGGCCAGGCCTGGATGCCCGCTGAAATGTACAGGCCGACTGCCCACAGGGAGATATTCTGCAGGTGCGGCGATTACCGGCAGTTTGAATGGCCAATTCTTAAAGTATTCGCCAAATGCAACCTCGTCAGTCGCCAAGAAGATCTCCGTTAACCTCGGCGAGTTGTCAGCAACAGCCGAGACGCGTTCACATACCTGTGACCACCGCACTAGGCCAGCCTCGTGTACCTTATCGGTCCCTCGATAGTGAACCGCCAAAGTGGTGTGCGAAATTCCTACTTTCCTCGTAATTGCGTCGACCTCAGCGCAGATCTCGGCCGAAGGTCGATATCGGCCGTTGAATAATTCACTCGCCTCCGCCAACGAGAGTCGCGCGTCATACTTCGATCTGAATCCCAGTTCGCCCTCATCCTTGATTACTGAGGTTCGAATGGTTGTCCGCTGAGCGAGTCGGTCAGCGATTGAGGGTGGGGGCTTTTGAATCGATTCAAAAAGCTCGCCAAACCAATCTACGGTTCCAGTCTCTTCACCATATGTTCCGTCCTTGGCACCGATGTCCGGATAAAGCGCATTTTCCCGGCAGTACATGAGTATGAAAACGATCATTTGCATCATCGCGAAAAATCCCGCGTTCGCGTGTAATTCTACCGAGAATATTCCTCGGTTTAACTTCTGTTGCGCTCTGACCTTAAGTCTCGCGGGCGCAGCGACTGCGGTTTTAAATCCCGAACTGCGCCTTATTCTTCTTGCGAAGCTACGCATGCTCGGGGCCATTGACATTCCTTGACGAGTTTGAGCTATCACCAATATTCGAAATTTTGATGCGGGTCAAGCCTCTCTCAGGATTTTAACAACGAAGAGTGGGTTAGTCCTACGAGCCAATTATGATCGCAAACAGGGGCAGCGCGACACACTTTGCTTCGATTAGATCCCGAAGCCGAGCGCAGCCACATGGAGGCGAAAAAACTCGAGATTGCTGAATGCGCATTCCGGCCATGTTATCGCCATCGATGTGTAGACGATGAGCGAAAGGTCGTTAATACGTACAACTGCGTCTGAAACTAGTCGTGGATATAGAGCCCGCGCGGGTAAAATGTCACGATCCCCGCCGGGAGATCCCACAATGATCCGTGCGATTATAGCTTCGCTGCTGTTGAGCGTTGCACACGTTGCATCAGCAAAAACGCAGCTGCTCGAGCACATACCTCTCCTGTGGCGACCCACGTCAGAATTGCGGCTTGGTACCGCTCAGATGACCGCCTCGCCGGTCAGGATCGTGGCCTTCACCGACGGCCGCGATAACAAGGAGGCGATTGGCGAAAACAGAGAGGATGACAAACCCAAGCCAGTCACCACCTCAGATGACGTCGGCGCCTTCGTGAGCACGCATATCCGAGAACTATTTAATCACGCCGGCATTAAAACGGTCGACAGCAATGACGCGGTGACCATACAGGGTAAGGTGACGAGGTTCTTCGTCCGCGAAGCAGAGACTTACAAGTCAGAGGTGGCGATTCATCTGACTGTGATCGATCAGAGCGGTAAAACCCTGTGGAATGGTATCGCTTCCGGCGACGCCACCCGGTTTGGGCGCTCCTACGAGGCGGAGAACTACTACGAGGTTCTATCGGATGCCCTGGTCAACACCGTGAGTTCAATGCTGCAGGCCACCGATTTTCAGAAAGCGATATCCGGACACGCTAGCGGCGAGCAATAAAAGGAACCTGGCGTTGCCCATACCCAAGATAGCCAGTCCAAGCGCCCACTGAGGAACACAATCGCGCCATCTGCAGCGCTGTCTTTGGTTGGCTTCTGTCAGATTGCCCGGAGGTAGTGGGGCAAGCGCATCGGAAGTTTGGTTGTCGGCGCGTACAATGGAACACGGCAATCAATTTCACTGCCGGTAAAGCTGAAAATAATTGGAGCACCTATGCCAAGACTCAAGCGCAAGCGTACCGCCAGATCGCTGCCGCACGCTTATGAAGTGAAGGCGGAAATCTCTAACGCAACGCTTGCCAAGGCAAAGTCCGCGCTCACGCTGCAGATCTACCGCAAGGATCTTAAGCTCGGAGAGCTACAGATCGGCCGCGGATCGCTGTTTTGGGCCGGCGCTCGGCGACAGTCCGCGAAGCGAATTCACTGGGGACGTTTCGCAGAGATGATGGATCGGCTGGCTTATGGAGACCCCTAATCCGACTCAGCCGGTAATCGTGTTCGATGACGGCACCGATTTTTGCGGGTCGGCACAAACGCATCGAAGTGAAGTGCCGCACCCATGCATACCGGCGAGAGACCGGTTGCTCCGTGGAATCCGGTTCGAACTCCATGCATGGCTGCAAAATCGGCGATGCGCCGCACGTGAGTGATGCCGCCAGCGTGGACGATCGTCATCCGAATGAAATCGATCAAGCGTGCCTCGATGAGAAGCTTGCAATCCCAGATGGAATTGAAACCTCGCCGGCCGCGAATGGTGTCACTGAATGACGGCGGATCATGTCGAAACTTGCCTGGTTTTCGGCAGGTGTCGCGTCCTCAAGCCAGAACAACCGATACGGGTCAAGGTCGCATGCCAGGCGCGCTGCACGCATCACGCATGACATCATCGCGACAGCCCGATCCTGAATGTTCAAAGCCGATGCCCGGGAAGCACGCGGGCAGCGCAGCCGAAGTCGGCGCCGCATTTCTCAGGCTTGGCTTGTCATCGTTCGGCGGTCCCATCGCACACTTGGGCTATTTCCGCAGAGAGTTCGTCGAGCGGCGTCGTTGGGTCAATGAGGAACGCTTCGGACAGTTGCTAGGTCTGTGTCAGTTCCTACCCGGCCCCGCGAGCAGCCAGCTCGGCTTCTCATTGGGATTGCTGCGCGCCGGGTGGCCGGGTGCGATCGCCGCCTTCGTAGCGTTCACACTGCCCTCGGCGTTGTTGATGTTTGCAATGGCCGAATCGAGTAATTTTTTGGCAGGCCCGTGGGGCCAGAGTATCGTGCATGGCCTGAAACTAGTTGCCGTTGCCGTCGTGGCGCAAGGCGTACTCGGCATGGCGCGCACGTTGACGCCCGATGCGCCGCGTGCTTTGCTGGCGGCTGCTGCCGCAGGCCTCCTTGTGATCAGCGGCAGTGCCTGGATGCAATTGGTGGCGATCGTGGGCGGCGCGGCGCTTGGCCCGTGGTTGTGTCGAACAACCGTAGCGAGGCAAGGCGATGCGTTCAGATTGCGCTACGGCCGGCGCACTGGCGGCGTTTTGCTCGGGATGTTTGCGGCGTTGTTAATGGCGGCGATACTCATCGCGCCCAGAACACCGCTACTCGCTCAGGCGGCCGGTGCATTTTATCGCACGGGTGCGCTGGTGTTCGGCGGCGGCCATGTCGTCCTGCCGCTGCTGAAGCAAGCGGTGGTCGCACCTGGCTGGGTCGACAACGACACGTTTCTTGCTGGCTACGGTGCGGCTCAGGCCGTGCCTGGTCCGATGTTCAGCATTTCAGCCTTCCTCGGCGCACGTTTGAACGGCGGTCAGGGCGGAGCGCCAGGCGCTCTCGTCAGCGTGCTCGCGATTTTTCTACCGGGTTTTTTAATTCTGGGCGGTGTGCTGCCGTTTTGGCAATCCTTGAGCGCTCGAGATGACACCGCTCGAATGCTCGCCGGTGTCAATGCCGTGGTGGTCGGTCTCTTGGCGGCCGCCCTTTACGATCCGGTGTGGATCAGCGCCGTGCATGATTCGAAGGATTTCTCCATTGCACTAATTGGTTTTGCCTTCCTCATCGGCGCTCGATGGCCTTCCTGGGCCGTGGTGCTCTGGTGCGTGCTCGCCTCGATGCTGCGCGTCATCTAAGGATATTAGCCCAAGGCGCTGGCGATGCATGCGCAAATTATCCACGCCTATCTAGTCGCACGAAACTTTGTACTGCAAACTATCGGGTGAGACATTTCGCCCGCACAGCCGAGGAGAGCAGCCATGGCGCTAAAGGATCGATGGACTGTCAGCACCTCTCTTACGCGGCGCCATTTGTTGCTCGGCGCGGGCGCAGCGGGGTTGGCGGCTGCCATAGGCCGGTCTACTCGAGCGGCCTCGCCGCAGATCGAGCACACAATTCGTATCGGTCCTGTGAGCGTGGAACTCGCGCCCGGCAGAGTCATTAAGACCACCGGCTACAACGGCACGGTTCCGGGTCCGGTGCTGCGACTGAAAGAGAATAAGTCCGTCACTATCAATGTGATCAACAAGGCTGGCTATCCTGACCTCATCCACTGGCACGGTCTTTTCATCCCCTCGATTCAAGATGGGGCGATCGAGGAGGGCTCGCCCACAATCCCACTCGGAAAGTCGCATACTTATTCCTTTACGCCCAAGCCTCACGGTACTCGCTGGTATCACAGTCACGCCATGGCCGGAAAGAACTTGGCCCGCAGCACCTACTCAGGGGAATACGGCTTTCTAATCGTCGAACCCGCCGCTGGCGATCCGGGCAGCTACGATCGCGAAGTGTTGCTCGCGGCGCATCACTGGGAAGGCAAGTGGGTGAGCATGCAAGATCTACATAAAGGGCCGCCGCCGGACAACGGCTTAGAAGCAATGTATAGCGCTGCGACGTTGGGTGATCGGATGCTCGGACACGGAGAACCCATTCGCGTCAAACAAGGCGAGCGCGTGTTGTTTCGCTTGCTCAATGCCAGCGGCAGCATGGAGATCAATCTGGCGCTTGCCGGTCATCGCTTCACCGTGATCGCACTCGACGGCAATCCGGTACCGACGCCTACGGTCGTCGATAAACTGCGACTCGACGTGGCAGAGCGCGCCGATGTCATTGTTGAGATGAATAACCCTGGGGTCTGGGTATTCGGATCGAGCGATGATGAGGATCGAAAGATGGGCATGGGTGTAGTGATCGAGTATGAAAATAAGCACGGCGAGCCGCAGTGGATCGCGCCGCCTAAAGCCAAGTGGGACTACACCGCGTGCGGGCGCGGTACATCAGCGGCAGAACCTGACGAGACGATTCAGCTAAAGTTCGAAAAGGTCCTGGGCGGCCGTGGCGGCTACAATCGTTGGACGATCAATGACAAATCCTGGCCGGCGACCAATCCTCTATTCACCGTCAAGCAAGGTAAGCACTACAGGCTGGTGATGAACAACGACAGTGGCGATAGCCATCCCGTGCATTTGCATCGCCACAGTTTTGAGCTTACAAAAATCGGCAGCAAAAGCACATCGGGAGTCATTAAAGACACCGTTGGCATGAGACGATATGTCGCTGCTGGAAAATTCCGGTAACTGCGATCCATGTCGATCAATAGGTATGAGCGTGATAACAATCTGGTGCTTTGACAGGGTCCTTTTATGAATAAGGTATGAAAATCCAGTTGATACACCACTATCCTTCGCCTGCTATTAGGTATTTAGCACGAAATTCCGGTAACAAGACCGATGCCATCACTGACGATGGTCAGGAAGCGAGAATTGATCGACACCACGTGGACGAAGCAGACCGTGAGCAAGGATCCTGAGAGCTATCATTTTTCTTGATGATCAAAACGACTGTTCTGGTCAAGTTTGCAAGTTTGATGAGGTTTGAAGTAGATCCCCCTCAGAGATCTTGATTAAAAGATTCCCTCGGGGGGTCTCCGGTTACCAAGCCGTGCCGTAGTGCAAAGCGCCGGTGAGGGGTTTAGGCTCAAGTCGCGCGTGATGATGGAGCAGTTCAATGATGCCGGACCCGCGATGCATCTGCTGCTGCGCTATACCCAAGCACTCATTACGCAGATGTCTCAGACGGCGGCCTGCAATCGCCACCACACGCTCGATCAGCAGTTGTGCAGTTGTGCTGCTGGCTATTATTTCGCTTGGACCGGCTGCGGTCAAACCAACTTGTAATGACTCAAGGGCTGATAGCCAACATGCTCGGGGGTACGCCGGGAAGGCGTCACCCAAGCCGCGAGCAATCTGGATGAGGCCGGATTGAGCAGGCTATCAGCGCGGCCGTATAAGCGTGTTGGACCGGCTGCTTCTTGAGGCGCGTTCACGAGTGTTACGCAGTGGTCAAGAAGGAATACGATCGATTGCTCCCGCAACGATGGCGGCCTAGGCAGAATCAATACACAAAGGCTGGCCTTTTATAATCGCGCACAGGGACAACCGTGAGCTGGACACCCGACGAAATTGATCTAGCGTTCTGCCGCGAAGCGCGGTCAGATGTCGAGTCCATAACGCCGTGATTGAATGTGCGTCGAGATTTGATGTCACCATAAAATCGATCAGTCGTTCTCTGATTCCGGCATGACTTACGCCTGGGGCGTTCCGGGGAGCCTATGGAATCTCGGTAGAGGCGCGACGGACCGCGCGGCTTTCGGTCCCAGCTTCTGACAAGTCGACATCACCGAACCCTTGCTCGGGATCATCTTGGAACCAGCTTTCTTTGCTCGACCAGCGCGCCACTCGCGGGTGGCGGCGGCTTGCCGTTTTAGGTCGCGCTGTGCGTGTGACGGTGCCGCCAGCACATGCAGTTTGCCGCGTTGCGGGATGAAAGACGATTGCGAAGTAGGGTCAGTAAGCGCCTGTTTTGTTTGATAGCGCACAGACGGACGCGCCGCGTTAAGTTAAATTTCCTCCGTGATGATCGAAGCGAAGGAACGTTGCGATGACTCTCGCTGCATCGAAGAGGATGACGAGCCGAGAGTTATGAGTTTGCTCGACATGCGCGCGAAAGCGGACCTTGCCGAGGACCGGCAGCGGGTCGCGCGAGCTGAATGGTGTCTGGAATGGATCGCATTCAAGCGTTACACGACACCTGGTCGTTACTAAATGCACAATCTGGCGCCAACGAAAACGGTTAGCCAAACATCCTACAAAGGCTACGACATTCGCACCGGCGGAAGCGGCCGCGTATGGATCTACCACCAAAGTCATATTGTCGCGGGGCCCGTGACAGGTGGTCACGCGAAATCGCTAGTTGACGATTACACAGCCGTCTCGTAAGGAATATAACGCCGTGAAACTAGAAGTTGCCGAGGGTAACAATCTGCCTTATAGATTTTGGCAGGCATACACGAATTTTGAAACATCCGACGCTGCAATCACTTACTTGAAACTTAACCGTGAACAATTCGCGAAGGGCCAGCGTGTTTTTCGGATCGTTGATTCAAGCGGCGCCGTCGTGATGAGCAACTTGGAGATCCAGGATAAAGTTTCGTAAGGCGCACACTAGTTTGGAACGCTATAGGTAGGGAACACCGATGATGAACACCAACGAGCAGGACACAATCGCGAAACTCGACTCTAAAATTGCGGGGCTGTACACGGAAGTGGACCGCCTAGACGGCGAGCGCCGATCCGTCAAAGGCCACGACAGCACCCGTGCTTACCAGCTCGATCTTCAAAGCCAGGCGCTGCGCGAACAGGCACGGGCACTGGATCAAGAATTACGGCAAGTGCTTCTTGCCAAGGCTCATGCAGGCTGAAGGCTACTCTCGAAGTCTGCAGGTGATCGATAGTCGATCGTCGACTTCCGCAGTACGCTTGATCCTGCACCCGAAGATCAACGCTGCTGCCATCCCTCGACAGCAGAACTAGCGCACTGAGACGCGTCTCTGGCAGGTTCGCTTGAGGTGCTCCCTCAGAAGGCAACGCGCATTCAAAGGATGCTCAATATCGTGATTTAGCGGGCTAGTGGATCTTGTTACCGGAATTTCCCTGCACCGACACACGATATATACCTTGAGCGATCGATACTCTATCTACATTTGACATAATATACATTATGCGAAGTATGCGGTCGCAGCCAAGTTCAAACATCCGGATCTGGCTAAGTTCAAATGTCCGCCTCAGGGGTAGCAAACAGCCATTTTTCGGGTCCGAAGATGGATCTGGAAGCAGCTAATGCGGCAAAACGCCCGAGTGACATTTGCGATGAGAGATCTCGATCGGTTGAAGTGTATTCAAGCCTCACGCCCGCTACATTGCTACATTGGCCTTTCGGAGAAGCTTCCGTGAGTTGACGACTGTCGTTCGAATCCTTGAGCGGCCCTGCGCGGTCCGGGGTGATTGTGACCGGACCGCTTCGGTCCGCTTTCACAAGGAACCGACAAATCGACAAATGACACTCATCACTAAAGAACAAATCGAACTCAATGCGCCTGGCTCTTTACCGGGCTCGATCCCGATGGCGGACTGGCCTTCGGCCTCTGCGATCTAGGCCTTGGGCGAGCCGGAACTCGGCTACATCTCTTTAATTGAACTCGCCGTTGTCCGCGGCAACCTCGCCTCCCCGTCGAGCGGGATCGCCAATTCGCACGAGCACAATGATTTCCGCTAACGCCAAGGAAGCGCGTGCGCAGCGCCGCATCGTCAGCTAATGGCAACCTCGAGCGGCTCGATTCAAAGGCTCATGCCATAAGGTTGTCACAACTACCCGCGGTACCAACTCGCGGGGAAAGCGATCGAATCGTAACGATCATAATCACGCCGCCAATAGCGACCATGCTCATAGCAATACGGACCGCAATAGGCCGGTGGGTGCCCAAACGGACGAAGCACGACAACAGCCGGAACATCAACACCCACAGTCAGATAAGGGTGTGCCTATGTCGAAACACTAGCTCCCGCAACTGCAAGAGCAGCACTCACCGCAACGAATGACCTTTTGCTCATGGTGGCGATCCTCTCGTGAATGTCGAATCTACATTGAAGTCAACGTAGCGCTGCTGGCACCGTTGACGGCTCGGAGCCGCGTTACAAGAAAGCAATGAGGCGAGCTTCTTCGTCGGTCGGGCTGTTCAGGCGCCTGCCCTCGCCCGGCATCGGTAAGTTGGAGGCGTGGCTCCAACTCACCTTCCGGAGTTCGAGCAACCGTTTTCAGTCCTTTGCCTCGCTCGCCTCAAAAACTACCTGACCCTCTGCCTCGCACTCGGCGGTGGGGGAATGAAAGCGTTGCCCGCGCTCTACGGCATCCTTTCTATTGGCGCTCCTGGGTGACGCGCCTAAATCAGGCTGCCTTGGCAGGACTCGCTCGGAAGGCCCGCACTCCTTCGATGAAGGCGTCGATCTGCGGATCTGTCCCGATGGTAATGCGGCACCAGTTCTCGAAAGGTGGAAAACGCCGCGCGACAACGATATTCCGATGCCGCATGAACTCAGTGAACTGCTTGATCGGCACGCCCGTGTCGAAGAATACGAAATTGCCATGAGGCTCGGCATACGGAAAGTGCAGTCGCGCCAGCTCGGCGGTGAGGCGGGCGCGGCTGGCCAGGATCCGCCGTCGGCAGTCTGCGAGGAACTCCTTGTCACCGAGGCTCGCATAGGCGCCGCGCACAGCGAATATGTTGGGCGTCGACATGCGCGCAGCGGAGATTTCCTCGATGACCTCGGGTCGGGCGATCCCGTAGCCGTACCGAACCCCGGCCATGCCGTGGAGCTTGGAGAATGTCCGCAACACGACGACACGCTTTGGCCCCGTGACCAAGCTGGCCGACGAGGGTGTGCCCTCGACGAATTCCATATAGGCCTCATCGATGATGGTCGTCACATGATCCGGAAGCGCGGCGACGAATGATGCGATTGCCGCGGAATCGACCATCGTGCCCGTCGGGTTGTTCGGATTGCAGATGTACACGGCGCGCGTCTTGGGGGAGACCGCCGCGTGCATCGCGCTCAAATCGTGGCGCAGCTGTTTATCGACGGGCACCAACTTCAGGGTCGCCCCACTGTGCTGTGCGTACTCGGTCAACTCGGCGTAAGTGGGCTCGGCAGCCACGATCTCGCCGTGCTGACGCGCGGCGAGCAGCCCGAGGGCGCGGAGCAACTCCCCGGAGCCGGTGCCGGACACGATGTGATTCGGCCCGAGTCCTTCTTTTGCGGCGATTAGATTAACGAGCCTTGGATTCTCATCGTCCGGATAACGACAACCGTCCGCTATCGACTGGGCGATTGCAGCGCGGGCAGCGGGCGACGGCCCGTAGGGGTTCTCATTCCAACACAACAACATAGGCTCGGTGCCACCGGCTAACGGAGCCGCGGCGAGGCGCGCACCCAGTGGTGCCGAAATGCTGCTCACAGGACGCATCAGCATGATCGCCGATGCGGTCAAGAGGTCACGGCGGCTGAATTCCATGGATCGACACCCCAACTTGCGACAAGCCCGGATCGGACTCGATTTCGAGGCCTAGGTTAGCAGATTGCGTTTCGCCGTGATCGAGCTACCGCGACACCTCCGTGCTTAGCGATGGAGCGCCCTTATATCACTCTCCGCACGCTAAGAAGACGTATCTTGTAGCCCGCAAGACCCGAACCACCCGTGTCGGTACAGGCCTCTTGCGTGCCGCAGCAGGTGCGGGACTTGGTGCTGCGCTCACTCCCTCGAAATGTTACGGCAATTGATTATGACACTACTTAATTTCATCAGAGGCGGGACGAGTTCTTTAAGGAACCACATCCTTTTCATTTTTGCCGTCGTCTCGCTGCCAACGGCGGCCGTGTCCTCGTATCAGGATAACGAACTTACGCCGATGTGGACGTTGCGAATTTTTCTCGCCAGCACGCTCGAAGGCTTATTCGTGGCGCTCGTTGGCTGGTTTCTTATTCTCCCTCCCATTCTTCGACGCGCTGACTGAGAGCGGCAAGTAGGTGCCCCGTTATGTTAACTTCTGCTACTCATCGAATTCGAACCGACGATGTATGTTCGCTGAAATCACCGTGCACAACTGGTCGGGGCCGAACGCTCCTGCGACATTGGCTTGAGCCGGTCCGGGACCGCGCACGACGGCTCGCGACTACCGACGCGTATAGATGCTCGCAGCGCGAACGGCGAAGGATCGAATCGCTGTTTGGTGAGCTTAAGGGTAAGCGGTTGGATAAGTACGGCCTCATTGTTGGGCAATTCCCGCAAAGACTACCGCTGAAACATTTCTATCCAGAGGCCGTGTGTCGTAATTGGCGGCAATAAGAAGCTTCGCCCGAACGTTCCGCTGTAATGTTTCGGCTTAATGTGCGCCCCACTTTCAGCGAATCCTTCGGCTTTCTTAATATTTGATGTTTCCACGCTAATCGTGATAATTCCGTCCCCGTAGTCGGATACAAATTTTCTCAGCGGTTTCGCTTTATCTGCGGCGTCCAATAATACAATCCATCCAGAACCGGCTCGGAAGGCGCTCCCACGCGCGCCTAGCAGAAAAGCCTCGCGCGATTGGTCCGGCTCAAAGCCGCCGGCGCGTAAAGTTTTGAGCTGATCCTGTAAATCGCGGACGACGAACCATGCGGCTGTAATCGCCATAGCGCCGTTTGGCTGCTGCGCCGCATCTTGCGCGTGTTTAGATCGAGTGGCCTTCAGGTATTCAATGAAGAAGATCGGTATATTGAATGACTGCTTGCCAGCAGCAGGTTTATCGGCTGGCGACACGGTATACCATTGCGGCGGCGGTGGTTCTGTCTCCCCTCCTTTTAAGATTTGGCCCGGATCCGGGCCGGTCATATCAAAATCTCGCGTTTTGAGAAACGTCGCAGTTTCCTTCGCGGAAGAAACCTGCAAGCCTAAAAACATCGCTCCGTCGTGTTTACTCGCGAAGCTAACAAAGTCCGCCATTTCGCCGGAGCTGGTCTTCGGATCCTTGACGGAAAGTAGTTCTAAATAAGTCTCGTTACCAAAGTGGATTATTTTGTTGGACAGACCGCCCGGAAAGCTTCCGCCCACACTCACCTTGAATCCAAGCCCCTCGTAATCCCGCTGCACCTGCTCAAGATCACGCACGACAAGACCAACGTGATCTACGCCTAGTCCCGCCCCCAAGAGAGAGTCAGTTGATGGGATCTGTGCGGCCACTGGGATAGACGACATGGCGACCACCAGCGCAGCGTAGTATTTCAATAATCGCAGAGAACATTTGCGCATGTGTGCTTCCCTTTCGGAACGTAGGCAGTTGCTGGATTGAAGGAAAACGCCGTCGAATTCACAGATCCACGGTCGTGTTGAAGGGCAGCAGCGCCTCGAAATCCTCCACGGTTTTCGCGTTACGCAGTGCGGCAAACAAGCGCTTCAGATACGCATAGGGCTCGAGTCCGTTGGCGCGGGTGGTCGAGACGAAGCTATAGAGCGCGGCACTTGCCTTGGCGCCCTTGATAGTGTCGGCGAAGAGCCAGTTGCGCCTTCCGAGGGCAAATGGGCGGATCGCGCTTTCGGCTAAGTTGGTGTCCATGGCCAAACGGCCGTCATCGACGTAGCGGACCAGCCGAGGCCATTGTTTGGTCAAGTAGGCGAGCGCCTCGCCGAGCTTTCCCGAGGGCATGGTCTCGCGTTGTAATCCGGTTGCCCATTCGTGCAATGACTCGAGCACCGGTACCGATCGTTCGCGCCGAATCCGCGTGCGTTCATCGTCGCTCAGAAGCTTTATCTGGCGGTCAATCGTGTACAGCTCATCGATGCGACGTACGCCTTCATAGGCCGCCGAATCACTCTTGCGTACCCCGTCGGGCAAGGCTTTGAGCGCCTCGAAAAAACGGCGTCTGGCATGAGCGAAACATCCGACGTGAACGAGATCCGCACGGGCGCTGGCACCGACATAGACTCGATATCCATCACTCTGCAAATATCCGCTGCACCCCTCGATCAGCGTATCGGCAACTTCACCGCCGCGACCGGGGTTGTAGTCAAAAAGGATAATCCTCTGATGCTTCGGTCCAGCGACCCGCACCCACATCCAGTGCAGCGCACTCGGGGCCTTGTCGCTTTTGAGCACCTGGACGCGAGTCTCGTCGATGCGCACATAGCCGGAGCCGCGCACCCGCTCGTCCATCAGGTTCAGCAGCGGCTGCAAGGGTAGGTTGAGCGCGATCATCCACAGGGCTTGGGTCGAGCGAAGTAATCGCACGTCTTTACGCTCGAATACCTTCTCCAGCCGGTACAGCGGCAGGGAATCGACATATTTGCTGGTCACCAGATACGCGAGCAATCCCGGTGAGGCATTGGTCTTCGGCAGGATATACGCCGGCAACGCGGCGCTCTTGATGCATTGATCGCAACCGGGACAGGCATACTTGATCCGTAGGTGCCGCAGTACCTGCACCTTGGCCGGCACATGGTCGATCTGTTCGCTGACGTCGGCGCCGATCTCCTGCAGGATGCCGCCGCAGCCGCATATCCGATCCGACTCGGGCAGCTCATGGCGTACATCGACGCGGGGTAGATGGCCTGCCAGCTTGGTTCTACCCGGCTTGCCGGTGCTGACCTTCGCCTCCCGCAGCGGGGTCGCAGTCAGCTGTGGCTCGACGCCGGTGGCCTCGCACAGTTCCAGCGTGACTTCGACTTCGTTGAACAACTCGCTCTGGCCCGTGGCGGCGCTCAAGCGCTCGCGACTCGGCCCGTACTTGTTGGCGTTGAAGACGCGCAGCGCCTCTTCGAGCAGACGAATACGTTGATCTCGGGACTCGAGCCGGGCGCGCAGCTCCGCGTTCTCGGTCTCCAGGAGCGCCGCGATCGGCCGCGGCAGTTGCGGTATCGACAGACACGGGAGAGATCTCCAACATGAATTTATTATCTCATGTTAGAAGCCGCGGCATACGACAATATGCCGCTATTTACAGGCTTTCGTGCTCTCTTATCCGACTCGACTCAGCGACAGTGCGCGATGTCCTTGAGCCCATATGTCAAACCCGTCGAGTACCCGGTTCAACTGCTCGCCGGTCATCGACACTGTATCGTCGGCGCTGACTGGCGGCCAGATGAAGCGCTCCTTCTCCAGCCGCTTCGACCACAGCACGAGCCCATTGCGCTCCCAGTATAAAATCCGGATCCGGTCTCGGCGCGAATTACTAAACACGTACAGCGCCGCTGCGAACACGTCGCGCTTCAAGCTCTGCTCAACGAGCAGCGCAAGGGATGCCGCCTGCTTGCGTAAATCCGTCGGCGCTACGCACAGATACACCACCGCCGCCGCACTCGGGCGGATCACGCCCCTCGCTCGAGCGCACCGATCAGCTCGGCGAACTGCGCGACTCCGGACACTTCCAGTTCCGCCCGCTGGCCATTACCGAGCGTCAGCCTCATCAACATGGACGATGATGCCACCGGCACATCTTCCAGCGCCACTCGTGCAAATCGCGTCACTACCTTGCGCTTGCGGCGTGCTGGCCTCTTCACGCGCGCTTCCGCAGCGCCATCGACCCACTGCCCCGTGCGACGTAATATACGCTTCCAACGATACGCGGCCCCCGGATCAAACCCCTCTTTCCGCCCGTACGCTGCGACTGACATTCCCGATGACTGCCATGCCTGCCATCGCGACAACCACAACGCCCCCGCCGCCGCCCGCTGCTCTCGTGTCAACATGTCCGCGCCCCTGTAGCTGAAAACCAGGACTCATGTCATCACGTACGAACGCTCACGGGCAGGCCGTACTTATCCAACCGCTTACGCTTAAGGAGCGAATCAATCTTCGTAGAATTAGGCTGCTTCGGCTACGACATGTCTCAGAACAAAAGCGCATGGCCGCAACCAAAACATCAAAAGATTGGCCAAATATTACGAATCCAAAAATCGCGAAGCACTCACTGCCTAGTAATGAATCCCAAACCCATGTAATGACTCCGACTTGGCGCATAGCATTGGGGCGCGAATATCGCGGAACTGGGCGCTTTTCAACAGGCTCAGCTTTTGTCGATACTCGTAGCCAAGCACGCGAATCCTGAGTTTGTTCGTGATTGTTTCGGACTGACGTTGCCCACCGATGTACTTTTCGGTTCACTTTGAGCGGCGGCGCACTGAGGGTGAAGCAAAATCTGTGTTTTTGATATTGATCGCACGCTTCAGCGGCGGTAGTTATGGAGTCATTTCGGGATTTGCTGCTTTTCTTTGAGAGGAGATAATAGTTCTCCTCTTTCCGATGGATAGAACTCCGCCATAGGACTATTCTGATAAGGCTTGAGGTAGGTTGCTGAGTTACAGGATTGCTTTCTGCATTTATGTTTATGAAACGATAGGAACCGAGTACAAACATTCTCGCCGCGCACATGCTATGCCACAAGACCAGTACTCCAAGGGGTTGACCACGATTCGCGCCGAAATTGATAAGGCGCTGCGAGATCACGACGTCTCAGCAAACGTGGAGCTGAGCCAAGACTCGCAGTCAAACTCGGCGACGTTTGCCATCGCAGCTTACGGCAAGACACATGCGGACACATTTTCTTCTACGGAAATCGAAGACTCCGGGGAAGCTATCGATGCACCTGCGGCGCACAAGGTGCGGATGCTAGTCAGTCATTTTGTACGGTAGTACGGCGCAGCTCCAATGGTTTTCCACAGGGTCGGTTTGATGGAGCTCTTACGGTAATCGCAGGCCAATGGCGCCTCGATCAGTCGCTTACTCTGGGACTTACGGGCTCGCAAGAGTCGATTGAACTTGCAGTAACTGTCGCGGAGTCGATGCCCGGCCCGTGGTCGGCATGCTTCAAACCAGCATCCACATCCACCTTCGCTCGCAACGACTGCCAAGCGCCTAACGTGGCGTTAAAATCCCTGCACAGATCCGAATAGGTCCGGTGCAACGATGGCACGGGTGCCTGATCACTGGTGGATTCAACCATCTCCAGCAGAGCCGATGCCTGTCCATTAATCCTGCTGAAGCTGGTGGCGCCCTTGATTGGTGGCACAGCGTAGGACCCGCCCGAGAGGCCGATGGACGCATCTTCGATGGTGCCGGTCAGTTCGGCGATTCGCGTCCGCAGCGTCTTCACTAATCCGCTCGACACGCTTGAGCGCAGCGATGACAGTTCCGCATCTAGCCCGTTCGCCTGCTCGTAAGCGCTCTTGCTGGCTGACATGACCGCGATGATACGCTGCGAAAGAGCCAATTGCCGGCGCATGCCATCCATCGCCACGGGAGATTGATCAAGCCGCGGGTCCTGTTTCAGTAACACCGGTTGACTGTAGGAAACTCCGTCCACAGTCAGTTTTACCTCATAGTCGCCAGGCAGCGCCATGGGCCCTTCTGGGACAAATGTCGTGTCTTGCGGCACCGCTGCGCTGGACTGATCAAAGAACAGGGCAGGAGGCGTCGCGTAACGTATGTTCCAGCTCACGCGGTGCTCACCCACCGTCTCCGGCAATGGCCGCGATGGACGTGCCCAAAAAGCAGGCGCCGGTGGCAGGGGTTGATCGAGCGGCCCAATCGGAGCGTTCGAATAAGAACGCACCAGATTCCCCTTGGCATCGAAAATCTGTAGCTGCACATTCTGCGCAGACTGTTTCAGATAGTAGTCGATCACAACTCCTTCAGGCGGATTCTTTCCATGGGGAACCTCGGGTGGAAACGGAGTGTCCTGGTTGATGTTCGACTGGACCCGGGTCGCGGCTCGCGGACGGAACAAGATCACTTGCCGATCCGCCAGCTCCGCAGTCATTTGCTCGAGCGGCGATGTATCGTCCAAAATCCATATTCCACGCCCGTAGGTTGCAGCAATCAGATCGCCGTCGTGGATTTCCAAGTCATAAAATGAGGTCGTTGGAAGGTTCAGCCGTAGCGATTGCCAGTGACTGCCGTCATCGAAAGACACGTGCACCGAGGTTTCCGTGGCCGCGAACAGCAAACCGCGTTTGTGATCGCTTTCCCGCAACGCTCGCACAAAGCTGCCGGTTGGCTGATCTGTCGGCAGGCCCGTAACGATCTCCTCCCATAACTTGCCAAAGTTGCGCGTGCGATAGATGTGCGGTAAATAATCTCCCATGACATCGTTCCGCACCGCTGCGTAGGCCTCGGATGGGTTGAATCGAGACGCCTGAACGTCGATGACGCCGTACATCGACATATCTGGTGGAGTGACGTCAACCCACTGCTTCCCGCCATCTTCGGTCAGATAGAGGACGCCATTGTTGCTGCCCGTCCATATGACCCCGGCTTGCACGGTCGAGGGCGACAACGCCACCAGTGCGTCACCGTGATGGACTCCTTCCGGATTGGGCAACGGTGGTTTTCCTGGATGGGCGGTAAGGTCTGGACTGATTTTTCGCCAGTGATCCCCACCGTCCTCGCTCTCCCAAACGTTCTGAGTGCCGTAATACAACAGACTCGGGTTCTGCGGTGAAAAGACTATGGGAGCAGCAACTGCCCGTCGAAAATCGGTATCGCTAACCCGACTGATGGTGCCCACGCCAAAATCAACGCTCTGCGCGCCCCAAGTTTTGCGATTCACTTTTTGCAGAAATCCCAAAGGGCCGTTCATGAATATGACGTCGGGATGGGCGGGGTCAACAGTCACGAAACCTGTCTCCCAACCTGGCAGTGGAAACCAATCA
>JBDTAV010000003.1:0-9689 GCA_039924385.1 Steroidobacteraceae bacterium
GCTGATGCACCACTACAACGAAGAACGATTACATGCAGCCTTGGGTTACATGGCACCGGCGATTTGGCATCGTGGTCAACCCGATGAAGTTCGAGACGAACGTGCGAGGCGAATAGCTGCGGCCCGGACGAATCGTAAAACCATCAACCAGCAGCGATTTAGACAGGCGGCCTAAGCGGTGAAAGTCTCTCTTCTAAGCTCAGGCGTTTTGTCCGACTTGACAAGAAGCGCAACAGAGATCGGTGTCGGTCCCTTCCGGTTCGATGCCTACCAGTATCAAGCTGCTGTGATGATCGGTTGTCAGCGCAACGGCATCACGTAGACTGCGCCCAAGCGCCACCTCGTCACGAACGTAGTGATCCGCCGGGAGGACGACGATACGCGCCAGTGGATCACGCCTGACAATGTGCAGCACCGCGAGAAGAATTCCTATGGCCGTCCCGCGATTGCTTGGCTGCCTAATTACATTTCGTGTACCCAGTGGCCAGAGTTGTCGTTTCCAATATTCTTGGTGCTTCTCCGCGACGATAACGCAGGTGCGACTGCGCGGTGCGATAAATCGCGCCCGCTGCAGCGCATCGTGTACAAGCGCCTGACCGCCCGCTAACGAGCAAAATTGCTTGGGTACTTGATTTCCCCGATCGTCTCGAGTCAGCGCCGACAATCGGGTGCCGTCGCCACCAGCGAGAACCAGGGCCCACGTCGCCTGCAATGCGTCCATCGCCTTATCTCCTGCTTGGCATCACGTATGCCGGTCGACTCACACGTTTCCAGCGCAGAAATGGCATTGTCGCCAATACCCCGACTTTACCAATTCGCCGAATACGAACAGCGACCGTAGCCTACAGAAACAAAACGTTTAAGAGCTGCGGGCGCGGCCGGTATTAGAGACAACGAGAGATTCACAAGCATTCTCGTATTTTAAATACTATCCAAACACTAATGCTCTGTTTGGTATTTGACAATCAATGAATTTCTATGGCTAGCATCGATCCAATCGTTAGATCCTCCATTTGATTTGTGTTGTCGTTGGTATCTCTCTACGACGAATACTGAGCCGAGCCGCTCTCGCGGATCAATAGCCAACCCTCTGTGAAAGAGGATCAGCGTGCTGCGTATGCGGTGGGTTGAGATCATTCCAGAACCGCCGATCTGAACCCAGTTTTTTCTCATTTTCCACATCTCGGTCTCGCACACGTCGACATCAGCTCGTATTGAGACTTTCGATGTCATCGCTCGAAATTGTCCGTTTGTCCGAAGTTCAATCTCGTTCTACTCTGTTGCATTAGAAGTGATCGCTAATTTATGGCACTTGGCAACCTACCTCGAGCGATGCCCGCTAAAGAAGCAGTCTCAGTATTGGCCAACACCATATCTTTAACGAGAGCGCATATTCCGTTTCTCGTCTTCTCAGGAGCCGCCATGAAGAATGATCTGTTGATTCAGAGGGACGTCATCGCCGCGCTAGCCTTGGATTCAGCGCTTGCCGCCGACGCGATCGGCGTCGAAGTGCACCATGGGTTCGTTAAACTGGCGGGTCACGTAAGGACGAATGCGGACCGGATGAATGCCGAACATATGACAAAGCGCGTCAGCGGTGTTACTGACGTAGCTTTGGATATTGACATCCTACCGACGAAGAAAACTTCGTGTGCGAACCAATGGGTTTGAACGAGTCGTCCAACGTGAGTTTCTCAGACCCAGTCGTTAAGTAGGTAACGACATCTCACTCCGGCAGTTTAGCCGGCGAGGGGATCGCAACGGGTGTCTCGCTGTCCGCCAAATCGACAGCCACCAGGAATGCGCCAAATGCGCTGACAGCGAGGTTGCGCATAACCTCAGGCGGAAACGATGAGACCGCGAACCAGGCCGCGCGCATTGTAGATCACGACTTCAGGATATCCAACACGCTCTGGTACGTATTTGCAAAGTTGGCTAACTTCAGAAGGATCTGTTGCGTCGCAGGCAAGACGAGACTGTGTTGATTGTCGGTGCCGGTAAAGGGCTGAGCACTTCGAACGCCACCTTCCAAAACAGCTACGCAATCTTGAGGTCCCGCGCATCCCGGAAGGCGCAGCTGATGGCGGAGAAAGCGCAGCGCGCTGCCCCCCCGAAGCCGCGCCGCCTTCAAACAAGGCGCCACAAGTCGCTCTCTCCTGCGGAAGGTATGGAGCGACGCACACCTAGAAGCAAAATAGATTGCCGATAACTACGCGTCAAGATCATTGGCCTCTCGCGGCATCAAACGTCAGGTGGCAGCACGCCGAAGATGATTTCACTGTCGACTTCGTTCTCTGCTCTCAGCCAATCTTCTGTTTCGTGACCAGGTTCAAATCCTCGACGCTCGGCATGAAAATATGCAGACTCGATAATCTTCCGTCGACGCACGTCGGCGTTGATGGGTGAACCCTCAATAGCGGAAGGCGCAACCCGCCGGCCGCACGGACCGGCGGGTATCAGCGTCGCCGAAGTAACAATGCGTTCCTCATCTATCATGTTTTGTCTCCTAAATATTGCATTGCGGGAATCCTCAGCAACTCAATGACGCACTGGCGTTCTCGCCAATTCATCCATGAATCACAAATACCGTTTCTCAATCACTTCGCCTCACTCTGGGCTCGCTAATTGTCGACTATTGCAATCGCACTCTTATGGGAGAAGACTAGCTGATGCTTACCGAACAGACCAACGATTGATATTGAATCACGACATCGAAAAACACGATGCGTCCGGGCACTCGATACCAATCCGTCGCTCGTTAGGAAGCAGTCGAGAAAGCGACTCGGGTGGCTGGAGGCATATCCACGTCGCGTAACGATAACAATCTGAAGAGTGAGCACAATCTTCGCATTCTTCCGTGCGGAGTTGTGCATCCATCTACTAAGCCGATGCAATCTATAGAAATTCATCGATTGTCAAACATTAACTCCGATACTAATGTTTAAGTTGTTCTTTTGATTACGAGTATTCATGCGCCGGAAGTTACTTTTGCCCTGTCACGCACCGAATGTTCCCGCGTTTTGTGTTTCGAGGAAGCATCTGGCGACTCATCAGGATCGCCACTACCGCAGACACGCTGATGCGCGCAACCTGTGGAATGCATTCTCGTTAGCACTTGCTGTCGGCGGAAAGCGCTCGCGCGCGCACGGGACCGCTCGGGATTATTTTGTTTCTTGAAACAGGCTGTAGGAATGCCGTGAGGAACATTGCGAAGTGGTTTCGGGCGGTTCGATGACGACCGCCGGCAGAAATCCTCCGTATGATCCACACCGCAAGAACGTCGGATTCCAAGGGATGGTGCCAACGGTGCCATTCGTTATTCGAAAATCCACGAGGAGCGGCACATAATGGCAAAAGATATTTTCAATCAGTTGACACCGGAGATTACCGCGGCTCGGAAAAAGCTCGCGCCTGATATTCATGACGCCTTTATAAAATTCAGCGAGCGGGTATTCGCCGATGGTGCGCTGCCTGCAAAGACCAAACAACTGATCGCGGTCGCCGCTGCGCACGTCACTCAGTGTCCCTACTGCATTCGAGGTCACACCAAAGGAGCGTTGCACGAGGGAGCGACGCCGGAGCAGATTATGGAAGCGATTTGGGTCGCCGTAGAAATGCGAGCGGGCGGTGCCTACGCGCATTCTGCCCTAGCGCTCGATACGATCGAGGAAGTAAACGACAAGCAGGTGCGTCGCGCGTGATTGATATGCGCCGCAATCTACAATTGACAGCGAGAGCCCGCGCAATAAGTGTCGCTCATCGTGCACTTCGACAAGGCCGATTGAGGCGGCGCGTTGTGGAATTGTGGGCTGCCTGCTTTAGCAGTTAAGCGGCGAAACTTACACCTCAGCTTCCAGAACCGAGAACTTTCAAATATGATTCACATCAAACATGTCTATGACGCCCCCGCGAGTTTGGACGGCTATCGAATCCTGGTCGAACGGCTCTGGCCTCGAGGTTTGAAGATGCGGGACCTCCATGCGGACGCGTGGATGAAGGAGGTGGCGCCAAGCGCGAAGTTGCGCCGATGGTTCGGACACGAGGTTGAGCGCTGGATAGAATTTCAGCGCCTTTACAAGCAGGAGTTGAATGCAAACCCAAGCTTGTGGTCGCCGATTCTTGACGTCAGCGGACGCGGAGCAGTGACCCTGCTGTCCAGCGCCCGTGATCGTGAGCACAATGGCGCAGTGGTCCTTGGCGATTACCTTGCAGACGCGAGCGTCGGCGGACCGATGTCTGAGCCACGGTCACATTGTAGAAATGCCTCTCGTTGCGAATGATCGTGCAAATCGCCTCCCATGAAAGCTTAAGCTCTCGAGTTGATGGCGGACGGTTTTTCACGCGACCGCCCTTTCACCTGGAGGCGACCGCGCGCGTGCTGCAGCGCCGGCCAACCAATCCCGTAGACGTTTGGGAGTACGATCGTTATCGGCGCCTGTTCGCAACAGCAAACGGACTTGCGCTCGTTGAAGTCGAGAACAGAGGTACGCTCGACGTCCCTGACGTACGCTATTCGATCCGAGGCAGTGACACATCCTCTGGGACGAAGCTCGCGATAGGCCAGATCGTGCGCAGGATACTCGGCCTCGACGTGGATCCGTCACCCCTGCAACGGCTCGCGGAGATTGATCCGACACTTCGCGACACGGCTCTTGCGCTGCGCGGTATGCGCCCACCACGCTTTGCCGGACTGTTCGAGGCCTTCGCGAACGTGATCCCCTTTCAGCAGCTCAGCCTCGACGCCGGCGTAGCCATAGTGGGCCGCCTGGTCGTGCGATTCGGCGAGAATATCGAGCTCTACGACCGTCGCTATTATTCCTTTCCGACAGCGCAGACGATTGCTGATGCGCGGCTCGATCAACTTAGCTCGTGCGGTCTCAGCGCCAAGAAGGCACAAACTCTGCGCCATCTCGCGCGACTAATCGCATCGGGGGAGCTAAGTGAAGATCAAATTGCTGGAATGAGCACGAGCAATGCACTCGACACATTGGTCCAGCTGCCGGGTATCGGTCCTTGGAGCGCAGGATTGGTGCTGCTGCGTGGTCTCGGACGATGCGATATGTTTCCCGCGGGTGATGTCGGCGCTGCGCGGGGGCTCGGTGCGTTGCTGCGTCTTGGCCGGGAAGTTGCTCTCGATGATGTCGTCGCACGTTTTGGCGACGACCGCGGTTATCTCTATTTTTCCGGTCTCGGTTCGAGCTTGTTGGCGAAGGATCTTATCCATGCAGCGCCACCTGAACAATGACTACAAATAATGAAATTCGATTCGGGCCACAGCTTCCGCAGATTGACCGCGCGCGCCCAGGACTCTGGGTCGACAGGCCGGCCTGAAACACCGGCACGGCTTGCTGACTAGAGATCGCGACTCAGAATGCCCGCCACTTCGTGACCCAGCTCTTTGGACAGAAACCAGTACACGGCGCCGATGAATACCATCAGTAGCCAGATGATTAGCGTATCGATGTGCAGGATTTTCGCCATCTGAAAATCGAAGACATTGTAAAGCAGCGAGGAGTCGATGTTAATAGGTGGCCGAGAGCAGGCCCGCTGCCGTCATGACGCCGAAGAGCGTGATCGCGGCGGCAAAATGGCGCAGTGCGAGCTTTTGGACCGATACATCATCGCCTCCTAATTCTGCGTCTGGATGTGCCCGAAGTGCGCCGGGAAACCGTTGGCATCGATAGCCGACATCCATTTGAGGTAGGTGCCGGTCATCGGCATCCAAATCTGACTCCATGCGGCGTCCGGCCACGCTTTGGTCAGGTCCGGACCGTAGTACGCGCCATTGCCAAAAAAAGTATGGCAGTCCATGCAGGCGCGGCTTTGAATTTCGTTATGCACGGTTGCGCTCAGTGTCCCTCGGTTGCCTCGCAGTACGCAATTGCTTGCGCCCGCGCCGATGGTTGAGCGCGAACCCGAGGCCCAATACGGTGATCACGGCCAATTGCGCCAACAGGGATTGCCAAGTCGGAAAGATCCCCAGAACTTCAATGCGCGGCACGGATGCGATGGTGACCGGTACCCATCCCGCTTCCTGCAGAGCGGCGATCCCTTTACCGGTCAACACGACGGCGAGCACCGCAATCAAGAGAGAACTGGCCGAAAAGAACGTGGCAATCGGCAGACGCCGGCTGGTCCGCAGCAGCACCCACGCGATCACACCCAGCACGGCGGCGCCTGCCACGAGGCCGGCCAACGGCCATAGGCCCTGGCCTGCATTCGACAGCGCGGCATAAAATAAAATGGTTTCGAACACCTCGCGGTACACCGAGATGAAAGCCAGACTGAACAGGAACCATGCAGAACGTCGATTCAGCGCCTCGTTCATTTTTTCTTTAAGATATTGCTGCCATCGGCCGCCGACGCTTTTCTGGTGCATCCATAAACCGACGGTAACCAGCACGACGGCGGCGAGCAGCGATGACAACCCTTCCGTCAGTTCGCGCCCGGCGCCGCTGATCGAAATGACGTATCGCGCCGCGGCCCAGGTGAGTCCGCCGGCGGCCAAGGCGCCAATCCATCCGGCATGAACGTAGCGAACCGCTTCGTATCGTTCGGCCTTGCGCAGGAAGGCTAGTAAAGCCACCACGACCAGCAGAGCCTCCAAACCTTCGCGGATCAGGATGGTGAAGGCGCCGAGGAAAATCGACGTGGCGTCGCCCGCCGCTGCGGCAACGACATTCTGGGCTTCCTCGAGCATGGTATCGATGTCGCCGGCCTGCTTCGCTATCGCACGCACGGGAGCACGGCTCGACAAGGCCGTACGGTAGGCGCCCATCGCGGTTTCCAACTGCGCGCGCAACGCCCCGTCGCGTGCGTTGAGTTGGGGTTCAACCGGCTCAACCCCGTCCAGGTACGCGGATAGCGCGAATTGTGCGGCGTCGGTCACTGCGCCCGAATGGTACGCGGATAGACTCGCCGCGATGCGTGCGCGGGCCAGCGGAATACCGCTCAAGGGCTGTATTGCATCCGGATGGGCTCGCAAATAGCCGATGATCCCACGCGCGTGTTTCGCACCCAGAATCGGCGCCATTTGCACCACGCGCGCCAGCGATAGATCCTGCAAATTGGCAATTTGAGCTCGTGCGTTCGCATCCTTGTGCCAGAGCTTTGCTCCGGCTGGCGCTTCGCGAGTGTAGGCAAGCGAGCCCACGTAATACGCCACTGCCCATCGATCAACCGGCGAGAGCTGCGCGGCGAAACTCACCATGGGCGTGCCTTCTACGCCGTGGCTGATCACCTCGTATAGCGACAATGCGCTGCGCTGATCGGCGCGCGCCTGATCGGTGAAATCAATCGGCGGCGGAGAGAGCTTTAAGCCAGCCGGCCCGTCCCCGGCGCCGGTGGTGCCATGGCAGGATTCACAGTGGCTTTGGTAGAGCGTTGCTCCGAGCGCGACGTCGGGACTCTTCTCGGGGGCCGTGGGCACCGGATAGGCGCGCAGCAGCGCGTCGGCCAGCGCATGGGCCTGCTCTGCAAATTGCACCGGCGCCGACTTGGCCTCGACCGAAGCGATCAGGGTGTCCGCTTGGGCCAACAAGACCACCGTGGCAGCGGTAGGCTTCAAGGATTGAATCCGTGCGCGCGCCGTGGCCGTGAGCTCGCGCATCTCGGCGTACTCCGCGCCGCTGATGACTGCGCCATCTTTGACCGCACCAGCATAGTCGACCGCCAAATAGTCGAGGATTTGCCAGGTTTGCGGCACGATGGCATTCGCATCCTGAGCGCCGGTGGTGACTTGGCCGTAGGCGGCAAGAAACGGCAACGCCAACAGCGGGCAGACTAGGAGAACTCTTGCCACGCGCTTGCGAACTTGGCCCAGCGAGGATTTCCATGCTGCGCCGTTCAGGAGGACCGCGGTCGACTCGATCGGCATACGTGTTGTGATGTGCATTTTATAATAAGGTTTCAGTGTAGATCGACGGATCCGGGTAGACGTGAAGCGCCGTCGCATGACGGCAATCGCCATAGCTACAGAATATCAAATCCGTGTCGAGCGCTCGCACTGGTAGTAGCTGCACCGCGCCGGCGATCGTAAGTATCGTCGCATTAGGCCGGATATAGCTCGGCAGAAGGCGCTCCGCCACGCGCAAGCGCGAGAGCCTCGTGCAGAGTCGCGAACACTCTCGCTGCTCCGACCGTTGCCGTGATGCCATGCCTATCCATGTCCGACCGCAAATAGCCATTGACGCGCCCAAAGATCACTTGGATCTTCTGGCCGGCCAAATCGCCGAGCAAATCGCATATGGATTTCGCGGCGGAATAGTCGATGTCCGTGATCGCGCCCGCATCTATGACGAACCAACGAACCGGCGCAGGCGCATGTTGCACCAGCGCGCGCACTTCGTCGGTAAAGCGGTTCTGATTTGCGTAGAACAGATCCGCGCCGAAACGGTAGACGATGAGTCCCGGCTCGGTCACCTTGCCGGTAGTTGCGGGCACCAGCTGCCACAGCCCGGCGGCATCCGACTCGAACATCATCGTATGCGGGCGATAACTGTGACGCACATGCCTGAAAAGCGACAACGCAATCGCGAGCAATATGCCCTGCTCCACGCCGAGCGCGACAACGGCCGCAGCGGTAACGACGGCGAGATAGAACTCGCCCGGGCTCTCGCGGCGGATGTCGCGCAATCGCGCCACGTCTATCATCCCGACCGCGATGGTGAACACAATGGCCGCCAGCACGCAACGCGGCAGGTATTGAAGCGGGCCCGTGAGGAACAGCAGCACCAGCACCACGACGCCTGCCAATACCAGCTGCGCGAATTGGCTACGGGCGCCTACCTGATCTGCCATGGCGGTCTGCGTCGGGCTTCCATTGACGACAAAGGTCCCGCTCAGCGAGGCGGCCAGGTTCGCGGCCGACAGCCCGAGGATGTCCGCGTCGGCATCGACGCTCTCTCGATAACGCGCCGCGAATCCCCTCGAAGTCGCGGCGCTTTGGGCGATGATCGTCACGAAACAGGAACCCGATACGGTCAGCAGCGCCAGGATTCCGCTCCAAGCGACGTGAGGGAATCCAATCGAGGGCAGCCCTCCGGAGACCGGGCCGATGATCGCGATGCCCTGCGCGCCCAAGTGAAATGCGCTGCCCGCCGCGATCGTTGCGACGACGGCGAACAACGACAGGGGCCAGCGTGGGACGAAACGATTGCCGAGCAAGATGCCGCCCGACACTATGGTGGACAGCGCCAGCGTCGGAAAATTGGGCTGCGAAAGACTGGCCAAGACCTGCCAGACTCGAACCAACGAATAATGGGAGGTAACCGCGACACCGAACATGTCGCCCAGCATTGCGATGCCGATCTGAAACCCCACGCCCGTCAGAAAGCCGGTCAGCACCGTGCGCGAGAGAAAATCGGCCAGGAATCCCAGTTTGAAGATCCGGGCCAGCAGCAGAAAGCCGCCCGTCAGCAACGCCACCATGCCGACCAGCGCCACGTACCGTGCGCCGCCGGGCACGGCAACCTGAGATAGAGAGCTGTAGAATATGGCCGCCGTGGCCGAGTCGGCGGCCACGACCAGATGGCGGGAAGACCCGAAGAACGCGAAGGCAACGAGCGGCAGCAGCAACGTGTAAAGCCCCGTGACAACGGGCATGCCCGCGATGCGCGCATAGCCAAGCACCTGAGGAACGTTGATCGACGCAAGATTCAGGCCCGCAAGAAAATCGCGCACCAGCCCAA
>JBDTAV010000004.1:0-36259 GCA_039924385.1 Steroidobacteraceae bacterium
AAGCCGAGAAATGTTTTCTTGACCGATACCGGCAAATCCTCGCCGAGCTGCCGCGCCACCTCGAGCGAGCGGCGCTCGGCCGCCAGCTCCAACCCATAACCGGATTTGATCTCAATCGTGGTGATGCCTTCCGCCATCAAGCACTTGAGCCGCCCTGCCGCCGACTCGTACAGAGACTCCTTGCTTGCCGCGCGCGTTTCGCGCACGGTCGATTGGATGCCCCCGCCCGCCCGCGCAATGTCCTCATAGGTGGCGCCGCAGAGACGTTGCTCGAATTCCGCGACACGATTGCCGCCGTAGACCAAGTGCGTGTGGCAGTCGATCAGACCCGGCGTGATCCACTGGCCGCGTACGTCGTGCAGTGAGGCGCCCTGCGCTTGCGCCCGCTGCCGGCCCTCTTCGGCCGAGCCCAGCCACGCAATGCGCTCGCCTTTTACCGCAAGCGCCGCGTTCTGAATGATGCCGTAGGGCGCGCTGCCGGCCATGGTCGCAATGTTTGCGCCCAGCCACACCTGATCCCAATTGTCCGAAAATTTAGGCACGCCGTATGATACAGCCAAGATGACTATTTACCGTTTGCAGTCCGCCTATCTGCCGCAAGGATGGGCTCACGATGTACTGGTCACGGTCTCCGAAGGGATGATCACCGCGATCGAGACGAACGCGCCCACGGCGCCGCAGCCGGTGCGCGCGGAGCAGATCGAGCCGCTCGATGGCATCGTCGTGCCCGGCATGCCCAATGCGCACAGTCATGCGTTCCAACGCGCGATGGCGGGAAACGCGGAATACAGAATGAGTGCGCGGGATAGTTTCTGGAGCTGGCGTCAGGCCATGTACGCGCTGGCGAATCGCATCGGACCGGAAGACTTGCAGATCGTAGCGACACAGTTGTTCGTCGAAATGCTCAAGTCGGGCTACACCTCGGTCGCTGAATTTCACTATTTGCATCGGGGCGCCGGCGGCGCGCCGCATTCAAGCGTCAACCCGTTGTGGGAGGCGGTCGGCAATGCCGCGCGCACCGCAGGAATTGGGCTGACGTTTTTACCGACGCTTTATCAAAGCAGCGATTTTGGCGGCCAGCCCCTGAAACCGGAGCAGGCGCGGTTTTTCTTGGACACTGACGAGTTCTTGCGCGCCGTCGAACTGCGCATCGGCGCAGAGCGCGCTGTCGGCAACCGCATGCTGCGCACGGGAGCGGCATTCCACAGCCTGCGCGCCGTTCCGCTCGATCAGCTGCGCCGCGCCACGCTGGCATTGCGCAGCATTGATCCGAGCATGCCCATGCACATCCATGTCGCAGAACAAATGCTGGAAGTGCGCGCCTGCGAGACCGCGACCGGCCGCCGGCCCATCGAATTATTGTTGGATCAAGAGCTGCTGACGCGGCATTGGTGCGTGGTTCACGCGACTCACGCCACCGCCGGCGAACTTGAGGGGCTGGCTGCGGCCGACGCCGTCGTCTGCGTATCCATCAGCACCGAGGCCAATTTGGGCGACGGCTTCTTTGACGCCGCCCGCTTTGTAAACTTGAATGGGGGGCTGTGCGTGGGTTCCGACAGCCAGTCGACGGTGAACCCCGCTGAGGAGCTGCGTTGGCTCGAATATCAACAGCGTTTGCGCAAAAAGCGCCGCGGCGTACTGGCCGCCAAGTCCGAACCTCACGTCGGCACTCGCCTGTGGCGCGACGCTGCCGAGAACGGCGCACGGGCTCTCGGCCAACCGGTGGGCCGCATCGCCGTTGGCTGCCGCGCGGATTGGCTGATGCTGGACGCTCAGCATCCTTCGATGGCGGGAGCATCCGCGAGTACTGCGTTGGATCGGCTGCTGTTCGCCGGCGCGGATAAGGCCATCCGCGACGTCATGGTGGGCGGCCAATGGATGGTGAGAGGTGGGTGCCACCCTGCGGACGAGAAATTGCGCGCTGACTTCGGCCGGGTAATGAGGAACTTGAACTCAAGTTGACTGTACCTGTCTATACAGCTTAATCTGCCGCCCATGAGCAAGGCCGCCATGTCTTTGCAGCCCCTTTACCTGCAGGTCAAGCGCCACATCCTGGACAACATCGGGTCCGGCAAGTGGGGCGCATCCACGCGGGTGCCTTCCGAGAACGATCTGGTCAGATCCTTTGGCGTCTCGCGGATGACTGCCAACCGCGCGCTGCGCGAATTGCGCGACGAAGGCGTGTTGGTGCGCGTCGCCGGGGTCGGAAGCTTTGTCGCCGACCGCCACGCGCATGCGCACCCTCTTGAAATCCGCGGCATCGCCGATGAAATCCGCGAGCGCGGACACGTGCACCGCTCCGAGATTGTCTCTCTGGAGCGAATTCGCGCCGTCGCCGAACTTGCAGAGGATTTTGGCATCGCACCGCGCGGCGAACTGTATTGCTCGTTGATCGTGCACTTCGAGAATGACCGCCCCATCCAGCTCGAGGATCGCTATGTTTTGCCGAAACTCGCGCCCGACTACTTGAACATCGATTTCATGCGCACCACGCCGCACGACTATTTGGTCAAGGTTGCACCGCTGCAGGAGGCGGAACATTTATTGCGGGCGGAAATGCCCGACGATCGGACCCGCAAATTATTGGCGATGAAGCGCGACGAGCCCTGCTTGGTGGTGATCAGAAGAACTTGGACCGCCGCCCAAATTGCCTCGGTGGCGCGCCTGTACTATCCCGGATCCCGATACGAATTGTCAGGGCGCTTTCGCCCTTAGAGGAATCAGCATGCTCGCCCCTGCCAAGCCCAGAATCATCCGCGCGGCGCGCGGCAACACCTTGACCGCGCGCACCTGGATGACCGAAGCGCCGCTTCGCATGTTGATGAATAACCTGGACGCCGAGGTCGCGGAGAATCCCGCCGAACTGGTGGTGTACGGCGGCATCGGGCGCGCCGCGCGCGACTGGAATTGCTACGACCGCATCGTCGAGACATTGAAATCTCTGACGGAAGAGGAAACGTTGCTCGTGCAATCCGGCAAACCCGTCGGCGTGTTCCCCACCCATTCCGACGCGCCGCGCGTGCTGATTGCCAACTCCAATCTCGTGCCGCATTGGGCAACCTGGGAACATTTCCACGAGCTCGATCGCAAGGGACTGGCGATGTTCGGTCAAATGACGGCCGGCTCCTGGATCTATATCGGCAGTCAGGGCATCGTTCAGGGCACCTACGAAACGTTTGCTGAAATGGGCCGGCGCCATTTCGGCGGAAATCTCTCGGGCAAATGGATTCTCACCGCGGGCTTGGGCGGCATGGGCGGCGCGCAGCCGCTGGCCGCGACCATGGCCGGCGCCAGTCTGCTCGCCGTCGAGTGCCGTCCGAGCCGCATCGCAAAACGTCTCGAGACCGGCTACATCGATGCGCAGGCACGCACGTTGAATGAAGCGCTGGCCATGCTCGAGACAGCCAAGAAGGACGGCAAACCGCTGTCAGTGGCGCTGCTCGGCAACATCGTCGATGTACTCGCTACGCTCCTCGAGCGGGGAATCAAGCCGGATGCGCTGACCGATCAAACTTCCGCGCATGATCCCGCCAACGGCTATCTGCCCCAGGGCTGGACCATCGAACAATGGGACGAACAACGGGTAAAAGACCCCGCGGGCACCGCCGCCGCCGCGTCACGCTCCATGGCCAAGCACGTCGAGTATTTGCTGCGCTTCAAGCGCATGGGGCTGCCGGTATTCGATTATGGCAACAACATTCGGCAGGCGGCCTTCGATGCCGGCGTCTCCGACGCCTTCGACATTCCCGGTTTCGTTCCCGAATATATTCGGCCACTGTTTTGCCACGGCGTCGGTCCATTTCGGTGGGTAGCCCTCTCGGGCAACCCCGAGGACATCTACAAAACCGACGCCAAGGTGAAAGAGTTGATTCCGGACGATCCGCACCTGCATCAGTGGCTCGATATGGCGCGCTCGCGCATTCAATTTCAGGGATTGCCGGCGCGCATTTGCTGGGTCGGCTTGGGTCAGCGTCATCGTTTGGGGCTGGCTTTCAATGAAATGGTGAAAACCGGGGAGATTTCCGCGCCCATCGTGATCGGCCGTGATCACCTTGATTCAGGGTCGGTCGCAAGTCCAAATCGCGAGACCGAAGCGATGAAGGACGGCTCGGATGCCGTTTCAGACTGGCCGCTGCTCAACGCCATGCTCAACACCGCTTCGGGCGCAACCTGGGTATCGATCCACCATGGCGGCGGCGTCGGCATGGGCTACTCGCAACACGCCGGCCTGGTCATTGTCTGCGACGGCAGCGACGCGGCGGCGAAACGCATCCGCCGCGTGCTCTGGAACGACCCCGCCTCGGGGGTCATGCGTCATGCGGATGCCGGTTATGAAAGCGCCATTGCCTGTGCCCGGGAACAGGGACTCAAGCTGCCGATGATCGAGCCCCTTAAGTGAGCAACGCTCTGACTTTGCAGGCGGGCGCGCTCTCGCTTTCGGCATTGCGGCGAATATACGAGCAACCGACCGTGCTGCATTTGTCGCCGCAGGATCGTGGGCGCATCGCATCGGCCAACGACTTGGTGGATAGGATCGTCGCCAGCGGCGATGTGGCCTACGGGATTAATACCGGATTCGGTCTGCTCGCGCAGACGCGCATACCCAATGAGCAGCTCGAGCTGCTGCAGCGAAATTTGCTGCTTTCGCACGCCGCCGGCGTCGGCGATGCCCTTCCCGACGCCGTCGTGCGGCTCATTCTTGCACTCAAGATCAATGCACTGGCCCGCGGCCACTCCGGCGTCACGCTCCAGCTCGTGGATGCCTTGCTGGCGCTGCTCGAGCACGAGGTGTATCCGATGATTCCGGCGCAAGGATCGGTCGGGGCGTCGGGAGACCTGGCGCCCCTGGCGCACTTGAGCGCAACGCTTCTGGGCATCGGCCACGTCCGCGTCAACGGCGCCAGAGTGCCGGCGGCCGACGGACTACGCCGGGCAGGTTTGCAGCCCATCAAGTTGCACGCCAAAGAGGGTCTCGCCCTGATCAACGGCACCCAAGTTTCCACGGCTCTGGCCTTGGCGGGCTTGTTTGGCACCGAGGACCTCTTGGCCGCCGCAATCGTTGCCGGCGCGATGGCGGTCGATGCGCTGAAGGGCAGCGACTCGCCCTTCGATGCACGCATTCAACAAGTTCGCGGGCATCCCGGCCAAATTGCCGTGGCGCGCGAGTATCGCGAATTGATCGCGGGCAGCGCCATTCGGGCTTCGCATCTGGATTGCGCGCGCGTGCAGGATCCCTATTCCTTTCGCTGCCAGCCGCAGGTGATGGGCGCGTGCCTGGATCTCATTCGTAACTGCAGCGCGACCTTAAAGATCGAGGCCAATGCGGTGACGGATAATCCGCTCCTATTCACCGAGGCGGGCGACGTGCTGTCAGGCGGAAATTTTCATGCCGAACCGGTGGCCTTTGCCGCCGATACGCTCGCGCTGGCGATCGCGGAAATCGGCTGCCTCTCGGAGCGCCGAATTGCCGTGTTGGTGGACCCGAAAATGAGCGGCCTGCCGGCCTTCTTGGTCAATAACAGCGGTTTGAATTCCGGGTTCATGATCGCGCAAGTCACAGCGGCCGCACTGGTTTCCGAAAACAAGATGCTTGCGACGCCCGCGAGCGTCGATTCGATTCCGACTTCCGCAAATCAGGAAGATCATGTCAGCATGGCCACGCATGCTGCGCGTCGGTTGCTTGCCATGGTCGACAACGCCGCCGCGGTGGTCGGCATCGAATTATTGGCGGCGGCTCAAGGCATCGATTTTCATCGCCCAGCCAAATCCTCCCGGCGCCTTGAGGAGGTTCATGCGGGCATTCGCCGCGACGTGCTGTTTTATTCAGCCGATCGATACTTCGCGCCCGATATCGATGTCGCGCGTTCTTGGGTAAAATCCGGGCGCTTCGGAGCCCAAGTCAATCGAGTCTTACCATCAAGGTCCGATCCATGAAACTACGCGGCGCGCTTTTCCTCTGTCTCTGCTGTGTTGCCGGCGACGCCTACGCTGCGCCGGTCAATCTCGCCACCTTGACCTGCGTACGATATCAAAACGAAGTCATTGCGCCGCCGGCAGCCGCTCCGGGCGCGGACGCGATCAATACCATGATGTGGCTGTTCGGCTATTCGGTGGGCAAGTCGGATGCGCATGTCATGTACGGAGATGCTCTGGCCGGCTTCGGATTCGCACTCGATGCGGAATGCAAGAATAACCCCATGGAGAGCCTGCTGGACGCGCTGGCGAAGATCAAACCCGACCACAAGAATCCGATGGACCTGACCGGATTGGAATGCGAAACGTTCGCATCCCGCCACTTGGAGCTTTTGCAATCGGACCGCGAGAGTGCGGATACCATCATGATGTGGTTGTTTGGCTTCGCGGTTGCCAAGACCGGCAGCCACTTGTTCGAGTCGAGCGGTCTTAAGGACTTCGAAGCCTCGCTGATGGCCGACTGCAAGAAAGATCCAGGTCGCAGTCTTTTCGACGAACTGGTCGCGGTTAAATTCTCGGTCCCTAAAAATTAGACGCTGTGCGCATGAATTGGTCAGCGAGACTCACATGCGCTGGGAAATACAGCGGCGTGGCGGTCTCCTGCAGCCCCTCGAGGATGCGTCCGACTCTTTCCGGCGTGCCCAAGTCGGTCCAGCCGCAATTCGGCACTGTGATTACCTTGAGCATGGATTCACGGCCTTGCAGCACATCTTTGGAAAAATCCACGGTGCGCAAATTGTCATAGACGGAATTCAGGTCCGCGCCCTCAAAACCCCGCATGGCGGCAATCGTCGTTGCGAATCGGCCGTCAAACAGGCTGAGCAAAGTCCGTACCGAGGCTGCCATGATGAAGACATTCCATAGCGCCCCCGCATCGAGCAGCACCCGGGCTCGAACGGCATTGGGCTTCTCGACGAAACGCAGCACGCCCGCCGCACCCTCTCGCCCGCGGGAAGCAGGCACGATATACCCCAACTCGGTGTCCGGTTCATCCGGCTCAACCCCCAAAAGATAGATCGAGCCGGGGTCGGCATGGGCCAATACTGCGGCGCGGCGCAATGCTCCGGCCATGACTTTCTCATCGCTTAAATAGTGATCGGCGGGCAGCAGCACCACCGTTGCATCCGGGTCTCGCTCGAGGATGCGCAGCAACGGCAGCAAGATCCCGAATGCGGTGCCCTTATTTTGCGGCTGCGAGATCACATTCTGTTCAGGCAAATAGCTCAAGAGCGGCGACCACCACTGCCGGTGCTGTTCTGCAACGACGCTGCAAATCCGCAGCAACGGCGCCACCGACGCGGCGCGCTGCAGTGCTTCCTGCAAAAGGCATGGGCCCCCTTGCAGCGAACAGAATTGCTTCGGCAAAACGACCCCTTGCTCGTTTCTGGTCAAGCTATGCAGCCTGCTGCCCTCACCCGCGGCGAGCACCAGCGCCCAAGTATCCAAACCGTGCTTCATGCAATCATGCTGGGCTTTGCTGGGTGGACGAGAAAATGGCATTAGTCCTGAATCATTGTAGGAATTGACCGATGGCGTCTTGCTAAGACGTTTCCTACGGTCGGTCGCACGCCCCGCCCAATGCGGTGGTTGCCGCTTCGTGGTCAACTGGCACCATGGAGAGGAACTTAAAAGCAGGGACCGTGCTGGCGGCGCTTGAAGCCGGCGCGCTGTTCCTGCTGGCTTCCGGTGCTCTTGCAGCGCCCCCTCAGGGGCGGATGCAACCGCGCATTCAAGCACCCGCGCAACACCTGGATCTTCGCGCTCCTTCACACGCCATGGAGGCGGAAAAGTCGCCCAGCGCTTTCCCTTCGATGGTGCATCGTCAAAACCCCTCCCAAGCACGGAGTGAACTTCCCCTTTTGGGGTCGGACAGCATGCACGCTCGCCCCACCATTCAGGAATTCGTGCATAAAGTGCGTCAAGAAGGCTTGCCTGTCGCGCGTCTCTTCGAGACCAAGTCTGCGTTGGTGCATCTGGGCTTGAGTCCGAGGGGCAAGCCCGGGCTGTGGCTGGTACAAAAGACGCATTGAAAATACTCTACGTTGAGGACAATGCGCTCGTGCGTGAAGTGACCGCGGAGCTCCTGGCTCAGGAACAAAGAGAAATCGTCGCCTGCGCCGACGCCGAGGGCGCGCTCAGGGAATTTCAGGAAAATCCCTACGACCTCGTCATCACCGACGTCAGCCTGCCGGTCATGTCTGGGATCGAGCTTGCGCGCAGCCTCTTACGCATCAAGCCCGGCCTCCCAATTATCATTGCGTCGGGTTATTCGCTGGATTTCGGACTCGAAAACTGGGGCGCCAACGTTCGCGCCATCATCAAACCGTTCGAGGCTCCCGAAATCGAGGCGATCATCGGCGATCTTGTCGCGGGACAGCAGCCGGTCTGAGCTAAGACAGGCTCCTAGCAGCGGCGCGCGGTAGCCGGATGTGAAAGGCGGTCTCTTCAGCTCCGGTTTTCACATCCACATTACCGTCATGCGCTTGGACGATCTGCGAAACGATATACAGGCCAAGACCTAAGCCCTCGCTGCGGCCGGAATGGCGCTGTCCGCCGCGAAACGGGTCGAATAGATGCGGCAGGATGTCAGGCGGTATCGTGCCGCCGTTTTTCACGGCCAGGGTCACATGATCGCGCTCGCGGCCGTCCAGGCGCACTTGAATTATCCGATCCAGGCTGCCGTGCTTGAGGGCATTGCCGATGAGATTGGACGCCACTTGTGCGATGCGCTCCGGATCCCAGAGGCCGGCGAAATTCCCAACATAGCTGGCATCGATTTGCCGCTCGGGTGCGGCTGCCTGATGCTCGCGCAACGATCGCTCGACCAGGGCCTTGAAATCCGCCTGTTCGCGCTTGACGATAATGCCTCCGCCCAGCCGCGCGCGCGCCAGATCGAGCATGTCCTCGATCATTCGCGCCATGCGATTGCCGCTGGCGACAATGCGCGCCCCCGCTTCGAGCGCGGCCTGATCCTCGGTACGGCGCTGCAGGAGGCGGGCCGATGCCAGCACTGCGCTCAACGGACTGCGCAAATCATGGGCCAGCAAGGCGCTGAACATTTCGTTGAGCCGCAGCGTTTCGGTTCGATATTTGAGTTCGGCCGACAGGGACTGGCGCTGCCGATACAGCTCGAAGAACACCTCGGCCTTGTTCTTGAGAATGTGCGGTTCTATGGGTTTGTAGATGAAGTCGACCGCACCGGCCTCATATCCCTTGAATTGACGCTGCTGCTCGCGCGCACCCGCGGTAACGAAGATCAGCGGTACGTGGCGGGTGCGTTCGCTGCCGCGCAGAAGTTCGGCGAGCTCGAAACCATCCATGTCCGGCATCTGCACATCCAGAAACGCGAGCGCCACATCGTGCACCAGCAACAATTCCAGGGCTTCGGAACCCGAGCGTGCCGTCAGGATCTCGACATCGGTGCGGGCCAGGAGGGCCGACAGCGCAAGCAGGTTCTCTTCGAGATCGTCGACCAGTAGGCACTTGATGGGAGCGAGCGTCGAGGTATCCATAGTCAATTCATCCGCGCAGCAACGGCACCGGCATCCAAGGTGCGCAGCATAGCGGCGATCTCCTCGAGCGGCAGCGCGCAGTTTGCGGGCCGCAATTTCAGTGCGGACAACGCCATTTGCGGTGCTCGCGCCGTCTGCGGGGATTGTACGATGGTAACGCCTCCCGCGTCATGAATCGCGGCCAGACCGGCGGCACCGTCATCGTTCGCGCCGCTGAGGATGATTCCCAGCAGACGTTCGTTATAAATCTCGGCCGCCGATTCGAACAGCACATCAATCGAGGGCCTGGAATGATGCACCGGATCGTCGGCCGAGAGCGAAAGCTGCGGACCGTTATCCACCAGCAGATGATAGTTATTCGGCGCGAAATACACCGTTCCGGGTGCTATCGCCTCCTTATCTTCCGCCTCGCGAACCGGCAATGCGCACTTTCGCGCGAATATCTCAGCGAGCACGCTCGGCTTGTCGCGCGGCAGATGCACCACGATCAAGACCGGCGGGCGCAGCCCTGCGGGAAGTGCCGGCAGCAGCACGGTAAGCGCTTCTATGCCTCCCGCGGAGGCCCCAATCACCACGGCGTCCACGCGTCCTGCAAGATTCACAGCTCAGCTCGTTTTTGAAATATCCGCTCTGCCGGCACGAAATCCAGGAAGGCACCGGCGTGTGCGGAAAAACGTATCGATTCCTTCGCACCGACGCCGAGGAACCCCTGGCGGCACAGCGCCTCGCGAAATAGCCCGATCGCGCGGTCCTGCAGCACGCGATTGAAATAAATCAGCACGTTGCGGCAGGACACCAGCTGGACCTCCGCGAATACGCTGTCGGTCGCGAGGCTATGATCGGAAAAGACAATGTGGTCCTTCAGCGATTTATCAAAAGCCGCCCGGCCATAAGCGGCCGTGTAGTAATCGGAGAGCGAAGAACGGGCGCCCGATTTATGATGATTGGCCGTGAAGCCTGCGATGCGCTCCACCTCATAGACCCCCGCCGCCGCCTTCTGCAGCGTTCCCGAATTGATGTCGGTGGCATAAATGATGGTTTTGGACAGCAGGCCTTCCTCCTTGAGGAGAATCGCCAGCGAGTACGCTTCTTCGCCGGCGCTGCAGCCGGCAACCCACACCTTGAGGGATGGATAAGTACGCAGCAACGGCACCACCTGTTCGCGCAGAGCCCGAAAATAGGCGGGGTCGCGGAACATCTCGCTCACTTGCACGGTGAGAAAGTCCAACAGCAGCGGAAATGCCGTTGAATCGTGCAGAACCTTGTCCTGCAGCTGCGACAGCGTTCGGCAGCCGAATCGGCTCATCGCCGTCTTCAATCGGCGCCGCAACGAGGCCGCGGAATACCCGCGGAAGTCGTAGTGATACATCTGATAAATGGCATCGATGAGGAGCTTGAACTCGACGTCAAACTCCCGTCCAGCGGCTCGCACGCCGCTTACTTCGGCATCCACACGCGTACCAATGACAGCAGCTTCTCCACATCCAGGGGTTTGGCAATGTAATCATTAGCACCGGCCGCCAGACTCTTGTCGTGATCGTCCGCCATTGCCTTCGCCGTCAGCGCGATGATGGGCAGATTTTTCCACTCGACGCGTTTGCGAATCTCGCGCATGGCCGTCAGGCCATCCATTTCCGGCATCATGATGTCCATCAGCACCAGATCAATGCGTGTCGCCGCCTGCTGCGAGGAACGCGCCAGGGCATCGAGCGCTTCGCGGCCGTTGCGCGCGATGATCACCGTGATGCCTTTTGGCTCGAGCACGCTCGACAACGCAAACACATTGCGCACATCGTCTTCCACGATCAGCACCCGACGGCCCTCGAGCGCGCTCTCTCGATCGCGCGCCGTTTTGAGCATCTGCTGATGCTCGGGCGGCAATTTAGCCTCGACCTGGTGCAGGAACAGCGTGACTTCGTCCAATAGCCGCTCCGGCGAGCGTGCATCCTTGATGATGATGGATTTGGAATAGCGGCGCAGCCTCTGTTCCTCTTCCCGGTCCACGGCCCGCCCCGTATAAATGATCACCGGCGGAAAAGCCACGTCCTCCTGCTGCGACATTTCTTCGAGCAAATCATAGCCGCTCAAATCCGGCAGGTTCAGATCGACCACCATGCAATCAAACGTGGTGGTCTGAAGATGGCTCAACGCTTCGCCCGCGCTCGCCACTGCCGTTATTTGTACATCGCCGCTGCTCAATAGTTGCCGCACGCTTTCCCGTTGGCGGGGGTCGTCCTCGACGATCAGCAGCCGCCGTACGCTTTGCGAGAACTTGGCTTCCAGGCGCCGCAGCGCCTCGACCAACTCTTCGCGCTTCGCCGGTTTCAATGCGTAGCCGATCGCGCCCAGTTCCATTGCCTCGCGCTTGTAGTCGGAGACCGAAATCATGTGGACCGGAATGTGCCGCGTGCGCGGATCGCGCTTCAAGACGTCAAGCACGCCGAGCCCGGAATGATCGGGCAGATTCACGTCCAGAAGGATTGCGCTCGGCAGATACTGCCCGGCCGCAGTGAGTCCGTCACTGGCCGATGCAGCCGCGACGCACTGAAAGCCCATCTCGTGCACCAGGTCGCGCAAAATCATCGCGAAAGCCGGGTCGTCTTCGACCAGCAGGATGACCCGGCCGCCGGGCGTGATGGCATTGCGATCATCCGCCGCCGACGGCGCGGGGGTCGGCGGCGCGGCATTTTTAGGAGCGGGTTCGGGCGTGGTAGTCGCCCGCGTCTCCTGGAGCTGCACGCCGGAGTTGAACGCCAGCGGCACCGTCAAAGTAAACACGCTGCCCTCGCCCGGGGCGCTCTGCACGGTGATGGCGCCGCCCAACAGGGCCGCTAAATCACGCGAAATCGACAGGCCGAGACCGGTACCGCCGAACTTGCGATGAATGCTGCCGTCCGCCTGGCGAAATGCCTCGAAAATCACGTCTTGCTGATGGGGCGCGATGCCAACGCCGGTATCGCGCACCGCGAAGGCCACGGCGCCGCTCTGCGGCGAGAACACCCGCAACTCGACCTCGCCTTTCTCGGTGAATTTGAACGCATTCGACAGCAGATTCTTGAGAATCTGGCCCAGTCTTTGCGGATCCGTCTCAATCTGCGCGGGCACACCCGGTTCGACGGCCCAGGAGAAACGCACATGCTTCTGATCGGCGGTGGGTTGGAATGTCTTGACCAGCGATTCCACCGCCGCCGCCACCGCCACCGGTTCGGGCGCCAGATCCACCTTGCCTGCTTCGATTCTCGATAGATCCAGCACATCATTGATGAGCGCGAGCAGATCATTGCCTGCGGATGTAATGGTCTTGGCAAACTTCACCTGCGCCGCGGTCAGGTTGCCGTCCTTGTTGTCGGCCAGGAGTTTCGCGAGTATCAGGGTCGAATTGAGCGGGGTGCGTAACTCGTGGCTCATGTTCGCAAGAAATTCGCTCTTGTATTCGTTCGCCCGCTGCAGCTCGTCTGCTCTGGCGCCCAAGATGACCTGGGCTCGGGCGAGCTCTTCCTTCTGGTGCTCGAGCAATTGCGCCTGTTCTTCCAACTGCGAGTTGATCTGCTCGAGTTCGGATTGTTGCACCTCGAGGTGGACTTGCGATTCTCGCAGCGCACGTCCCTGTTCCTCGAGTTCCTCGTTGCTGACGCGCAATTCCTCCGCACCGGCCTGCAGTTCCTCTGCCTGCTGCTGGGTTTCCTGCAGCAATTCTTCGAGGCGCTGACGATCTTTGGCCGCGCGCACGGCAACGGCAATCGATTCGGCGACGCGCGACAAGAGTTCACGCTGATCGGAATCAGTGCCGCCAAAAAACCCCAGTTCCAAAATCGCCTGCACCACACCGTCAATGCTCGCGGGGACCACCACGAGCTCAGCGGGCGTGCCCTTGCCGATGGCGGAGGAAATCGGCAAATAGCCGGCCGGGACATCGCGCACCCGAAGCGCGCGTTTGTCTTTGGCCGCCTGGCCGACCAATCCGTCGCCGGGACGCACGATGTCCGAGTCATCCGGGGATATGGCATAGCCGGCGAAGCGTCGATAATGGCCGGCCTCGCCGATGTACACAGCGGCGACTTGAGCCTGCACGAAACCCGCGAGAAAGCCGAGCAGGTTGTTGCCCAATTTTTCCAGCGTCTGGTCCCCTTGCATCTGCTCGCTCAAGCCCATCTGGCCGGACCGGATCCAGGCCTGGGCCTGTCGCGCGCGGAAATCCCGAGACGCAACCACGGCGGCGCCGGCAATCAAGAACAGCAATAGTCCCGATCCGCCCAACGTCACCGCTAGAGACACCGTCGCGGCATTGCGCGATTGTTGCGCGCGCTGCGCGACCACCTGCCGCTCGGCTGACTCAATGTCGCTCGCCGCGGCTCGTATCCGATCCATGTAGATCTTGCCTCGGTCCGTGCGGAGGATGGCCATGGCTGCGTCAGTCTTGCCCGCGCGGCGCGCGGCAACGGTGGACTCCAACTCCGCCATTTTGAGATTTGCGAGCGATTCCAGCCCATCGAGACGCCGTCGCTGCTCGGGCCGGTCGGCGAACAGTCCCCGCATTGCCTTGATTTCATCCGGAAGCGCATCCTTCGCGTCGGTGTAGGGTGCGAGGTAGCTCTCCTCGCCGGTGAGCAAGTAGCCGCGCTGCCCGGTTTCCGCATCTTTTAGCGTCGAAAGCAGCCTTTCGAGACGTCCAAGCACTTCGACTGTTTGCGTCAGATTGGCAGCGGTGGCCGTGGTTGTCTGCAAAGATTGATAGGAGAGCAGCGCGATGATCGCCACGGCGACCACGGCCAGCAAGAATCCGATCAAGGTTTTGGGCGGCAGCGGCAGACTGCTGCGTACCGCGCCGATCGAGCTTTTTGAAACGTTACTGGAGTCCATGGCGGTGCTCGAATGGCGATCCGCGAAATTCTACGTGAGAACGGAAAGTCTGCCTGTAGGAAACGGCTGACATCCACCCCGGCATTGCTCGGAGCAGCATTCAACCGCAGCAGAACATACGCACTGCCATGCAGGCGCACCGAGTACACACTCCAAAAAGCATAGCGTTCCGCTAATTGCCAAGATTGAGCAGTGCCGCGTTGCCGCCCGTGGCCGTGGTATTGACGGTGAGCGTACGCTCGTTCGCGAATCGCGTCAGATAATGCGGCCCGCCTGCCTTGGGTCCGGTGCCCGACAGGCCATTGCCGCCGAAGGGCTGCACGCCGACGACCGCGCCGATCATATTGCGATTCACGTAGGTGTTGCCGATCGACGTAACGGCGAATACCTGGCGCCAAAAGGATTCCAGTCGGGTTTGCACACCCAGCGTCAAGCCATATTGGCTGTCGCGGATCGCCTCCAGCACCTGTTGAATATTGCCCGACCGATAGCGCACCACGTGCAGTATCGGCCCGAATTCCTCACGCGTCAGCTGATCCGCGGTTTTCAGTTCGATGAGGTGCGGCGCAAAGAAGCTGCCGTGCACGTGCGCCTCGCCCAGTTCGCCGGCCTTCACGATGCGCGCGTCGCTTCGCATCCTTGCCACATGCTGCGCCAGCCCGTTCTGCGCCGCCGCGTTAATGACCGGACCCACATCGGTTTGCAGGTTGGCGGGATCGCCGATGATCAATTCGTCCATCGCTCCCGCGATCATCTCCAATACCGCGTCGGCGATTTCCTCCTGCAAGAACAACAAGCGCAGTGCGGAACAGCGTTGCCCGGCACTCATGAATGCCGAACTCACCACATCATCGACTACTTGCTCGGGCAGCGCAGTCGAATCCACGATCATGGCGTTCAGGCCGCCAGTCTCGGCGATCAGCGGCACGATAATTCCGCCGCGCGCCGCCATCGCACGATTGATCGTCAGCGCGGTGGCCGTCGAGCCCGTCATTGCCACGCCGGCGAGCGCAGGATGCGCCAGCGCAATTTCGCCGAACAAGCGTCCCGGCGTCGGCACCAGGTGCACGGCTTGCGGCGGAACACCGGCCGCGTGCAGCAGGCGAATGAATCGCGCGGCAATCAGGGGCGTGGGTTCGGCCGGCTTCGCGACCACCGCATTTCCGGCCGCCAGAGCCGCCGTTACCTGACCTGCAAAAATCGCCAGCGGAAAGTTCCACGGACTGATGCAGGCGAACACACCGCGTCCCTGCAGCGTCAGATCGTTCGTCTCGCCGGTGGGACCCTCGAGGCGCTCGGGAGCGGCAAATTGTTTGCGGGCCCGCAATGCATAGTAGCGACAAAAATCAACCGCTTCACGCACCTCCGAAATGGCATCCGATATGGTTTTGCCCGCCTCGCGCACCAATAGCTGGTGAAACGCCGCGCGGTCCGACTCCAGCAAATCCGCGGTCTTATCCAGGCAATTCGCGCGCGCTTCGCAGCCTTCCAAGTTCCATGCGGGTTGGGCCGCGGCACCGGCATCAAACGCCAGCCTTATTTCTGCAGGCGTCGCGTCGCGCGTGACGCCGACCTGATCGCGGCGGTCAGCCGGATTGGTCACTGCATGCGTTTCTCCCGACAGCAATTGACCATTGATGATCGGACCCGCGCTCGGCGCTTCTGCCTTGCCTACGCGCTGGGTCGAAATTTCTGCTCGCAGCTTATCGAGCTCGCGCGGGTCTCCCAGATCGATCCCGCGCGAATTGCACCGATCCGAATACAACGCAGCCGGTATCGGCAGCCGGGGATGGGCGTACGACTCCAAGCGCTCCAGTTCTGAGATGGGATCTCTGACAATCTCGACTACCGGAACCTGATCATCCATGAAGCGATTCACGAACGACGTGTTGGCGCCATTCTCGAGGAGGCGCCGCACCAGGTAGGCGAGCAAGTCCTTGTGTTCCCCCACCGGCGCATACACGCGCACCCGCGGGAAATTGGCAACTTGCCGGGCGGCCTCTGCATACAGCAGCCGGCCCATGCCATGCAGCCGCTGGAACTCAAAGTTCGCGTTCGCGGGCGCGAGTTCGAGCACCGCTGCGATGCTGTGCGCGTTATGCGTTGCGAATTGCGAGTAGATCAAATCGCTGTGTTTAAAGAGGCGTCCGACGCAGGCCAGATAGGACACATCAGTGGTCACCTTGCGGGTGTAAACCGGATAGCCGTCAAGACCCCGCTCCTGCGCACGCTTGATCTCGGAATCCCAATAAGCGCCCTTGACCAACCGCACCGTCATGCGTCGGCCGTACTTGAGCGCCGTCGCCGCAACCCAATCAACGACCTCCAGCGTGCGCTTGCCGTAGGCTTGCACAGCGAGCCCGAGCCCCGGCCATTCTTTGGTCGCAGCGTCTTTGGCCAGCGCCTCGATAATATCGAGCGAGAGATCAAGCCGATCCGCCTCCTCGGCATCGACGGTCAGTTGAATGCCGAGGTGTGCCGAACGCCGCGCCAGCTCCAGCACCTGCGGCACCAGCCTGCGCATGACGCGCTCATGCTGCAGCAAGTTATAGCGGGGCTCCAACGCCGATAGCTTGATGGAGATGCTCGAAACCTCATGAACCGCGCGTCCCGCAGCCGTCGAGCCGATGACATCGATGGCATGCTGGTAGGACTTCAAGTAGCGCGCCGCATCCTGCAGAGTTCGCGCGCCTTCGCCCAGCATGTCGAAAGAGCACAGACCCACTTCCGCTTCGCGCGCGCTGCGCGCCAAGGCTTCCTCGATGCTGCGTCCCACCACGAATTCGCCGCCGATTATCTTCATGGCCCGGCGCACCGCAAGACGCACCAAGGGCTCGCCCGCCTTGCGCGTCAGCTTGCGCATCCACCCGGTCGCATCGGTCTTGATGGAGGGATCCAGATCAAGAATGCCGCCTGTGAGCATCAAGCCCCAGGTCGAGGCATTGACGAATAAGGACTCCGATTGGCCTGAATGAGCCGACCAATCGCCGGTTGCGAGCTTTTCGGCGATCAGCCGATCCGCCGTGACATCGTCAGGAATGCGCAGCAGCGCTTCGGCAATGCACATGAGCGCAATGCCCTCGTGATTCGACAGACCAAATTCCTGCAGGAAGGCATCGAGGAAGGGGCGCTCATCGCGCCGCGCGCGAGCCCCTTCAACCAGCTTCATCGCGAGGGCGACGGCGCGGTGCCGCGCGCCGCCGGTGAGTTCCAGGCTATGCAACAGCCGTTCAACGGCTAAAGTCTCAGGCCATGCGCCATGCTCTCTAATTGTCTGGCGCAGATCTTCCAGTCGAGCGCTCGAAGCAGACGGTTGCGGGTTGGCGGCCATAGTCTCTGATTTTAAGGGCGAATCGTCGCAATAAACACTGCGCTGGCCATTAAGTTCCCGCCAGAGGCGTTGATGCTCAAGTGCGCGCTGCAGCCGCTGAGGATAGCAAGATCCCAAGGTTCCAGCCGCGTAGATTCCCCCGCGCCGTCCAATGACAAGGGGTCCTGAATACCCACTACCAAAGTCGTTTCGCCGTGCCTTGCAACCAGCAGCGTAGGGTGACTCAAGCGCTCGACGCGCGCCGCCGTTCGCAGCGATTTGGACACCATGAGGTTCAAATCCGTACACGGTCCGTCGAGCAATTCGCAGTGAGTGGACGTGGCGCCGTCGAATTCCACATAATCGCCCGGGCTGCACAACGCGCGACGATCGCCGCTGCCAAATTCGAGTGCGACTCCGTGCCCCCGCAACAGAACCATCTTGCGATCATATCCCGCGAAATCCGAGAATGGTCCCGATGAATCGATTTGCGCCACGCTGACGCGCCAAAGAAAGGCGTCGCCTGTTGGCGGCACTCGGATCGCCTCATGGGTGATACCGCCACCATTCTTCCACGGCACCGCCGTGAAGGAGGAGCGACGGATAATTTTGATGCCTGCCTGCGCCATGCGCCAATTGCCTGTTCGTTACTTTCCGAGCTGCGTTGCGCTTCCGCCGCCTGGCTGTAAGCAGCCAGCAGCACAATGGCGAGCGCGTGCCATCGACGCATAATTATCTCACTCCCTGACAGACCCGCTATGCGAACCGGAAATCAGCAGCCCGACAGGCTCGGATCTTCATGATTCAAGTCAAGGATCTTCGCAAGACGTTTCGCTCGAAGGATAGAAAATCCAAGGGCGCATCGGTCGAGGCGGTGCGCAGCATCAATTTTGCCGTGCAGAAGGGTGAAATCTTTGGCTTGTTGGGACCTAACGGCGCCGGCGAGACCACGACGATGCGCATGCTGCGCACGCTGTTAACCCCCACGAGCGGCACCGCGACCATCGCAGGTTTTGATCTTCTGTCGCAACAGGGTTCCGTGCGCAAAACCATCGGCTATGTCGGCCAGGTCGGCGGATTGGAGCGCGAGTCCACCGGACGCCGACAGCGCAGGATTTTCGACCTTGCTTCGGGAATCGTGCACGAGCCGCAGCTGCTGTTTTTGGATGAGCCTTCCACGGGATTGGATCCGCAGAACCGCGCCCACGTGTGGGAGCACGTCAGGAAACTGAATCAGCGCGGCGCGACTATTTTTTTGAGCACGCATTACTTGCAGGAAGCGGACGCATTGTGCGGTACCGGCCGACCCCGCGGTGCTTCAGACGTTTATTTCGTTCTCCGTGCTTGGCGTGATTGCGTCGTGGAGTTTTACCAAGGCGATGCGCGAAACGGTGGGCTGAACCGAGCCAAATCTATCCGCACGGGCCGAGAGCCCGCTCTCGACCCGTTGAATCCGCCGGCCTACGCTGCTCAGTTAGTCTTGGCAGCTTTCGCTTTCGCTTTTACTGCATCCAAATGTGCATTGGCCTCGTCTTTGCACGTTTTTTGAGCGTCACCCTGCAGCGCCTGGCACTTCGCTAGAGCGATTTTTGTTTCGCCTTCCGTTTCAGTGACCGCAGAGTCCGCTAGAGCTCCGACACTCTTATCTGCCACCTTGGCTAACGCATCCGCCCGCTCTTTAGCGGCATCGGCCTCGACTTGCTTCACTTTCTCGTCGGCCTTGGCGTTCTCCTCGACCGCATTGCTCTGAGCTTTGGCGACGTCCGCTTGAACCTTATCGGGAGATTCGGCCTTGTTGCAGGCGGACAGGCACAGTAGTGCGCTGGCGAGCAACGCAGAGCTTAACGCTAGTTTCATTTGAATCCTCCGGTTTTCCACTCGACGCCGTGGAATGTTAATCGATGAATGTTAATCGAGGAGCCTGCGCAGCGCCCGCCCCGAAAAGCCCGACTCGCTGTAGGACAAATGGTATAGCTCGGCCCGCAGACGGGGGCTGCTGAGGAGGATCAGACGTGATTCCTCAAGCGATCAGCCAAAACAGCATTCGCGTTAGGCAAGTGCGCTGACCATGACGTAGTAACCATCTGGATCCCGGAGCGCAAACTCTCTTGTCCCCGTGGCGCGGTTCATGTGCGGCTCCTCGTCGAGCCGGGACGCAAGAGCGCGGGCTCTCTGCAGCGCCATGTCGAAGTCATCGACACGGAAAAACAAGAGTAGTCCATTTCCGGGTAGCGCCTTGTCCGGTCTCATCAAGGACGGATGCTCGTGCGAGCCCCACTGGTGCAGACACAGCAACACGGTTCCATCCGAGTCGCAGATCTGACCCCAGTAATCATGAGCCGGAGCCGATTCGGGCTGCCCAAAGAGCGACCGGTACCATTTGAAGCTGTGTGAAACGTCTTTGACGCCGATGATTGTCCATATGCGCTTCATTTTGTTTCCAGTGTAGCGACTAGTTCGCCGCAGGCTGCGGCCGACGGATGATCTCGATTGCATTGTCGGTGGTATCCGTTGCCACAATAATGCGCAGGCCCGGCCGGCTGGTTGATAGATCGACACAACGGGATACTTGTTCTTCGCCAGCGCGCCTTCCGCGAGTGGCTGGAATAGCGCGAGAAACGGGCCATCACCAAATTTCATCAGGACTTCATCGTACGCCCGCGTCTTGAATCGCTGGCCCGGCGTGGCGTTGAATACCCTGGTGTAGAACCCTTCCGCTTTTTGTCGGTCACTTACGATCAATTTTGAACCGCCGACAGCCCATTTGCCGGCTCGTGCCACCAATTCGATGGCGTTGCCACTCGGATCTCGAGCAATGGCAATCTTGAGCGTTCCGGTTTGCGCAGCGTCCAGCATGCGCACGGGATGTTTCGCGTCCTGCATTCTCTTGACGAGCGCATCCAGGTCGGGCGTATAAATCAGCGCAACAGGATATGCGCTCTTTTTGAGCGGCGGCTCTTTCTTTGGCGAAAACAACGCCAGGTGCGCGCCGTCCTCAAAGCCCATGATCAGTTCATCATAGGCCGCATCGCTATGATGATCGATCTCCTTCATGCCGAACGATTGCTCAAAGTAAAATTGATTTTCTTTGACGTCGCCGACGATCATGGCAACATGTTAGGGCAACTCGTGGCAGCCAGGTGAGCAAAACCAGATTCGGCTTGGTGATCTTCGATTGCGACGGCGTGCTCGTGGACAGCGAATTGATCACTAATCGGGTATTTGCCCGAATGCTGAACGAATTGGGGATCACGGTAACGCTCGAGGACATGTTCGAACAATTTGTCGGCCGCTCCATGCCGCAGTGCCTGGAGATCATTACGAAGATGCTGGGCCGTCCGCTTCCGCAGCATTTTGTGGACGAATACCAGACGCGGTCGGCGGCCGCGTTGAGATCGGAACTGAAGGCGGTTCCCGATATCGAGACCGTACTGACCGCGATTCGCTTGCCTTACTGCGTTGCATCCAGCGGAACCCACCAAAAAATGCAAACGACCTTGGGGATTACCGGCCTATTACCGCAATTTCGCGGGAAAATGTATAGCGTTACGGAAGTTGGGCAGAGCAAGCCCTTCCCCGATGTGTTCTTGCATGCAGCACGCCAACAAGGCGTCGTGCCTGCGGAATGTGCCGTCATCGAAGATACCCCGACTGGCGTTAGAGCCGGCGCTGCCGCCGGCATGACAGTCTTCGGCTATTGCGCGCTGACGCCAAGACAGCGCTTGATCGAGGCGGGCGCGCATCATACCTTCGAGCGAATGCGCGATCTTCCCGGTTTGCTATCCGCAGCGGGCTGAAGACCTCACATGCGTAATTGGAGCGCCAGCACCACGGCATTGTAGATGCTATGCGCGCTCATCGGCGCCAGGAGCACGGCGCGCCAACGCGAATTTCTAGCTCAGCATCAGCTTTTCCAGAAAGTAACGAGTACGAAGACGATCGCGATGATGGTCAATCCAAGATGGCCCAGGGCAGCGTGCGATTCGGCGAGCAAATCGTTGGCCTCGAGCTCGCGGGGAATCAGGCGGGCAAAGGCGAAAAGAAACAACATGCGCCAAGAATAATGGCGCTGGTGGATAAAAGCGTGATTCGAATCACGTCTCATCAGCCGCACAGCTCTGATCTTCGAAAATTGCGGAGCGATCAGCTCTCTTGCTCATCCGCCTCGTCGTCCTCGGGATGACCCAGGTCGTCCTCATCGTCGAGCGCAAATTCCTCGGGAGCTTCGGTTTTATCGCTGGTTTCGCGAATCTGCGCCTCATTTTCATCCGGCCGTTCATCCTCCGGCTCATCGTCATCATCCACCGTGCCGGTGGTTTGCGACGCGACGGCGTATAGCTCTTGAAACGGCGGCAGTTCGAGGAATTCGGGATCTTCGACTTTCATGGCAACGACCTGTTTGAGTGTTCTGGCACAAGCTGCGCCTATATGACGGGGTGGTCTGTCAGAAGATGGGGGGACTTGCCCGGTGAACGCTCTTACACGAATGATCGCCGGCACTGCTGCCGCCATTTTTTCCATGGAGCTGTTTGCGCAAGGCACGCAATCGCCGGCGGCAATCGACCAATTCGCGCGGCTGCAGGAGGAGCTGCGCCGCACGGACGAGAGCGGCGACTCCGCGGCTTACTTGGCGACTGCTCAATCGATGCATTCCTTCCTCAACGGTTCGCCGCGAGCCGTGCTGCAGCTGATGAGCGCGGAGACCATCGCAGGAAAGCCGGATGAGGCACTGCACAGCTTTGCTCAATTCGTGGCGATGGGCCAGGCGAACGAGGAGGTGCTAAAAGCCAAATCATTTGACCCTCTGCGCAGTCTACCCAAATACCAGAGCATCTTCGCCACTATGGCCGCGAATGCTACGAGCAAATCAAGGGCCGGCGACGTTTTCCGCTTGGCAAGCACCGTGCGGATTCCCGAGGATATGGACTACGATCCTGAAACCAAGCATTTCCATGTCAGCACAGTCCTCGGAAAGCAGATTCTCCAACTGGACATGGCCGGCCGAACGAAATTTTTCGCCGGCGCACCAGATCAATGGCCCATGATGGCCCTGAAAGTCGATTCACGTCGCCGCGTTCTTTGGGCAACCGAAGTGGCGTTGGATGGGTTTGCAGCCGTCGCGAAAGAGGATTGGGGAAGATCCGCGATCCTGCAATACGACCTTCCTTCGGGAAAGCTTCTACAGCGCATTGAAGGCCCGCCAAAAGCCGCCTTGGGCGATATGGCACTGGCAGCCAACGGCGATCCGATCGTGTCCGATGGAGAGCATGACGGCATGTACCGGGGCAACGGCAGTGCATCATCGCCGAGAACACGATTGAACGTGCGACAGCGACGCTAGTAAGCAGTCGGCAGGGCCAGTTCGCACTGCGCGATTGCCTCAGGCGGCCTTCAGCCAGTCCAGCGCCTTTACTTCGTCGGAATCGGGGAAGTGCCTAATTTCGGCAGTCGCAAAGTGTTTGCCGAGAGATTCGGCGATACCACCGAAATAACTGTCCGTCACGACGGCTACGCGTCGCACTTTCTTCTCGTGCTCGCGGACAAAGCGCATGTGCGCGGCAAACGCCCCGAAATTCTCCCACCCGGGAAACCCCTTCGCAACTACCAACACGCCCTGAAGCACGCCATGTTCTGCAAGATAGGAATCGACTGCAGCGGTGAGACCGCCGAAGTCACCTTTGCTGAGCGGTGCGTCGGGTTTGAGAATCAGAATGCCTTCTGGCTTCACTATCGAGTAGTCGAGCATATGATCCTCCGCACTCCACGCTGAGCGTAAGTCATGGCTATCAAATGCTTCGGTGCGATAGCGAACATAGCTGGGTAACGATAAGTTGTTTGGACTTCATGCTCGGAGATAGATCGATGCGCCGTAAACAGTCCAGACGTCTGCACACTGACCTTAGCCCGTATTTGTTGCGCTAAAGGGCGCGTTACCAATGATCGTCCCAGTCGTCAGCGCCGAAATGGCCGCGACGGTGGTTCGGATGCCATTGTTGGTGCTGATCGTGGCTTGCGTCTTGCTGCTGGTTGGCCTTTGGCTAAGTTTCGTCGGCTGGCTTTCGAAGGCACGAGCTACGCCGTGAATCCGCAATTTCGTTGGGGCCGCCGGACACAGCTCTCAACGTCGTCAATGCTGGCTTAGGCGACCGGGGGCTGAATGCGTTTTTACACAGCCTCGGCCACAACTCGCCATTCGCGCTTAGCTCGCATTTTTCTCGTGAGCGGACTTTCGCTGAGCTGTGTAAACGCCACCTCCTTTCGATCCAACGCTGTGAAGGTTTGGCCGACGCCGCCGGCGATTTTCGGGCAGCAAAGATGCCGCTTAACGCGTCCAAGTCCACGATTCCAAACGGAATTCGTCAGTTAGTAACACCCGGCGCACCAAAAAAAGGCCCCGAACCCTTGGGTCCGAGGCCATATTTTCTAGATGCTTCCTATTGCTCTATTCTGCGGCTTCTGTGTCCCCCGCCGGTACTGCGTCGTCCGAGTCGCCCATTCCGCCGCCGACATCCATGAAGCTGCGGCGACGGCTGTCGTCCGAGGCACGTCGACGCCGCGCATGATACGCGAAGCCGGTTCCTGCGGGAATGAGACGCCCAACGATGACGTTCTCCTTAAGGCCGCGCAGATCGTCCTTTAAGCCCCGTACCGCCGCCTCGGTGAGGACGCGGGTGGTCTCTTGGAACGATGCCGCCGAAATGAAGGATTCGGTCGCCAACGACGCCTTGGTGATGCCCAACAGCAGCGGCTCCCAGGTCGACTGGTGCTTGCCTTCGGCCTTCTGTCTCGCGATGACGTCGAGCAGTCTGCCGCGATCCATCTGTTCGCCGCGTAGCAGCGCCGAATCGCCGGCATCCAGCACTTCGATCTTGCGCAACATCTGGCGCACGATGACCTCGATATGCTTGTCGTTGATCTTCACACCCTGCAGGCGATACACGTCTTGGATCTCGCGAACCAGGTAATTGGCCAGCGCCTCGACACCCTGCAAGCGCAGAATGTCGTGCGGGTTCGGCTCGCCGTCGGCAATGACTTCGCCCTTTTCGACCTGTTCGCCCTCGAACACGTTGAGATGCCGCCACTTCGGAATCAGCTCCTCATACTTGTCCGTGCCTTCGTTGGTGATGATCAAGCGGCGCTTGCCCTTGGTCTCCTTGCCGAAACTTACCGTGCCTGAGCGCTCCGCGAGAATCGCGGAATCCTTCGGCTTGCGGGCTTCGAACAAGTCGGCCACGCGGGGCAAACCGCCGGTAATGTCGCGAGTCTTCGACGACTCTTGCGGGATACGCGCAATGACATCGCCCACCGACACCTTAGAACCGTCTTCAAGACTGACGATCGCGCCCGCCGGCAGCGCGTACACCGCCGGAATATCGGTGTTGGCGAAGGTCACTTCCTTGCCCTTGGCATTGGTCAAACGCACCACCGGCCGCAGATCCTTGCCGCCCGAGCCGCGTTGCTTGGGATCCAATACGACTGTGCTGGTCAAACCCGTGACATCGTCCACCTGCGACGTGACGGTGATGCCGTCGACGAAGTCGGAGAACTTGATCATGCCGGCGACTTCCGTGACGACCGGATGGGTGTGCGGATCCCAGTTGGCAACCGCTTGTCCCGCTGTGACTACGTCTGCATCGTTCACAGTGATGGTGGCGCCATATGGAATCTTGTAGCGCTCACGCTCGCGGCCGAACTCATCCACCACGCCCAATTCACCGGAGCGTGACACTGCCACCAGGTGCCCTCTCTCGTGGCGCACCGTCTTGATGTTGTGCAGGCGAATGGTGCCCTTGCTCTTCACTTCAACGCCGTTGGCCGCTGCCGCTCGCGAAGCCGCGCCGCCGACGTGGAAGGTACGCATGGTCAACTGCGTGCCCGGCTCGCCGATCGACTGCGCCGCGATGACGCCGACTGCCTCGCCCATGTTAATGCGATGCCCACGGCCCAGATCGCGGCCATAGCATTGCGCACAAACACCGTAACGGGTTTCGCAGGTGATGGGCGAACGCACCATGACCTGATCGACGCCCATTTTCTCCAGCAACTTGACCAATTTCTCGTCGATCAATGAGCCGGCCTTGACCAGCACTTCGCCGCTGGAAGCGACAGCCACGTCCTCGGAAACCACGCGGCCCAACACGCGCTCGCCCAATCCCTCGACGACATCGCCGCCTTCGACGATCGGGGTGATCGACAGGCCATTGACGGTGCCGCAATCGACCTCGGTGACCACCAGGTCCTGGGCCACGTCGACCAAACGGCGTGTCAGATAACCGGAGTTGGCGGTCTTCAACGCGGTATCGGCCAAGCCTTTACGCGCGCCGTGAGTCGAAATGAAGTACTGCAGTACGTTCAAGCCCTCGCGGAAATTCGCCGTGATCGGCGTTTCGATGATGGAGCCATCCGGCTTCGCCATGAGGCCGCGCATGCCGGCCAGCTGCCGAATCTGCGCCGCGGAACCGCGAGCGCCCGAATCGGCCATCATGAAGATCGAATTGAACGACTTCTGACGAACCTTGTTGCCCTTGGAGTCATTGACCTCGTCAGTGCCCAATTTCTCCATCATGGCCTTGGCCACTTGGTCATTGGTACGCGACCAGATGTCGACCACTTTGTTGTAACGCTCGCCGTTGGTGACCAATCCTGAGGAGTATTGCTCCTGGATTTCCTTCACTTCTTTCTCGGCGGCGGCCAGGATCTTGGCCTTCGACTGCGGTACCACCATGTCGTCCACGCCGATCGATACTCCCGAGCGCGTCGCATACTGGAAGCCGGTGTACATGAGCTGATCGGCGAACACCACCGTTTCCTTCAAACCCACGGTGCGGTAGCACGCGTTGATCGTTCCGGAAATGATCTTCTTGGTCATATCCTGGTTGATGGCATCGAACGACAGCCCCTTCGGCAGGATTTCGGACAGCAGCGCCCGACCCGCCGTGGTATCTACAACGCGAGTGTTCTTCACCAGTGTTCCGCTGGCATCGCGTATGTGCTCGACCAGACGCACCTTGACCTTGGCTTGCAGGTCGAGATTGCGGCTCTCGTAGGCGCGATGCACTTCGGCCACGTCGCTGAACGCCATGCCCTCGCCTTTCGCGCCGACCTTTTCACGGGTCATGTAGTAAAGCCCGAGCACCACGTCCTGCGACGGTACGATGATCGGCTCACCGTTCGCGGGCGAGAGAATGTTGTTGGACGACATCATCAGGGCGCGCGCTTCCAGCTGCGCCTCGATGGACAGCGGCACGTGCACGGCCATTTGGTCGCCGTCGAAGTCGGCGTTGAACGCCGTACACACCAGCGGATGCAGCTGGATCGCCTTGCCTTCAATCAGCACAGGCTCGAAAGCCTGGATGCCGAGGCGATGCAAGGTGGGGGCGCGATTCAAGAGCACCGGATGTTCGCGGATCACCTCTTCCAAGATGTCCCACACTTCCGGTCCCTCGCGCTCAACCAGGCGCTTCGCAGCCTTGATGGTCGAGGCTTCGCCGCGCAGCTGCAGCTTGGAGAAGATGAACGGCTTGAACAGTTCCAGCGCCATTTTCTTCGGCAATCCGCACTGATGCAGGCGCAGCGTCGGACCGACCACGATGACCGAGCGGCCCGAGTAATCGACCCGCTTGCCGAGCAGGTTCTGACGGAACCGGCCCTGCTTGCCCTTGATCATGTCCGCCAAGGACTTCAACGGTCGCTTGTTGGTGCCGGTAATGGCGCGGCCGCGGCGGCCGTTGTCGAGCAGCGCATCCACCGCCTCTTGCAGCATGCGCTTTTCGTTGCGCACGATGATATCCGGCGCGTTCAGCTCGAGCAGGCGGCGCAAACGGTTGTTGCGGTTGATGACGCGGCGATACAGATCGTTCAAGTCGGAGGTCGCGAAGCGGCCGCCGTCCAACGGCACCAACGGACGCAGGTCAGGCGGCAGCACCGGCAATACGGTGAGCACCATCCACTCCGGCTTGTTGCCCGACTCCATGAACGCTTCGATGAGCTTCAGACGCTTCGACAGGCGTTTGATCTTCGTCTCGGAGTTGGTATTCGCCATGTCCTCGCGGACCTTGACCACCTCGGACGGCAGATCCATGGATTTGAGCAGCTCGTGAACCGCTTCGGCGCCCATGCGCGCATCGAATTCATCGCCGTGCTCTTCGATGGACTCCAGATACATCTCGTCGGTGAGCAATTGGCCGCGCTGCAGCGAGGTCATGCCGGGATCGACGACCACAAAGGCCTCGAAGTACAGCACGCGCTCGATTTCGCGCAACGTCATGTCCAGCATCAAGCCGATGCGCGAGGGCAGCGACTTCAAGAACCAGATGTGCGCCGTCGGACTCGCGAGTTCGATGTGGCCCATGCGCTCGCGCCGCACCTTGGACTGAGTCACTTCGACGCCGCACTTCTCGCACACCACGCCGCGATGCTTCAGACGCTTGTATTTGCCGCACAGGCACTCGTAATCCTTCACGGGCCCGAAGATCTTCGCGCAGAACAGGCCGTCGCGTTCCGGCTTGAAAGTGCGGTAGTTGATGGTCTCCGGCTTTTTTACTTCGCCGTAAGACCAGGAGCGGATCATGTCCGGCGATGCAAGTCCGATCTTGATCGAATCGAAATTTTCGACGGGAACTTGCTGCTTGAACAACTTGAGTAAGTCTTTCATTGATTAGGCCTCGCTCTCTAGTTCAATGTTGATGGCCAAGGAACGTATCTCCTTCACCAGCACATTGAACGATTCCGGCATGCCGGCTTTCATTTCATGGTTGCCGTCGACAATCGCCTTGTACATCTGCGTGCGTCCGTTGACGTCGTCCGACTTGACGGTGAGCATTTCCTGCAGGGTGTACGCGGCGCCATAAGCTTCCAGCGCCCACACTTCCATCTCGCCGAAGCGCTGACCGCCGAACTGAGCCTTGCCGCCCAACGGCTGTTGGGTGACCAAACTGTACGGTCCCGTGGAACGCGCATGCATCTTGTCGTCGACCAAGTGGTTCAACTTCAGCATGTACATGTAGCCCACCGTGACCGGCCGTTCGAACTGCTCGCCGGTGCGCCCATCGTGCAACGTGGTTTGACCGGAAGTCGGCAGGTCCGCCAGCGTCAAAAGATTTTTGATTTCCTCTTCGCTGGCGCCGTCGAACACCGGCGTCGCCATCGGCACGCCCTTCTTCAGGTTGCTGGCCAACTCGATGATTTCCGCATCGCTCATGGACTTGATGTCTTCCTTCTGGCCGCCGGTCTCGTTGTAGACCTGGCCCAGGAATTTGCGCAATTCGACGATGGCGTGCTGGGCTTCCAGCATCTTGCCGATCTTGGCGCCCAAGCCCTTCGCGGCCCAGCCCAAGTGGGTCTCGAGGATTTGCCCGATGTTCATGCGCGACGGCACTCCCAACGGATTCAGCACGATATCCACCGGCGTACCATCGGTCATGTACGGCATGTCCTCAACCGGAACGATGGAGGAAATCACGCCCTTGTTGCCGTGACGTCCGGCCATCTTGTCGCCCGGTTGCACGCGGCGCTTCACCGCCAGGTACACCTTGACCATCTTGAGCACGCCCGGAGCCAGATCGTCGCCCGCGGTGATCTTCGCCTTCTTTTCCTCGAAGCGCTTTTCAAACGCCTTACGCTGTCCCTTGAGGCGCTCGGAGACCGTCTCCAACTGCGTATTGACCTCTTCTTCCTTGAAGCGGATCTCGAACCATTGTTCGCGCGGCAGGTCCACCAGATAAGCGTCGTCGATTTGCGTGCCCGGCTTGATCTTCTTCGGGCCCGCTTCGGCAGCCTTGCCTTCGATCATGCCGCGCACGCGCTGGAACAAATCGTCTTCCAGAATGCGCTGCTGATCGGCCAAGTCCTTACGTACCCGCTCGAGCTCCGATTTCTCGATCGCCAGGGCCCGTGAGTCCTTTTCGACCCCGTCGCGCGTGAACACGCGCACATCGATCACCGTGCCGTCCATGCCGGGAGGCACGCGCAGCGAGGTGTCCTTAACGTCCGAAGCCTTCTCGCCGAAGATTGCCCGCAGCAACTTCTCCTCCGGCGTCAGCTGGGTTTCGCCCTTCGGCGTGACCTTGCCGACCAGAATGTCGCCGGCGCGCACTTCCGCGCCGATGAAGGCGATACCGGCCTCATCGAGCTTCGCCAACGCCGAGTCGCCCACATTCGGAATGTCGGCAGTGATCTCCTCAGGCCCCAACTTCGTGTCGCGTGCGACGCAGGTGAGTTCCTCGATGTGAATGGTGGTGAAGCGGTCTTCCTCCACCACGCGCTCGGAGATCAGAATGGAGTCTTCAAAGTTGTAGCCGTTCCAGGGCATGAAGGCCACGAGCAGGTTCTGACCGAGCGCGAGCTCGCCCAGATCCGTCGACGGGCCATCCGCCAGCACGTCGCCGCGCTTGATCGAATCGCCGGCATTCACCAGCGGCCGCTGATTGATGCAGGTGTTTTGGTTCGAGCGCGTGTACTTGGTGAGCGAATAGATGTCGACGCCCGGTTCGCCGGCAGTCGTTTCGTCATCGTTCACGCGGACCACGATGCGCGAGGCATCGACCGAGTCGACGCTGCCGCCGCGCCGCGCCACCACGGTGACGCCGGAGTCGATTGCGACCGCTCGTTCCATGCCGGTGCCCACCAACGGAGTTTCCGAACGCAGCGTCGGAACCGCCTGGCGCTGCATGTTCGATCCCATGAGCGCGCGGTTGGCATCGTCATGTTCCAAGAACGGAATCAACGAGGCTGCCACCGACACGATCTGCTTGGGTGAGACGTCCATGTAATTGATCTTTTCCGGCCCGGAGAGCGTGAACTCGTTCTGCGTGCGGCAGGAGATCAAGTCATCGGTGAACTCGCCTTTCTCGTTCAAGGTCGCATTCGCCTGCGCAATCATGTACTGGCCTTCTTCAATGGCCGACAGGTAATCGATCTTGTCGGTCACCTTGCCGTTGGCGACGCGGCGATACGGAGTCTCGAGGAATCCGTAGTCGTTGGTGCGCGCGTAGACCGCCAGTGAATTGATCAAGCCGATGTTCGGGCCTTCCGGCGTTTCGATCGGGCACACGCGTCCGTAATGCGTGGGATGCACGTCGCGAACTTCGAATCCGGCCCGTTCGCGCGTCAGGCCGCCTGGGCCAAGCGCCGAGACGCGGCGCTTGTGCGTCACTTCCGACAACGGATTGTTCTGGTCCATGAACTGCGACAGCTGCGAGGAGCCGAAAAATTCCTTGACCGCGGCGGCGACCGGCTTCGCGTTGATCATTTCCTGCGGCATGATCGGTTCGCTTTCCGCAATCGTCAGGCGCTCCTTCACGGCGCGTTCGACCCGCACTAAACCGATGCGGAAGGCGTTCTCGGCCATCTCACCGACGCTGCGGACGCGGCGGTTGCCCAGGTGATCGATGTCATCCACATGGCCGTTGCCGTTGCGGATGTCGATCAGGGTCTTCATGACCTCGATGATGTCTTCCTTGCTCAACACGCCCGATCCCGTGATTTCCTCACGGCCTACGCGGCGGTTGAACTTCATGCGGCCGACCGGCGACAAGTCATAGCGCTCGCCGTTGAAGAACAGATTTTGAAACAGGTTCTCGGCCGCATCCTTGGTCGGCGGCTCGCCGGGACGCATCATGCGATAGATTTCCACCAACGCCTCGAGGCGCGTCTTGGTGGGATCGATGCGCAGCGTGTCCGAGATGTACGGACCGCGGTCCAAATCGTTTACGTACAGCGTGCGTATCGAGGTGATGCCGCTCTCGATGAGCTTCGCCACCGTCGGCACGGTGAGAATCTCGTTGGCCTTCGCCAGGATCTCGCCGGTTTCCGTGTTGACGATGTCATGCGCCAGCACCTTGCCTTGCACATATTCGGTGGGCACGGGCAGGCGCTTGACGCCGGCTTCCTCGAGCTCCTTGACGTGGCGCGCCGTGATGCGGCGACCTTCCTCGACAATGATTTTCTTGCCGACGCGGATCTCGAATGCCGCGGTCTCGCCGCGCAGACGCTGCGGAATGATTTCGAATTCGATTTCCTTCTTCGACAGATGGAACACATTCTTCTCAAAGAAGATGTCGAGAATCTGTTCCTCGGTCAGCCCGAGTGCGCGCAGGATGATGGTTACCGGCAATTTGCGGCGGCGATCGATGCGCGCGAACACGCAGTCCTTCGGGTCGAACTCGAAGTCCAGCCAAGAACCGCGATACGGAATGATGCGCGCGGAGAACAGCAGCTTGCCCGACGAGTGGGTCTTGCCGCGGTCGTGATCGAAGAACACGCCCGGGCTGCGATGCAGCTGCGATACGATGACGCGTTCGGTGCCGTTGATGATGAAGGTGCCGTTGTCGGTCATGAGCGGCAGTTCGCCCAGGTACACTTCCTGCTCGCGCACGTCCTTGACCGGCTTCTTTGCGCCGCTGGCTTCCTTATCGAGCACCACCAGGCGCACTTTGACGCGCAACGGCGCCGCGTAGGTCAGGCCGCGCAGCTGGCATTCCTTGACGTCGAATACCGGTTCGCCCAGGCGATAACTTACGTACTCAAGCGTCGCATTGCCGGAGTAGCTGGAGATGGGGAAAACGCTGTCAAAGGCGGCGTGCAAGCCGATTTCATCGCGTTTGGATTCCGCGGTATCCGCTTGCAAGAATCGCCGGTACGAATCCAGCTGGATTGCCAGCAGGTATGGCGTGCCGAGGATGCTCGGACGCTTGCCAAAGTTCTTACGGATGCGCTTCTTTTCGGTGAAAGAATAGGCCATGTCGGGTCATCTCCAGGCGCTTCGCGCCACATTCAACGGGGTCGAAACGACCCCGTCCGAGAAAATCAAATCAGAAGCGCAGCCGACGGCTGCCGCTTAGGTCTGCGGCAACCATCGAACAGCGCATATGGGCAATAATCACTACTTGATAGCAGCCTTGGCGCCCGCGGCCTCGAGCTTCGTCTTGATCGTCTCGGCATCCGCCTTCGGAATGCCTTCCTTGACCGTCGAAGGCGCGCCTTCAACCAGGTCCTTTGCTTCCTTCAAGCCCAACCCCGTGATCTCACGGATGACCTTGATGACGCCCACTTTGTTGGCGCCGAATTCGGTCATGGTCACGGTGAACTCGGTCTGCGCTTCGGCAGCCGGAGCCGCCGCAGCACCACCGCCCGCCGCAGCCGCGGCTACAGGAGCGGCAGCGGTGACGTTGAACTTCTTTTCCATGTCGGCAATCAGCTCGACCACTTCCATGACCGTCATTTTGGAAATTGAGTCGAGGATTTCGTCTTTAGTAACAGCCATTATCGTCTCCAAATAAATATGGGTTTGATAAACCCGAATCAGGATTAATTCGTCGCTGCCTGCACCGCGCCGCTCTTCTTGGCTTCAAGAACAGCAGCCAGCGTCCGCACCAACTTCGAGTTGGGAGCAGCCAACGTACCAACTAACTTCGCAATCGGCGCTTTGAGGACACCCAGCATCTGCGACAACGCCTGCACGCGCGTGGGTAATGAAGCCACCCGCTCCAGTGAATCGGCCTTGAGCAGTTGCCCGCCCAGGGAGACGATCGTCGTCACCAGTTTGTCGTTGTCCTTGGCAAATGCCCTGACGATGCGGGCGGCAGCGCCCGGATCGTCGTTGGAAAATGCCAGGACAATCGGTCCTTTCAACGCCGGAGAAATGCACTCGAAAGAGGTGCCGGCAACCGCCTTGCGCGCGAGCGTGTTCTTGACGATTCGCAGATACACCCCTTCCTTGCGCGCCTTGGCGCGAAGGTCGGTCATCTGCGTCACGGTCAAGCCACGGTTCTCGGCGCCCACCACGGACAGGGCTTTCGCCGCGACCGCGTTGACTTCTGCCACCACGACTTTCTTCTCTTCTAACTTGAGTGCCATCTTTGGTTCCCCGTAGAGAAGCGTCACACAACAGATACGAACGCCGCCGCTCGCATCCACCCTTGAGTACTTAAGTACTCGTTGGTGCGACCTTCTCAGGCATTCCTGATTCCGGTCCCACCATCTGCGCAGGCTGCTTTTAAGAGCCTCTGAAAGGTTCCAAACGAATCTTTCTTGCTCGCCTGCGGTCTTCGACGGTGGGTGCGGGAAGCGTTAGCCGCCCGCAGCCCTCCATCTTGTCATGCGCTCACGCGCATATCTTCATCCGCTTCGCGCGACCTTCAACGGGGCCGATGCGGCCCCGTCCGCTAAATTTTGATCAGACCTAAGCTCGACTGATCGACTGCGACTCCCGGACCCATGGTCGAGGATAAAGTCAGCTTCTTCAGGTACACGCCCTTGGAAGTCGCGGGCTTGATCTTCTGCAGATCGTTCACCAGCGCCAAGAGATTTTCCTTAAGCGCGCTCGGCTCGAAATTCGCGCGCCCGATCTGCGCGTGCACGATGCCCGCCTTATCCGTGCGGTAGCGCACCTGCCCGGACTTCGCATTTTTCACGGCTTCCGCCACATTCGGCGTGACCGTGCCCACCTTGGGATTCGGCATGAGACCGCGAGGCCCCAGGATCTGTCCGAGCTGGCCGACGATGCGCATGGCGTCGGGACTGGCGATCACCACGTCAAAATCAATCTGTCCAGCCTTCACCTTCTCGGCCAGATCTTCGAAACCGACAATGTCGGCTCCCGCCGCTTTCGCGGCCTCGGCATTCTTGCCTTGGGTAAATACCGCCACGCGAACCGTCTTGCCGGTGCCATGCGGCATCACGGTCGAGCCGCGGACTTGCTGGTCCGACTTGGTGGCATCGACGCCTAAATTTACCGACACGTCCACCGACTCATTGAATTTCGCGGTGGCGAATTCCTTCACCAATTTCAGCGCGTCATCGATCGGATAGGCCTTGCCCGGGGGCAGCTTTTCTTTCCAGCTCTTGGTACGTTTAACTACGGCAGGCACGTCACACTCCCTCAACGTCAACGCCCATGCTGCGGGCGCTGCCGGCGATGGTGCGCACGGCCGCGTCCAAGTTGGCCGCTGTTAAATCAGGCATTTTTACCTTGGCGATATCCTCGAGCTGCTTGCGGGTAACTTTCCCCACTTTCGCCGTATTCGGCGTGGCGCTGCCCTTGGGGATGCCGAGCGCCTTGGCAATGAGCACGGCGGCCGGCGGCGTCTTCATAATGAAGGTAAAGCTGCGATCGCTGTATACCGTAATCACTACTGGGGTCGGTAATCCTTTTTCCAAGGCCTGAGTCTGCGCATTAAACGCCTTGCAGAACTCCATGATGTTCACGCCCTGCTGGCCCAATGCAGGGCCGACTGGAGGGCTGGGGTTGGCTTGGCCTGCAGGGATCTGCAGCTTGATATAGCCGGTGACTTTCTTCGCCATCTAACGCTCCTGTGGGTACAAACGCCTCCCCCGTAAGGAAAGCTCCCCGGTTAAATCAACCCTTCTCGACTTGCGAGAAATCCAATTCCACGGGCGTCGAACGCCCCAGGATCTGCACCGCCACCTGCAGCCGGTTCTTCTCGTAATTCACAGACTCGACCACGCCATTGAAATCATTGAACGGCCCGTCGGTCACACGCACCACCTCGCCGGGTTCGAACAGCACCTTCGGCTTCGGCTTGTCCACGCCTTCTTCGACGCGACGCAAAATCGACATCGCCTCTTTGTCCGTGATGGCAGCCGGCTTGTCGCTCGTGCCGCCGATGAAGCCCAGTACCTTCGGCACTTCCTTCACCAGGTGCCAGGTGTCCTCGTCCATCTCCATCTGCACGAGCACGTAGCCCGGGAAGAACTTGCGGTCTGACTTGCGCTTCTGCCCGTCGCGCATCTCAACCACTTCTTCGGTGGGCACGAGAATTTCGCCGAACTTCGCATCGAGACCCGCGCGTTTGACGCGCTCCTTCAACGACTCCGACACCTTGTGCTCGAAGTTCGAATACGCGTGAACTACATACCATCGCAAGGACATAAAAGCTCCGCGTCCGCTAACCCGACGTGCCGCCCAAGAAGCGGGTCATCCAGGTGAGAATCCAGTCAAGAACGAAGAAAAACAAACCCATCAAAATCGCAAAACCGATCACCACATAGGTGGTTTGAAAAGTTTCGGTGCGGCTCGGCCACACCACTTTGCGCAATTCGATCCGCGCGGCCTGCGCAAACTGGACGAACTCCCTGCCATAGCTGCTCAGCCACAAAAGACCCGCGCCGGCCGCCAGTCCGAGAACCACCATGCCGATACGCAGCACCAGGGGCTGCTCGTCGAACCAATAGAACGCCGCGATTCCGCCGAGAATCGCGACGATCGAAAAAATCAGCAGCGCCGTGTCCTTGGGAGACGAAACCGCCGATGTTTGCACTTCAGCCATTACTTACGCTATTCCTACGGGCACGCATCGATGGCAGGGCAGGAGGGAATCGAACCCCCAACCTGCGGTTTTGGAGACCGCCGCTCTGCCAATTGAGCTACTGCCCTATTCATGCGCTTCGCGCAACTATTCCCGGGGTCGATGCGACCCCGTCCGTTAAAAGTAAGATCAAGCAATCACTTTGGCAACGACACCTGCGCCGACGGTTTTGCCGCCCTCGCGGATGGCGAAGCGCAGGCCCTGCTCCATTGCGATCGGGGCAATGAGTTCCACCACGATCTTGATGTTATCCCCCGGCATCACCATCTCGGTGCCCT
>JBDTAV010000005.1:0-22805 GCA_039924385.1 Steroidobacteraceae bacterium
ATCTTCCGCCCGATCCGTTCGGCTATTCGCTCGCCGTATCAGTTCCATACGCTCCGCATTCGTCAATCTGATAGGGTCTGTCATAGACCCGATTATAGTCTATAAATGGTTGTTACAGGCCACTAGGCGACTTCCTGCCTCGAGAACTGCTTTCCTCATGCCCAAAAACCCAAAGCTCAGATCTACACCCAGTAACTCGTGCAATGTCGCCGCCGCCTGTAGGTAACTGTGCGTGCTTCCCACCCTTGCCGCCTGGTAGCGAAGCTCCTGGCTGGTCCGCGCCAGCCAACCCTTTATTAGGGAAGAAATGGCTCGCGGTGTGTTGCCGCTACACGAGCAAGATACGAGACGCGGCGCTTGCACCAATATGTTCCCGAACAAGGCCTGCACATGCGGCGTGTCCAGTCCCTTATGTTTAGGCGGGCACCACACAGCTCGCATCGACGGGCCTTCTGGAGAGCAGTCCATTCCGGGTGCTACGCCGCCAACCGTTGGGGCACCTCACTTCGCTTAAAGAGAGTCGCACGGTATATTGGGATGCCGGCGAAGCGAGTGGCGCAGGTCAGCGGTCATTCGATTCGGATGGGAGCGACGCAGGACTTGTTAGCGCTCAATATCGACTTTGCGCGACAAGTACTGACTTTCCTTGCCAAAAATATTGCGATCCTATGCTCTTTACATAACGCGATATTATTTTTCTTCTACAAGACTTGCGACTTGGCACACAGATATGTTCAAGTTCGCCGCTATCGAGGAAATCAAAACGTTCACCAGGGGGATGTTAATGAAGCGTTCAACTACTGTCGCGCTCTCGGGTACGACACTGGGATTAGTGTTGTCGAGCAATGCGTTATCCGGCGCGGTGCTGCCCGCGCAAATACAGCAAGCAATGCGCCAGACCGACCGAAACGTCATTGTCATCCTTCGCGACCAGGTTGCGAGTGTTCCGCCGCTGCGCCGGGCCATGGGTGCTCGCGCAGAAACACTGGCTATTTCCCAATCGTCGGTCATGTCGATGCTGCCGCGCATTGCGGGCCGAAAGTTCCACGCATTCAGTACCGTGAACGCTTTTGCCACATCTGTTAGCGCCTCCGAATTGGCGCAGCTTGCGGCGGATCCTCGCGTGCAGGCTGTGGTGCCGGATGCCGTGATTCGACCGCTGGCTCGTAAGAGACTCTCGGCTGAAGGTCCGAGCGGTTCTGCGGCAAGCACTTCCGTAACCGACGGCGGACTGTGCAACACGCTGGAGCCCGAGTCGCTTCAAGTCACCAACACCGCTTTCTCGGATCCATCAATTCCCCAAGCGCAGCGCGTGCGCGACGGCAACGGTCAATTCGTGACCGGCAAAGGCGTGAAAGTCGCCTACATCGCCGATGGTCTGGATCCCAACAATCCAGCGTTCATCCGGCCTGACGGTTCGCATGTCTTTATCGACTATCAAGATTTCACGGGTGACCCTGCGGGTACTCCGACGGACGGCGTAGAGGCCTTCGGCGATGCAGGTACCATAGCCGCCCAGGACATGCCGAACGGCAAACCGCTGCTTTACGATATCAGCAAGTTCGTCAATTCTGTGCATCCTCTGCCTTCCCCCTGCAACATCAGGGTCCGCGGCATGGCGCCCGGCGCCTCGTTGGTGGGTTTGGACGTCTTCGGGACGATCAATCCGACCACCACCTCGAACTTCGTACAGGCCATCGAATACGCCGTCATTCACGACGATGTTGACGTTCTCAACGAGTCGTTCGGCGGCAACCCCTTCCCCGACAATACCAACGACCCCATTTCGCTGGCCAACGACGCGGCAGTGAGGGCGGGTGTCACCGTCGTCGTGAGCACGGGCGATGCCGGCACCGCTGGCACGCTGGGTTCGCCAGCGACTTCATCTACCGCAATCGCCGCAGGCGCCTCCACGACTTTTCGCCTGTATGCGCAGACGGGGGATGGCCTCATTCCGTTGAACAACGGCGGGTTCCTCGACAACAACATCTCAAGCTTGAGCTCCGGGGGTTTTGCGCAAACGAAGGCGCGCACAGTTGATGTGGTCGCTCCGGGAGATTTAGGGTGGAGCGTGTGTTCCACGAACACTACTTTGTTCTTCGGTTGTACCAATGATCAGAAGCCTGCGAACCCGACGCCTATCTCTGCATTCGGCGGCACCTCAGAGTCATCGCCGACCACTGCCGGCGCAGCCGCACTGGTCATTCAGGCCTACCGCAGCACGCACGGCGGCGACGACCCGTCGCCAGCAACCGTGAAACGCATCATCATGAGCACGGCCACCGACTTGAACGTCCCATCCTTCGAACAAGGCTCGGGTCTGCTCAATACGCTCGCAGCGGTCAATGAGGCGTTATCGATCGACGACAAAAATGGCCATCCAAACAACCGGGGCGCAGGGCTGTTGGTTGCCCCCAGCAGCGCGCATGCCACTGCGATGCCTAATCGCGAACAAAGCCGGACGTTTACCGTCACCAATGAGGGCACCGAGCCGCAGAAGTTGACGCCGACTTTCGAGACGCTGGGCGCGCCGCTCGCGGGCGATACCTTGAACCTGACATTGGATCCCGCGACAGATCCGTTCTTTTTGAATGTCGCCGGCAACAAACGTGCCTATATCAAACATGGCTTCAAGGTTCCCGCAGGGATGGAACATTTGGATGCGGCGATCGCGTTTCAATCGCCGATAGGTTCCCCAAATCCGCCCTTGGTTTTCTTCGGCTTGCTCGACCCGTCCGGCCGCCAGGTGGCCTTCTCGATTCCCCAGGGATTGGGATCCGGCTATGGACACGTCGATGTAGCCAATCCCAAGGCCGGTAACTGGACGGTGATCGTTTACACCCGCGTGAGCGGCGTCGCGGGCAGCTACAGCGGTCCGATCCAGTTTGTCTGGGCCACGGAAAATTTCGAGAAGTTGGGCTCTGTTTCGCCGGCTCATGTGAATCTGGCACCCGGCGCAAGCGTCGAGTTGACCGCTGAGTTCTCCATGCCGTCATCGCCGGGCGACACGGCCGCGGCCCTTCGCTTCGTGCGTTCACCGGATCCACGCGGCAGAAAGTTTGCCGAAGTGCCGGTAACGCTGCGTACGCTGATCCCAACCGGACCGACGGGCGGCAACTTTACGGGAACGTTGACGGGCGGCAATTCGCGCGCGAGCGCGGGTCCCACTCAGACCTTCGAGTTCCAGGTGCCGAGCGGCGTCAATGACGTAAGCTTGGTGCTCAACATCGCCGACAACGGCTATCTGCTCGAGGGCTTATTGGTCGATCCGAATGGCATGCAACTCAGTGTTCAACCGAACCAGGATCCGCTCGATGGCAGCCCGCAGTTTGCGCTGCAGCTTGCGCATTACAATCCGCAGCCCGGTCGCTGGAAATTCGTGTTGCTGCAGAATTTCATCTCCTCGGGTAATCAAACGACGCTGCCCTTTACGGCACGCATCGGCTTCAACTCGGCGCGGGTCACCGCGGCCGGCTTGCCGAATGCCGCGAGCGTCGTGTTGTCGGCCGCTGCCGCGCCGGTCGTGGTGCCTATTTCCGTGACGAATAACGGTGCGCTCACGCGGCTGTATTTTGCCGATGCCCGGCGCGACGCGCAGACCTTCATCGAGCTACCGGCTCAACCCGGCGCTTGTTCGGGTCCGGTGGTGACGCTGCCTGGCTATTGCGGATTGAGTTCCCTGCCCACCCAAGTCAGCATCGCCGCTTTCGTCGCCCAGTCTTCGGTGCCCATCACCATGGACGCTTTCAACAGCGTGGGAACTGGCGTGGGCGGTACCGGGAATCCCGATATTTTTGCCTCGAAAATTGGGAATGACGCGGCGGTCGCGCTCATTAGCGAACCGGAGGTGCCGTACAGCACCTGGGTTACCGTTCCGTCGGAGATCGGGCCCTACGGTCCGGCTGGCGCACCCACCGTTGCCGCAAGCTCGAGCGCCTTTGTGATGATGAAGCCGTTCGACTCCACTGTATCGGCGGACAGCGGCGATCTGTGGGCAGACACGGTGCTGGGCACCCAGACGTTCAACCCCCTCATCTTGCGACCGGGCGAGACCGGCACAATCAATGTGACCATCACTCCCGATGCCACATCGGTGGGCAAGACAGTGAACGGGTTTATCTACATCGATACGTTCAATCCGGTGGTCAATACCGGGGACGAGGTTGTGAGCCTCCCGTACGCTTATACGATCTCACAGTAAGGGCAGGTCTTGGTAAGCCTAGGTCGTTCTCGCGCTCCCAAAAGGGGGCGCGAGACTGGCCGCCGAGCCTCAACGCAAAGAGCGACGGTTTTCAACGACAGCTCGCGCGACACGCAATCGTATTCTTTCCTTGACCACCGCATAACACTCGCAGGTTCGCTGTTCCAATCGCGGTCGATCGAGCACCGTGATGTGGCTGCGTTGACAGCGAATGATTTCCGCTTGTTGAAGGCACGCGGCCGTCTCGGTGATGTCCTCGCGGCGCACCGAGCATGTCGGCAATCAGCCCTTTCGTCACCGGCTCATTCGAGGTGAGCCGATCGCGGCTTAAAAGGGGCTAGCGGCATAGTTGCTGATCCAGGGTATGGCAGGCGGTTTGGACCGCTCTCCGAAATGGCTCCTGAAGGTGTCGGAAGAAGGCTCATGCAAAAGAGTGCCACATCTGTGGATAACTTCGGGCTCGACGGGAGAGGCACCAAGGCAGGCGACATCGAACCCGCAGGCGCATTTGTCGCCAAACTCCGTGTGGAACGGCCCCGATCGTGTCGAGCGCATCTGACTAGGCGCGACACAACAGCCCGCATTCGATGATCAGCCGGCCACGACTCGTCGCGTCGTAGATATTGCCGAAGAGCCTTTCGATCTTGCTCTGGCGTCCTTGAGTCTCGGGGCGGCGGTCCAGGGCTTGATCTTCGCTAAGGTCTTGTTAAGTGCGCCGCGCGCGATCCGCGTGTCGTAGTCAGCCTGCAGCCGCAGCCACCAGCCGTCGGAGAGCCCGAAGAAGCGACACAGGCGCAGATCCGTGTCCGCTGTAATGCCACGCCGACCCGCAATGATTTCACCGATGCGCTGCGCCGGCACATCGATCTCCTTCGCCAGTCGGTAGTTGGTGAGACCCATGGGTTTCAAGAATTTCTTGCTCAGCATCTCGCCGGGAGAAATGGGCGCAATCCGCTTTGCCGCTGAAGCCGCCACTTGGCTAAAATCCGTCTTGGCTAACTCCTCAATTCGAATGCTCATAGGTTTCCCTCCTCACTCGTAGTGCTTCGAAATCTCAACGTCCTCAGGCCCGGCTTGGGTCCAACGAAAACACAAACGCCATTGCCTGTTTACGCGGATGCTGTGCTGCTCTTGGCGGTCGCTCATCAGCGTTTCGAGCCGATTGCCGGGCGGCACACGCAAATCATCCAAGCTCAGCGCCACGTCGAGCTGCTGCAGCTTTGCAAGCGCGCGCTTGCGCATCCGGCGGCAGGGACTTGACCGGCAACCCCGAAAAAGTGGCTGCCGTTTCCTTGTCCTTGAAGGATTTGATCGACATGCATGATAGTAGCGATGGTCGTTAGTAACGCCAATCATGATTACCTCGCTGAATCATGAAAATGCGTCACATAACTCGCGCATTTGCGCGAGGATGCGCACTTTTCTTTTGGTGCGACCATGGCCGATTCCCGAACTACTGGCATACCCCGAGATTCCAAGATCCATGTCGACGAAGCGACCCGCTCAGCTCGTGCGGCCGACACCCGACGAACTGCGCTGGGTCCAGGAGCGCTGCAAATCCCCACCGGCGCGCTTAGGATTGCTCTGCCTCTTGAAGTGCTTTCCGGCCCTCGGCCGCTCGCCGCTCCTGACGAAATTCCCGCCGCGGTCGTCGAACGCCTCGCCCGATGCGCTGGTCTTGACGGACTGACTCTCGCCGATTATCCGCGTCGAACCCGCGTGCGCCACCACATCGAAGTACGAGCGTACCTTGGGATTGAACCGTGGGGAAACGGCGGCGCTCGAACTGGCGACCCAGACCATGGAGCGCATTGTCAGCGGTCGTGCGCATCTGAGTGACCTTATCAATGACGCCATCGAAGCCTTGGTTGCCGCGAATTTCGCGTTGCCGAGCCTTAAGCGCCCTGCGTCGACTCGCCGGACGAGCGCACACGTGGGCGACCTCGGCGTGGCTCACCGGGATCACGGCACGTATGCCGGAGTCCGCTGGGCAGCGGCTCGAGGATTTGTTGACCGTGCCGCCAGAGGCCACCGAATCCGCGTTTGCGAAGCTGTGCCGGCCTCCGAAGCGTGCGTCGCGCAATAGCCTTGTCGAAGTCCTCGAACATCTCGGATGGCTCGATACATTGGCATTGCCCGAAGGTCTACTCGTCGACCTTCCGCCGAACCGGATCGATGCGTGGGCCGAAGAGGCGCGACTTCTCACGGCGACCGAACTGCGCGAATACGTGGCGCCGCGGCGCCACGCGCTGCTTGCGTGTCTGCTGGTGCGCACCCGCGCCAGCCGGCTCGATGACTTGGTCACCATCTTAATCCGGCAGGTTCTATGACCACGCAGGACCGAATGGGCACTTGCGATGACGTCCCCATTGAAGAAGCCAGGAGATCTGAATCGTCGTTGCTGGGAAAGCCGATTCTCATTCTTTGATCCAGATGGGTGTCTGGTGCGCATTGCTATTGTCGATGCGTATACCGTTTTTGAAAGTCACTTCTGCAACGACTTCCTAGCGAAAACTTCAGGCGCTGTTTGAGCGTCCGTGACTTGTATTGGCTATTTGACAAAGACTGGCTAATGGGTGTCAACGCTTCGCCGCACACCTCGCGCTCTAATTGCCGAAGAGCGCTCACACGCCACAGCTCTTGACCGTCGGAACATCCGTCGACGAGCGCTCGATGAATCTTGGTTGCTAGCAACCCTCTATTCGTTACCGTGAAAATCACGATAACAACTATATATACTTGCGGGGTCGTTCAAGTGATCAGCGAATATTGAAGAAAGCCGAAGTCCGCGAGTTTTGTCTCCCGTGTAACCGAAGTCACTGGTATTGAGGGTAATGTATCGCTCTACGCGGATGATCCCTTCGTTGATGATAAAGATTAGCTCGGATAGACCACTTAGAATCCTGGCATCTGAAACGGTTGGCCCGAAACCAGGGCCATCTAGCACGGTCCTAACCGTACCTAGAAATTTCAACAAATCTGTCGCTGAGATGACTGGCGGATCATAATTGCCGGTGAATCCACATAGATTTCCGGTTACTCGTTGCGATCCAATTATCTCATTCTCTGCAGTGCCGTCGACGAACAAATCCAATACGTCGGGGCGTAACATCTTGCCGAGGATACACACCGAGCGACTAGTCCTGCGGCCTGTTGGGTCGGGATCAACCTTGCGAGTTTTCAGTAGGTTCAGGAATCTGCCTATTCTGCTTTCAAACGTATCTCGTGGTGGAAGCGGTGCACCTAGCCTGTGAAGTTTCACTTCAACCCTGCGATTTAGGATTCGCTGAGTAGTTCGTGGCAGATTGCTCGGGTCGGGATCACGCGAGCCTACTCCTTTCGTACTAAACGCAATCGAGCCACTAACCAAATGTGAGATCCCGTGTTGTTTGAGACCGCGAATTATTCCATCTCTCAGAGCGTTCTGTACTGCGATCGCGCGATGCACACTCACTTCCTGCTCAAAAGCTGCACCGTGAAAATCTTTGTCGGCATGGCCGACAATCGTAATTTGGCCGAACGGGATAGAACCGGGAGTGACGAAGCTCGTGACTATTAAATCAACAAGTTGCGCTACCTTGGATATCTCGCTTGGCGGCAAGAGCGCCACCGTGTCCTTTCGGAGCAGCATCTCCTCTATCGGGCCTTGAAGGAATTCGGCAAGAGACCGAAAACCCTGTTTCCAAGGAGCGAACTGTGCTGATACTTACACGTCGGGTCGGCGAGACCATGAACATTGGCAATGACGTCACCGTCACCGTGCTTGGGATCAGAGGCAATCAGTTGCGACTCGGCATTGCAGCACCCAAGGAGATAGCGGTGCATCGGGAAGAGGCTTTTGAACGGATTCAGCAGCAGGGCGGGCGGGCGCCGCCCTAGGCCCCAAAGACGTCCGCAGCGTAAGCATAGCCGGTGCGGCGCGAGTATTCGATGATAAAACGCGCGTCATTTAAGCCTAAAATCAGAAGTCCGTGCTCGCGCCACTTGACACCATAGGGCCATATCAGCGTACTTTATTCTCCCTTTCGTCAAGTGACCCCAATGCGCACGATGCCCTGGCCGTCTTCGGTGCCCAGGCCACCATCGACTTGGTGTTTTCTGACATCAACATGCCGGACAAGATGGATAGGCAATCGCTCGCGAATTGGCCCGGTGATTGGCATGGCCCGCTACCGGACCGGTTTACAGCCGCTATTTTGCAGAACTGCCAAAAGGCGAAATATTACGGCTGCGAGAGGGGGATTTTCTTGCGTGAAGCGACTAGTGAGTTCTCTAGAGTGTCACACATGGAGAAAGACCGATGAAATTAGCACGCATCATTCCGCTTGCCGCCGTAGCAGTGGGCATTGCATCGAGCTGTCAGGCGCTGGACCTTCCAGACGGCATTGGCAGCGGCTTCGTCTATACGATGACCAACGCTGCGGACAACGCCATTCTGGAGTTCCACAGAGCGCCGGACGGGAGGCTTTCCCAGACCGCACTGGTATCGACCGGCGGGACAGGTACGGGCGCGAATCTGGGCTCCGATAGCGCCTTGGCGCTCAGTGCTGGGGCTCGCTGGCTGTTCGCGGTCAATGCCGCCAGCAATTCCATTTCCGTGCTGGAGCGGAGCGCCACGGGACTGAAGCTCGTCAACACGGTGTCATCGGGCGGCACTCAGCCTGAGAGCGTCGCCGTCAGCGGCGATCTTGTCTATGTTCTGAATGATGGCGCGCCTGCGAATATCAGCGGCTTCTTCTTCGATGGCGAGCGCGGCGTGCTGGTGCCGATTGAAAATTCATCGCGGCCACTCAGCACGGCTGCTCCGGTGGCACCGCAAATCGGTTTCGACAACACCGGATCGGTGGTGTTTGTCACCGAGAAGGCCACCAACCTCATCGACAGCTTTGTCATCGGGGATGACGACACACCCGGGAGCGGCAACTTCCAGAACTCGAACGGCCAGACGCCTTTTGGCTTCGCGTTCGACCGGCGTAACCATCTGATCGTCAGCGAAGCCTTTGGCGGCGCACCGAATCAGGGCGCGATGTCGTCCTACGATGTGGACGATCAGGGAAACATCGCAACGATCAGCGGATCGGTCTCAGATCTGCAAACCGCGCCGTGTTGGGTTGCGATCACCCGCAACGGCAAATTTGCGTACACCTCCAATACGGGTGACGGGGTCATCACTGGTTACCGCATTAGCAACCACGGCGAGTTATCGCTGTTAAATCCCAGCGGCATCTCGGCAACCACGGGCGGAGCCAAATCCAGCCCCGTGGACATCGCGCTCACCCGGGAAAGCCGCTTCCTGTACTCAGTCAATGCAGGGGCGGGAACATTGATCGGCTGGCGAGTGCAAGCTGACGGACAGCTTATTTCTTTGCAGCAGGTGCTGAGGCTTCCCCTCGGCGCAACAGGGCTAGTGGCGCGATAGAGAGTTTGCCCGGGCAACGTGCAGCAAATGAGCGCAGAGGCAGGTCTGAAACCGGCCTGCCTCTGCATCAACGGCTGTTTGCTAGGGGCTATGCAGTATGAGGTGCTGACGATGCGCCGGCCTCGCCATGATCAGTGAGGATCCGGATTCGGCGGTGTCCCGATTTGGGATCAAGCCATTGGAGCAGCTCGTCGCCGAAGTCAGCGCAGACGCTACCAATGACCTCCGGTTGGCCAGTCAGGTATTGAGCCGGGATCGCAAGGCCATTGCCGAGTTCGTTTCGCGTTATGCGGATTGTGTCTATTCCTTCGTACGCTGCCGCGTATTGCCCGAGGCTGAGGCGGTTGAAGATCTGGTTCAGGAAATCTTCCTGGCTGCCTGGCAGGGCCTGGAAAAGTTTCGGGGTGAGTCCGGCATCCGGCATTGGCTGCTTGGAATCGCCCGGCACAGAATCGAGGACTATTACCGCAAACGGCTGCGAGAGCCCAGTGCGTTAGATGAAGATGATGAGGCGCTTCCGGAATTGAGTGTCAACTGTGCATACGACGCGGACCTTGATCGCGCTTCGGCGCAGGAGAAAACATATCGTGTTCTGGCAAAGCTTCCCGAGACATACCGCCTGATACTTCTTTGGCGCTATGTCGAAGAGTGCAGTACACGTCAGATAGCCCAGCGCACCGAGAAGACCGAGAAGGCAATCGAACGGCTGCTGGCCCGAGCTCGAGACCACTTCAGGAGGGAGTGGAATGGCACAGGCTGATGATCAGAATGAGCACTTGGCAAGGCTCCTCAGCCTCGCATTGGAACAGGAAGAGAGCGCTTCCTCCCGATTGAAATCGCGCCTCTATACGGCGCTGGTGCGCGCGACGCAGGAGACCGGGACGCTGCAGACACTCACTCAAAGCAAAGCGGCCGGCCGGGACTTATGTGCCTTTGAGACACTGGTACAGATTGCTCCGATTGGCGACAAGGCAAAGGCCCCTTTCTTCTGCTGGACTTGCCATGCGCGAATCATGGGGGAGCACTGGGAGAACGCGCCGGTTTTCTGGGAAGGTTGTCCATATGCTGCATTCCAAAAGCGATCAGACTGAGTTCGTTAGGCAGTGCGGGTTAGGCGCTACCACGCCGGTCATCGCGGTCAAGGCGCCCCGCACACCTGATTTCCTTCAATTCTGGGTTCCCTTGATTTCCATGCCAAAAGTGACAAATTGTCATCTTCATACTTGGACCGGAAACTGGACGTCGACTCCATGACCGGATCATCGATCGCCACGCGGTAATCGAGCGAAAGCTGACAGCGATACCGGTGGAGAATCTCAATCTAGATGGCCCCGTGGGAAGAATCGCGGTAGGGACGCCCATTGCTGGGCGCCTCCCGCACAAAACCGGACGGGCCTGATTCAGGCGTCCGGCTTCCAGGAGGCGAGCGCATGCAGCGGCCCGACGATATAGCCGATCAACGCCTCGGCACCGGGCGCGCGCTGCGCGGCCGGCGCGTTGATGAGTTCCAGTTGATTGCCTTCCGGCAGGACCTCCAGCGGATGGCGGATCTGCGAGTTAAAGACGCTGAGGTTCACATCCCAACCCTCATCGGCCCATTTGGCATCCAACGATTCGGTGACTGCGTGTTCGGCGTGTAGGCCGCGAAGCGGCATTAGAGGCCCTAAGCCCGTCGCCTCGATCTCATCGAGGAACGGCGTCGGTGCGGAATAGCCACCGTCCGCCGAGGCCCGCAGACTCCAAGCGCTGCCCGGTTGTCGCCAGAGCGCCGAGACACGCGGACTGACAAACGTCCCGTAGTCGTTGTTCGCATCGACACGCACGCTGCCGGCGATCACCATCCAGGAAGCGACTGCATAGGTATCCTGAGCAAAGACGGCCGGCACATTATACGCGTAGCTTACGCCCGGCACCGCCGCGACGGCGAGCTGGTCGCGCTCGAAGGCTGTCCCCAAAACCCAACTGTGGCCATGGCTAGTCCCATTCAGCGCTTCCTCAGCAAACACGGTCGTCTGCGTCGAGCCAATCCGCTGCATATTGAACGTGCGATCGAGGTGGGTTGAAGTGACGGAGAATCGACCGTTGAGCGCCTCATCGTCATCGAAGCTCAGGTGGCTGATCGCACCGGCATCGAACCGCCGAGTGTGCAGCTCTTCCGGGAATGAACCGCCCTCAGGCAAAACCCGCCCCGTCAATGTTCCGCCCTTACGATCCTCATCGAGGACACCGGCGGTGAGGAACAGCGACTCACCTTCGGCTCCGTTCCACCATACCCGAGGCCGCACCGCTAACCTCTTCTTGAGACTGATCGTGCGCGCCGGCCGTGAGCGTTCCACTCCAGGGCGAGGCGTCTTTATGCGTGAAAAAGCCGACGAGATCTCGTCCACCGCGCGAGGTGACATTGGCCAGTACCCCAGGCTCGGATTCGGCCGTGCGTGAGACGAGGTTGAGCACACCGCCGAGCGCTGAGCCGCCGTACAGAGCGGAAGCAGCGCCCTTAATCACCTCAACGCGCTCGAGATCGAGCGGCGGGGTTTGTAAAAGTCCGAAGGCATCGGGCTCGGCACCGAGCAATGGCAATCCGTCGCTCAGCACCAGTGTGTCCCGGGTCGGCATCCCGCGCAATTGCAGACCCACGCCTCCAAGCCCCGGGCCGGAGGATTGCACGCGAACACTCGGCAGTTCATGAAGCAAAGAGGACAGGTTGCCAGGCTGCACGGTGAGGTTTTCCTCGATCTCATCAGCGGGCACTGCCTCTACCCGCAGCGGTTCATCGCGAATCAGCGTCGGCGAGCGTGTCGCCGTGACGGTTATCGCATCAAGCTTCGAATCATCTTCATCGTCGGCCCATGCGAGGAGGGGTATCAGCGCGAGGATGATCACGTAACTTAACCACTGCCGACGGCGATTCCGGCGCGAACGAAAGGCACGCAATGGGAAAGCTCGCCCCAAGCTGCGCTTCCCCTCGACCGGGTCCGCGCGAGCGGCGTTCCCCGGCGTCATCAGTACTATCAGAGCACTAAACCTTCCAATGCCGAATGCGGATTCGCTTATTCGTTCGCGTTCCCGTTCCAACTTCGCTCTCCACAGTTCGCTCCCGTGCAGCGCAGATTCCCGCACAAGGCAGGTCCCGCTCAATCCGCGGCTCCCATTGGTACTATTTGAAGCCGGTCGTTCACCGGATCTCCCAGGTTCCAAGAATCCATCCCATATCTTTGCCCGCTCTAGGATCCCGCCCAGTTCTTTGGAGCTCACCGTGAGGCGATCCATCAACATAGCTCCAAAGAAAGCGACGCTGGATGCACACTGGCATGCTATACATATCGGAACTCAATGACGCCGCTTCGATATGCCCTGCCTACGCTCAAGTGGTGGTGCGTTACCCCGTCTGCATGCACGGCTCACTTCAGGCGAGCGGCTGCCTTTGCCGGGGGAGTCGAACCCTCTGGGCTCCATCTGAAAAGTTCTGCCCTCTACATCGAACTGCCTCCTTTCTCACGTTTCGTGTCTGTCCTTAACAAAACGCGTCCTAAAGCGCCGTGGGAGCCGAGCCCGCAAGCGCGTCCGACGACAGGGAACAACTTTTATCTTCGACCCCAGAAAAAAAGGTCGAATCACCCACAGAGGAATAACACCGTATGCAATGTAAATCTGAAAATCGCCAAGCAAGCGCACTCGTGAGACAGAATTATGTACGTGCGGATTGAAGCTCGTTGCCACTATTTCAAACAAATACAGACTCAAGCGCACTCCAGCCAGTGGATACAGCAAAATGTAGACCCAACGAGTCAGACGGCGAGCGTGCGCATAGAACTCGGCGCTTCCGTGATATCCGAGAACGCGCCGCTGCTGGACCAAGCGGGTGGCCACTGCCAACGACAACCGAAGAGCAAATGAATAAAGAAAAGTGTCGGTTTCGATACTTCGAAGAAATCACCTATCAGACCTGCAAGTCCGATGCAGAATATCAGCGCTGCGATCAGTCGCGCAGTCAAAAGCGCTTATTAAAACCGACCGACAAACCACGCGGTAAGATTTGCACCGAGAGTGGCGTCTCGCGGGTAGTCGCCCAATACCCAATTCCAGTCCCCAGTATTCCCCCCGCAATCACGTCCGTTTGCCAGTGAGCATGCGCTTTGAGCCGCGCGATTGCGTCGTACACGGGCAGAGCTCCGAGCGCCCAAATCCATGGCGCTTGTTTGGCGTAGTTGATGATTAAAGGCATCACGAAACTCGCCTGCAACGTCACTTCACCACTCGGAAAACTCTGACAACAACTCCCTCTAAACCACCGATTGGGATTATCCCCTTGGTCGGGCCGCGCGCGGCTGAATCCATACTTGAGCAGCTGAGCAGCGACCCCAGAGATCGCGGACGCATCGATCGTCTGCCAAAAGGTATGCCCGAGCTCAGTGTCGTTGCCGAACCATAAGGCCCCCACCACCTCCACTGCGATAGCGCCGTTCTCCAGGCCCGTGGAATATTTTCGCGCCCATATTCCATTCTGATCAAGCGCCACTTCAGAATCAATTCCTAGCGGACCACCCCCTGCCCACGCTCCGCTCGGCGCCAGCAGCATCATGAGGAGCGCCATTTTTACATGAACAACTCTCATTACCGCACACCTCGCACCGCAGCCGTCGCACTAAATGCGCTGCGAACGCTTTCGATCAACGGCATGAAACTCATGGGTAACCTCTCGTCACGAGCTGAAGTTTCCTTATCCGTTTGCCGTACAAAGTGTCCGCATCTCACTCCAGAGTTCGGCAACAGACCATACCGCCCAGAAAACGACTAACGCTTGAGACCAGCGGCCGGCGCTCATAGATGCCGCAGCGCCTATCCGGCAGCAGATTCGGGCACTCGTCGGCGAGATTGGCAACGAGAGTTACCGCAATTCGCAGGAACAATGTGCCACTTCGAGCAGGGAAGGATCGTCTCAGCAGATAATCGGCCTTTCGAGCCTCCGGCGGCACCCAAGGCGAGGCCTCGCAAATGACTTGCACTTGATGGCGATCCCGAAGCCACTCAATCGCCTCCTCTACGGTGAGCGGAATTTTGGAGTGATGACAGCAATAGGCGCATTGCGTGCACTTAAAATGAATATTCAACGGGATCCCGTCGATAGCCATTGGCGACAACTCGGGCACTGACAGGCGCAATTTATCGCATACACGATGCACGGACCCGTTCGGCTTTGAGAAACTCCTCCGGGCCGCCGCCGCGAAATAGCGCAAGCTTTGCCAATTGCCCGGCCTTTGTGCACGTATCCGCATGCACGGTCGCAGATCTTGGTGCGCGCGAGACCGGCCACCCCGCGGTGGGATCTAGCACATGCCCGTAACGAACGCCGTCGAGGTACACGGGGCCTTGCCGCGGTAAGCGCTCAAGTCCAGGTCGCCCAAGCGCTGCTACCTGCCGGAAACATCCCGACTAAAGCGGTGGAAATCACAATTCGATCTGTCAAAAGACTGCGAGGCGGTAATTTTGCAACCGGCATTGAAATCCCTGTGATTAATTTCAGCTTCCGGCTTACTTTGCCATGCAAAGTGTAACTTTGAGATGCGAAGTAGTAAAGTAAAATGGCTTACTATTCTGGCTGAGGCTTCGCAGGTGCCTAGAACATCGATTGCGAATGTTACCGAGACGGCTCTCTGGGTGGCGGCTTTGCGAGCGCAAGAAACAGGGCGCTCTGACGCCGCTCTTCAAGACCCACTTGCCTCACTACTTGCGGGGAACCGTGGCGTCGAAATCGCCCGCTCCATGCCAAATTCGGTCCTCACCCAGTGGGGTGTCGTCGTGCGCACATCGGCTATTGATCGATTGATAGAAGAGGCGATACGGCGGGGAATTCAGACAGTCGTTAATCTCGGTGCAGGTCTTGATACGCGTCCCTATCGCATGCAAATCTCGCCGCACATTCACTGGATAGAAATCGATTTTCCTAACATCGTGCACCTTAAGGACACCGTTCTGAATGCGCAAACGCCGAGCTGTCGCCTTGAACGGATTGGCTTAAATTTACTGGATCGAGCCGCGCGCAGGAAGATTTTGGCCGCTTACGGCTCTCGCGATGCCCTAGCGATCGCCGAGGGTGTCATCCCCTACTTCTCCAATGACGACGTCGCAGTCCTCGCGGACGACTTGCGTGCTGCTGCCTTTGAGTACTGGATGTTAGATTTTGACAATGCCGGGAATCGTCGAACACCCAGGAATTGGGCAAAGCAATTACAAGCCGCCCCGTTCTTGTTTCAACCTAATGACTGGTTCGGATTTTTCGCAAGCCGCGGTTGGGGCGCACATCGGATCATAACCAGCAGCGAGGAGTCGGAACGATTAAATAGACCCTATCCTCTCTCCTTCCCTAAGGGATTGGTCATGCACGCACTGCCGCGCGAAGTCAGGCAGCGAATCCTGGCTGTTAGTGGGGCCGCCTTGCTCGCCACGAAAAAGCTTGCGTGAAGGCGGTGGGAGCGATATTGCTGTACTGCGCAATGATGCGCAGTACAGCGACCATATCATCAGAGTGATGCCGATTTTAGGCCTTAACGTTTATTCGGCCACCGCCACCACCACTGCCGTCGTGATCACCATCGTTATCAGCAGGTGGCGCTACCGCTGCTGCGCCTTTTGCTTGGCCTGCTACTGGGCAGAAGTTGATTGCGGCTTGGCCGCTTGAGTCGCGGCAGCGATGTGCGCAGCAGATCCAGAAACCTCTTATGTAAAGCCCGGGGTAGCGTTTATCAGTTAAGCTTTGTCACGCAAAGTAACGGCGCGACCCAGTAGCGTCCGGTTAAGGATCTAACAATTTCAGTTGGTTAGCTGAGTCGGATTGATTTTGTGGCATATCGATTTCCGTAAGGACTTGTTGCAAAGAGACTTTTTCGAAAAGCGTCACCGACAATATTTGTAGAAGAGTATGCAACGAAGCGTTCAATTTCAGTTCCTTCTTGATGATCGCCACCAGCACGTAAACAGCGACGGCGATCCACAACTGGGTCTTCACCGCGTTCTCGGATGTGCCGTAGAAGCGTTTGATCCGCAGATGCTGTTTGATCAATTTGAAGAACAGTTCGACCTGCCAGCGACTCTTGTGCAGCGCGCAAATGGTCAACGCCTGCAGTTCGCGGTGGTTGTTCAAGAAGACCAGACTCTTGTGCGACTGCGGATAGCCATAGCGGATACGTCGCATATGTTCCGGGTAGTCTTTCGCGGTGTAATAATTGTTGAACGCAATACTCTGATCGCAAATCAGACCCGTGCTGCGATCGACGGGAACGGAGTACACGCGCCGAGAAGCCATATTGTGTTTGGCTCGTGTGACAAAAAGGCTGCCGGCTCGGCCCAGCGCATACAGCCGAGCGAGATCGTGGTATCCGCGATCCATGATATAAAACGCGCCCGCTTCGGGCAGCTGCAGATCGAGCAGTGTGTGCAGCCTCACCGCCGCTTTGACCGTGCGAAATCTGGCCCACGGAAACATCGACAGGCACAAATCGATCGTCGTGGCATCGAGAGCATAAACGGTGTGCGCGAGTTCGACCCCAAAACTGTCCGCCGCGTACAGCGCGCGGGCACGCACAATCAAACGCTGGGCGAACTCGGCGTAGGTGCGCCAGTCGCGCCGCTCGTTGGCATCGGCCAAAGTCGATCGAGCTACCGGCTCCGTCAGACCCATGTGATAGAGCTCGCTCGTCTGCGCGCTCAAGCACGCTTCGATGTCGCGCAAACTCTCCCGGTAGGTCAGTTGTGCGAAGGCCATCGCGCGAAATTGCTCGACGCACGACAGCGTTCGCATCCGGTGATCCGCATTGTGCCGTTGCGCAACGCGGTGAAAGGTTTTCCGCGGCAGGAAGTCCATAACTTGCGCGAACAAGGTCTTGCCGAGGTTCATCGGTGGGTGCCGCCTGTAAAGGCTTGCGCGCTACCGAAATTGACAACTCTGCGTTCAAATCGTGGACACCCTGTTTCTTTTGTAACTGCTTGTCATGCTTGGTCGTTTGGACAATCGTGCTCAAGTTAACCGGACGCTACTGTGGCCGACCTTGGATTAACTTGAGGGGCAACATGAAGGCTTTCGCTTCGCAACAGGAATGCAGAAAAATGCCCACCGACCCCTCAGAAACAGCGCAACCACTAGAAGCCGGAAAGATCTATGGGGCGGGGGCTATCGCCTGTCATTGGACGATGTTCGTACTCGTCGCCATCTTCGGCATTTTAGGTTTGTTACTGCCCGAGGGACTCGGCGCCATTTCACGACGCCTTTCCAGCCCGGTCCATCGGGCACTGTACGCGCTAATGTTTCTGATCCCGATCCTAGGCGTGGTGACCTTCGTCTATCACGATCGTATCTTCAACCTCGGGCTTTTCCAGATTGATTTTGGCATCAAACAAAACCGCGCCATATTTAGCCCAACGGAAGATATTCAAGGCTATTTGGCGTATGCGCTATTCGCTCTGGCAGGACTGCACGCATTGGCGGCACTGTGGCATCCGTTTTACCTGCATGATGGGGTGTTGGCGCGAATGTGGCAGACCTACCTCGAAGCCCGCAGCTCAACACAACTCCGCGCGCCTGTAGCCAACTTTGTCCGCCGTACATGCGACATGTCAGCATTGAGTCCGCTAAACTTTAGATCAACGCGAACCATTCGCCTCACGAGTCACTTGGCGCTTGCCTTAGGGATTACAAGCGCATCGATGGCCTCTGCGCAAACCGACGAAATTCAAGTCTACGACGCCGCCATTGCACCGGTCGGCGCTTTCAATCTGACCGTACACGATAATTATACGCTGAGCGGCAGCCAGACCCCGGAGTTCCCAGGGGCAATCATTCCTGATAAATCGCTGAATGGCGTGGCGGAGTGGGCGTATGGAGTTGCGCCCTGGTTCGAGGCAGGACTTTATTTTCCCCTCTATTCCATCACAAGCAACGGTAGCGCCTTGTATAATGGATTCAAGCTCAGAGGCTTGTTCGTCACGCCAGACGCAGTCAAACGTGCTTTTTTTTATGGCGTCAATTTCGAATTCAGTTTCAATACCACCCATTGGGACCAGCGCTCCTACACCTCTGAAATTCGTCCGATCATCGGCACTCACATAGGGCGATTCGATCTGATTTTCAATCCCATCCTTGATAATTCGTGGAATGGGCTTTCAAAGCTCGAGTTCGTACCCGAAACTCGCGTAGCGATGGCCCTCTCAGAAAAATATAAGGTCGCGCTGGAGGAATACGACGGCTTTGGCAGCGTCAGTCACTTCTTGCCCGCTGCGAGGCAAACGCATTTGCTCTTTGGTGTAATCGACTTCAACACTAAACTGGTTGGTATTGAGATGGGCCTTGGAGCAGGCCTTAACAGCGCTTCGGATCATCTCGTTTTCAAACTCATTTTGACCCGCGATCTTTGAAAGAAGCCTCGTCAAACCCCTGGATACGCCAACCCGCGTCGGTTCTTGAGGGCCAGGGACTACGGGCAATAGCTGCGGACTAGGTCAAGTCTGTCTATTTCTCAACAAAGAGCATTTCCGACAAAATTAAAAGCAACCCCACACCGGCATCTTTTTAGCAGACGTAATCTTCAATTAAGCTGCTAAATGGGATACAGAAGTCGCAAGCGATCCGCGATGACGCACCGTAGTCTGCGCACATTTTGAGGCGGTGGCCTCGGTCGTCTTGGTCGCGATCGGAGTTGGCAACGATAGCTTCCGGCAGATGCTGGGGGAGGCGGAGGGCGCGAAAGAGGATCTGGCGGGTTGGCGTGGCTTTCTCGCTCATCTTAAAGATCGCGGTCTGAAAGGCATCCAGCTCATTATTTTGGGCGCCTGCCGCGGCTTGATCGAAGCGGCCAGCGAGATGTATCCCGAGGCTTCGATGGCAACGGTGCGTCGTTCATTTCTACCGCAATGTGTTCTCGCACGCGCCGAACAACAAGATGGCTAAGGTCGCCAGAATGCTCTAGGCAATACACGCTCAGGAAGATCGCACCTCGGCGCTCGTCAAAAACGCCGAGGTCGTCGCCTAGCTCAAGGCCGTGAAGCTGCCTAGAGCGGCAGAGTTGGTCAGCCATCACGGCGCGGAAACGTTCACCTATTTCTTGTTGCCGACCAATCACTGGCGCCAGATCAAGACCAACAATCCGCTTGAGCGGATCATCCGCGAGATCCGACGCCGAACCCGAGTTGTCGGGGCATTCCAAGGGTGTTTACCCATTCGTGCCAAATGGGGGCGGCTTCCTGTGGACAAATCAGGATAGACCCTGCATTTTCGTCGACTTACAAAACCGCTATTTCTGCTTGTTGAGAGCCCAATTTCTCGTCGTGATAAGTCATTGAAATCTCCGTGACCTCGGAAAGCTATTTACAGCAAATCGCACCATTTGGCACGAATGGGTAAACACCCTCTATAATCGCAGCACCGCTCGGGAGATTTCATTAACGCTAAATTAGTCAAAGTCCTAAACAATCGCGCATCGAGACGAGAAGTGAAATGATAGACAAAACCGACCGAGGATTATTGATCCAACGCCGGATGAGCAAAGCGCAAGTCTGACACCCGGAGTCATCAGTGATGGAGCGGACTCAGCGTTTCCGGTTGGACCGGCAGCAACCGATATCTGCAGAGGCATATGAATATCGTGCAGGAAGCCGTGTCAAGGAGCATAAACACGCGGCGGCTCAGCTAGTATACGCAATCGTCGGCGCCATGCGCATACTTACGCGTGACGGCGTTTATGTGGTGCCGCCTCAGCGCGGCGTTTGGATCCCGCCGGAAATTCCGCACACGATCGATATCTTGTCGAATGTCTCGATGCGTACAGTTTATGTACGCTTCAACGAGGCGGCGGCTTTGCCCAAGCAATGCCGTGTAGTAGCGGTGTCCGGGCTGCTGCGACATCTGATACTTGCGGCCATTGAGATGCCGGATGATTATCGCCTTGATGGGCATAATCGGGCGCTGGTGAAACTGCTGCTCGATGAGATTCAAACTGTTCATCAAGAGCCCCTGAAACTCCTTAATCCGATTGATCGTCGATTAGCTCATGTCGCCCGGGACATTAAAGCGAATCCAGCCGACGGACGACCCCTCGCCACGTGGGCAAAGACGGCTAATGCGAGCGAGCGAACACTGGCGCGCCTATTCCTTCAAGACACGGGATTAACGTTCGCGCAGTGGCGGCAGCAATTGCGTCTGATCAAGGCGATCGAAATGCTTGCGAATGAAACCCCAGTAACCGTGGTCGCAATGCAGCTCGGCTATTCGTCAGCGAGCGCCTTTGGATTCATGTTTCGTCGTGCCCTCGGTTGCTCTCCGTCTGCGTATTTCGCGTGAACGGACAGCCTTCTATTGACGCTCATGTTGGACCAATGATAAAGGCTCGAAACCAGCAAGAACAGGTGTCGTCAGCGGAATTGTGGCGGGCTGCCGTCCTCAGAACCCTATGTTTGAATCGGTTGATAGCCGGCAACTCTTCTCGAGAGCGCTTTCCTGATTTGGCCGAAAATCGATAGCACTTGCCCTTCCATCGAGGGCTGGCCGATGAGCGATATGGTCTATTCATTCCCGGGGCGCCGGAGATCCCGCTGATCATCGCAAGCTTTGATCAACTTACCGAGAACTACCTATGAGAAATCGCGTAAATAATCGTCTACGGCGCCAATTGCGCGTTGTGTCGGTGATCACCGCACTTGTGATCGCGGGCGCCTGCCGCGCGCAGAGTTTAGCGGATGGGGCGCTGGTGCAAGCGCTGCGGCAAGGCGGCTACGTACTGGTGATGCGTCATGCGAGTTCACCCGAAGCGCTTCCGGACAAGTCTATTGCGCAGCCCGACAACATCAAGCTCGAGCGCCAACTCGATCAGATTGGACGCGACACCACGCGTGAGATGGGAAACAGCATCCGGCGGCTAAAAATCCCGATTGCACACATCGAATCGAGTCCGACATACCGGGCTCTGCAGACCATCAAGCTTCAGGGGCTCGGTGAGCCAAAGGTCGTACCGGCACTCGGATTTGGCCGGCCCGATAGCAGCGCGGACGAGGATGCAAAACAATTTGCGTGGCTGCGCCGCCGCGTCACCGTAGTGCCGCGCGCCGGTACCAATACACTCCTGGTTACGCACGCACCTAATATCAGCGGGGCATTCGGACAAAATGCAGCAGACATCGAACATGGGGGAAGCCTCCTCTTTCACCCTGATGGGAAGGGCGCAGCCCCGTTGGTTGCACGCATCAAGATTGAAGAGTGGACTCGCATGGCCGTAGCAGCACACTGATGAACTGCCGCTCATTATGCCGGCTTTTTCTGAGTCGCGAAATGACCGCAATTTCAATCATACGACGTCTCTACAGCCGAGCCAGTTGCGGATTTCTTTTGATTTTCGCTGCGCGTCTCGGCACCGATGTTGTGCGGCGTTGCGAAGTGAGCAGGTCTTCCGGCGCCGTGTTGTTTTCGATTCAGTGCTGCGCGTTGTGATCGACCGATGTTCCGCTACTACCTTCAACTCGGTTTGCGCAGCTTGCGGCGCAGTCCCGCGCTCACCGCGCTGATGGTGATGGCGATCGGGTTCGGCGTGTCCGCGTCGATGACGACCTACGCGGTATTCCGCGCGGTTTCCGGCAATCCGTTGCCTGATAAGTCGAACCAGTTGTTTGTGCCGCAGGTTGACAACTGGGGGCCACAGAGCCGCAAGGCCGGTGGCGATCTGCCGGAGTCGCTCAGCTATACCGATGCGATGGCGCTGCTGCGCGCGCACTCCGCCCAGCGGCAGACCGCGATCTATCCGGTCGGCTTCTCGCTGGTGCCAGCCGATCCGTCGAGCCAGCCGTTTGCCGTCACCGGCTATGCCGCCGATGCCGACTTTTTTTCGATGTTCGAAGCGCCGTTCCAATACGGCGGCAGCTGGGGCGCGGCGGCGGACGATCGGCGCGCCAACGTGGTGGTGATCAGCCGCACGCTCAATAGGAAACTGTTCGCGGGCGCCAACAGCGTGGGCCGCGACATTCGTCTGGACGGCCACGACGAACGCGTGGTCGGCGTGCTGGCCGACTGGAACCCGCGGCCGCGTTTCTACGACGTCAACAACACCAGTGGCTTCGATGCGGCGCCCGATTTTTTTATGCCGTTGGCCCGCGCCGTCGATCTGCAGACCGACACGCGCGGCAGCAACAATTGCTACGGCAGCACCG
>JBDTAV010000006.1:0-18446 GCA_039924385.1 Steroidobacteraceae bacterium
TGAAGCAGCGGTACCCGCGACAGCAGGCGCAAGCGTCGATGCGCTGCTCGCGGTGCAGTTAACTACCGCGGTATCTTTGTTGCCCAACGAATCCGTCACGACCACGGTCAAGGTTCCCGCGCCGGTCGCCATGACACTCACGGTTGAGTTCGTCGCGGCGGAAACAATGTGGATCGCCGGAGTACCGGCCCACGCATAAGACGCGATCGTGGCGCCACAGGCCGGTGCGCTGCCGCCGGCATCGAACGTGCCGCTACCGGATGTAAAGCCCGTCGGGATCTTCACCGCGGCGATTGGATTGAGCGCGGCTTTTACTGCATTGAACGCATTGACCATGCCGGCGCCACAGGTAGTCGTCGTGCAGGCGCATTCAACACTGGATGTCGAACCGTTAACACACTGCGGCGTTGGCGGCGTGGTTACCGGCTGCGGATAGGCGGTTGCGCTTGCCTTCATGCGCGCAATCAGTTGCGGCGGGGTGAGATTGGCATTGGCAGCCCGCATGAGCGCCGCGATGCCGGAAACAATCGGCGCCGAGAAACTGGTGCCTAAATTCGAATTGGTCTGGTCGGTATAGCCGTTGGCCCCAGGCACGGTCAGGCCCTCGTTGACCGTGGTATCAATGGAGCGCAGGCAGGGACTGCCCGCGGTGACGTTCACGCAATTCCCGGCGGGCGCGCCAATCCCGACCTCCGGTCCCAAGCTGCTGTAGCCGACTTTTGTGCCGACATTTCTCAATCCTGCGACCGCCAAGACGCCGGGACAGTTGCCAGGTATGTCGACCGGTCCGCTTTCGTTGCCGGCCGAGGCAACCACCAGCACTCCCATGGATGTGAGCTGCCTGATGAGGCTTTGATAATTTCCAGGACAGCTGCCGCCGCTTCCGCCAAGACTTAAGTTGATGATGTCGGCAGGGTACGGATTGTCCGCAACGGGACTGCCGGAATCATCGAGCACGGTCAGGCCGGCGGACCACATGATTCCGGCGATGATGTCCGAGTCCAACCCGCCGCATTTGCCGAGCGCGCGCACCGGCAGAAGATAGGGGTTCCAGGACATGCCGGCGATGCCGGTATCGTTGTTGGTCACCGCGCCGAGCACGCCCATCACCCGCGTGCCGTGCCACGAACTGTTCTCAACGCTGCAATTCTTGCTGGGGAACACCGTCGTGTTCTTCAGGTCAGTGCTGTCGATCCAATCACCGGGATCCGAAGGATCAGGATCCCAGCCATCGCCGTCGTTGGCCACCAAAAAAGTACCCAAGGGCGCACTGTTGGAGGAGTTGAGGTCCTGGCTGACGAAATCGTAGCCCGGCAGTAAACGACCGCCAAAGCCGGCTCTCAATAAGTCGGGGTGGTCGAATCGAATGCCGCTATCGACATCCGCGATCACCGTGCCGGAACTGCCCTGCGTGATGCCCCACGCCGAGACCGCGTCCGTGGCCGCAGCGTCGCTGGTGGGCGTCAACGTGCTGGGTGTGAGCATGTACCACTGGCCGCTTGCCGTGGCCGTGGGCACAAACAAAGGATCATTCGGCAGCGCCTGCGGGTAGCGCCGTTCATCGACGTCGGCAAAAGCCACGGCAGGGTCTGCGCGCAACTTATCGAGCAGCGCAGCCACATCTGCCCCGTACAGAGTCTTGCCCAAAAACACGACATGCATGTTCGGTGCGAACTGGCGCGAATTCGTCATGGCCATGCCGGTCCGCTGCAGCAGCGCAGCGACGTCCGCGCGCGAAGTCTGTGCCTGCGCAACACGAATTGCCTGAGTCTTGGCGCGAAACTTGATTTCCTTGATGACCGAATTGCCCGGAGTGGCCCGGAAGCCCACCACCAAGCGATTTGCCTGCGGCCCGATTTCGACCGGATGCGAACCAACCGGATTCCATTCCAGCGAGGCGCCTGAAGCGACGCCAAGGACCAGGCAGAGGCAGCCGGCCAGAGCTGCCGGAAAAAATGCACTGAAATGTCTCATAAATACCAGCCTAACAACTCTGCCGGAACCAAAATGCGAACTATGGCGGTAAAACCAACGCACGAACGCCCAATCACCCTGCGAAGCGGCCCCCCGGCAGGTTAGAATGCGGGTCAGGAAGTAACGGCATTTCGAAGGGGTTTTGCAAAATGACATATGATAATCGACAGTTCTATATCGACGGCGCCTGGGTGGATCCAATCGAGCCTAAGGAGCTGAAAGTCATCAACCCGGCCACCGAAGAGGCCGCGGGCCTCATCTCCATGGGCAGCAGCAAAGATGTCGACCGCGCCGTGATGGCCGCGCGCCGCGCATTCGACAGCTATTCGCGCAGCACGCCAGCGGAACGATTGGCGCTTCTGGAACGCATGCTCGCCGCCTACAAGGCGCACTACGATGAAATAGCGCAGGCTATTTCCATTGAGATGGGTGCGCCCATTACTCTGTCGAAAACCTCGCAGACGGGCATAGGCGTTGGCCACATCAGCGCGATGATCGATGTGTTGAAAAACTTCAAATTCGAGGAGATGCGCGGCACCGTGCGCTTGCTCCAGGAACCGGTCGGCGTGTGCGCATTGATCACGCCGTGGAACTGGCCGATGAATCAGGTGGCCGCCAAGGTGGTGCCGGCGCTCGCGGCCGGATGCACGATGGTGCTCAAGCCCTCCGAATATTCGCCCTTCAGCGCCATCATTTGGGCGAAGGTCATGCACGAGGCGGGGGTTCCGGCGGGCGTGTTCAATCTCATCAACGGCGACGGCAACGGCGTCGGAGCGCCGCTGTCATCGCACCGCGAAGTCGACATGGTGTCCTTTACCGGATCGACGCGCGCCGGCTCCGAGGTCGCCCGAAACGCGGCCGCCTCGGTCAAGCGCGTGCACCAGGAACTCGGCGGTAAATCGCCCAATGTGCTGCTCGATGACGCGGACTTCGAACGCGCCGTGACGAAGAGCGTGCTGCACGTATTCCAGAATTCCGGCCAGTCCTGCAATGCGCCCACACGCATGTTGGTGCCCTCGGCAAGATTGGCTGAAGTCGAGGCGATTGCGAAGCGCGTGACTGAGTCGGTCGTTACCGGCGACCCCACTTCGGAAAAAACCAACTTGGGCCCGGTCGTTTCCAAACTGCAATTCGAGCGGGTCGAAGGGTATATCGCGAAAGGTATCGCCGAGGGAGCCAAAGTCGTCATCGGCGGCTCCGGCCGGCCTGACGGGTTGACCAAGGGCTACTTCGTCAAGCCGACCATATTTTCCAATGTGCGCAATGACATGACGATCGCGCGCGAAGAGATCTTCGGACCTGTGCTTTGCATACTGCCCTACGACAGCGAAGAACAAGCAGTGCAGATCGCGAACGACACCCCTTATGGTCTGGCCGCTTACGTCTGGTCCAAGGACAACTTGCACGCGCGGCGCATCGGTGCGCAGATCCGCGCCGGACAAGTGACCTTGAATGGCGCCTCGGGCAACATGAATACGCCGTTTGGCGGCTTCAAGATGTCGGGCAACGGCCGCGAATGGGGCGAGTTCGGATTGCGCGATTTCTTGGAGGTCAAAGCGGTGATCGGAGTCGACGCTGCTTAAGGCCGGCGGGCCTTGAGGAGGCAGGCTCATAAGTGACCGATCCCATTGTTCGCCTTGAGAACGTAAGCAAACGCTTTTCGAAAGATCGGCCTGCAATTTTTGCAGGTGTCGATCTTACGGTTGGAGCGGGCGAATACCTTGCGGTGATGGGCGAGTCCGGCGTCGGCAAGTCGACGCTGCTCAACCTGCTGGCCGGACTCGATCGAACCGACAGCGGCCGCGTGCTGCTCGAGGGCGTCGATCTCGCCACCTTGGACGATGATGCCGTCACGCTGCTGCGCCGGCGCGCCGTCGGCTTTGTGTTCCAGGCCTTTCATGTTCTGCCCTATCTGTCGGTCGAACAAAACGTCGCGCTGCCGCTCGACTTGCTCGGCGTCGGCGAACCGCAGCGCGGCGAGCGCGCCCGCGACATGCTGCGCGCCGTAGGAATCGAACCGCTGGCGCATCGTCACGCGCGCCAACTGTCGGGCGGCGAGATTCAGCGTGTTGCGATCGCGCGTGCCCTGGTGCACCGGCCGCGCCTGGTGCTTGCCGACGAGCCGACCGGAAATCTCGATACCGGCAGCGCGACGCAGATCCTTTCCCTGCTGCGCGCACAAGTCAAAGCGAACGCCGGCGCCGGCATTCTCATCACGCATTCAAGAATGGCGGCGGATACCGCTGATCGCATCCTGGTGCTCGATGCACACGGGCTGCGCGCCATGGAACCGGCGCGGTGAACGCTACCGGCTCGTTCAGTCTGTGGCGGATACTGCTTCTCGCCCAGCTGCGTGAACAGCCAACTCGGTTTCTCGTGACGGTACTGGCCCTCGCACTGGGCGTTGCTCTGGGTTCCTCGGTGTATCTGGTCAACACCTCCGCCCTCAATGAATTTGGATTGGCCACCAAACGGCTGGTCGGCGAGGCCGATATCGTCATCCGCGGTCCGCGTGAAGGCTTTGCAGAGCAAGTGTTTGTGGATTTGGCGCGCAACCCCTTCATCAGTGCTTTGAGCCCGGTGCTGGAACTCGAGGTCGCGCTTGCCGGGCGCAACGACACTCTCAAAGTACTGGGCCTCGACCCTTTCCAGGCCGCAGCTTTGCAGCCCACTCTCATGGGCGATCTTGGCGATGGCGTCTTCCAGCTTTTTGCCCCCGACGGCATTTACTTGAGCAGCGCCGCAGCGCAGGCCTTGAAGGTGCACCGCGGCGATCCGCTGCCGGTCACGGTCGGAAGTTCCGGCAAAACGTTGCGGGTCCTTGGCATATTACCGCAAGGCGCGTACCCGCAACCTCTGGGGTTGATGGACATTGCCTCGGCGCAGTGGACTTTCAACGCGGTCGACCGCTTGAATCGCATCGATTTGCGTCTGGCGCCGGGCACGGATGTGGAGGCTTTGCGGCGTGATCTTGGAAAGGCGCTGCCTCCGGGCGTTCTTGCCATTGCGCCGCAGGTCGAACGCGACCGGGCGGTCAGTGTGACCCGGGCCTATCGGGTGAACTTGAACATGTTGGCCTTGGTGGCGCTCTTCACCGGCGCCTTCCTGGTGTTCTCCACGCAATCACTCTCTGTGCTGCGCCGACGCCGATCACTCGCATTGCTGCGCGCGCTGGGAGCGACGCAGAGCCAGTTGCGCCGCGCCCTGCTCGGTGAGGGACTGGCGCTCGGTGTCGCCGGGTCGCTGCTCGGCGTGATTCTCGGTGTGCTGATCGCGGCGACGATATTGAAATTTCTCACCGCCGATCTCGGCAATGGCCAGTTGCGCGCGGTCGGTGCCTCGCTTCGAGCCGCGCCGCTGCAGTTGTTGGCATTCTTGGCGATCGGAATAGCCGTCGCCGGCGTGGGCGCCTGGGTGCCGGCGCGCAACGCCGCACGCCAAGCGCCGGCCCGTGCGTTGAAAGGCGGCGATGGCGACTACCAGACTACCGCTCGCGCAAGTTGGCGCAGCGGTCTGGGATTGCTGCTGCTCGGTGCGGCGCTGGCGTGGCTGCCGCCCATCGGCGGTTTGCCGGTTTTTGGCTACACGTCGATCGCCGCACTGCTGCTGGGCGCGGTGCTGCTGGTGCCCGTGGTCACCCTGAGGGGATTGGGGCTTGCGCCGCGCACCCGCCGTATCGTGCTCGACACCGCGGTCGCACAACTGCGCGAAAATGTCGGCCTGTCTGCGCTTAGCCTGGCGTCGATCATTGTCAGCTTCAGTCTCATGGTAGCAATGGCCATTATGATCCACTCATTCCGCGTGTCATTCGATCAGTGGCTCGGCAAACTCCTGCCGGCGGACCTGCAATTGCGCGAGCCGTTCGGCAATGATACGGCATTTTGGTCAAGCGCCGAACAAGCGAAGCTCACAGCGATCCCGGGTATTGCGCGGATCGAATTTCGTAGAATACGGCGTCTGCTGCTCGATCCCAAGCGTGCGCCCGTGACGCTGATCGCGCGCGGCGCATCCGAAGACCAAACAGCCGCGGAATTGCCGCTGGTGCAAAGCGCCAAGGCGCCCCACCCGCAAAGCCCATCGGTCTTTATTTCGGAAGCACTTCAGGATCTTTACGGCTACAAAGTAGGCGATGCCATTGCACTGCCGTTGGCCGGGCGCATACAACCATTCACGGTTGCCGGCGTCTGGCGGGACTACGCACGCCTGTCAGGCTCGATTGTGATTTCCAGACGCGCCTATCAGGCGGCTAGCGGCGACACGGACGCCAATGAAGGCTCCATCTGGCTAAACCCCGGCGTCGAAGCGGCGTCCATGGAAAAGCTGCTGCGCTCGCAATTGGATGGCGGCGATGCCGCCGAGATCACGACCACCGTTGCCCTGCACGAAAAATCGCTGCAGATCTTTGATCGCGCCTTTGCCATTACCTACGCGCTCGAAGTCATCGCAGTCATCATTGGGCTCACCGGCGTGAGTTTTGCCGCGAGTTCAACCGCCCTCGCCCGCCGCGCGGAATTCGGCATGCTCAGACACATCGGCATGCTGCGCAGGCAAATCGTCTGCATGCTGGCCGACGAGGGCGTGCTCACCAGCGCGTTCGGCGTCATCTACGGGCTGGTTCTTGGCCTAGCCTTGAGCTTGGTCCTGGTCTACGTCATCAATCGGCAATCCTTTAACTGGAGCATTGATCTAAGTGTGCCGACGCCGCTGTTGGCGCTCCTCAGCCTGGCACTGATCAGTGCCGCGGCCGTCACTGCGGTCATTAGCGGCCGCGCTGCGCTCAGTCAAGATGCGGTGCGCGCCGTGCGGGAGGATTGGTGAGCAAGGTGCTCGCTCTCCTGGCGCTGGCCCTTAACTGCGTGACCGCTGCAGCGGGACCCTCCTACGCGCCCGTCGCAACCGGCCGGCCATTGAAGTTTCCTGAGGACTTGGGCAGCCATCCGCAGTTTCGTACCGAGTGGTGGTATGTCACGGGTTGGCTCGCGACCGAGGGCGGCGAATCTCTTGGATTCCAAGTTACTTTTTTTCGAACCAAACCCGACATCGATGCCGACAATCCGAGCCACTTCACGCCCCGCCAGATCATCGTCGCGCATTGCGCGCTGAGCGACCCGAAGCGCGCCACGCTGTGGCAAGACCAGAAAATTCGGCGCGCTGTATTGGGCCTTGCCGGCGCTGAGCAAGGCGATACCCATGTATGGGTCGATCGATGGTCGCTGACCCGCAGGGCGCAGACCTACACCGCAAAGATTGCAGCCGAGGATTTCTCAATCGACCTCGCGCTGTCAGAAACTCAGGCGGTGCTGATCAATGGCGAAAACGGCGTCAGCCGCAAGGGACCGCAACCTCAAGCTGCGAGCTATTACTACAGCCTGCCGCATATGCGGGTTGCCGGGACCATCTCACGTGAGGGACGCTTGAGCCGCGTTACCGGCGAGGCTTGGTTTGACCACGAGTGGTCCAGCGAGTATCTGGACGCGCAAGCGGCCGGATGGGACTGGATCGGCATTAACTTGCAGGACGGCGGTGCATTGATGGCGTTTCGGATTCGCGGACTTGACGGCAAAACTCGTTGGGCGGGCGGCACGCTTCGCAGCGGCGACGGCGCCACGCAAATTCTCAAGCCCGAAGATGTGGAGTTTCGCGTCGAACGACGCTGGACCTCGCCCCGCACCGGCATCGCATATCCTGTGGAATTGACGGTGCGCGCGGACGGCGAGGAATTGCGATTGGTGCCGCTGTTCGATGATCAAGAGAACGACACGCGATTATCGACCGGCGCCATATATTGGGAAGGCGCCGTCCGAGCGTTCGACCAGAATAGCCAGGTCGGGCGCGGCTATTTGGAATTGACCGGCTACGGAGAGCGGCTGCGGCTGCGTTAGTGCTTGAACAGACTGCGCAGGCGATTGATCCGACGACGCCAAAAGAACGAGAGAAAATGACGATGCGAGTGACGGTCGGATCGCAGGATGCGCAACAGTTCGGGAAATATCCCGCCGCGGATCAAATAGTCCCTCCGCTGCTGCAGGTTGGCGCTGCGCAAATGCTCGAGCCAAGGCGATGAGCGAATATGCTTGCTCATTTTCACCGGCGTGCTGTATTGCAGAATGTACGCCAGCCTGGACGCCGCGGTCTTGCTGCCGAAAGCGCCATGCACGGTGCGGCCATGGTGAATGATCATGGCGCCGGCGGGAATCGGCCGCACCACGGCTGTCTGCGGATCAAATCCCTCAACGCATTCGATGGTGTTGGCGGCTTTGCCGCCGCCGTGCAAGCGATGCGGCAGTACGCCGAGCAGGTGCGAACCGGGGATGTAGGCCATCGCGCCATTGTCGAGCGTGCTCTCGGTAATGGCGATCCAAATGCTCAGCTCGTTGTAGTCAAAGCCCGGTTCGCGGAATGCCTCATCCTGATGCCAGGGAGTGGGATGACCTCGATGGCTGGGTTTGAATATGGCGTGGTCGCCGGCGAATTCGGCATCCGCACCCAGCAATTGTTTTGCAGCCGCCAGTGCGACCGCTCGATACGACAATTTGCGCAGCTCGCGAGCATACATTGAAGGCTGCAGCACGCTGGGCGATGTCATGTCCCCGGCACCGTCCGTTGCCGCCAGATCAATGTTGCGGCCCTCACTGCGCCGCTCGCCGCGGAGAATCATTCGCATGAGAATCTCCCGGCACCATTCAAGCTCGGCAGCCGGGATCAACGGCGTCCCAATCACGAGAAACCCCGTTCGAAAAAACTCGTCGACCTGATCGGTAGTTAGCGGCTGTTCCAACGACTTAGGGCCTAAGCGGTATTCTCTGTCATGCAAATGCGGCGCAAGATTCACTCACTATCTTTATATATTTCGTTTTTCCGTGCGGACGATGTGGGCGTCAGACTATTACTACAGCGTTATGGTCATAGCGCGGGCATTAACAGCTGTACCATTCCCGCTTGTCGCCAAAAGAAGTCACTTTCCAGAAACCTTTGGTACGCTCCCTGTGAATAGACCGAATGTTCAAGACCTCAAAACCTTCCGGCTGCCGCTGAATTTCCGGGGACGCTCCGGACTAGTCGTGCAGCTTTGGTGGTTGGTCCAAGCCACGTTGTTTCGAGCTTCGCCGCAGGTGATGTATGGCTTTCGTCGCTGGCTGCTGCGCCGGTTCGGCGCGCAAATCGGCAAAGGCGTCATCATTCGTCCCAGCGTGACCGTTCCCTATCCGTGGAAGCTGCAAATTGGGGATCACTCCTGGGTTGGCGATCACACGGTCCTTTACACTTTTGCAACAATTACAATTGGAAGCAATGTCGTCATATCGCAGAAGAGCTACCTCTGTGCCGGTACGCATGATTATCGTTCCCAGAGCTTTGACATCCAGGCGTTTCCCATCGTAATTGAGGATGAAGCCTGGTTGGCGGCGGATGTCTTCATCGCACCCGGCGTCACGGTGGGTAGGGGAGCCGTGGTCGGCTCACGCAGCTCGGTATTCAACGATCTTCCGCCAATGATGATCTGCGTCGGATCTCCCGCTCGTCCCGTCCATGCCCGACGCTAGTACTTAGATAGGCTGCTAGTTATCTGAACTGGCTCCGTAGCGGAAGAACCGGTAGACGATATTTACACTGCCCTGCACATCGTTGTAGTGGAACTGGGATATGTTGGAATTGCGTGCCGTGTGGTTCGCAGCCACCGTCAGGGTGATGGCGCGAATCGGCGTGTAGAGCATGCTCGCGGTTTCACCTGTGAGCGTATCGTGCCGCGCTTGCACGAGCGGCGCGACCGGAATCGGGCCGATCGGATTCGAGCCGATGTAATTCTCGTTGTCATGGGCAATGCTGGCTGAAAAGGTGATCTTTTCCGATGCGATCCATTGCGGCGTGAGGCTCACGCCCTTGTCCACGAAGTAATCGGTCTGGGACGTCAGGTCCGCGTTCAGTTGCTGCCAGGCGCCGAGCAGCAGCTGAGTTTTTGGGGTCGGCTGCCACTGCACCGCGGCGCGCCAGATCTCGCCTGAAAAGCTGCCGATCGCGGTGCTCGGATAATCACGCTTGAGATATCCCGCGCTTCCGTCAAAGATTGTCTTTTCCGTCAATGCGTATCGCACGAGCACGCGGGCCCTGTCTTCCCGGTAGTCGGGATCAAACACCGTGCCGTTCAGCACCGTGGCGTTTGAGGCCCGCGAATCGTTGTACCGGTAGTCGAACCCTATTCTGTTGGTCTGGAAGGTGAAGTCAGCGCCCGCCACGACGCCCTTGGACTTTGAATTGTTGAAAGTCGACTGCGGCCCGGACACCGTGTAATCCGTTCCGAGCAGACCGCCGAATATTCCCCATCGGGGACCCACCTGGTAGCGCGTGGATGCAAAATAGTCCGCCCGGTTAACGATATCGCGGGAATAGACCTGTGTGTTGGAGAAGCCTCCGAGTAATCTTAGGTAGTCCGCGCCAATCTTGCCCGTCAGCGCGTCGCCCAAACCCCAATTCCAGGCAACGCGATCGTTGCTGGAAACGTAGTTCAGATCCTGATTTCGGAAGTATCGATTGTAGTCCGCATCCAGATCGACATCGAAACTTTGCCGGCCTCCTGTGAGCCACTCGGCATTCAGCCCACCGCTAGCCCGATCGATATAGTCTTTGCGGCTGGGGTTGGAGCCGATTCCGGGCAGCGTAGTCAGGTCGGTAATGCTACGCGGCAGGAGATAAATATTGTTGTCGTAGGTCAAGGTATCGCCGACAAAGAGGACCAAGCGATCGGTTCTCTCCACACCCACTACTTCGTCCAGCGGCAGGACTGCCAAGTCAAGCGCGTCTCGATACTCGATGGCCGCTGCGAGGGAGGTCGACGTCAAGCTCGTCATGGTAGCGGCAATTGCGATTTTTTTTATGAGAATTTTCACAGTGGGATGCTCACCGATTCGGACGTGCCCTGCATGCAGGTCACAAGATTCTCCAGCGAGGTTTTGCTGGCGGAAAGTATTCGTTGGGCGTGCTGCATCGAGGCGCTTTTGGCGAGAAACAGCGCGCTGCGATCGTTGCTGAACTGCTCGACGCGCGTTGCCGCGGCCTCGACCAGCGCCTCCAGGGGCAGGACCAGCCCTGCGCCATCACGCAGCATTTCTCCGATCGAGCCCCGATCGCAGGCAATGATATAGACGCCGCGCCGCATGGCCTCATAAATGACCAGCGGCTCAGCTTCGTTCACGTAACGGGTCGGAAATAAAAATATGTCCAATTGCCGGTAGAAGCGCTCCTTGTCTTCGCCGTAGACCGGCCCGGCGTAATGCACGTGCGCCGTGGAATGCAGCAATTGCTCGAAGCTTTGGCGTGCTTCCGGGGCGACCGGCCCTGCGATATGCGCCTGATATGCAATCCCCCGCCGCGTCAGCGCGGCCAGGACAGAGAAGAACTCAGTGATGCCTTTCTCAAAGGTGATGTTGGACAGAAAGCCCAGCTGCAGCGGCGCTGATTCGTCGGCCCGCACCGTGCAGGCGTCATCCTGCCGATAGAAGGCCGCGTTCGATACAACGCGCACCGCTGCGGGATCCAGCCCATATATCCGGTTCAATGAGGTTCCCATCTTGGGGCTGAGAACGATGTGATTTTCTTTGCGGACTAGGGCGAAGAAGCATCGATTCAGACGTGAAGGCGAGTTGATGTACGCGTAGCTGTGATGATGAATATACATGGGCCGGCGAAACAGCTTGCTGATGAGCACGTAGAGCAAGTCGACGAATTGGCCGCGGCCGCCCGATAGCGCCAGATACAGGGCTGTGTCGCGCTTGCCGATGCATGTCGCCAGGTAATTCAGCGCTCTCAGCAGCTGCTGCAGGACATCGATCGGTCGGGCACCGGGCCGCGGAGCGCGGTTGAATACTTGGACCGGCATCTTCGCTTTCAGGAGATCGAGCATCATGGCGCAGATTGTGGAAAAACCATGCACCGGCGGCGGCAGCGGACCTGCAAAGCACAGACATGTCATCCGGTGCGCCCTACCATGCGCACACAACCGTCCAATATCTGCGTCGCAGCCCGCGCCGGTGTGTAATCCGCTATCACCTCAAGGCATTGGAGCGCGACCGCCGGCCTGTCGACCGAGAGATTTCTAACCGAGTCCAGCGCTCTCGCCAAATCAGCGACGTTGCCGGATTCGAATTCGTATCCGTTCACTCCTTCACGCACCAGGTCAGGCACGCAACCACAGGCGCTGCTGACGACCACGGGGCAGCCGTAGCTCAGGGCCTCATTGACTACCAGGCCCCAGGGTTCGCTGTGGCTGGGCAGCACCAAAGCCGTGCAAGTCTGGAACAACACCGCAATCTCTTCCAAACTTTTGCCGCCGAGGAAAGAAATTGCATGCGACATTTTAAGATCAGTCACGCGCTGCTTCAGTGCGTCCGACAGTGGTCCGGCGCCGACCAAGTCCAATCTGGCTCCGGGAAACCGCTTGTAAAGAATTTGGAACGCCGCGAACAAGTCGTCCAGTCCCTTTTCGATGGAGAGCCTGCCGACGTAAAGAAAGTGGGGCTCATCGGGCCGTCCGCGCCAATTCAAGCGGTAGTGCGATAGAACCTTATCCACGTCATAACCGTGAGGCAGCGCCGCGGCCTGGCAGCGGTAAGCGATTTTCGACTCGCTCACCCCGTAGCTCATCAGATATTCCTTGCTTCTGATTCCGTAGCAAAAAAAGCCATTGCACCAGCCGAAGAACCAGCGCTTGGCCATATCGCGCCACGCGGTCCTGGGCCGGTCGACCAAAGTGGAATCGCAAAAGACGGCGCGCTTGCGCCGTAGCAGGATGCAGACAATGAGCATCGCCCAATATTCGGCGCGGTGATAGCCGGGCATGATGACCAGATCGACCGGGTACTTATATAGATCGCGCGCCAGTGCGCCAATGCGCCGGATCAGCGAGGCGTTGGTATAGGAGCCGCGAAACAACAGCCGGAACGGGTACTGATGGTACGAAAGGTCGACTGCGCCCAGCCCCATGCGAATTTCTTCGGTCTCTGCAATCTGAATGAAGGACGGACTGATGCCGCGCGGCGCGCCGTCCAAGTGCACCTGCGAGAACACGACGCCCTTGTATTTGGACCAAAGAATGTTGTGGTAGATTGCTACTCGCATACGTTCCGCGCACCTGCCGCGCGATTCAAGACACCATCGTCGGTTGCGCGCCGGTTCTCGGTTGGACGCCGGCACGCCGTTGCGCGCTCGCTCGCTTGGGCATGCGTCGTACACCCAATTTTACAGACAGCAGCGCTGAAGCCACGCCAAATGCCAGAAGCGCCGCGCTCGCAAACCCCAAGGCAATCATCAGGGAGCCGCGCAGTACAATCATCAAAAATACCGCCCCGTAGATCGCGAGCGGCAAGGAGACCCATTTGCTGCTGCGCAGGGCGACTTTGTTCAAAACGGTCACCGCAAAAGCGACCGCGCCGGCATATAGAACCACGCCGACGAATCCGAAGTCCAGATACCCCTCCGCGATCAACGGCGCCGAAAGATTCGTGAACCACATGCTGTAGTTCGCGATCAAGTAGTCGCCGAGAAAGACACCCGTCGCCAAGGGCTTCCCGCCCCAAATGCTGCTCGGAACGAAAAATAGCAGCGATCCCAATAGTTGATGGCCCCATTGCACGCCGTGCGCGCCGGCAATTTCTATGGCTGTATAAATGTTCGCCCAAGAGTCGTAGTTGATGGAAAAGTAATGATCCACGAGCCGATCCGACACGTCCGACAGCGACACGGCGTCGAGAGTTTGCTGGTGGTTGTGCGTAAATATCGTGATGGCTGGAAATATCAGTACCATGCCACCCACCAACAGCCACATCCGCCTGGCCCAGCTGCCGAAGAAATTTGGAAACGCCACCAGCAACAGCGCGATGTACAAAGGTCCCAAAGCATTGCGCTTTTCGGTGTAGGTATTCTCCGTGATCAATACCAGGAGCAGCAGCAGCAGGATTACGCATACCCGGCTGAATAGTAGCTTGCGCCCTGAACGCACGGTCTCGTGCAGAAGGATCAGCAGCGTGGCCGACGGCAGAAACAACAGGCACCTTTTCATAATGAGCGACGCCGGCGACGCGCTGACGGAGTTTTCAATCGACGCATACGCTGACGGTGCGGCGACTGCGACCACGCAGAGGCACACGACCAGCGCGAGCCCCACCGCACCCGCGGCAAACTCCCGCGGCGTACTCGCCGGCGCAGCGTCTGCCGGCCGCGCTTCGGCGCGTCTGGTCAAGAATCCATAAAACAGTGTAAACGCCACCATGAACAGCGCACACATGAGATTTGTAAGCGCCACTCTGTCCACGGCAACGGTCGAGGTGTTGATCAGACGCTGCGGCATGCTCATCAATTGAACTTTTGGCGCCAGATCAAGAAATAGCCAATCGAAAATGAACACGACCATATCGGCGGGCGATGCGGCGTTAGGCCGAACTGCAAATCTGAGCTGTATCAACAATGCAATCGTCACGGCGGCGCTCGAGAGCACGAATTCCATTCCAGCCGACGCGAGGCTGTTGATGAAAATGATCTCCATCAGCACGATCAACAGCGCCAATAGGATCTTTACGCTGAGAAAATGAGGACTTGCCTTTGTGCGCATGCGTTTCCAGAACTGAACGTTGCTTCTTGGCTGACGAAGCAATCTAACTATTTTCGCTCAGTGCTCATTGATGACGCTCCCGATGACGTTGACCCCGGTATCGGTGAACATTTCCATTGCCGCAACCAGCTTTGTTTGCGGCGTGAAGTTACGGCGCGCGATCATTACAGCGTTGCCGGCATTGGCGGCGAGGATCTGCGCATCTGCCGTTTCGCAGGCCGCCGGGGTATCGAGGATCACCAGGCTGAACTGAGCCGCGAAGTGATCGAGAATCACGTCGAACACCGGGCGCGCGAGCAATTCCTGCGGATTCGGCGGAATAATTCCCGCCGGCAGCACAAATAGCCGCAACTGAGGATGAATCCGCCGCGCAATTTCCCGACCCGCTCGCCCGGTCAGCAGGGCGGATAATCCGACTGAGTTGTCGATATTGAATATTCGATGTTGGCGCGGATGGCGCATGTCCGCATCGATAAGCAGCGTACGTTCGCCGAGTTGGGCAAACATTGTTGCCAGGTTGGCGGCAAGCCAACTGCGGCCGTCGCCGCGTTCCGCGCTGGTGACCGCCAGGACCCGGCGGCTCGCATTGTTAAACCAGCGCAGGATGATCTGACTGCGCAGCGCGCGCAGCGGCTCGACCGCGTCGCTTTGCGGCATGTATGCCGCAACGACGTCATCGGCGACTCCACCCTCGCCGCCGCGCGCCAATACGGGATAATTGTACTGTTGCGCGATCGCCGACTCGATGTCGCGCTCCGTGATGCGCTTCAGCTGCACTGCAGCCTCGCCAAATCGAACTCCGTGCGAATTGGCGAAGCGCTGGATCTCTTCCACATCGTTTGAATTCAGGCGCCCTTGCTCAACAAGAATGGTGCCGATTGCGCGGCCACGATCGGGCGGAGTGTTTTGTTTTTTGATGGGTCGGTCCACTACTTTATTCATTTTTGCCTGTGTCTTACGCGCATTGAGATATCAAACTACCGACGGTGCCAGGCGTCCAGGCGCTGCCTGGGGAACGCGCGCATCATTGCTGCGTACGCGCACAACCTCGAGCTTGCCGAGCAGCGGGACGCCTAGCAGTTCAACGAGATCTTCATCCTCGCGCACACGTCGATTGCGCAACTCAGCGGCCAAAGCGGCACCGATGCCCAGCACTGCGCCCAAAAAGATCGCCACGATTAAATCAATGACGATCTTGGGGCTGGACGGGCTGGCGGGCGGCGTGGCGGTGCTCAATTGCACAACGTTAGTCTGCTGCGTCAAACTTTCCAAATTGCTCTGCGCCAATCGCTGACTGACCTGATCCAAATCGCGCTGTGCCGCCGTCACGTCGTTCAGGTACATGGCCGCTTGGTCATGTTGATACTTCAGATCGAGCACCTTTTTCTTTTGAGCCTCGAGCGCCTGACGCACGTCATTCTCGCGGCGCATATTCGACTGCGTGGCAGTGCCGAGCGAGGCGGCAATGTTCGCGCTCTCTTGAGCGATGCGGGTTCGCAGGTCCGCGATTTCTCCCTCCACAGCCTGATAATCGGGATGATTCTTTCCCAGGCGGGCCGCGATGTCGGGCCTTTTGGCTTCCGCCTGCGCCAAGGCCGCCTTCAGCGATTGAATTACCGGGCTCTGCAACACCTCGGGTAGGGTGGATACGTCGGCTCCGGCCTGACGCTGACGCGACTGGCTATCCTGACGCAGTCCCTGGATGGTCACCAATTCCGTCGACAGCTCGGCCAGGCGGGCATTCTCGACGTCCAGCTTTTCATCCGTGGCTACGATGCCGTTCTTGGCCTGAAAATCGGAAAGCTTCTTTTGTTTCTCCTCGAGGCTGGCGCGCAACTCACGGGAGCGCTGATCAAACCAGCTTGCGTATTGCTTCGCCGGCTCAACCTTCAACTCGATGTTGGTTTCAATGGCTGCCTGGGCAAAGCCATTCGCGAGCGCCGCGGCCGTCACCGGGTCCGACCACTTTACCGAGATATCGATTACGTTGCTGGCATGGGTCGGACTATCATGAGCTGGCGCCACCACCAGCTTCTTATCCAAAAGAAGTTTAGCGACGGTAACGCTGATGTCGTCGTTCGGCCCTTTCGCCCACAGCTTCCGCGCCTCGGGCTGCTGGTCCAACTTCAAGGTCTTGACCACCCGTTGCGCCACGCGTTCACTCGCGATGATGTCAGCTTGGGTATTGACATAGGTCGCGGGCAGCTGTCCGGCGCCCTGCGCACCATTGGCCCCGGCCACCGGATCGGTTTTATTGTCGATGACGATCGACGCGGTCGCCGTGTACTGCTTGGGCCAAATGATGCTGGCAAAAGCGATGAGCACAACCACGGCCACGAAAATGCCCGCGGCAATCAGCCAGCGGGCGCGCAAAATTACCAGAAATTGATTAAAGCTCATGACTAGGCGCAGCCTCGGGGGCAACCGTTCGCTTGGAATTCCCACAGATCAAAACAAACTCTCCTTGACGTAGATGACATCCTGATCCTGAACGTCGGTATCCAAAGACACACCTTCTTCCTTCACCTTGCCGCTGGGATCCCGGCGGTGACGGACAATCCCGCGCTGGGTCCCTTTGCCCGTGACGCCGCCGCCGGTGGCCAGCGCCTGGATGACCGTCATTCCCCGCTCCAAGCGGTATTGCCCGGGCTTTTGTACCTGGCCATAGATGTAGAACATCGGGGCGCGGGTTACGTAGAGCGTGTCGCCGCCGTAAAGCTCGATGTCATCGGCCTGGTTTCCGGTAGACGCCATTTTCACGATGTCGACATCGCGCCGAAATGGCTTCCCGTTTCGCATTCCCGACACTGTAACCGTTTCGCCTCCGGTGGTCGCGACACCGCCGGCCGTCGCGAGCATCCCGGAAACATGACCCCCCGCCGCATCGGTGGAGTAGCGGCCGGGCTTATTGACCTCCCCAATTACCGACACCAAATTGCCAAAGCCTTCAGTCAGCAAGATATTCACCTGCGGATTGACGACAAATCCGCCGTCCCGGAGCATCTGCGCAATTTTTGATTCCGCCGCGGGCAGCGTCAGGCCCCTGAGCGGTACAGATCCGATCAAGGGATAGCCGATGGCCCCAGACTCGGACACACGAACATCCAGACTCAGATCTGGGTTCTTGAACACGCTGATCTTGAGAATATCGCCCGGAGCCAGCAGGTACTCGGGCTGTGCGCGGGCAGGCGCCGCCCCAACGCTCAGCGCGCAGAGACATGAAAATGCCAACCATAGACCAAACCGACGGAGGGGTTTCACGGCCATGTGAATTCTGCGTTCATAGTTCTTACGTCTTGTCAGGCCAATTGGCGGGCGTTCATTTGAACCGGCGCAAACATCGTGCTGAGCACGGCATCGCGCTCGAAATTCTTTTCGGCGAAGGCCCGTGCCCGCCGTCCCAACAACTTTCGCGTCTCAGGATCATCCGCGAGCGCTGTAATGGCACGCGCCAGTTCCATGCCATTCTCGGGAGCGACCACCAAGCCGCACTTTGAGACTATTTCGCTGATTTCAGTACCCGGGAGGCACGTTGCAATCACCGGCCGCCCGCTCGCGAGCATGCCGCTGAGTTTTGAGGGCAGTACCAGATCTGCCGCATCAGGACTTTGAGGCAATAGGTGCATGTCCGCGATGGCCAGCAAGTCCGATACTCGTGCGGCAGGCTGCAACGGCATAAAGCGAACATTCGGCAAGCCGGCGGCAGCAGCTTCGAGTTCGGACTTCATGACGCCCTCGCCGCAGATAACAAATACGATTTCGCTGCGAGACCGCAGCAGCTTCGCAGCGTCGGGAATCACCATCAGTCCCTGCTTGCCGTTCAGCGACCCTGAAAATAGCGCCACAACCGCATCCGGAGGGATGCCGAGCTGAG
>JBDTAV010000007.1:0-77416 GCA_039924385.1 Steroidobacteraceae bacterium
CAGCATCGGCGCGGGCCAGCGTCGCCCCTTGGCCGCGCGCGGCAATATCGAATGTGCCGCTGCCGGAGTCGAGGTTGGCCAGGTAATCCGGCAGAAACTTGTGCCATCCGGGAAACGAAATGGCGCGTGCTTTCGCCAGGACATCCCACGCCAGACTCTGCGCGTCGCCGCTGCCGTGCGCATGGCCCTCGAGGCTGACGCTGCCGCCGAGGACGGCCGGCAATTGCGCGCTGAAGGTCAGCGCCAGCTCGCGCGCGCCGCGGTGCACAACAATATTGACGTCTTGCAGAGTTAACTGCGGCAGCTGCGCATTCCAATTTTCCAAGCTGAGCACTGCATGCCGGATGATGAGCTTGCCGGCCGGCAAGTCGCTCAAGTGCAGCGAACCCAACGAGGAGTCCTCGCCCCCCAATTGAATTTCCGAGGCAACGGCAAAGCGGCTCGGACCCAAGCGCACCACCGAGATAATCGGAGAATCCACTTCGATGCGGCCCGCCAGCAATTTGCCGCTGCGAATCAGCTGCCAGATATCCGCGGCGACGCGGCCGCCCGCGGCGCGTGCGAGCACGCGCTGATCGTCTTTCGAACGCAGCTCCAGCCGATTGAAGTAAAGCTCAGGGCCATACCAGCGAAAGGCCGGCGAGACATGCGCGAAGGAGACGTGGAATCCCGTTTGCGCATGCAGCCATTCTTTGATTTCGGCCTGGTATTGAGGCGCGCGATCGAGCGCGAGCTTTACGCCCAGCATGGCAAGCAGCACCAGGAACAGGGGTCCCCCGAAACAAAACGCCAAGACCTTGCCGAGCTTGCGGATGGTCATTACATCAGGACGACGTCGTACTGCGCCACGGTGTAGAGCGCTTCGGTCTGCAGACGGATGGGTTTGCCCGTGACCAATTCGAGCTCGCCCAACGCCGAGGATTCTTCATCGAGAAGGCGCTCGATCACGTCTTGATGAGCCAATACCATCAATTGCTGACACTCGATCTGGCGCGCTTGCCGCACAATCTCGCGAAATATCTCATAACAAACCGTTTCCACCGTTTTGACGAATCCTCTGCCCTCGCACGTAGGACAAGAGTGGCACAACAGATGTTCCAGGCTCTCGCGCGTGCGTTTGCGCGTCATCTCAACCAGTCCGAGCGGCGACACCGAGGAAATGTTGGTTTTGACGTGATCCTCATTTAACGCACGTTCCAGAGCCTGGATGACCTGGCGGCGGTGTTCAGGCTCTTCCATGTCGATAAAATCGATGATGATGATGCCGCCCAGATTGCGCAGCCGCAGCTGCCGCGCGATGGTGACCGCCGCCTCGAGGTTGGTTCGAAAGATGGTTTCCTCGAGATTTCGGTGTCCCACGAAGCCGCCGGTGTTCACATCAATGGTGGTCATCGCCTCGGTCTGATCGATGATCAGGTGACCGCCGGATTTCAGCGGCACCTTTCGCTCCAGCGACTTTTGGATCTCCTCTTCGACGTGATGCAGCTCGAAGAGCGGACGCGCCTCAGAATAGAGGTCGATGCGCGGCAGCGCCTCCGGCATGAATGCCGCGGCAAATTCCCGCATCTCGCGATGCGCGGTAGGCTGATCGATCAGCACCTTCTCGACATCCGGGCGCATCAAGTCGCGCAGCACCCGCAAGTGCAGCGGCAGGTCCGCATGCACCAGATTGCCCGGCTGGGTGCGCAAGCACTTCTGGCGCACGAACTCCCACAGCTTGCGCAGATAAATCATATCCGCGCGCAGCGCTTCCGCCGCCGAGTCCTCGGCGGCGGTGCGCACGATGAACCCGGCATTCTCCTGCGGCAAGACGCCCGCTTCGACGGCAGCTCGCAGCCGTTCGCGTTCGGCTTCTTTCTCGATGCGCGCCGAGACGCCGACGCCGCGGCCTTTGGGCATGTAAACGAGATGCCGGGAGGGCAAGGTAATGTAGGTGGTTAGGCGGGCGCCCTTGGTGCCCAAGGGGTCCTTCACGACCTGGACCAGAATTTCATTGCCCTCAGCGACCAGCAAGCGAATGTTCTCGGTATGCGGCGGCTCAATGCCGGTGTCCGCGTGACGCGGATCGAAGATGTCGGAGGCATGCAGGAAAGCGGTGCGTTCCATGCCGATGTCGATGAACGCCGCTTGCATTCCGGGCAGTACCCGCGAGACGCGGCCTTTGTAAATGTTGCTGATCAAGCCGCGCCTGCTGGCGCGCTCCAGGAATAGTTCCTGCAGAACGCCGTTTTCCACGACGGCTGCGCGTGCCTCGTGCGCGCTGGCATTGACGAGAATATCGGTGCTCATCGTTGCCAACAGGTTACGCCGGCGGCCGTGAGCAGCGCCGCGGTTTCGAACAGCGGCAGTCCCATCACGCCGGAATAGCTGCCCTTGAGATCAGCGATGAAAATAGCTGCGTATCCTTGGATGGCGTAGGCGCCGGCCTTGTCGGCCGGCTCTCCCGTGTCCCAGTAGGCGCGGGCCTCGCCCGCATCGATCGATCGAAGCGTGACTGTGCTATGGCTGACTTTGACCTCAATTCCAGCCGCCGTCCGCAGCGCGACGGCGGTCAGTACTTCATGAGCGCGGCCGGAGAGCTGAAGCAGCATCGCGATTGCATCGTTTAATCCCTGGGGTTTTCCCAGAATTCTTCCGTCGAGCACCACGGCGGTATCGGCCGCGAGGACCGCAGCGCCGCCGGTATCGCGGCTGCGTTCCCATCCCGCCGCAGCTTTGGCCTGCGCCAATCTCGAGACATACGTCAACGGGGACTCGCCCGGCAATGCAGTTTCGTCCAAATCGGCGCCGACCACCCGAAAAGACACGCCAATTTGCTGCAGCAGTTCCCGCCTGCGCGGCGAGCCTGAGGCCAGATAGATGAGTGATTTCACGCGCGGTGGTACGGATGGCCGGCTGCCAAGCTCATGGCCCGGTAGATTTGCTCCGCAACCACCACCCGCACCAGGGCATGCGGCAGCGTCAACGGCGAGAGCGACCAACTCTGATCTGCCCTTTCGCGGATCGCGGCGGAGAGCCCGTCAGGGCCCCCGATGAGCAGCGCCAACGGCCGTGCATCTCGCAGTCGCTCGGCCAGCCAGGCGCTCAGTTGCTCAGTGCTCATGGCTTTGCCGCCGATCTCCAGTGCGACCACATAGTCATCCCGGCCGATGGCCGCCAACATGTCCGCGCTCTCGCGTTGCACCGCGCGTTGCGGATTTTCGCCTGCGCTGCGCGTCGCGACCGAAATCTCATGAAGCTCCAGAACCAAGGGGCTGCGCAGCCGCTTCTGATATTCGAGGAATCCGTTGTTGACCCAGTCAGGGAGACGGGTACCGGCAGCGATCAACCGGCATTTCATGACAGGATCAGGCGCGCGCGGCGCGCTTCGTGACGGTCATGTCCCACAGCTTCTCCAGCCCATAGAACTCGCGGACGCGCGGCAACATCACGTGGACGATTATTTCATTCAAGTCGATGAGAACCCAGTCGCCGTCCTGCTGACCCTCGACGCCGTGCGGTCGAAAACCGGCTTCCTTGGCCTTTTCCACCACGCGTTGCGCAACCGAGCGTACGTGACGATCCGACGTACCGCTCGCGATCACCATGAAATCGGCAATATCGGTGAGGTCTCGAACGTCCAGAAGCTTCACTTCCAGAGCCTTCATGTCGTCGAGAGCCGCGAGTATCACGGTCTTGAGGGAAGGTGCTTTTGGCGCGCGCGCCGTTTTGGGAGGGGCGACAGCTTTTTTGCCGTCTCGAATCTTGCGGGTCGAAGTCTTTTGCTTTGCTGGCACTACGTGGTCCGGTTCCTGGAGTAACAATGGGTGTCTAAGATCAGTTTACGCACTGGATCGGGCATGAGGAAGCGCGGATCGCGGCCCATGCCGATCAGCTGTCTGACCTCGGTGGAGGAAATCTCGAGCTGAGTCACGGCGTGGATGAAAATGCAGCCCGCCCGGGTCTCATGCAAATCGTTGATGCGGCCGGTGCCTCGATCCACCAGCAGTTCCCCGAGCGGACCCATGCCCGGCGCCCGCCATCCCGGACGGTGCGCGACCACCAAATGCGCCAGTTGCAACAGTTCCTGCCACTGATGCCACTTCGGCAAGCTCAAGAAGGCGTCCATGCCGACAATCAGGCAGATGCTGCGGTCCGGATACTCATGGCGCAGTTCGGCCAGGGTTTCCACCGAATAGGAGGGGCCCGCCTTGCGCACCTCGCGGTCGTCGACGACAAACCCCGGCTGGCCGGCGCATGCCGACTGCACCATTTCCAGGCGCAGCTTGGCATCGGCGATCGGTTGATCGCGGTGGGGCGGATTGCCCGCGGGCAGAAAGCGGATCTCTTTGAGGCGCAGCGCCTGCTGAAGTTCGAATGCCGTACGCAAGTGCGCATAGTGAATCGGGTCGAACGTGCCGCCAAAAATGCCCATTGGGTTCATTGGGTTACCCTGCCTGAATCTGCACCGGCTTGCAAAGCGCCGGCGAAGGCCCCGGTGAGCCCGGTGAGCGCGCTCCACGCATCGCCTGCCGACAATCCTTTGATGACGCGGTCGGTATGGCTGGCTTGCAGCAGCAGGGGCGCCAAGGGCAGCTTCTTCAGCCGCGCGAGCGCGCGGCCCGACGGGTTCGCCGCCAGGTTCCAGCCGCTGCCGCGCGCCGCGGAACGCAAACGGTCGCGCTCGCGTGCCTGCCACATGCCGCGCAACTCCCGCACCAACGCCCACAGAATCAGCGTCGGTTCCACGCCCTCGCTTTTCAGTCCCAGCAGCACCCGCAATGCGCGCGCCGCGTCGCCGGCCGCGGCCGCCTCCGCGAGCTGGAAGACGTCGTAGCGTGCGCTGTCGCCGACGGATCGGCGCACCAAATCGACGCCGATGGACTCGCCGTTCGCCAGCAGCCCCAGTTTTTCGAGTTCCTGCTGCGCGGCCAGCAGGTTGCCCTCGACGCGATCGACGATCAGCTGTGAGGCCTCGGCATCGATATCAAGGTGCAGGGCTTTTGCCCGCGCGCGCAGCCAGCCCGGCAGTGCAGCCGCTTCGACCGGGAAAATCGGCACCCATGCGCCGTGCTTTTCGATGGCCTGTACCCAGGGAGCATCGCTGACTTTTCTGTCGAGCTTGTCGGTGATGATGAGGTAGGTCAGGTCGGGCGCCGACTGCGCTGCGAGATCGGCCAGCAACGCGGCGCCCTTGTCCGGTTTGCCGCTCGGCATGCGCACCTCAAACAGCTGCCGCTCCGCAAACAACGACAGTGATTGACTGGCGAGACGCAGCTCGTCCCAATTGAAACTGCGATCGATGAAAAAAACCTGCCGGTCCGCGTACCCGGCCGCGCGCGCGGCGGCGCGAACGGCATCCGCGGCTTCGGCGACCAGCAGAGGCTCATCGCCTGAAATCAAGTAGATCCCGGCCAAGCCCCGCGCCAAAGCCGCCGGCAATTGTTCGGCGCGAATACGCACTTAATTCTGCGCCCGGCTAATAATTGAAGCTGGCGCGTGCTGCTGCATATTCGTCCTCCATGCGCACCACCAACGCCTCAACGCCCTCGACCTCGTGAATGCCGCTGACGCTTTGGCCGGCGCTCCAGATATCGCGCCAGGCTTTGGCCGCCGTATTGCCGCCGGTGCCAAAATTCATTTTGGTCTTGTCCGCTTCGGGCAGATGATCGGGATCGAGACCGGCGCGCGCAACACTGCCGCGCAAATAATTGCCGTTCACGCCGCTGAACAAGGACGTGTAGACGATATCCTCGGCGGCGCTGTCGATGAGCATTTGCTTGTATTCGGGCGGCGCGTTGCCCTCATCCGTTGCAATGAAACGCGTTCCCAGGTAGGCCAGATCCGCACCCAAGGCTCGCGTCGCCAACAGATCGGCGCCGCTGCTCATGGCGCCGGAGAGAATAATGGCGCCCGCATAAACCTCCCGAATTTGCTTGACCAGAGCAAACGGGCTCAACAATCCCGCATGGCCGCCCGCGCCCGCGCAGACGGCGATGATGCCGTCCACGCCCTGCGCTGCCGCCTTTTCTGCATGACGCAGATTGATGACGTCGTGAAACACGATGCCGCCGTAGCCATGAACCGCGGCCACGACTTCGGCGGGCGGCCGCAAGCTGGTGATGATGATGGGCACCTCATGTTTCACACACAGCGCGACATCCTCTTCCAAGCGATTGTTGCTGCCGTGCACGATCTGATTGACCGCGAAGGGCGCAACCTTGCGGCCCGGGTTGGCTTGCTGGCACGCAGCCAGCTCTTCGGTTATTTGCGCCAGCCACTGGTCAAGTTGCGATGCGGACCTTGCATTCAGCGCAGGGAACGAGCCCACGATGCCGGCCTTGCATTGCGCCAGGACCAGCCGGGGAGTGGAAACGATGAACATCGGAGCGCCGATGACGGGCAAGCGCAAATGACCGCGCAAAATCTCAGGGATGGGCATTGATTTTAAGACTTCTGCAACTTAGGGCTTCTCGATGGCCAGTCTGGCGGCATTATGGCGTACTCGGGCAAACAACACTGCAGATGGGATAATAAATTGAAACACCTGGCTTTGACGTTGGTATTCACGCAGGCCAAGGCCATCGTCACGCCGTTGCGGGTGGTTCAGGGAAAGAAAGATCCGCGCGTCGGCGGGCGCAGTCAAAAGGAAGTCCCCGCGGATGTCGCGGCGCGGCAGGTGCGCCGAAGTAACGCGCAGGACCTTAAGTTCGTCGGCCGACTTTCGCGATCGACACGTTGATTTCAGATGGCGGCTGCGGCGAGAATCGAGCTTATCTGCCGAAGAATCCACCGGCGCGATGTTCGTGGTCCCAGCTTGACCAAGGCGTAGCCCAAGCTGGCCAAGAGCACTGCGGCGCGAACACGTACCACGCGAGCAGCGACAGCGCCGTCGGCAAACTCCATGATTGCGTGATGAGCGGCGTCAAGGCGCTGCTCACGTCGTTGCTGGTCGCGGACACACGCGGCTCATGAAAATTTCAACGCGCTGCCACAGACCGATGCCCAAATTGCGCAAATTCGGCTAGTGATACGCCGGCAGCTCGAGCATCAGCGCTTGAAGGCCGCCGCGCTGCCCTAAGCGTTTGAGCACGAATGCCACCGCCATCGCGCTGATAACGCCGATGACGTACAGCGCAAACAGCACCACGCCCTACAATTCCAGGCCGCCCCAGACGCTGCGCCGTGGAATGAACGCGCCGATGATCAACGCGTAGACCGGCAGGCGCGCGGAACAGGTTATCAGCGGCGCAATCATGATGGTGGCCAGGCGATCGCGGGGATTTTGAATGGTGCGCGTCGCCAGACAAGCCGACGCTGCCCATGACGCGATCGAGCAGGAAGGCGGCGCGCGATGTCGGTCATGTTGAACGCCACCACCATGGGCAACCCCAAGCGCTTCAAGCTCAGCACCAATCGCAAGTTCTGCCGCAGATTGGTCGCGTCGGTCACGCAGACCACAAAATTGGGGGCGCTCTCGCCGGCGCGACGCCCCAGCAGCACGTCAGCCGTGACTTGTTCATCCGGGGTCAGCGCATCCAGGCTGTAGGCGCCGGGCAAATCCAGGATACGAATCCGCGCGCCCGACGGCGTGAGCAGCGAACCTTCTTTGCGCTCGACAGTGACGCCGGCGTAGTTGACGACTTTCTGGCGGCTGCCGGTCAGAATATTGAACAGCGCGGTCTTGCCGCAGTTGGGATTTCCAACCCGGGCGATCAGAGGGTTCGGAGCAGAAACCCTAATTCAGCCAGGCGCCGGCTGACCTCAGCGGGTGCCTTGGAATCGGCCCCGGAGACGGAAACCACGCGTGCCGAAGCGCCCGGCGCCAGCTCCGCGAGAGGAATATCGGCGCTTACCGACAGGGCAAGCGGCATGGGGGGTGCGTCCAACATGAACGCGATTTTACATGGAATCGTTCCCATTCCTATTACGGGGGCACATTCCTGCCTTTCACCTAAGGCAGTTCCTGATAGTCTTGGTGTCCTCGAATCATCGGAGGCGTATGAAATGCCTACGCTTTTTGAGAAGATTATCGCCGGCGACCTGCCAGCGACCGTGCTCTACCGTGACCCGCGCGTGACCGCGTTTTTGGACATTCGTCCCGCGGCGCCGGTGCATATACTCATTGTCCCGAATAAACCCATACCCACAGCCAATGATATTGCCGACGAGGATGAAGCGCTGATTGGCCACATGTTCATCGTGGCGCGCGATCTTGCGCGACAACAAGGCATCGCCGAGAGCGGCTACCGGCTGATCATCAATTGCAATGCACATGGCGGCCAGGAGGTGTATCACTTGCATGTGCATCTTTTGGGCGGACGGCCGCTTGGGCCGATGGTGGCGCGAGATTAGAAAATAAGAGGATCAGTGATGAAGAATAAAAAGGCCGTGCGCGCCAAGTCACGCGCCGCCCCAAAAGCGGCCGTCAAAAGGCCATCGGTCAGCGCCGCCAAATCCACGCGCTCCATGAAATCGCGGGAGATTTCCCGCCCCAATCCGCGCAGCACGCCGCGCCGCGAACTGTACCCGGCGCTCGAGCCTTATCGGCACGGCTACTTGCGCGTCTCGGACATTCACGAGATTTACTACGAAGAAAGCGGCAATCCCGCCGGCAAGCCGGCGGTTTTCCTGCACGGCGGTCCCGGCGCGGGATCGGACAAACGCGCGCGGCAATTCTTCGACCCACGCCACTATCGTATCGTGGTGTTCGATCAGCGAGGCTGCGGACGCAGCCGTCCGAGCGCCAGCCTGGTCGAGAATACGACCTGGCACCTGGTCGCCGACATCGAGCGCTTGCGCAAACATCTGAACATTGAGCGCTGGCTGGTGTTCGGCGGATCGTGGGGCAGCACGTTGGCGCTCGCTTACTCCGAAGCGCATCCGGAGCGCGTCAGCGAAATTGTAATGCGCGGGATATTTCTGCTGCGCTACGCGGAAATCCGCTGGTTCTATCAGCACGGCGCCTCCGAAATATTTCCCGATTACTGGGAAGCCTATCGCGACGCGATCCCGCTCGATGAGCGCGACGATTTCTTGAGCGCGTACCACAAGCGCCTGACCGGCACGGATCAGCGCGTCGCCTTGACCGCGGCTCGCGCCTGGTCCGTGTGGGAGGCCGCCTGCAGCTTCCTGCATAGCAACGTCGATAACATCAAGAAATGGGGCGAAGACCAATTCGCGCTGTCGGTCGCTCGAATCGAATGTCATTACTTCGTGAATCGCGGGTTCTTGCGCAGCGAGAGCCAACTGATCGACGATGTACCGCGCATTCGAAATATTCCCACGACCATCGTGCAGGGTCGCTATGACGTTGTCTGCCCGGCGACCAGCGCCTGGGATTTGCATCGTGCCTGGCCGGAGGCGGATCTGCGCATCGTGCCCGACGCGGGCCATTCCGCATTCGAGCCCGGCAATACACACGAGTTGGTGCTGGCCACCGATCGATACCGCAGCCGCTAGGGGGAAATACGTGTCTGAACTGGCTTACATCGGCCTGGCACGCGCGACGGACTCGCGCGAAATTGCCGAAATGTCGCGCGATCTCATCGAGATGGGATTGACCTGGTCATGGACGCCGGCACGTGTGCAGCATTTTATTTCCGGACCGGCATCCTCGGCCGTGGTCGCGCGCCGGGAACAGCAGATCGCGGCATTCGCCATCATGCATTTCGGCGACGACGTCGCGCATTTGAATCTGCTCGCGGTCGCGCCGGAACATCGTCGCCAAGGCTTGGGATCGCAGCTCATGGACTGGCTCACCCGGACCGCCGTCGAGGCAGGCGTATTTCGCATCAATCTCGAATTGCGCACGCATAACGACGCGGCAAGAATCTTCTACGCGCGCCTCGGGTTTGATCAGCTCGGCATCGTCCAGGGCTATTATCAAGGCCGCGAAGCGGCGCTGCGCATGTCGCGGCACCTGGCAAAAATTTAAAGTCCAGACGCGGAATGCACCGCCGTATTCTTAAGATCGCGGTCCGGATCGCCGGACTGGGCCGCACGCTTTGAGGGCCCCAGCGGGAAAACCACCGTCACTCGGCAACCGCGGCCCGGACCGGTGTCCACCGTCATAAGCCGAAGCCGTGGGCACGGGGCTCGAACAAGCTCAACTGCCATTCAAATCCCGAGCCGCGGTCTTCGACGACCGCGCGCAATTCATCCGGGGAGCGGTGACGGTGACCGATGGGCCTGCACGCCGGAATGCTTGACGACGTTGCGCAGCAATTCGCGGATGACCTTGAAGACCAGTACCCGTAAATCGATGACTTTCAGATCGACCTGCAGATTGTCTTTGCTCCGCATATAGACGCTGAGCCACTTGAGCGCCGGTTCCAACCCCAACTCGTACAACCCCGGCGGACTCAAATCGGCGATGACCCGCTGCGCGATTGCCTGAACTTCGCGCACGATGTTGGTTGCTTCGCCAATTCGCGTGCATAGAGCTTCAGGCGATCCTGATTCTGGCGCAGCCGCTCATTCAGATCGGCCAGCTCGGTGACATCACGTGCGACGTCCCACACCCGCACCAAGTAACCCTGCTCGATCACGCCGCGAAATCCGGTGATGTAAGTGCGCGCGTGCGAGTTGGTCGACACGGAGAACCGGATCCCTTCTATCGGGCGCGGTCGGCGTCGGCACTTTCAAGACCTCCTTGTTCTTGTTGCGAGATGATTGTGCGCCAGATTCTTGCAATACTGCAAAACATCGATGGCAGCAGACATCACCAAGCATGTGTTCGGAACGACCCGGCGGCATGTCGCAAGCGTCGGGCAAGGAACGTGGAAAATCGAGGCTTCGGCGGCTGACGCTGCCATCGCCGCGTTGCGGCGCGGGCTCGACCTCGGCCTGACTCATATCGATACGGCGGAAATGTACGGTACCGGCCTGTCGGAAAGAATCGTCGGCAAGGCCGTCGAGGGACGGCGCGACGAGACGTTCTTGGTTTCCAAAGTGCTGCCCAACCATGCATCGAAAAACGGCACGCTCGCGGCATGCGAGAAATCACTGGCGCATCTGCGCACCGACCGGCTCGACTGCTACCTGCTTCACTGGCGCGGAAGCGTGCCGCTGGAGGAAACCATCGCCGCACTCGAGCTCTTGGTGCGCCAGGGCAAAATCCTGGCGTGGGGTGTGAGCAATTTCGACGTGCAGGACTTGGCCGAGGTCGCTGCGATCGCCGGTCCCGGCCATCCAGCGTGCAATCAAGTTCTCTACCACCTGAAGCAGCGTGCGATCGAGCATGCCGTGCTGCCCTGGTGTGCCAAGCACGGCAGCGCCGTGGTTGCTTACACACCGTTCGGCCAGTCGCCCGGCATCTATGCGGGTACATCGAAGGCAAGCCGGGTGCTGCGTGAAATTGCCGATTCACATGGCGCCACGCCGCGGCAGGTGGCGCTGCGCTTTCTGCTGCGCCACCCGGCTGTCTTTGTCATTCCCAAAGCATCGGATATGGCGCATGTGACCGAGAATGGCGGCACATACAACTTGGAGCTCAGCGACTCCGACATTGCCAAGATCGACGCCGCGTTTCCCATTGGCAAAGCGCCGCGTGGACTCCCTATGATCTAAGGATATGCGGACCCACCGCGTCAATGCTTGAGGTACCGGTCAGCGCCAAGGTCACGCGCAGCTCGTTGCGCATGATGTCGAGCGCCTTGGTCACGCCTGCTTCGCCGGCGGCCGATAAGGCATAGAGAAACACCTTGCCGATCAGCGCGCCTCTCGCCCCAAGCGCCAGCGCCTTGGCGATGTCTTGGCCGGAACGCACGCCGCCGTCGAATAGAACTTCGCAGCGTCCGCCAACGGCCGCGACGATTTCGCTTAACACGGAGATCGAGGACGGGGCGCCGTCTAACTGGCGTCCGCCATGATTGGAAACGACAATCGCGTCCGCCCCGGTCGCGACCGCCAGCCGCGCGTCTGCGGCGTCCAGCACGCCCTTCAGTATCAGCTTGCCCGGCCAGCGGCTGCGCACCCATTCCACATCGCGCCAATCCGCCGATGCATCGAATTGAGTTGCGATCCACTCGGCCAGCGTATTGAAGCCGCTGGAGCCGCCGATCCGGCCAACCAAGTTGCCGAACGTGCGCCGCTTGCCGAACAGCACTTGCAGCGCCCAAGTGGGCTTGGTCGCGACATCCCAGGCATTGCGCAGTGTCAACTGCGGCGGGATGGTCAAGCCGTTGCGCGGATCGCGGCGACGTTCGCCGATGACCTGCAAATCGAGCGTCAGCATCAACGCCGAACACTGTGCGGCCGCGGCGCGGTCGATCAGCTCTTGATTGAAACCGCGATCCCTCATCAGGTACTGCTGAAACCAGAAGGGTTCCTTCGTCGCCTCGCGCACATCCTCGATCGAGCAGATCGACATGGTGCTCAGGCAAAAGGGAATGCCGCAGGCGGCGGCGGCCCGTGCGCCGAGTATTTCACCGTCGGCATGAAACAATCCCGCGAGGCCCGTGGGACCGATCGCAAGGGGCATGGAGACAGGCGCGCCGAGCAATGTCGTGGCCAGCGATATTTTTGAGACATCGACCATGACGCGCTGCCGAAAAGTCATCGCGTCCAGATCCGCGGCGTTGCGCCGGATGGTGCGCTCGTCATATGAGCCGCCGTCGGCATAATCGAAGATCGCTTTGGGGATTCTGCGCTTGGCGAGCTGGCGGAAGTCGTCGGCGTTTAAAAGTACGGCCATGGCGGCGAGTTTAAGGGCGCGAACGGCCGCACAGCAAATACGGCACGGTCCGGTCTCGCCCGGGCCGTGCATTCAAATCAGCCTGGGGAAATTAGCTTTTTTGCAGGGAAAGCCAAACGTCGATGCCGCCATGCTTGGTGCAGGCGCGGTCACGATCTCGCGTGGTTGTGAAAAAGCCGTCGTGGCAGCGCGCCGAGGAGTGCGGGTGGTGGTGCCGGCAACGCTGCACCTGGTCAGCGCGGTCATGGCGAGTGCCGCCAAGGTGAGCAATGTTGGTTTCCAAAAATATTGGCGCCGCCGCTGCCAGATCGTGTCGGCGCGAGCCTACGCGACGAGGGCCGAAAGTACCCATCCAACCCGATGTTAGCTAAGCTCTGGGGGCCCTTCAGGAGATCAATCTTGCCAACAAAAATATTTTGGCGCGGCGCCGCGCTCGCCTGGCTGCTGGCCCCGGGGCTCGGACTGGCGACGGCAGGCGGCGCGGGAAACGTGGATGCGCAGCGCCTTGAGGCCGCGGACTCCGAGCCGCAGAACTGGTTCACGGGTGGGCGCGACCAGGATGGCACCTATTTTTCGCCCTTGACGGCAATCGACGCCGGCAACGCCAAACAGCTGGGTTTTGCCTGGAGCTACGATCTGGGGGAGCCGCAGCGCGGCCAGGAGGCGACGCCGCTGGTGATCGACGGCGTCATGTACACCTCCGGAACCTGGGGTTATGTCTACGCGATGGATGCGGCCAGCGGTAAAGAACTGTGGCGCTACGACCCCCAGGCCGACTCCTTCATGGCCAGAAATCCCTGCTGCGATCTGGTCAATCGCGGCGTAGCCGTGTGGAAAGGCAAGGTGTTCGTCGCATCGGTGGACGGACGCCTGCATGCGCTCGACGCCGCAACCGGCAAGAAGCTGTGGGACGCCGACACCATCGTTGATCGCAAGCTGCCCTATTCGAGCACGGGCGCCCCGCAAATTGCGGGCAGCGTGGTCGTCATCGGCAATAGCGGCGCCGATATGGGGCACGGCGCCGTGCGCGGCTACATATCGGCCTACGATGTGGAAACCGGCGCGCTCAAATGGCGTTTCTTTACGGTCCCGCCGGCCGTTGGCCAGCCTTACGAAAATCCGGAACTCGCCGCAGCGGACAAAACCTGGGATCCGCACCGCAAGCCTGAATTCAAGGGCGGCGCAACCGCCTGGGACGGCTTTGCCTATGATGCCAAGCTGAACTTGCTGTACTTCGGCACGGCCAATGCGGCTCCTTATGATCTTCGCCAGTTAGGACCCAAGCCACTCGACAGTCTTTACGCCACCTGCATCATTGCGCTCGATGCCTCCACGGGCCGCATGGCGTGGTATTACCAGGAAACGCCGCATGACAGCTGGGACTACGATGCAGTCCAAAAAATGGTGCTGGCAGACATTACGATCGACGGCCAGCCCCGCTCGGTCATCATGCAGGCCTCGAAGAACGCCTTCTTTTATGTGCTGGATCGCAAGAGCGGGAAATTGCTGTCGGCCAACAACTATGCATTCATGAATTGGGCAACGCACGTGGATATGAAGACCGGCAGACCCGTGACGACCCCGCAATCCGATTGGTACAACACGGCCAAGCTCACATACCCCTCCTGGTTCGGCGCTCATACCTGGAATCCGATGTCGTATAGCCCGCATACGCGGCTGGTTTACATTCCCGTGATCGACGTCCCCACGATCTGGGTTGACCTGCTGCACAACGGCAGCAAAGTGAAATATGTCGAGGGTTTCTTTACGGCGCAAGGCATTATTCCCGACGACACCTATGACGCGAAGGATTCGACCCGCTTGTTCGGTCCTGTGCCGGACGAACAAGCCGTCAGGGCCGCACGTCATGTCAAACCGGTGCGAGAACTGCTTCGTGCCTGGGACCCGCTGGCAGGAAAGGTGGTGTGGGAACACGAGACCTCATCCGGAATTCGCGGCTATGACGGCGGTGTGATGTCGACCGCGGGAAATCTAGTATTCCAGGGCCGCGGCAGCGGGGAGCTGTGGGTCTATGCGGCCGACACGGGCAAAGTGCTCAAGGTCTTGAAAACCGGCAGCCACATCATGGCTGCGCCGATGACCTACGCGATCAACGGCGAGCAATATGTTGCGGTTCAAGTGGGCTACGGCGGCACCGCGATCACGGTTGCCTCTATTCCGCCGAGCAGCGCCGCTTTCAAATATCAAAACACCAATCGAATAATCGCCTTCAAATTGGGCGGCGGCGCGGTGCCGATGCCGCCGGCGCGCATCGAGCCGCCCTTCCCTAAGCCGCCGGAGCAAAAGGCGACTCAAGCCCAGATTGATGCGGGCGAGGTGACTTTCATCGAGCAGTGCACGCGCTGTCATCAACTGGGGCCCAGCACCACCCCTGATCTTCGCAAGCTCAATGACGGGCTCCACATGAAATTCAAGGATATTTTGTTGCGCGGCGTGCTGGCGCCGGCCGGCATGGAACGCTTCAACGATATTTTGAGCGAAAAAGATGCCGACAACGTGCATGCATACTTGATTGAGCAAAGCTGGATCGCTTACCGCGCGCAGCAAAGCGCCGCCGCGCATCAATGACCATGCTGCAGCCCGGACTCATGATGGATCGGCCGCTGCTGATCTCCTCAATCCTCGAGCACGCCGAGGCGCAACACGGCCAGACGCAAATTGTTTCGCGCGAGACCCACGGGCCGGTGTTTCGCTACACCTTTGCTGAATGCGCGGCCCGCGTTAAAAGGCTCGCCAACGCCCTCTCCGACCTCGGGCTGCCGGCGGGCGCCGTGGTCGGGTCTCTCGCCTGGAACAATCACCGTCACGTTGAGATTTATTATGCCGTGTCGGGCAGCGGCCTGGTCATCCACACCTGCAATCCGCGCCTGCATATCGACCAGCTGATTTACATCATCAATCATGCGGAAGACCGGGCGTTCTTCTTCGATTGCACTTTCGCACCATTGATCGAAAAGATCGCAGCGGCTTGCCCGAACATCGAGGCATGGATCTGCATGACCGATGCGGAAAACATGCCGGCGCTCGAGGCAATTGCCAACGTGTATTGTTACGAGACGTTGATTGCGGTGCAGGAGGAGGAGTTCGACTGGCCGCAGTTCGATGAACGCTCGAGTGCCGCGATCTGCTACACCTCCGGCACCACGGGCAACCCCAAGGGCGCATTGTATTCGCATCGCGCAATCGTCCTCGACGCCATGACCATCTGCATGCCCGGAATGCTCGGGCTGTCTGCCCGGGAATGCATGCTGCCGGTGGTGCCGATGTTTCACATCAATGGTTGGTGTGCTCCGTATGGATGCCTCATCGGCGGCGCGAAATTGGCGCTGCCCGGCCCGCGTCTAGACGGTCCCGGCCTGTATGAAATGATGGAAAACGAACAAGTGACCGTGAGCGCGGGCGTTCCGACGGTGTGGCTGGCGCTCCTGCAATACGCCGAGCAGAACAACTTGAAATTTTCGAGTCTGCAGCGGGTTCTATCAGGCGGCTCCGCCGTGCCGCTAGCCATGATCGCAAAGTTCGACGAGCGCTTCGGCATTGAAGTCAGGCAGGGCTGGGGAATGACCGAAACCACGGCGGCCGCGACTATCAGCTGCTTGACCAAGGAACAGCTGCAGTGGACGCCGGCGCAGCGCCACGCAGCTGCCGCCAACTGCGGCAAGACCGTCTTCGGCATCGACATTAAAGTCGTCGCCGAAGACGGCATGACCTTGCCCCGCGACGGCAAATCGCAGGGCGAGCTCATGGTGCGCGGTCAGTGGATCGTCAGCGGCTATTTCAAAAATGACGTATCGCCGCTGCGCGACGGTTGGTTTCCCACCGGCGATATCGCGACCATCGATCCTAACGGCGTACTGCAGATACGCGACCGCGCCAAGGATCTGATCAAGACGGGCGGCGAGTGGATCAGCTCGATCGATTTGGAGAATACCGCCATCGCGCACCCCGCCGTGGCGGCGGCAGCCGTCATCGGCGTCAAGCATCCCAAATGGCAGGAACGGCCCTTGCTCTTCATCGTTCGCAAGCCCGGCCACAGCCTCGAATCTGCTGACATTCTTGGCTTTCTCGCCGCGCGCATGGCGAAGTGGTGGGTGCCCGAGGACGTCATATTCTTGGAAGCCCTGCCCGTCGGCGGCACCGGCAAGGTGCAGAAGACGCTGCTGCGGGAAAAATATGGGAATATTTTTGACTAGTGGGGGGGAGCGTTCATGAAAAGTCGTCTTCTCGCTGCCGCGTTCAGCGCCGGCGGGATGGGGGGTCTCGATGCTGGTCGGCTTCCTCGTGCTGCTTCGGAGCGGTGCGTTGCGCCGCCGTTAGCCAGCGCAACCGTTGCCCTCAACCCAGCGCGTACAAATATTCCACAAAGGATGCGACGGCCCCGTCCAAACCCTGAATTTTTGGATTGGTCGATTCGATCAAATAGTATTCATCAGGGGCATGCGCGCCCGTGCCGTGGCCCAAGCCAAAGTGACCCGCCGCCAAGCTCAACGGGGCATCGGTAAATACATATCCCGGCCAGGACCCCGCGGAGCGCGGCCATAACTGCGGATCGAGTCCGAGCTTGCGATAGGTCGCGAGTTGAGTCTTGATCAGTTTGCTGTCGGGATCAGTTTGCGTCGGGTTGTAGCCGCCGCTCATGTTCACTTCGATGTCGCCGAAACCATGTTTGGCCAAGTGCGCCTTCAACTTCGCCAGGGTATCGGCCGCCGTCATATCCGGCACGAGACGCATGTCGATTTTCGCCACGGCCTTGTGCGGCAGCACAGTCTTGCCGCCGGGACCCGTATAGCCGGCCACCAATCCTTCGATATTAATGGTGGCGCGGGATTCCAGCAGCATCAGCGAATCCACCCAATTTTTATCGTGTACCCAGTGCTGCACAGCGAATGCCTTTTTCACCGTGGCCTCCGAGGTCTTGACGGCATGCTCTTTGATCATCTGCTCTTGCGCCGCGCTCAAGGGCTTCGCCTTTTCGAAGAATCCTTCGACGGCGGGAGTATGTCCGTCTTTCTCCACCAGCGTGTTCAGCGCCTGGACGAGATGCCAGGTCGGTGAATCCACCTGCGCCTCGAGGCTCGAGTGCACATCATGAGCAGGACCGCGTCCCCATTTCTCACCGCTCGAAATCAATTCCAGCTCGACCACGCCTTTCGCACCCAGCGAAACTTGAACTCCGCCATCGCGATCCTGACCGGCTTCGGGCATGAATACGCCCACGCACTTCTTCAGTTCAGCCATGACTTCGGGATTTCTCACGACTTCCTGGAAATGCGGCGACGCAATTTCTTCCTCTCCCTCGCAGACCAGGACCAGATTGACCGGCAGTTGCCGGCCCGCTGCTTTGAAGGCCATCAAGGCACTGAGGAAGGAATTTTCCGGCCCCTTTTGATTGACGGCGCCGCGCCCCATGCAAACCGTGCCCAATCCTTCTCTCTGCACCAGCCGGGCCTCGAGCGGCGGGGAGCTCCACTCCTCCGGCACGAATTGCTTCACGTCATACATGAAGTAAATCGCCATGGTGGTGCGTGCACCGGCATCGATCTTGCCGAACACGCCGGGTTTGCCTGCAGTGTGTATGAGTTTCACACCGGTGAAACCCGCATCTTGTGCGAGCTTCGCCATGTGCTCGGGACCTTGCGGATAGTTCCTGTTCTCCGCGGCGATCGAGGGCAGCGCAATCCAGTCCTGCAGCCGCTTGATGTTCGCGGCGTGCATTTTAGGAATCTGTGCCAGCACGGCCGGCTTGTCGGCATCATTTGACGCTGCGGCAAACACCCCCATCGGCACTGCCGCAAGGGCGGCGCCGGAAACAGCACCTTGCACAAAATCACGCCTGCTGAACTCAGGCTTCTGGTCGTTGGCCATTCGCTTCTCTCCTAGATGAGCGATTCATGTGGGGGCAGAAGAATACCAGCACGGCCTTAAATAGCGTGCAATTGATTTCGGTAATACGCACCGCGCTCGGCGTAATTTGCTGCGACCTTGAGCAGATTTTCCTGCTCTTCCGCGCTGAGCTGGCGCACCACCTTGGCGGGCGCGCCCAAAATTAAACTGCCATCGGCAAAGACCTTGCGCTCCGTGATGAGCGCTCCCGCACCGACCAGACAGCCCTTGCCGATGACGGTGCCGTTCAACACGATGGCCTGAATGCCAATCAACGTGCCCTCGCCGATTGTGCAGCCGTGCATCATGGCCTGGTGTCCAATCGACACGTCGGCGCCCACGGTGAGCGGAAATCCGGGGTCCGTGTGCAAGACCGCGGAGTCCTGCACGTTGCTGCCGGCGCCGATGCTGATGGTCTCGTTATCGCCTCGCAGGGTGGCGCCAAACCATACCGTGGCATGCGCCGCGAGGATGACTTTGCCGATCACTGCGGCATTCGGCGCCACGTAGGCGCTCTCGGCCACCACTGGCGCGTGTTCTCCCAGTCTATAGACGCTCATTCACTGCCTCCGATCAGCACTGGCAAGTTATGATCTTAAGCCATGGATGACAATGAATCCCTGAATCAGCCGCCGGACCCAGCCCCAGCCCCAGCTCCAGCTCCAGCTGCCGCGGCGGCGGCGAAACCGCCGCAATCCCTGATAGGGCTGCTGCAGTTGTGGACATTGAGAAGGGGAACACCCAAATTCGGCGCTGCGAGTATCGTCCTGATAGCATTAAGTTTTCTCTGGCTGTTGCTGTGGGTGGCGATCGATTGGTGGGAAGCGCTGCCGGACCCGCAATTTCTCATCGCCGGTGTGCCGTTATTTCCCTGGTATGTGCTGGCGGTCCTGGCTTTGGCGGCACTGCTTCGCGGCCTATCCAACCCTAAGCCTGCTTTTGCGCAGGCGTTGTTGTTGTCATTGGGACTGGTGCCGCTGCCCCTGCTGCTCGCTGCGCTCGCAGTACCTTTTTTCGGTCTTGATTGGCGGATCGCGGCCTTTGTCGTATTGATTCACTCATCGATCTACGTCGCCCGCGGCTTGCGCGCCTTGACGGGCGAATGGCAACGTCGCGCCCTGTTCGCCGGCATCGTCTTTCTCATGGCCTTCCTATGGCTCACCGACGCGATGGACGTGATTCCTGACGTTTGGGCCGCTCCGGAAGTTGCCGAAGCGGCGGATGGCGGCGATTCGCCGGCCGACGCGGAAACACTGCTCTTCGAGCAATCCAAGCGCATCGATCAAGCGCTTGCTGTCATCCATTCCGATGCGTCGCCCAGCCCCAAAGCGTTCTTTCTCGGATTCGCAGGAGTGGGCGAACAAAAAGTATTTGCGCAGGAAATCGGCCTGGCATCGCGGGTGCTGTCGGAACGCTATGGCATGGAGAATCGCGCACTCTCTCTGATCAACGATCAGCGCGACCTGCAGCACGCACCCCTCGCCAGCGTCTCAGGATTGAAGTACGCACTTCGCGGTCTCGCCGGCCGCATGAACCTGGATCGCGACATATTGTTTCTGGTCATTTCCTCGCACGGCGCAAGTGAGCCGGCCATTGCGGTGTCAAACTCGGACCTGCCGCTCAATGACATGACGGATGAGGACCTCGCCGACGCCCTGAGCGATTCAGGCATAAAATGGCGCGTGATTGTCATTTCTGCTTGCTATGCGGGAGGGTTCATCGATGCGCTCAAGGATCCGCGTACCATCGTGATCACCGCCGCCGCGGCCGACCGCACCTCGTTTGGTTGTTCGAATGACCGCGACCTAACTTACTTTGGCGAAGCGTTTTTCCGCGACGCGTTGCCGGAGGCGCGCACGCTGCGCGATGCGTTCGACCAGGCAAAATCGGCCATAGCCCTGCGCGAGCGCCGTGAGCGCGTCGATGCGTCCAGACCGCAGGCCTATTTCGGCGCTGAAATGGAAACCAAGCTCGGTGCGCTAAAGGACCATGCGCCGCAACGCTGATACATTATCGGCATGAACGAGCCAACGCACCGTAGCGTCGAAGCCAACGGCATCCGCATTCATATCGCCGAGCAGGGAGGCGGCCCGCTGGTGCTGCTCTGTCATGGATTCCCGGAGTCTTGGTATTCGTGGCGCCATCAATTATCCGCGCTGTCGGCGGCGGGATTTCACGCCGTTGCGCCCGACATGCGCGGCTACGGCATGACGGACCGCCCTGCCGAGATCGAGCGCTACACTCTGCTTCACCTGGTCGGAGATATGGTGGGCGTGCTCGATGCGCTCGGTGAAAAAACCGCCGTGGTGGTCGGACATGATTGGGGCGCGCCGGTCGCATGGCATGCGGCGCTGCTGCGCCCGGATCGATTCCGCGCGGTCGTTGGACTCAGCGTTCCGTATCGGCCTCGGGGCAGCATCGCGCCGACCACCGTGATGCCGCAGAACGCCGAGGCCAGCTTTTATCAATTGTACTTTCAAGCGCCGGGCGTGGCGGAAGAGGAACTCGAGATGGATCCAGGGATTTCGCTGCGCAAGATTTTGTATTCTGGATCGGGCGATGTGCCCCGACGCAATCCTGTGGGCACGGGCGCGGGGGTCGGCATGGTGCCGCGCGCAGGCGGATTTCTCACGCGGATGCCGAGCCCGGAGACGTTGCCTGCCTGGCTTACCGATGCGGACTTGGATTTCTATGTGCAGCAGTTCAAACACTCGGGATTTCGCGGTGGACTCAACTGGTACCGCAACATCGATCGCAATTGGGAATTGATGGCCCCGTATGCCGGGGCATCGGTGACGGTGCCCGCGCTGTACATGGCGGGCGATCTGGATCTGGTGGTTTCCTTTCCTCGCATGAAAGAAGTTATCGCCGATTTGGCGCGCTACATCCCGCAGTTGCGCGGCACCATCATGCTGCCGGGCTGCGGCCATTGGACGCAGCAGGAGCGCGCCGGCGAGGTCAACAAGGCGCTGATCGAGTTCTTGCGCAGCTTGTAATTGCGACGCATGGCTTGCGTTAACATGCGTAACATACGGCGAGTTTTCACGAGGGGCGCTCAATGTCTCAGCCGACTATTCCTGATCAGTCCGACCCTACGCGTCAGCTCAGCCGGTCGCTCAAGGGCCGTCATCTTGCGATGATCTCGATTGGCGGCATCATCGGTGCCGGACTGTTTGTCGGCAGCAGCACTTCGATCAAAGCGGCCGGCCCCGCGGTTTTCATCAGCTACGCCGTCACGGGCATGCTGATTCTGATGGTGATGCGCATGTTGGGCGAAATGGCGACCGCCTTGCCTAACGTGCGATCGTTCACGGAGTTTGCGCGCTCCGGACTGGGCGATGGTGCCGGCTTTGTCGTCGGCTGGCTGTATTGGTATTTCTGGGTTCTCGTCGTGCCGGTGGAGGCCATTGCAGGCGCGAAGATTCTGCAGGCCTGGATGCCTTCTTATTCTCAGCTGCAGATCGGTCTCGGTTTGATGACCATCATGACGGGCGTCAACCTCATGTCGGCGCGTTCGTATGCCGAGTTTGAATTCTGGTTCGCCTCCATCAAAGTTGCGGCGATTCTGCTATTCGTCGTGATCGCGGCTTCTTTCGCGTTCGGCTGGACGTCGCCGTCGGGCCCGACCTTTGCGAATCTCGTCAACTACGGCGGCTTCACGCCGAGTGGCTGGATTGCCGTGATCGGCGCGGCGCCTACGGTGTTTTTTGCAATGACCGGCGCCGAGATCACGACTGTCGCGGCGGCGGAATCGGCGCAACCGGGCCGGGCCATCGCCAAAATGACCGCGACCGTGATATGGCGCATTTTGATATTCTACGTCGTGTCCGTTTTCTTGATCGTGTCGGTGGTTCCCTGGAATACAGTTCGTTCAGGCGAGTCGCCCTTCACCTTGGCGCTCAATACGATGCACGTGCCCGGTGCAAGCATCATTATGAGCGTCATCATCCTCACAGCGGTGCTGTCATGCCTGAACTCGGCCTTCTATGTCAGTTCGCGCGTACTGTTTATCCTGGCTGAACGGCGCGATGCGCCGCAGTCCTTGGTCAAATTGAATGAACGTCGCGTGCCCGTGGTCTCGGTGTTGATCGGCGCGGCGGCGGGATTTCTCGGCATCGTCGCGGCAACCAAGGGCGCGCAAAGAGTCTTCGACTTTTTATTGAGTTCCTCGGGCGCGCTGATTGTATTCGTTTATATGATCACGGCCGCCGCGCAGATTGCATTACGCCGGCGACGCGAACGCAACGGCGAGGCTCCGCCCGCGGTCAGCATGTGGTTATTCCCTTATTTGAGCTACGCCACAATCGCCTGCATGGGTGCGGTGTTGCTCGCGATGGCCTTCACCCCGGGCCAGCGCCAGGACTTCAACGCCAGCTGCATTACCCTGGTCGTGGCCGTCGCCGCTTATTGGATCGTGCGCCGTGTGCGGCAACCTCGCACCGCCGCCTCGCCCGTGAGCTGATTTCTGCGCGGCTTTGAACTTCGGCGCCTAAGCCTCTGATCGGGGATTCTTGCGCTCTTTAAGTACGACATTCTTTGCGGTGCGGCGGAGATTATTCCAAAAATATCAATGTCCTGTGCCGCGGTAACACGAATTCAGTATTATGACAAACGACTAAAATTTAATTATCAGGTACAACATGTACCTGTCTCTCTTAGGGATTTTTGGCAGGATGATCTCGAAGTTTAGGAGAACCTCGCGCCGGCAACCCAGCCAACTCCCCCGCTGGTGCGAATCCCATGCGGCGTGGGCCTCAAAATCCACGCCGTTTTTTCTTCGCATCGAGCATGTATGAGCCGCCGCAAAGAGCCGGGACGCGGCTGCTCCGGCTCACCATCTTCGCTCTCATTGCCGCGCTTCATGTCGCGATATTGCTGATCGCTTCGCGTTGGCAGACTCATCTCGATCTGCGCATTGAGGAATCGCTGGTGTTTTTACCGCTTCCCGCGCATGTGCAATCGGCCGAGAAGGCGCCGCCGCAGCCCAGTTCGCCGCGCAAGAAGCCTGAGCCGGCGCATGACACTCAACTGGTCGCCGTTCCAACCCCGGCCGCACCGGCGCCGACCGAGCAAAGGCCCGCAACCGTCGATTGGAGCGCTGAAGCGGCACTCACGGCAAAGCAGCGGGCGCAATCGGCCTTGGCGCCGCAACCCCGTGCCTTGGATAAACATGCCGCCGGCGCGAACTTCGATGCTGGACTCGGTCCCGACCAGACGCCTGCGCCTGAGTTTGGCTGGGATCACGCCCATACCCATCGCGTTGAAGCGATGGAAGGCGGCGGGTCGATTCTTTGGATCAACGATCGATGCTTCATCGTGATGTACGGGATGATTCCGTTTCCCATGTGCGGTATCGGCGAGATTCCGGTGCGCGGCGACCTGTTCGATCACATGCGCGATCCTAAGACGCGGGAGCCTAACGTGAACAACACTGCGCCATGAGCTAGCCGCTTGTCACGAGCCCGCGGCGCGCAATCAGCGATGCCGCGCATTGGCGTGATTAGTTTTTCGGCGCCAGTCCCTCGATCAATCTGCAGGCGCGGGTAACTGCATCCGCGGAATCGATGCGCGAGGCGTAATCCGCGCGCCGCTGCGCTGCGGTGTCGTCGCCCAGAATGCTCTCGATCGCGCGAGCCACGCGCGCCGCCCGATAGCGGCTCTGGGGAATACTCCTTCCCAATCCAATCTTTTCAATCCGCCAGCCGCTATCGAATTGATCATAGCCGTGGGGCACCACGAGATGTGGGACGCGCGCTTTGATCCCCTGCGCCAAGGTGCCGACACCGCCGTGATATACCAGCAGCGCCGCCCGCGGCAGCACCTGGCTGAAAGGGAGATAGCCAAAGACTTTGATGTTGGCCGGAAGGTTAGGCGGAACCTGGTTCGGATAATTGGTCACCAGCATGGCGCGCAAACCCAAATGATGCGCAGCCGCGACCGATTCTCTGAAAAATCGCTGCATCGTCGACCCCGCCGATCCTGGCGTAAACACGATGGGCGCCGCGCCCGCACTCAAAAATTCCTCAGCCTCGGCGAGAGGCGCCGCTTCGCCATCCGCGTCCCACAAAGGAAATCCGACTGCGTGCGTATTGGCCGGCCAATCCGGCTGCGGCGCCGCAAACCATTCGGGAAAGAATGCGATCACCAATTCGGGCGAGTGAATCCAACGATGCATCACTCGATCGACGGGCGCCAGGCCGAGACTCGCGCGAAGCTCGTTTAACGGGGCCTTGAGCCGGCGATCGAGAATCACGGCGTCGATGATTCGAAACAATCCCTGTTTGAACCATTTCGGTCGGGATGCCGATAGCCGGACGTTGCCCATCATTCCTTGATCGACGAAAGTGCGGATCACGCTGGGTTGCAAGTGCACAGAAGCGCTCGGCACGCCGAGCTTTTCCTGAGCGACGCGGGCGCCGAATGCGAGGCTCGAGAACGCCACCACGGTGTGTGAATCCGCGTGCTTTTCGATCAATCGATAAATTTCCGCGATCGCCGGCACGATCACCTGGGCAATGACCTTGAAGCCCTTGCGCAGATGCCACAATTCAGGATTGGCAATGGCTGCGTTGGCATCAGCGGCGCGGCCGACGGCAATAAATCCAATGCCTTGGGCCTCGATGAGCGCCTGGAAAATGGGATTAGTCAGAATCGTCGCTCGATGTCCGCGAGCCTGAAGCGCCGCGCCGAGCGCGATAAATGGATGCACATCACCCGCGCTGCCCATGGTAGGCAACAACACGTGAAGAGGAAACCTGCGATTGCCGTTAACCTTCGAAACGGCGCTCAATCGTTCACCGTTCAAACTTGGTCGACAGGATGATTGACGAATTGGTGCGCTCCACGCCGTCGAGCGCGCCAATTCGATCGATGACTTGATCCATTTCGGCCACCGATGCGGTTACCGCCACCGCGATCATGTCGACATCGCCGCTGACGGAATGCAGCAGCCGCACCTGGGATATCTCACGCAAGGCGGCGGTCACGGCGCGGGTCTCCTTCGGACCCACCTTGATCATGACGTGGGCGCGCACCGCGCCCGTTCCGAGTGCGGGCGCCAGGCGAACCCCATAGCCAGTGATGATGCCTTGCTTCTCCAGCCGCTCGATTCGGCTCTGAACGCTGGTACGCGAGCGTCCCACCAACCTGGCCAGCATTGCGGTCGAGGCGCGGCCATTCTCCCGCAGCGCCGACAACAGCTTCTCATCGATGGAATCCATGGCATTTCGCCGCTTTTGCCCTTCCTAATGTAGTAAGCATACCTTAAAAATGACTAAAACGACCCTACCATCTGCCATGGGATCACGCAAAAATGGCGACCTCCAAGGGAGGCGGCATGAAAGACATTGTCATCGTAGGCGCGGGCAAAATTGGCTCGATGATTGCGGAGTTTCTAGGCAGTTGCGGCGACTACGCCGTGACCGTGGTCGACCGATCGCAGGCGCAATTGGATCGGCTCGAAACTTCCGCCCCGATCAAGAAATCCGCCATCGACATTACGCAAGGAGATGCCTTGCGCAAATTGCTGTCGGGTAAATTTGCTGTCCTGTCTGCCGCGCCCTATCACGCGACCCGGCTCATCGCCGAAGCTGCCAAGAGCGGCGGCGCTCATTACCTGGATCTGACGGAGGATGTCGCCAGCACCCGCGCGGTCAAGCAATTGAGCGTAGGCGCGCGCACCGCCTTCATCCCGCAATGCGGTCTGGCGCCGGGATTTATCACCATCGTCGCGTCCGATTTGGCGTCGCGATTCGATGAACTCAACGATGTGCGCATGCGAGTCGGCGCACTCCCTGAATTTCCCTCCAACGCACTCAACTACAATTTGACCTGGAGCACGGACGGGGTGATCAACGAATACTGCGAGCCGTGCGAAGCCATTGTTAACGGCCAGCTTCGAGAGACGCAGCCGCTGGAGGAATTGGAAGAATTCTCCCTTGACGGCATTCTGTACGAGGCATTCAACACCTCAGGCGGACTGGGCACGCTGTGCGAGACGCTGGCCGGCAAGGTGCGTAACCTGAACTACCGCACCATCCGCTATCCCGGCCACGCCGCCATCATGAAGGCCTTGTTGAATGATCTGCGGTTGCGCGACCGGCGCGAACTTCTCAAGGACATTCTGGAAAATGCGGTGCCCATCACGCTTCAGGATGTCGTCATTGTATTCGTCACTGTTAGCGGCATGCGCGCAGGTCAACTCATGCAAGAGACCTACGCCAACAAGATCTATGCGGCCCCGATGGGCGGCAGGGTGCGCAGCGCCATTCAGATCACCACCGCCGGTGGCATTTGCGCGGTGCTCGATATGTTGAGCGCCGGTGAGCTTCCCCAGTCCGGACTCATTCGCCAGGAAGAGATCGGCCTGAAAGCTTTTCTCGCCAATCGTTTTGGTCGCGTGTACGCGATGGCTACATCGGCCGCCGCCCACGCGGCTTAAGAGAGCGGCGGTTTAGCTCCCTCAGCGCCTTCTGCGCCCTGACTGACGAACGCTCTGATATCGGCGAGCGTGGGCGCCCTGCCGCGCAGCAGCGCGGTCAGTGCCGCGACGGTATCGGCATGCGAAAGCTTGGGATACAGCTTCAATGTCACCGGGACGCCCTGCGCCCGCAGCGCCGCCGCAAGATTGCGCGAATTCTTCGGCTTCACCGTGTCATCGTTGAGGCCGTGCACCAGCAGCATGGGCGGCGCATCAGCGCGCACGAAATTAATGGGCTGCGACTCCGGATACAGCGGCGGCGGACCAAACATGTCCTGAACGTCCGGCTCGAGCAGCGGCAAAAAATCGTACGGTCCGGACAGACCGATGACCCCCGCGATGCGCGGCACGGTCCGCCCGGCGTCAGCGAAATATCGCGCATCGAGCGTCACCAGCGCGGCCAGGTGCGCGCCCGCCGAATGGCCCATCAGGTAGAGACGCCCCTGGGCGCCGCCATACTCATCTGCGTGCGCTGTGGCCCACAGCGCGGCGAGCGCCGCATCCTGCATGAACCCCGGCATTTTAACTTCAGGGTAGTGGCGATAATTCGCCACCATGGCCACATAGCCTGACTCCGCCAGCGCTGCGCCGACAAATCGATAGTCTGCCTTGTCGCCGTAACGCCAACGTCCCCCGTGCCAGAATACGACCACGGGCCGAGGCGCTGCGCTACCCTCGGATACGTACACATCCAGACGCTGATGCGGGTCCTGCCCATACGCGATATTCGCGTGCCGCTTATACGACCCGAACGCCGCCGGTACATTGGCGGCGAGAAATCCGAGGCGCTCGCATCCCGCCAGAAAAAGTGCGGTCATCCCGGCGAGCGCAGTCCGCCGTGTCATGCGATCCTCGCTATCGGCAGGCATAGGTGGGGCTGCTCGACTGATCGAGCACGCCGTGCTCGATCAGCCAGTCGCGCGCATCGTCAGCGTCGCGCTCAAACCATTCCACCGCGCTGCCGAGCCGGAATGTATAGCCCCACACATCCATGTCACGGCACATCCGCTGCCGGCCGACGTTGGGCAACGAATCGGCCAGGATGATTTGCAGATAGCAAACGGCATTTTCTTCCGCGTGATCGCCGCCAGCATCGGTATGCAAGCCTGCACGCCGCTCCGGCGTCATGCAGATGAAATGGGCGCTTTCGTGCAAGACAGAGTGCAGCGGCGTATCGAGGCGCGCGAAAATCTTCGATCCCATGAGCCCTGCTTCGCGTTCGCCCCAATAAGAACCGGAGATCACTTCGTCCGGTGCCACCAACTGCAGCGCCAGGCCGTAGCGATCCAAGAGTACTTGCAGGGAAAGTCGATCGATGCCGTTGACCAGGAGCACGTTGCAACCGCGCGCCGCCGTTACTTCAAACTCGTGAGCCGGCGCATGGTGATGGATACCAGATCCCGCGCCATTTGTTGGCGCAGGATGTCGGCCTCGTGCTCCTTGGCGAGCTGCAGCGTCTCGTCGAAGCTGAAATCCTTGGAAAGACTGATGGTCTGCGGCGCGAGCAACTCCTTGCCGCCGCCACGCACGCTGAAGGTCACGGTGTAGGTGAGCTCGTACTCGGTGGGAATGTTTTTCGCCGAGACCGCGAGCGTACGCTGCTCTACCGAGTCCTTGGTCACATCAACGGTCGCCGTGGCGCCTTCGCGCGTGAACTGCAGCGTGGCCCCCGAGGTCTTGAGCTGATGCTCGAATTCACGCGAGAAGTCGGTGTACGGGTCTTTCAGCGACAGGTAGGGCCGCGCCATGACTGCGGGCAGCGGATCGCTGCCTGCCAGGCGGAAGCCGCACGCGGACAGCGCCCAGATGCCTATCAAAACGACATATCGAGAGCCGGCCACGCAGCATTACACCACGATGTTCACGAGCTTGCCCGGCACGATGATCATTTTGCGAACCGCCGAGACCCCGATGAATTTCTGGACATTCGGATCGGCCAGCGCGGCGGCGCGCACTGCAGCTTCAACCGCGCCGACCGCAACCGTAATATGCGCCCGCAACTTGCCGTTCACCTGTACGACCATCTGCACGCTGGCCGATTGCAATGCCTCCGCATCGACTTCGCGCCAGGGCTCATCGATCAGCGCAGTAACATGCCCTAGTCCGCGCCATAGCGCGTGGGTGACGTGCGGGATGATCGGGGACAATGTCATCACGGCAATCTCCAATGCCTCCTGCGAGACACTGCGATCCTGCGCGCCGGCCTGCGGAAACTTGGCCACGCCATTCAATAGTTCCATGACCGCGGCAATCGCGGTATTGAAAGTGCGGCGGCGGCCGATGTCATCCGTGACCTTGGCGAGGGTCTGATGCGAATGGCGGCGAAGGGCGCGCTGCGCCTCGGTCAGCGCCGACTTGTCGAGCGGGGCTGCAGGACCAGACGCCACGTGGTCGTACACGGCCTTCCACAGCCGCTTGATGAAGCGAAACGCACCCTGCACGCCTTCATCGGACCATTCCAAGGTCTGTTCGGGCGGCGCTGCAAACATGATGAACAACCGCGCGGTGTCGGCGCCGAATTCGTCGACCAACACTTGCGGGTCCACGCCGTTGTTCTTGGACTTGGACATCGTTACCACGCCGCCGGATTCGACTTCCTTGCCGTCGGCCTTGAGCACCGCAACGCTGCCGTTGCCGCTCTTCTCCGCGCTGACCCTGACGTCGGCCGGATTGAAGTATTGCACTCGTCCCGAGTCGGTTTTGCGGAAGAACACCTCGTTCAGCACCATTCCCTGCGTGAACAGACGCGCAAAGGGTTCCTTGAAGGAAACCGCGCCAATCTCCTTCAAGAAACGCGTCCAGAAGCGCGCGTAGAGCAAGTGCAGGATAGCGTGTTCGATGCCGCCGATGTACTGATCGACGGGCAGCCAGTATTGAACCCGATAATCCAGCATGGCCTGGTTATTGTCGGCGCAGGCGAATCGCAGGAAATACCAGGACGAATCCACGAACGTGTCCATGGTGTCCGTCTCGCGGCGCGCATCCACGCCGCACTTCGGACACTTCACACTCAGAAAGCGCTCGTCCTTCAAGAGCGGATTGCCGCTGCCGTCGGGCACCAGATCCGTGGGCAGGATCACCGGCAATTGTTCATCCGGCACCGGCACCGCGCCGCAGTCTCGGCAATGAATGATCGGGATTGGGCAACCCCAATACCGCTGCCGCGAAATTCCCCAGTCGCGCAGCCGCCAGGTCGTCCGCTTCTCGCCCAAGCCGATGGCCCGCAAATCCCTGGCGACGGCATCGACAGCGGCTTGAAAATCCAGGCCGTCGTACGCGCCCGAATTCACACAGCGGCCATGATCGGAATACCAAGGCTGCCACGCCGCCAGGGAATACGCGCGCCCTTGGCACTCGATCACCTGCTTGATCGGCAGTTCATATTTCTTGGCGAAAGCGAAATCCCGTTCATCGTGTGCCGGTACGCCCATGACCGCACCGTCGCCGTAGCTCATCAGCACATAGTTGCCCACCCAAACCGGCATGTGTTCGCCGCTGATGGGGTGGCGCACATTCAAGCCGGTTGGCATGCCCTTTTTTTCCTGCGTGGCAAGTTCGGCTTCGAGCGCCGGTCCGCGTTTGCATTCCTCGATGAATGCAGCCAGTTTGGGATTGTCCTGGGCGGCAACGTCCGCCAGCCGATGCTCCGCCGCCACGGCGCAAAACGTCGCGCCCATAATGGTATCGGCGCGAGTGGTGAATACCCACAGCGCGCCGCCCTCGCCGATGTCATGCGGAAAACCAAGACGCACGCCTTCGCTGCGGCCGATCCAATTGGCCTGCATGACGCGCACGCGTTCCGGCCAGCCCGGCATGCGGTTCAATTCATCGAGCAGATCCTCGGCGAATGCGGTGATCTTCAGGTAGTACATCGGAATTTCGCGCTTTTCGATGATCGCGCCGGTACGCCAGCCTTTGCCGTCGATGACCTGCTCGTTCGCCAGCACTGTCTTGTCGACCGGATCCCAGTTGACGACGCCGGTTTTCAGATACGCAATGCCCTTTTCCAACATGCGTAAGAAGAGCCATTGATTCCAGCGGTAGTATTCGGGGCGGCAGGTAGTGAGTTCCCGCTTCCAATCCAGCCCGTAACCCAAGGATTTTAGCTGCGCCTTCATGTGAGCGATGTTGTCGAGCGTCCATTTCGCCGGAGGCACGCTGTTCGCGATGGCGGCATTTTCGGCCGGCAAGCCGAACGCGTCCCAGCCCATGGGCTGCAGGACGCTGCGTCCGTGCATGCGCATGAATCGCGTCAGCGCGTCGCCTATGGTGTAATTGCGCACGTGTCCCATATGCAAGCGGCCGCTTGGATAGGGAAACATGCACAAGCAATAATACTTCGCGCGGCTGTCGTCTTCCTTGGCCTCGAAGCTACGATGCTGGTCCCAATAGTGCTGTGCCTCCGCTTCGATAGCGGCGGGTTCGTATCTTTCTTGCATGATTGGGCCTCAGAATACCCGAGATGCCCGGCGGCGGCGAACTGCAGTTAACCAAGATCGCATGCGAAACTTGAATTTTTATGGCGCGCTCGCTTTAAGCACCTTGAGCGGCTGCATGTGGTTCTTGGCCGTCACGCCATTTGATTTGTCGGTCCTCGCCTGGGTGGCGGCGGTTCCGATGTTCATGGCGATAGAGCGCACGCCAAGTTTTCGCCGCGCGCTATTCTTGGGCTGGTGGGCCGGACTCGTCGAGACAGCCGGAGGATTTTACTGGCTCATTGATGTCATGCGGCGTTTCGCCGATTTCCCATGGATCGGCGCGGCGGCAGTTTTTCTGCTTTTTTGCGCAACCCGCGCCATCATTTTCTTGTTTTTTACCGGCGCAGTGCTCGCCATTCGCCGGTGCATCCCTGTTCCCATGACCCTGCTCGGACCCATCGCCATGGTCAGCTGCGAGTTGCTGGTGCCGCAATTATTCCCCTGCGGCCAATGGATCAGTCAAGCTTGGAATCCGCTCGTTATCCAAGTAAGCGAATTGACAGGACCGTTGGGCGTCACGGCGCTGCTGATGATGATCAACGGCGCCCTGTACGATCTTAAGTTGGACGCGCGCGCCGCGCGCTATCCGGCATTGGCATCCGTTCTGCTGTTGGGGGCTGCACTCGCCTTCGGCGCCGTGCGGATGCGTCAAATCGACGGCGTCGCCGCGCGCGCGCCGCACCTTGAAATAGGCTTGGTTCAACCCAACTTTGCCTACACCATCGACGGAGAGTTTTCGCGTGACGAGGCGCTGCGCCAGTTGACCGCCCTGCAGGAGCAATCGCGCCGGCTCGAGCACGAGGGCGCGCAGCTGCTGATATGGAGCGAAGGCAGTTTTCCGATTGCCGTGCCGCGCGATTTCAGAGCAGATTTCTCCCAGGATTCGCTAGCCATGATTCGTCGCGGCTTCAGCGTGCCCACCCTGATCGGCGCAGAGATGTATGACGAAGCCCACGAGGATGCATTCAATTCGGCGATCCTGCTCGATCGCAACGGCAAGGTCGCGGGCCATTACGACAAAGTGCGTCTACTGGCCTTTGGCGAGTACGTGCCCGGCGTCGAAACATTTCCCTGGCTGCGAAAACTTCTGCCGGCAGGCGCCGGAAGTTTCACCGCAGGCGGAGGTCCCGGCGTGATCTCGCTGCAGGGGCCGAATGGCGATGCCTGGCGCCTGGGTCCCGTTATTTGTTACGAGGATATTTTGCAGGGATTTTTACGCGGTGTCGGTCAGTTGCATCCGGACTTGCTGGTCAACTTGACCAGCGATTCATGGTTTGGCGCGGACACCGAGCCTTGGGAGCACCTGGCGCTGGCCGTGTTTGCCAGTGTGGAGCTGCGCGTCGGCATGGTGCGGGCGGTCAATTCGGGCGTTTCGGCATTGATCGATCCGAACGGCCGCGTGACGCAAAGGACTTACGCCGACGATCCTTACCGCCATCCTCGCGGCGCCGACGGCATAGTGGTTACGGCACCGAAAATGCCTGGGGGGCACACGCTCTTCGTTGCCGTGGGCAATCTGTTCGCCTATCTCTGTCTGGCCGGGACTTTGGTACTTTTAGGCGGCGCGCTGCTTCGAGCCCGCCGGCGCCGCAAAGACTAATTTCCTCTTCTTGCTGCATGGCAGTGATACCCGCTTCCCGAGCGGTCCGTCGAGTTCCTCAGCAAACCATTCACCGCGGAGCAGCTCGAAGCTGCCATCCGCGATCTCGGGATCAAGCCATCAGGTTTATCTTGGAGCCCGTGGCAGCCGCAGATCCAGCGGCAGACGAAGTCGCCGCCGCGTTGCCCGACAATGCGGCCGGGTTGGCGGCCGCCGGCACGGGTCGCGCGCCGATGATCTGCTGCAGCGAATTGAACAAGCTGCCAAAAAGGTTTTGCGCGGATCCAACCGGAATTTGAGCGGCCGTGCTGCTCGTGGAATCGTCGGTGGGATCCAACGCCGAGGCCTTTTTATGGCCATGGCCATGAGGGTGAATATTCACCGCCGGCAGGGTGGACGTGACGGCAGATGGAATGGCAAGTGATGACATGGGCTATCCTCCTGAAAGATGAATCACTGGCGAGCGGCAACAATTTGCCGCGGCCGGTCGGCAGCGGCGTAACCTTGCCGCCCCGAAGGGCGGCAAGGCGGCTTGAAGTGCGTTCGATCACGTGAAAACAGCATAAGCAACTGACTTAAGCAGGTTTCATGCCAAACGTCCCCTCACTCCGGTTTGCGGAATCGGGGCCCCTCAGTTGCCGGACTCGAAACATACGAGTTAAAGTTCAGTTCAAGTCAAGCATCCTAGGAGATGTTCGTGGGACTATTGATTGGCGAAGTCGCGCGGCGCGCCGGTCTGTCGACCTCTGCGCTTCGCTACTACGAAAAAGTTGGGCTGTTGCCTCCGCCGACCCGCGTTTCGAAGCGGCGAATCTACGATTCTAAGGTGATCGGCCGAATTCGAATAATTTTACTGGCCTTGGATGCCGGGTTTACCGTGAAGGAAACCAGGACCTTCCTCAGCGGGTACCCGCTCAGCACTACGCCGGCGGAGCGATGGCGTGCGCTGGCCGCCAAGAAACTCGCCGAGCTGGACGCGCAAATGACGCGGCTGGCGCAAATGAAGTCAATTCTCAACGACAGTTTCCAATGCCGCTGCATGCGCATCGAGGACTGCGAGAAATACATGCCGCCCTCCAATCGAACTGCGCAATGACCGATTCCGGCGTGATCCAGGACGTCAAGCTGGGCGAGCACGGTATTGTGTCATTCCTCCGGCCCGACTCGCTGTGGGGCGCGCTGATTTATTTCGTCGCTTTCGTGATGCTGGCGCTGCTGCTGTCGCGGATATTGCGCGCCGCCGTGCATGCGTCTCTGACCCGCAAGGGCCACTTCGATCGCACAACCATCAGCTTCTTGCAGCAGTTCGGCTCGGTATTGGTCTGGGTGGTCGTGATAATTCTGTATGCGCATCTCATACCGATGTTGCGGTCGATGGGCACTGCCTTGCTGACGGGCGCGGGGGTCGTGTCGGTTGTCATCGGCCTTGCGGCGCAAAGCACGCTGGGCAATTTGGTGGCCGGGATCTCGATCGCGATTTATCGGCCGTTCCGCCTGGGCGATACACTGCAAGTCACCGCGCCCACCGGCACGGATATCGGCGTGGTGGAACTCATTTCGCTGGGGTACACCACGCTGCGCGCGCCGGAGGGTCACATGATCGTCCTGCCGAACGCCATTGCGGCCAGCCAGGTTACGATCAACCTGAGCACCAACTACGCGCCTTGGCCGATCACCATCACCATTCGTCTCAGCCGCGATGCGGACATTGAGGCCGCGCGGAAACTCGCGCTCAGCGTCGCTGCGGAAATCGCCGGCGAGACCCAGGTGGTCGGCTGCTTCCTGACCAAGGTTGATGCCGCCGCGATCACCTTGGAGCTGCGCTTCAAAGCCGCGGACGCCGCCAGCCGCGATGCGGTGCGATCCAAGATGTTGACTGCCCTGCCGGTTCGATTTGCGGAAGCGAAAATCGGATCGTCGGGTACCGAACTGCCGGCTTTTTCTTAGGTCCTTAAAACGGCAACGGCTTGAGGTCGGGCTCTACCCAGCTGCGCCGCGCTTCGACGGAAAACAACTGCGCGCGGCTCCAGCAGCCCAGCGGCCAATCAGACTTCCCAACCACAGTGCTGCGGCAAAATGCGCCGCATGCGTCCATCGGGGTTTGGGCAGCGACAACCCAATCACACCGCTTCCGATCGCGGCAATCTCTGCGTCAGAGGTGAACGGTTGAATGGGCGAGCGGACATAAAGCCATTCATGTTAGCTTTGGCTTGGCAGTTTAGGAAGGTCATATGAGCACATCGATCGACAGCAAAGTTCGCCTGTACGAACTCGCCCTGGCGGACGGCCGCTCCGCGAGTCCTTTCGTGTGGCGCATCCGCTATGCGTTGGCGCACAAGGGGATCCCGTTCGATACCGTCTATCTGGGATTCACCGAAATTCCGACGGTGTTCGGCGGGAAATTCAAGACCGTACCGATTTTGGAGCACGCGGATACGGCGCTTGCGGAAAGTTGGGACATCGCCGAGTACTTGGACCGCGCCTTTCCACAGCAGCCGCTGTTGTTCAACACACCCGCGGAACACTCTCTGGTGCGTTTCATGGACGCCTGGTTCATCAGCGAGGTATTGCGCAAAATGTTCAGGGTCTATGTCAAGGATGTTCACGACGCCGCACGCCCGGAAGATCGCCCCTACTTTCGTGAGAGTCGGGAGAAGAATATGAAGGGCAAGACGTTGGAAAGCTTCACGGCGGATCGTGCGGCCTATCTGCCGGCGATTCGTGCATCCCTGGCGCCGCTGCGTACCCACCTGCAGAAGTTTGCGTTTCTCGGCGGCAGCTCACCGAACTACGCCGACTACATCGGGCTGGGCGGATTTTATTGGGCAGCGAGCGCCGGCACGTTGCCCTTGCTGGAACGCGACGACTCCTTGCGCGACTGGCTGGAACGGGGCTTCAATCTGTACGGCGGCATTGCGCGCAACCCGGGGATCAAACCGCTGTTCGAATGAGGGCGGTCTAGCCGCGCGGCTAACTGCGGCGCCGCCGCCAGACAGCAAGTGCAAGCAGCAGGAAACTGCCGATCATCACCGGGTAGTTGCCGAGCCGCGCGTAGGGGGTAAGACCGATCATGGGCTGCACGTCGGCGCGCAGCACAGCCTCTTGGAACTGAGGCAGGCGTGCGACGATCTTGCCTTCAGGGTTGATCACCGCCGTGATGCCGTCGTTCGCGGCACGCACCAGAAATCGACCTGCTTCGAGCGCGCGCATCCGCGCGATTTGCAGATGCTGATGCGGCGCGGTCGAGTCGCCGTACCAGGCGTTGTTGGTCACGTTGATCATCAAGGTGGCCTGCCGCAATAGCCTGAGCTGTTGGCTGCCGAAGGCATCCTCGTAGCAAATGCTTAAAGCCAGCTTTTCGCCCGCGGCAGTCAAGACAGGCTGGCGCGGCGAACCGGCGGTGAAGTCATCATAGGGAAGGCTCATCAGCCGCAGCCAGCGGCGAACGAAGGCCGGTACCGGAAAATATTCGCCGAACGGCACCAGATGCCGCTTGTAGTACCAAGCATCGGCGGCGCGGCTCAGCACCAGGATCCCGTTGAAGTACTGTTTCGTTGCGGGCCTATAGTCGACCAAACCGATGGCGAAATCCGCGTCGTGCGCGCGTCCCAGCTCCTTGAGCTGACGCAGGTAATCCGGGATATCGGTCGACAGCACCGGCAGCGAGGCTTCCGGCCAGACGATGAGGCGGGCGCCCCACGCTCCGCCGGTCAGCTTCAGATAGCGCTGCATGGTGAGCTCGCGATTTTTCGCCTGCCACTTCTGATCCTGCGACACCGCGCCTTGCACGGCGGCGACCGGCACGGGCGAGTCCGACGGCTGCGTCCAATGCACCTGCCTCAGTAACGCGGGCGCCGCAAACAATAGCGTGATTGCGCCGAGTGCCAGGCCCCGCCGCGCCGGCAGCACGGCCGGCATGAACAGGACATTGATCGCGACGGATATCAACACCGCGGCCCACGTCACGCCGTACACGCCCAGCAGAGGCGCCCAGCCGGCGAGGGGCGAATCGATCATTGCGTAGCCGGTGGACAGCCACGGAAAGCCGCTCAAAAACCACCCGCGCAACCATTCGAGCAATACCCACAGCGCCGGCAGCACCAACCAGTCGCGGGTCGCGCCCGGCTTGAGCCAGAACCGGTTCGCGAGGTAACAGAGTGCAGCCACATAAAGGGACATCGCCGCCACCAAGAGTGCCTGCAGCAGCAGCGTCAGCCATACGGGCACCAGGCCAAAAACGTGCAGGCAGGTGTAGAGCCAATAGGTGCCGAAGGTGAACAGCCCTAAACCGAATGAAGCGCCCGTCCAGCCGGCGCGGCGCGGCGGCAGCCCCCGGATGAGCGCGAACAGCGCCGCGGGCGCAGCCAGCGCAAGCGGCCACCAGCCAAAAGGCGCGAATCCCAGATTGAAACTCGCGCCCGCGGCAAACGCGGCAATCAGACGCGCCAGCAGCTGTTTCCACTGCGCGGTGTCTGCGCCGCGCATGGCGACGTTCAAGCGCTCGACTCGTTGGCAGCGGGGGGCTCGATGTCGAAGGGAACCGTGACGCGCAATAGATCAATGCGGCGCCGATCGGCGCGCACGATGCGAAACTCCAGATCGCCGATCTTGATGGTTTCGCCGCGGCGCGGCAGGCGGCCGAACTCCTGCATCAGAAGACCGCCGATGGTGTCGTATTCCTCGTCGGAAAACGCGCTGGAGAAATATTGATTGAAATTGGCAATCGGCGTCAACGCGCGCACCGTGAATTCGCGCGGACGCTCCTTGCGAATGGTTTGGTCATCTTCGACGTCATGCTCGTCGTCGATCTCGCCGACGATTTGTTCGATGACATCCTCGATGGTGACCAGGCCACACACGCCCCCATATTCGTCGACCACCATGGCAATGTGATTGTGGCTGCGGCGAAATTCCTTGAGGAGGACATTGAGGCGCTTGCTCTCCGGCACGAATACCACCGGACGCATGTATTCGCGTATCTCGAAATCCTCGTCCGCCGCGGCACGCAGCCGCAGCAAATCCTTGGCGAGCAGAATTCCCAGAATCTGGTCGCGATCTTCGCCGATGACCGGAAAGCGCGAGTGGCCCGACTCGACCACCAACCCGACCAGCTTCTCGGGCGACTCGTCGCGCTCGACAAAGACCATTTGCGAGCGCGGCACCATGATGTCTCTCACCTGCATGTCCGCGACGGCCAGGACGCCCTCGAGCATGACCAGCGCATCGCCGTCGAAAAGTCCCCGCTCACTCGCCTCGCGCAGATTCTCGACCAGCTCGGCAAGATCCCGCGGTTCGCCGGACATGGACTGAGTAATGCGCTTTAACCAGCGGCCGGTAGAGCCGCCGTGAGGCTGTTCTGACATGAGGCGAGAGCATACCGGAATCAGCGGTAGGGGTCTGAAAACCCAAGCTGATCAAGGATTTGAATCTCGCGCGCGGTCATTTTTCCGGCTTCCTTCGCGCGCTCATGATCGAAACCCAGCAAGTGCAGGACGCCATGGACGGTTAGATGCGCCCAATGGGCAGGCAGCGTTTTACTCTGAGCGCGCGCTTCGAGCGCGACGAGGGGCGCGCAAATCACCAGCTCGCCCAAGAAGGAGCGTCCATCGGGGGCCAGTCCTGCGCCGGTAAACGACAGCACATTGGTGGGCTTGTCCTTGTGCCGGTAGTGCGCGTTCAAACTGCGGCTGCGCGTCTTGCCGACGATGCGCACCGACAAGACGCAGGGCCTGCCGATGGGAGCGAGCGCCGCGGCAGCCCAGTGTGCCAGGCACCGCGCGCTCGGCACCCAGGGGCTGCGCGACGCGTAGCTCACAGCGAGTTCGAGCCGCCGCGCCACGTTAGGTGGCGTCTTTTGGGGAACTCGCCTCATAAGCTTGTACGATTCGCTGCACCAGGGGATGGCGCACCACGTCGCGCGAGGTAAACATGGTGAAGGCAATGCCGCGCACGCCGCGCAAAATATCGATCACGGTGCGCAAACCCGATTGTTTCGAATTGGGCAGGTCGATCTGCGTGATATCGCCGGTCACCACCGCCTTGGAACCGAAGCCGATTCGGGTCAGGAACATTTTCATCTGCTCATTGGTGGTGTTCTGCGCTTCGTCCAAGATCACGAACGAATCATTCAGCGATCGGCCGCGCATGAATGCCAGCGGCGCGACTTCAATGACGTTGCGCTCGATCAACTTGGCGACCCGCTCGAAACCCAGCATCTCGTACAGCGCGTCATACATCGGCCGCAAATACGGGTCGACCTTTTGCGACAGGTCGCCCGGAAGAAAGCCCAACCGCTCGCCCGCCTCGACTGCGGGTCGAACCAGGACGATGCGCCGCACTTTTTCCGATTGCAGAGCCTCGACCGCACACGCCACTGCAAGATAGGTTTTGCCCGTGCCCGCGGGACCGATGCCGAAGGTCAGGTCATGCGCGCGTACGTTGTTGAGGTATTCGGTCTGATTCGCGCCGCGCGCGCGTATGGAGCCGCGCGCCGTGCGGACTTTGAGATCCTCCGACTCGATCTTGGGTTCGGTCTCATTGCCTTCCATGTCCAGCGCTTGCAGTGCGATGTGCACGCGCTGCGAATCCACCGGTTCGCGTTGTGCACGCGCATACAGGTCCTGCAGCACGGATTCCGCGCGCTCAATCGCGGGCGCCAGGCCCACCAATTGAAATCGATTGCCGCGCCGTCGAACCTGGATGCCCAGTCGCGACTCGATCAGGCGCAGATGTTCATCCAAGGGGCCGCAAAGTTCGACCAGACGGACATTGTCCGCCGGCGCCAACAGCACATCCTTAGTCAACGGCAACGTACTCATGTCGCACCAAGCACGGCGATACGGCCGCGAAGCGAATTGGGCATGGCCTCGGTGATGACGATGTCGGCAAAGCTGTTCATGAGCGAGCTCGGATTATCGCGCGGTCCGTCGAAATTGACCCAGCGATTATTGTCGGTGCGTCCTGCCAGCTGCGCGGGGTTGCGCTTTGCCGGACGCTCGACCAGCACGCGCTGGCGGCTGCCGACCATGCGCTCTGAAATGGCGCGCGCCTGGCCGTTCAGTCGCTGCTGCAGGAGTTCCAGACGCTGTTGTTTGACCTCATGCGGCACCTCGTCAGGCAATGCCGCGGCCGGCGTGCCGGGCCGGCGACTGTAGAGAAAGCTGAACGACTGATCGAACCCCACTTCCGCGACCAGATTCATGGTCGCCAGAAAATCCTCAGCCGTTTCACCGGGGAATCCCACGATCAAGTCGGTCGATATGCAGATGTCCGGACGCACCGCGCGCAGTTTGCGCAGCTTTTGCTTGTACTCGAGCACCGTGTGCCCGCGTTTCATGGCGGCGAGAATGCGGTCGGAACCGCTTTGCACCGGCAGATGCAGGTAATCATTGAGTTGCGGGACGTTCGCGTACGCTTCGATCAAGCTGTCATTGAATTCGAGCGGATGCGAGGTCGTAAAACGAATGCGCTCGATTCCGTCGATGGCCGCGACGAAATGGATCAGCGTCGACAGATCCGCGAGCATGCCTTCCGACATGGCCCCCGCGTAGGCGTTGACGTTCTGACCCAGCAGGGTGATCTCGCGCACGCCCTGGCGGGCCAGTTGCAGAACCTCAGCCATCACCTGCTCGAATGGGCGGCTGATTTCCTCGCCGCGCGTGTAGGGTACGACGCAGAACGTGCAGTACTTGCTGCAGCCCTCCATGATGGAAACGAAGGCGGTGGCGCCATGGGAGCGGGCTTCCGGCAGGCGATCGAATTTCTCAATTTCAGGGAAACTGATGTCGATCTGCGATCGTCCGGAGTCTTTCAGTCCTTGAATCATCGCCGGCAGGCGGTGCAAGGTCTGCGGCCCGAACACCAGATCCACGAACGGCGCGCGCGCGGTAATCCCTTCGCCTTCCTGGCTCGCCACGCAGCCGCCCACCCCGATCACCACATGGGGGCGTTGCTGCTTGAGGAGCCGCCATTCGCCCAACAGCGAGAACACCTTTTCTTGGGCTTTTTCGCGCACCGAACAGGTATTGACCAGCAGCACGTCGGCCTGGGCCGGGTCATCCGTGCTCCTCATGCCATGCGCGGCTTCGAGTACATCCCGCATCTTGCCGGAATCGTATTCATTCATCTGGCAGCCAAATGTTTTTATGTATAAAAGACCGGGCATCAGGATCCTGGAATGGGCTCGCGAGGAAAAGGCCGCTAAGATACTAGGAACCATGGCAATACGCGAAGTTCTCAAAATGGGCGACCCCCGGCTGCTGGCCGTCGCGCAGCCGGTAACCGAATTCGGTACGCTCGAGCTGGAAAACCTGCTGACCGATATGCAGGAGACCATGCGAAATCTAAATGGCGCGGGGCTTGCCGCGCCGCAAATCGGCATCGGCCGCCGCGTCGTGATATTCGGTTTTGAGGAGAATCCACGCTATCCGGAAGCCGACCCGGTGCCCTACACCGTGCTCATCAACCCGGAACTGACGCCGATCGGAGAGATTCAGGATGAGGACTGGGAGGGATGCCTGTCGATTCCCGGCATGCGCGGTTTGGTGCCTCGCTACCGCGAACTGCGCTACACCGGATTCGACGCGGCGGGAATGCCGATCGATCGCACCGTCAACGATTTTCACGCCCGGGTGGTGCAGCATGAGGTCGATCACCTCGATGGAATTCTCTATCCACGCCGGATCCGGGACTTGAGCCAGTTCGGCTTCAATGATGCGCTGTTTCCCGGGGAAACCTTGCAGGACGACTAGGAGCCAAAAATAATGACTCCGCGTCCCCGCTTGCCGGCGTTCAGGTCCGCAAAGGCGCGCGGCGCCTCATCGATCGAATAAGTCCGCGTAATGAGTTCATCGAGTTTCAGGCGCCCGCTGCGATACAGACCGATTAACCGCGGAAAATCCTGCTGCGGCCGCGCCGACCCGTACATGCTTCCGGTGAGGGTTTTCTCGGTCGTGGCGACTTGCTGCGCGCTTAACACGATCTGATCCTTGGGGCCGGCAATGCCCACAATGACCGCGGTGCCGCCGCGCCGCAATACTCCCCACGCCATTTCCGAACTCTTGCCGTTACCGACGCAATCAAAGGCGTAGTCGGCACCGCCGCCGCACAGCTTGTACAGATCCTTTGCGGCATTCGCTTGACCATCGATGTTATAGCCGTGCGTCGCACCGAACTGCTTCGCCATCTCAAGCTTCTCATCGCTGGTGTCGACGGCGACGATCACGCCGGCGCCGGCGATGGCGCAACCCTGGATGGCATTCAATCCGACGCCGCCGCAGCCGATAACGACTGCAATCGAACCCGCCTCGACCTTGGCGGTGTTGACCGCAGCGCCGACGCCCGTCATCACCCCGCAGGCAATCAATGCCGCGCGGTCGAGCGGCATGCTCTGGTCGATCTTGACCACATTGCACATGTGCACGGTGGCATATTCAGCCATGACGCCGCAGCCGCAGAACACGTTGAGATCTTTGCCCGCGGAATCGCGGGTGCGGACGGTGCCGTCGGGCAGGGTAAATAATGACTTCAGCGACTGAACGCAAAGTTGCGGGCGGCCCGTTTGGCAGTAATGGCAATGTCCGCACATGCTCACGAATGAGCTGACCACGTGATCGTCGACCGCGTAATTATCGACGCCATCGCCGACGGCGACGATGACTCCCGCACCTTCGTGGCCCAGGACCAGCGGCAATGGATAATTAATGGTGCCATTGGTCGCCGACAAGTCGCTGTGGCAAACGCCGCAGGCGGCGATGCGCACGGTCACCTCACCATGCTGAGGTGCTGCGACTTCGATTTGTTCAACCAAGACCGGCCTGCCGATTTCGCGCGCCAGAACTGCCTTCGCCAATTGAGCCATTGAGTGTTTCCTATTCGCGGGTGAGCGCAGCGTAGCGCTGCAAATGTGTATCGCTGTCGCCGAACATCAATTCGGCCGCGGTCAAGCGTTTGAACCAATGACTGACGATGAGTTCATCGGTCATGCCCATGCCGCCGTGCAGTTGCACTGCCTGCTGGCCGACGAAGCGCGCGGACTGGCCGATCAGAGCCTTGGCAGCCGACAGGGCGCGTCGCCGCTCGGGTAGGTTCGCGCTCGCGCAGCGCAGCGCCACCAAATAGCTCATCGAGCGCGCCTGTTCCAGGTGAATCACCATGTCGGCAATGCGATGCTGGAATTGCTTCGGCCAACCGATCCCGCCCCAGCCCCTTTCGTGCAGGCTGCGTTGCCACAGCACATGGTCTTCGCGACTCAAGTCGTAGCCGTTTAAGACCTTGTCGCGGATTTGGGCAGGGAGCTTTTCCTGCAGGAAGGCGCGGACCTCTTCGCGGAAAGCCTGTTCCTGGTCGGTAAATTCTAGACGCATGGGAGATTCCGTTTAAATTCTGTTCTGCAGAACAGAATTTAATTCTGAAATGGTGCAAAATTATGTAGATGGGGACGAGGGGTTGTCAATGATGCCGATGAGGAAGTCCAACATATCCGCGGTCACGGCTGCCGCCAAAGCCGACCGTCATTTCGTGAATGCATTGGGCCGAGGCTTGGAGCTGCTGGCTTGTTTCCGCCACGGCGATCGAATGCTCGGCAACCAAGATCTCGCGCGCGCCTGCGGCCTGCCGAAGTCGACCGTCTCGCGTCTCACAAATACGCTCACCAAGCTCGGTTACCTGGTGTACGTCGAGGACAGCGCCAAGTACAGCCTCGGCATCGCCACCTTGAGCCTGGGCAGCGCCATGCTGGCGCGCTTGGACATCCGCAAGCTCGCGCATCCTCGCATGCAGGAATTGGCGGAATTCGGTCAATGCATGGTGAGCCTGGGCACCCGCGACCGGTTATCTATGTTGTACATCGATGTCGTGCGCGGCTCCGGCGCAGTCACCTTGAGCTTGGATATGGGCGCGCGCATCCAAATCGCGACCTCGGCGATGGGGCGCGCCTATATGACCGCGGTATCGGAAAACGAGCGAAGCGAAATCATGGCACGGGTGCGCGAGCTGGCAGCCGCCGATCGCTGGCTGGAAATCAAGGCGGGCGTCGAGCGGGCGATGAGCGATATCCGCGCGCTGGGCGTGTGTTGCTCATTCGGCGAATGGCAGAAGGATGTCAACGGCATCGCGGTGCCGGTGCGCCCCGGCGGCGGCCTGCCGCCCATGTCGATCAATTGCGGTGCGCCCGCCTATATGGTTTCGAAAGACTTCTTGCTCGAAAAAGTTCGCCCCAAGCTCATCGCACTGGCCAACGAATTGGAAACCTCGCTCGGCACCTTGAGCTGACCTCAAGGCCCTGCGGCAGGTTTACACGGATTTTGAGTCGCATCGGCCGACCAGCCCGCTCAACGTTCAGCGCATCCGCGCTCATAGGCTTCTTCTTCGCGACGCAGGTCAGATGACTTCGAACACAGCGGTGAGGGTTCGTTCACCGCCGCGATTGAGCGTACGCGGGTTGAAACCGAACCCGGGATCGCCGGTTGCGGCCAGCGCGATCTTCAAAAGCCGCAGACTGTAAGTCACGGGGCAGCGAGCGGTCGGGCAGTCGAGCGATTTAGCATCCAGGCCGGCTTCAGCGAGCAGCGCCGCTGCTATCGCATCCCGCGGCATCCAACGCACGGCAAATCGCCTTGACCCAGGAACAGAGCGTGGTTTTGCCGCTACCCGAATCGGCCGCCGGTATCCGCACTGCTCTCGCGCCCAATTTGCCTCCCAAAGCTAGAAAGGAATATCGTCGTCGAATTCCTCTTTGCCACCGGCCGGCGCCGGTGTTTGGTCATAGTCATCGCGCGGGGGCGCCCCGACGGCAGCACCGCGTTCAGCGCCGCCTGTGGCGCCGGCACTGGCGCTGCCCCCGCCTGCGCCTCCGCGGCCTCCCAGCATCTGCATATTATCGGCGATGATTTCGGTGGTAAATCGGTCGTTGCCCTGCTTGTCCTGCCATTTGCGAGTTCGCAGCTTGCCCTCGACGAAGACTTGCGAGCCCTTGCGCAGGTACTCGGCGGCGATTTCGCCCAGCCGCCCGAACAGCGCAATGCTGTGCCATTCGGTGCGCTCTTGCTGGGCTCCGGAGGCCTTATCCTTCCAGGATTCGCTGGTAGCGATCCGGATATTGGTCACCGTCATGCCGCTCGGCATGGACCGGGTTTCAGGGTCGGCACCCAGGTTTCCGACCAGAATCACTTTGTTTACGCCACGCGCCATGTCCTTCCCCTAAGCCTCGTCAGTGCCGCGTATTGTACACGGCGAACACCGCCCCAATATTGGGCCTGAGGCACGCAATAGCGCAGATATGCGCCGCTTAAGGCAGCGAGCAGGGTCGGTTTACCCGCGCTTGACGCGGCGCGTATAGTAATCGGTTAGATGCAAAATATCCGAATCCGGGGTGCCCGGACCCACAACCTGAAGAATATCGATCTCGACCTGCCGCGCGATCGATTGATCGTGTTCACCGGCCTGTCGGGCTCCGGCAAGTCTTCTCTGGCTTTCGATACCATCTACGCCGAGGGTCAACGCCGTTATGTGGAATCGCTCTCCACCTACGCCCGGCAATTCCTGTCGATGATGGAAAAGCCCGACATCGACAGCATTGAAGGACTATCGCCGGCCATCTCCATCGAGCAGAAGTCGACCTCTCACAATCCGCGTTCCACGGTCGGCACTGTCACTGAGATCCACGACTATTTGCGCCTGCTGTTCGCGCGGGCCGGCACGCCGCGTTGTCCCGACCACCACATCGACCTGGCCGCGCAAACGGTAAGCCAAATGGTGGACGCCGTGCTCGAGCATCCCGAAGGGACCGCCTTGATGCTGCTCGCGCCCGCGATCGCGGAACGCAAGGGCGAACACGCCGAACTCATCGAAGAACTGCAGGCCGGCGGGTTTGTGCGCGCGCGCATCGACGGCAAAGTGGTTGAACTCGACCAGGCGCCCAAACTTGATGTACGCCGCAAGCACACCGTTGAGGCGATCGTCGATCGATTCAAAGTGCGGCCGGATTTGGCACAACGGCTGGCCGAATCCTTCGAAACGGCCCTGCGCCTAGGCCAGGGTGTCGCACGCATTGCCTACATGGAGGAACCGGAGCGTGCCGAGCTGGTGTTCTCCGACAAATTCGCCTGCCCCATCTGCAATTACTCCTTGAGCGAGCTTGAACCCAGGCTGTTCTCATTCAACAGCCCCATAGGGGCATGCCCTACATGCGACGGTCTCGGTACGCAGGAGTTTTTTGACCCCGCCAAAATCGTCGCCAATCCGCATTTGTCCTTGGCGGGCGGCGCCGTGCGCGGCTGGGACCGGCGCAATGCGTACTATTTTCAATTGATCCAATCGCTCGCCCGCTACTCAAAATTCGACATCGAAGCGCCGTTCGAGGCCCTGCCGCAAAAAATCCAAGACCTGGTGCTGTTCGGCAGCGCCGATGAGCAGATCGAGTTCAAATACCTGGATGGCAAGGGCGGCACAGTCTCGCGCCGGCACACCTTCGAAGGCATCGTCCGGAATCTCGAACGCCGCTACAACGAGACGGAATCCGTGGCGGTGCGCGAGGAGCTCGCCAAGTACCGTTCGTCCAGGGCCTGCCCCGATTGCCTGGGAACGCGGCTGAACCGCGCGGCGAGAAATGTCTTCGTCGACGGCAAAAGCGTTCCCGATCTCTCGGCGCTGTCGGTGGAGCGCGCCCTGGAATTCTTCGGCAAGCTCAAGCTGGCGGGCTGGCGCGGCGAAATCGCAGTGAAGATCGTCAAGGAGATCAACGATCGCCTGGGATTCTTGGGCAACGTCGGGCTGGGATATCTCACGCTGAATCGCAGCGCCGATACGCTGTCAGGCGGCGAAGCGCAGCGAATTCGGCTCGCGAGCCAGATCGGCTCGGGATTGGTCGGGGTGATGTACATTCTGGATGAGCCGTCGATTGGTCTGCACCAGCGCGACAATCAACGCCTGCTCGACACGCTGGTGAATTTGCGCGATCTCGGCAACACGGTGATCGTCGTCGAACATGATGAAGATGCCATTCGCCAAGCCGACTATGTGGTCGATTTGGGACCCGGCGCGGGAGTGCACGGAGGCAAGGTCGTGGCGCAGGGAACCGCAGCCGAGGTGGCCGCACACCCCGACTCGATCACCGGCCAGTATTTGAGCGGCCGGCGGCGGATTGAGATCCCGGTCTTAAGGCACGTTCCTGATCCGAAGCGCATGCTGCGCGTGATCGGCGCCACAGCCAATAATCTGAAGAAAGTCACGGCAGAATTTCCCTTGGGACTGATGACCTGCGTCTCTGGCGTTTCCGGTTCCGGCAAATCAACCCTGATCAATGACACGCTGTTTCGCGCGGTCGCCACGCAGTTGAACCACGCGTCGGCCGGCACCGCGCACTTCGATCGCATCGAGGGTCTGGAGCACATCGACCGGGTGATCGAAATCGATCAGAGCCCGATTGGGCGAACGCCGCGCTCCAATCCGGCCACGTACACGGGTTTGTTCGCGCCGATCCGCGAGATATTCGCCGCCGTGCCCGAATCGCGCGCGCGCGGCTATGAAGCGGGTCGCTTCAGCTTCAATGTGAAGGGCGGCCGCTGCGAGGCCTGCCAGGGCGACGGCGTCATTAAAGTCGAAATGCATTTTCTTGCGGACGTGTACGTGCCCTTCGATGTCTGCAAGGGAAAACGCTACAACCGCGAGACCTTGGAAATCCGCTTCAAAGGCAGAAATATTCAAGAGATTCTCGACATGACGGTCGAGGACGCGCTGCCGTTTTTCTCGGCCGTGCCCACGGTGCAGCCCAAGCTCAAGACCCTCCTCGATGTGGGTCTGTCGTACGTGCGCTTGGGCCAGAGCGCAACGACCTTGTCGGGCGGCGAGGCGCAGCGCGTCAAGCTGGCCAAGGAACTCTCGAAGCGCGCCACCGGACGTACGCTGTATATTCTCGACGAGCCCACTACCGGTTTGCATTTCGCTGATATCGCCCAGCTGCTCGTGGTGCTGCAGCGCCTGCGTGATGAGGGCAATACGGTGATCGTGATCGAGCACAATCTCGATGTCATCAAGACCGCCGACTGGGTGGTGGACTTGGGACCTGAGGGCGGCGATAACGGCGGACGCATCATTGCCGCCGGCACCCCGGAACAGGTGGCGGCCAACAAGGTGTCCTATACCGGTCGTTATTTGCGCGCCACCCTGGCGGCACCGAGTAGTTTCGAGCGCAAGCGGGCGTGAACGCCGGGGCACGCGTGACCGGCCCATTCGCGCCGCTAATCGGCATACTGATCGGGGCTTTAGGCGGTGCAATTTATTGGGTGGCGGTGCAAATTTGGCCTTCGAGCGTCGCCGTAATTTTGTCGATGACCGCGACGGCACTGCTGACCACCGAATTTCGCGTGCCGCCGGCAACCCGGCTTGATCTCTTGGCCCGCGTGTTGTGTCTGCTGGTCAAGTACAACGCCCTGATGGCCTTGTCCGCCGCCAAGCTGGCTTTTGCGGCTCCTCCAAACGTTCCATTGGCATTGATTATGATCTGCGGCTATGCCGCCAGCTTCGCGCTGCTTGTATCCGTCCTGGCGGCGCGGGCCGAGAAATCGGCGCCAAAAATCGGGCAGGGCGCCTTAAGTCTTGCATTGCTGCTCGGATTCGCACCCGCAGCGCTCCTCGGCATTCCAGGGCTCATGGGATTGGCGGCCGCCGTTGTCGTGGCTCTGGGATTCATTGCCTTCTTCAAATACAAAAGCATCGCCGCCACTGGCGACAGGCTGGATGCGACGCAGTTGGTCACGGAGGCCTGCTTCTATTTGGGCGCTCTGGCAACATGGAAATACGTTTGAACGGCGCGGCAGCCGCCATGGCGCGCGCCGCGCTGCCGCTGCTGCGGCAACTCGGTCCCGAACTTGCGCATGATCTCGGATTGGCGGCTTTAAAATGCGTGCAGCCGCTGTGGCCGGCATTTCCAGTTCCGACTTCGCTCGCCGTGCAGAGCCTGGGATTACAGTTTTCTCATCCCTTAGGCTTAGCGGCCGGCTTCGACAAGAACGGCGACTATCTGGATGCGCTCGGCGCGCTGGCATTCAGCCACATCGAGCTCGGCACGGTGACGCCGCGTCCGCAATCAGGCAATCCCAAGCCCCGCATGTTCAGAATTCCAGGCAGCGACGCGCTGATCAACCGCATGGGGTTCAATAACAAGGGAGTCGATCACTTGGTCGCCCGGCTCGCGCACGCCCGCTATCGCGGAATTCGCGGCATCAGCATCGGCAAGAATTTTGATACGCCCATCGAGAAAGCGCAGGATGACTACGTTGCCTGCCTGCGCAAGGTCTACCCGCATGCGGACTACGTGGCGGTGAATGTCTCCTCGCCCAACACGGAGCGCTTGCGCGAACTGCAGGCCCGCGATGGGCTGCAGCGCATCCTCGGCACGTTGCTCGAGGAGCGGCTCATATTGCAACAGCGCTCTACGCGACGCGTTCCCTTGCTGGTCAAAATCGCGCCCGACCTGAACCCGGAGCAACTCTCCGCACTGGCCCAAGAAGTACGCTCGATGCAACTCGACGGCGTGATCGCCACCAATACCTCGACCGATTTGAGCGTGCTTGAGCCGCCGCCCGCGACGGCGCAGCAGGGAGGCTTAAGCGGTGCGCCGCTGCATCCCGCCTCGGTCAAAATCATCTGCCAGTTGCGGGCCGAACTCGGCCCTGACTTTCCCATTATCGGAGTCGGCGGAATCGTCAGCGCGGAACATGCGCGCGCCACTTTGCGTGCCGGCGCGAATTTGCTGCAGATTTATACCGGCTTTGCCTATCGAGGCGCGGCATTGATCGAGGAAATACTGAACGCGCTGCCCGCATGATTGACCAGACACTCATAGAACAGTATCAGCGCGATGGCGCGGTGTGCATTCGACGGCTCTTTGGACGAGAGGAGATCGCCATGCTGCGAAACGGCATTGACATGAATCTCTCGTCCTTGAGTCCGCGCGCCATGGTTGCCAGCGCCGCAAATGACCCGGGCCGATTCGTGGAAGATTTCTGCAACTGGCAGGAAAACCCGCATTATCGACGTTTCATTTTCGATTCCGCCCTGCCCGAAACAGCCGGCCGGCTGATGCGAAGCTCAACTGCGCGGTTGTATCACGATCACATGCTCACCAAGGAACCTGGAACCCGGCAGCCGACGCCCTGGCACCAGGATCAGCCCTACTACAACATCGAAGGCCGGCAGAACGTGAGCTTCTGGATTCCGGTGGATCCTGTGAGCCGGGATTCCACGCTGGAGTTGGTTGCGGGCTCGCACTTAGGCCCCTGGTTGATGCCGCGCGCCTTCATGGACGCCGAGGCCAGGTGGTTTCCCGAGGGCACACTGGCCGACTTGCCGAATATCGACGCAGCGCCCGAGAAATTTCCCATCCTCGGCTGGGATTTGCAGCCGGGCGATGCCGTGTGTTTCCACATGCTGATGCTTCACGGCGCACGCGGCGTCGCCGGGGCGCAGCGACGCAGGGTATTCTCCGTACGGTTTTTAGGCGATGACATCCGGCACACGCCGCGCCGTTGGAAAACATCGCCGGAATTCCCGGGGCTGGCGGACGAGTTGCCTGCCGGCGCGCCGATGAATCACCCTCTTTTCCCCGTGCTATGGTGCCTGCAACGATGAATAAAATCCCCTGGATCGCATTTGCTCTGGCGTTGCTGTTCGCGATTTTTTATTTCTCCAATACCGTATCGAGCCTGCCGCCCATGGTCGCTTCTCATTTCGACGGTGCGGGCTTTCCCACCGCCCATACGACGCGCGCGCTGTACACCAAATTTGTGTTTGGGTTGGGAGTGGGCTTCCCGATTGCCATGGTGGCGCTGCTAAGCGCCGTCTATTCGAAAGCCAACGACATGAAACTGCCGAATCGGGAATACTGGCTGGCGCCTGAACACATCGCGCAGACGCGAGCCTTGCTGGTTTCACATGCCGTTTGGTTCGGCTGCCTCATGATCGCCATGGTCTGCTACCTGCATTGGCTGCTGTTGAGCGCGTATCGCAGCATGCCGCCGCGTCTGTCCAATCAGCTGGTCATGGGCGGCTTGCTCGTGTTTATGGGCGTTGCCGTGGGCTGGATCATTGGGTTGCTGCGCACCTTTCGCCGGCCACGGATCGTCACTTAGCGCAAGGTTGCGGTCAGCGTAATTTCCGGAACGCTGGTCAATGCCTTTGACAACGGACAATCCTGTTTCGCCTTGGCGGCGATTGTTTGAAAAGTCGCTTCATCGATGCCCGGTACGCTGGCTTCGAGCTTGAGGCCGATGTGCTCAATCGAGAAGCCGCCACCCTTCAACACCAAGCGCACCGCGGCTTGGCAGTCCACAGCCGTCGTGGAAAAGCCTGCCGCATCGCAACCGAAGGAAAACGCCATCGTAAAACAGGCCGCATGCGCCGCCGCCAGCAATTCCTCTGGATTTGTGCCGCGCTTGTCATCCTCAAAACGACTGGCGAAGCCATAGGGGTAGGACTTCAGCGCCTCGGTTTGAGTGCTGATCTTGCCCGTGCCCTGCTTGCCCCGACCCTCCCAGTGCACCGTTGCGGTTTTATCACTCATAACAGCCCCTCAAGTTGTAGCCAATAAAAATCAAGGTGGATCAATGCTGTCCGACCGCGTCATTCTGAAGGCAGCGGGATGAATTTCGTTTCGCCCGGCACCGGAATTCCACCCAATATGGCGCGGCGCGGGAAAGCGATTGCCGCCCAGCAGCCTGGCGCTCGCCTTGCCATCGGCGCGCAATCGGATCTGCATTCCAGGCGCGAGCGCGGCGAGTTCACCGTGCACCACATACACTGCACGCTCTTCATGCTCCGCGGGCATCTCTAGAACCGCACCCGGCGCAAAGCGCGCCGTCGAGGACGCGCTGCGGAATCACACTCGAAGGAGAGTGCGTGAAGTTCGGCTCGCCATCCTCGTGGCCATCGGGCAGCGCCACCCAGCTTTTGCGGATGCGGCGTACGTCAATTCCATGAGCCGGCTCGAATTGCGTCGGGCCCATGTGATCAAAGAAAATGAATGGGCCGACCATCTGCCGTCCTGCGGCGGGCTGCACGCGGCGCACGACGAAGCCGCCGAGATCGCGCTGCCGCGCTTCCATTAACTGTAAAATACCCATGGGCCGCCGCTCGTGTTTAGTCTTCGCTCCGATCATTATGGCATTTGAGAACCTCGGGGCCGGGAAGTTCGACAGCCGCCGGGCTTTAGGTGTCGATCGGTTTGTCGTTAAACGCGGACATGGGCCGCGCGTTCTTGATGGATTCTTGATGATATGTTCGTATGGCTAGGGAGTTGTTAGGTCTGGAGGCCACCCGATGACCGAGACCGAGATCTGGACGAAGTGGGAGAGCCAAGTTGTCAACGGCATCTTTCCTCTGCGCCGCTTTTTGGGCCGATCAAATCACAGTGTTGTATTTCTTACCGAATGCCCGGCGCAGAACCTCGCCAATGCCGCCATTAAGATCATCCCGGCGGACCCGGCGCGCGCGGAATCGCAACTCTCACGCTGGCAACTGGCCGCGTCGCTGTCTCATCCGCACCTGATCCGCCTGCTCGAGGCGGGGCGCTGCAAGTTAGGGGGACATCCATTCCTTTTTGTCGTCACGGAGTATGCCGAGCAAAACCTCGCGCAAATACTTCCGCATCGGGCTCTGACCGTTCCGGAGGTGCGGGAAATGCTGATTCCCGCACTCGATGCCCTGGCCTTCCTGCACCGTCAAAACTTGGTGCAGGGCCGGCTGAAGCCGACAAACTTTCTGGTCGTCAATGATCAGCTGAAGCTGGCGAGCGATACGATTCGGGCGGCGGGCGATGCCGCCGGAACTGACCTTGCTGCAGATATGCAGGCACTCGGCGCCACCATTGTGGAGGCGTTGACCCAAGTTCGGCCCGGGCTCAAGAGCCCGGCAGAGCCGCCCTCGTTGCCGGCAAGTCTTTCTCCGGCACTCGCGGATGCCTTGCTACGGACCTTGAGTCCGGCGCCGCGTAACCGACCGACTGTTGCCGAGCTGCGAAATCGAGCCGATCCCCCATCCGAGGCGCTCGCAGCGCCACCGCCCACAGTGTCTGCACAGGCGGCCGCCGTTGCTCCGCCTGCGGCTTCAGGCCGCGAGACTCGGCCGCGCTGGCTCATCCCCGCCGCCGCGCTGGGGCTGGTACTGCTCGCGGTCTGGGCCGGCAGCCGCCTGTTGCGCAGCCACACCGGCTCCGCACCGCCCCATGCGGAGGCGATGGCTCCGCTACAAACCGCCGCGCCCGCGGCGGCGCCATCTTCGGAAACCGTCCCGTCCCCGGCATCGCCGCTGGTGCACGAAGAGATTCCGTCTGTGCCGCGCGGCGCGCGCGATTCCATCCGTGGTCAAATCAAGGTCGCGGTTCGCGTGACCGTTGATCGCGCAGGAAACGTCGTCGCCGAGAACCTGGAGGTCCATGGTTCGAGCAGGTATTTTGCGCGGCTCGCCACCGATGCCGCGAGGAAGTGGAAGTTTGCGCCGGCCGACAATCAGGCCCCGCGCGAGTGGCTGGTGCAGTTCGAATTTTCGCGCAACGGCGTCACAGGACATGCGGTTCCCCGCGTCAAACCGTAATGCGCGTTCCTCGCAGATGACGAGCTATTATTTTGCGCCCGCTGCAGCGCGCGGCGGCTTTAACCGCTCGACCCGCGCCGCGACCGCCTGAATATAGTCCAATGTCTGCTGCTTGGTGCGGCCTTCGGTGATGGCATGCGGCATCAGTTGACCATGCGTGGCGTCCATTGCAAACGACGGATGCGTCACGGCGACCGGAGGCAGCGGCGTGGCGGCCTTCATGGACAGATCGAGACTCATGGCAATTCTTGAGAATGAGTTTGTCGCATGATCAGGCATTTCGGCGGCCGGCGCGTTGGGAACCGCGGCGGTCAGCGACGCCTGCGCGGGTTGCCCAAGCATCGAGGCGATCGCGTCGCCGTCGGTTCTCATGGCGGGGAGCGAACAAATCGATTCAATGGAATTGGCCGCTTGCCCGCGCGCGCCTAAGCTTGCGTTGACGCCGAACAGGTTCATCACTGTCTTGATGATGGAGGTGTGATCGAAGACATGGCCGGGGAACGCTTGACTGCCGAGTCCTCCCTGAGCAATCCACGGCGATATCGCGACGGCAGGGACGCGCACACCCAATCGATCAAATGCAAAGTTTTGCGGATTCTCGGCTCGGCCATGATTCTGCGTTCCGTCATTCGGCGCAATCGCGGCGGGCGGATTCTGATGATCGAAGAACGCGCCATGTTCGTCATAGGTGATGATCAACAAGCTTTGCGGCCACACGGGAGAATTACGAATAGCCTCGTAAACGTATTGAATGAACGCCTCGCCCGCGGCCATCGAGCCGATTGGATGCTGACAATTGCCGTTCTGGAAGCCGCCGGTCGCCAATCCGTAATTGGGCTCGATGAAGGTGTAGTCGACATCGAAACCGCGGGCCAGATCGTCGATGAAGAACTGATTTTCGCCGGCTTTCAGCCAGGAGAACTGCCCGGTATTCAGCCGAAACGGATCGATCATGTCCTTGATGGCGAGAACCTGCGGAAACAAATCGTCGTGGTAAACGCGCCAGCTGCGATTCGCCTGCTGCAAGCGGCTGTAGAGCGTGCCGTTCGGAAAGCTGAAGCTCAACGAGTCGACGGTTTCGCTCTCGATCGTGGTGGCCGCGGAGGGGCTGTTATCGAGTCCGCCCGAGGAACCTGCGTGCACGAAAAATCGATTCGGCCAGGTCGGCCCGGGCATCGAGGAATACCAGTTGTCGAACAGGAAGTATTGCCCGGCCAAGGTGTGCAAAATCGGCAGCGCGCCGGCGCCAAATCCCTGGCGGGACACGTTCCAATAGGATTGCTGCGCGAAACCCGACATGGGCGGACTTCCGCTGATTTGCGCCGCCACGTCCTCGAACTCGTGCGGCGGATCAAGCGGCGCCCGGTCCGGCGCGTCCGCGGTCATGCCCCAGTTTACAGCGGGAGGCGCAACGCCGCTTTGTCCCGAGAATGCGAACAGATGATCGAACGAACGATTCTCGAGCATGAGGACAAAGACATGTTTTATGTCGGCCATTGGACCAGATCGCCGCTGCTCATAGGGCCTTAGCCCGCCGGTGTTGTGAGCGTCTTCAAGAACAGATAATAGAATTCGACGCCCGTGTAGTAAGCATCAATTTTGAGGCGTTCGTCCCGGCCATGCGCCCTGTCGTCGGCGCGCTCGACCGCGACTCCGTTAATGCCATAGCTCGGGATTCCGGCATTCATGGTGTAAATGCTGTCCGACGCGCCGGCTTCCATGATCGGCAACACAGTGAAACCCGGCCATAACTTGGCAGAGACGCTGCGCAGGGAATTCATGACATCGTCGCGCAGCGGCGGCGGCGCCATGGCTCTGCGGTCCGACCCGTGGTCCGTCAATTCTCCGGTGTCGCTGCGGTAGCGTACGTTTAGTTTCGGATCGTTGAAGAGCTTCGTCAGCTGCAACCGGATCTCCTCCTGTGAATGGCCGGGGAAAATGCGGCAGTTCACGTTGGCTTCGGCCCGTCCCGGCAGCGCATTGGGCGCATGACCGCCGCTCAACATGGTCGCCACGCAGGTGGTGCGCATGACGGAGTTCATGTGCGTATCCTGCGACAGCCGCTCAACCGCCTTCGCATCGGGCGGCACCGCCAGGATGACGCGTAGATCAGCGGCCGTCTGCCCGGTTTCGATCTTGGCCATTTGCGCGAAATACTCGCGCGTCACGGGATTCAGCTCGAAAGGGAACGTCCACTTCTGCAAGGCCACGAGTGCATTGGCCACGTGGTAAATCGCGTTGTCGGGGGTGGGCAGCGAGCTGTGGCCGCCCGGGTTCGTGGCGAGCACCTGAAAATCACCGTAGAGTTTTTCGGTTGCTTCGAATCCCACAATCTGCGGCTTGTCCGGGCGCACGCCGCCCGCGTCGGGATTCAAGGCGAACTCGGCATTAATCAGTTCGCGGTGATTCTTGAGCAGCCAGTCCACTCCGTTGAACTTGCCGTTTTCTTCGTCGGCCGTCAGCGCCAGGATGATGTCGCGATCGGGAACGAATCCCTCCTTTTTCATACGGATGAAGTTGGTCACCGCTATGGCGTCGCTGTCCTTCATGTCCTGGGTACCGCGGCCATAGTAGTAGCCGTCTTTCTCGACGAACTGGAATGGATCGGTAGTCCAATCCTCGCGCTTTGCCTCAACGACGTCCAAGTGTCCGATGATCAGAACCGGCTTTAATTTCGACCCTGCCTTACCGCGATATCGGGCGACCATGTTGCCCTTGCGGTCATTGGGTCCCAGCACGACCACATCCGCCTTGGGAAATCCCGCCTCGAGCAAACGCTTCGCCATGGCCTGCGCCGCCACGGTGGTGCTGCCCACCGAATCGGTGGTATTGATTTCAATCAGCTGCTTAAAGATGTCGTGCGCGTTCTTGCGCGTGACCGCATCGACTTCCGTATTCGCGGGGGCTACCGCGTGCGCGCACAGGCCGAAAAGAATCGCGGCAATGCCGCCGGCTGCAGTACGATATTTCAAGAATTGTTCTCCCAGTGGATACGAGGATCGAGTCTCAGGCAGCCATGCTATCGTATGCGCCGCTTTGGCGCGTGGCGCATTGGAGATTCGCGAATGGCTCAAAGGAAGAACAGCAAAGTGACCCGCACCGCCGCGGAAGCGGCGGTGCAAACCCTATTGCGCTGGGCGGGCGAAGACCCGCGGCGCGAGGGCTTGCGCGAAACGCCGAAACGGGTCGTGAATGCCTATCGAGATTGGTTCTCCGGTTATTCCAGCGATCCCGGCGCCTACTTGCGCCGTACCTTCGAGGAGGTCGAGGGCTACGACGAAATGGTGGTCCTGCGCGATATCTCGTTCGAATCGTTCTGCGAGCATCATATGGCGCCCATTATCGGGCGTGCGCACGTCGGCTATCTGCCGAGCGACCGGGTGGTGGGTATCAGCAAGCTGGCGCGGGTCGTCGACGGCTACGCCCGCCGTTTCCAGGTTCAGGAAAAACTTACGGCCCAGATCGCCGCATGCATCAATGACGTGCTCAAGCCCCGAGGAGTGGGCGTCGTGATTGACGCGGTTCACCAGTGCATGACGACGCGCGGGGTCCACAAGCGCGGGGTATCCCTGGTGACCAGCAAAATGCTCGGCACGTTCCGTGCTGACGCCAGTACGCGCGCGGAATTCCTGCGATTTATTGCCATTGAAGGCAGTAATCAACGCTAGTTGGACAGGCGCTTAGTTTCTCGGCGGCGGGATCTTGGGCAGCGCTCGCACGGGCACCAGCTCGACCGAAAAGCTGTAGTTGTGGCGCTCCCCGGGCTGAAGCGCGCCGACACCGACGACCTGGCGCGTGATTTTTTCGCCCTTTTCGTTGGTAATTGCGATCACCACGCAGTATTCGCACTGCTCGCCGCGGGCGGGGTGATGAATGGTCCCCTCGATTCGCATGGCGGACAGCGCCTGAGCCGCGGGCTCGGCGTTGACCGTGTTGAAGCGCAGGTGGTGTTGGCACCCCGGGCAGATGTTCGCACTTTGTAAAACCGTGGCCTTACAGTGCGGACATACCCGGGTCGCGCCGAGTGTGCTCTGGCGAGCGACGCTCATGAGACAGGCTCCTAGCTACCGCTGCTGCTGACCAGGCCCTTGATTTTTCCTTTCTCGTCTTCCCAGCCGAATTCGACGTGCCCACGCATGCGTGAGCCAGCCGCAACCGTGATGGAGCCGGCCTTGACGTCACCGACGATGACACCGCCCTCGAGCACATCGACTCGCTTGGCCGACTCAATATTGCCCTGCAGTTCGCCGCCGACGACCACGATGCCCGCCAGCACCTGGCCGGTCAAGTGCGCGCCGCTATCCATGGTGAAGTTCCCGTCAATTCGCACATCGCCCTTGAAACGGCCCGCCATCCGCACATTTCCCGAACCTTCAATCTTGCCTTCGATGGACAGGTTTGCCGCGATCACCGACTCTCCGCCCTCGACGGCGGTTTTCGGCGTGGGGCGGCGCGGCGAAACGGCCAGCCCCGGATCGTTAATGGTACGTTCCGGCGGGTTTCTTTCAGGCGCGATCGCCGATGAGGGAACGGATGAACCCGCAGGGACGGGCGTGGGGTTTTCTTTCCAAAGCGCCATAAAGTAACTCTCCCGCTATTGAGTGGCTAAAGCGTACACGCTAACCCCGCCAAATGTCATCGCCTACTGTCTTTTATTGGAGACGGTAAGATCTCGGCGCTCGCGCCAACGATATAATGCTCGGCAATTAAGGACTGGGGTATTAACTTTTGTTTCAAAATCTCGAGCGGCTGGTATCCGATTCCATTCTCGGCTTGATGGCGAAATATCGAGCAGATCCTTTCAAGCATAAGGTCGACCTCGGGGTAGGGGTCTACCGCGACCTGTCGGGCAATACGCCGATCCTGGAATGCGTCCGCAGAGCGGAAAAGGAGGTTCTGGCGGCCCAAACAACCAAGGCTTACGTGGGCGCGGCCGGGCGCGAGGAATTCAACAACGCCCTGGAGGAGTTGGTGCTCGGCGCCGGTCACCCCGCACGCCAGGAACGGCGTGCGCGCACCCTTCAGTGTCCGGGCGGCTGCGGTGCGCTGCGGGTGGGAGCGGAACTCATTAAAGCGGCCTCGGCCAGCACCGTGGTGTACTTGAGCGACCCGACCTGGGGGAATCATGCTCCCTTGTTGGGAGGCTGCGGACTCAAACTCGAGCGCTACCCCTACTACCAGGCCCAAGCGCATGAATTGCGCTTCGATGCCATGCTGCAGCGCCTCCAAGCGGCATCCGAGGGCGATGTCGTATTGATCCATGCCTGCTGCCATAACCCCACCGGCGCTGACCTTGGTGCCGAACAGTGGCAGGCGCTCACCGAACTTCTGCTGCGCCGCAAGCTGGTCCCTTATTTGGATCTTGCGTACCAGGGATTTGGCACCTCGCTCGAAGCCGATGCGGCTCCCATCCGGATGGTCGTGGAACGCATGCCCGAGGCGCTCATCGCCGTGTCGTTTTCCAAGAACCTGGGCCTGTACCGCGAACGCGTCGGCGGCTTGATCGTCGTCAGCGAGAATGCGGCGCGCGCGGATGCAGTGCAAACGCACATGCTGCACATCGCGCGCAGCATTTATTCCATGCCGCCTGATCATGGCGCGGCCATCGCCGCGCGAGTCTTTGCTGAACCTCAACTGAGAGGCCTGTGGATACAGGAACTCTCTGCCATGCGCACGCGAATTCAAGGCATGCGGAATCTGTTGGCCAACCGTCTGCAGCAGGTGACGGGCGGCGACTCGTTTGATTTTATTCGCGCGCAGCACGGCATGTTTTCACTGCTCGGCGTGTCGCGCGATGCGGTCGAGCGTCTGCGTGAGAAACATCACATTTACATGACGTCCGACAGCCGCATGAATCTCGCCGGCATCATGCCGGACAATGTCGGCTACGTGGCAGAAGCGTTTGCCGCGGAAAGCGCGGTCGTTGAAGCCTAGGTCCAGGAGCTTATGCCAGGCTGCTTAGTTGCCCAACGCCTGGCTCAGGGCGGTGACTTCCGCGGCCGAATCCTGCATGACGCTCAAGGTCTTCGACTGATTCATCCCCAGCCGCTTTGCGGCGGGCAGCTCTTGCAGCATGGCTTCGAGGCCGGCTATATCGGTGCCGTACGAAACCATCAAGATGGCCACGCCGACGACGTCGGTCAAGTCGGGAGACCCGAGCTCGGTACGGGAAAAATCCTCCTGTCCCACGGCCCGCGCCATCGGCTCGGAGAATTTCCAGTTCTCCAAAATCGCCTTGCCGATCGACGGATACCAATCATTGATGATGTCATTGAGCACATCTTCGCTGGCGAATAATTCCGGATGCCCGGTCGCGCGGGTCAAGATGTACAGCTTGCCGATGCCATGCATCATGCCTGTCAGCATCGCTTCATCCGGATTCACCCGGGTGCAGGTCCGCGCGAGTACAAAGGCGTACGCCGCGACGTAAGTGCTGCGCTCCCACAGATCGTTCAAATGCGGCGCGAGACTCGCCAGCTTGTTGGCCTTGCGGATCTGATTCATCGAAAAGGAAATCGACGCGCTGCGCACCATGTTGTGGCCGATGCGCGCAATAGCCGTGCGCAGGTCCGTGACGTTTTTGCCGCTGCGATTGATGGCGGCGGAATTCGCAATCCGCAGCAGCCGCGCGGCCAGCGCCGGCTCCGATCCCACCACCCGCACGATTTGTTCAACCCGCGTATTAGGATCGGACAGGATGCGCCTGACTTGCAGCGCTATTTCAGGAAACGACGGCAGGTCAACGTGGCCGCCCGAGAGTTCTTCGGCGAGGCTGCGTATGAAATCAAAAGCGATGCTGGATGGAGATTGCACAGGACCTAATGGATCGACCAATTTGCTTCATCCTTGAGGGTCATAATGCACTAATCCCGGCAAACCCCTACTTCTTTGCAGCCGAGGGCCGGCTGGCAAATCGCTGCTGTACTTCGCCATTGCGCGAGCTTTCGGTAAAGCGCCCCATACTGTAGCGCGAGACGACTTGGCGCCAGAACGCTACCGAGCCGGGGTGGCGCATGTATTCGACGATTTCCCAGTCGCCCGCGAAGCGGTCGAATATCAGGGTCGCAGCGTCGCGGCCGATCCCCGCACGCCGGTACTGCATTCGCACAAAGAATTCCGACATGCGGTAATCCGCCGCTTTCTCCCCGGCCTTCGGAATGCGCGGACGAGTAACCAGCGCGAATCCGACGGGATCAGTTCCCTTGAGAATCAGCAGCGGGTGCGATTGATCGTTGGAGAACCAGTTGGCGAAAATCTCTGCTTCGTGCGGATTGTTCGCGCCGATGACCGAGAATAAACCGGTATTTAAGTCAGCCAGGGATTCGATGTACTCGCCGTAGACGCCCTGGATCCACTGGCGATCCTGTTTCGAATGTCTGACGTCGCGAATGCTGACAAGCAACGAAACTTCACCCTCGGTCTAAAAAAGACACAGCCCGGACGAACATGCCTGATGGCAGCCCGTCCGGGCTTGTGGGATCAGCTAACTCCGAAGCGTATTACGGCTTCGCTGCTGACGCTGCACTGGCAGCCGCATCGGCGGCGGCGCTCGCAGCAGCAGCCGAATCATCGGCGGAAGTGGCAGCGGCATCCGCAGCAGGCGCAGCGGCAGGAGGAGGAACAGCGGCCGGGGCAGGAGCCTCGGTCTTGCTGCCGCAAGCACTCAGCATGAATGCAGCGACTAAGGCGGTCAGAGCAAGTTTGGTCTTCATCTATCGATACCCCAGAAATTTTAAAGATAAAAATTTAGGCCGAGCGTGTTGTTTTGGGCCAATGCCCAAATGTCCCGGCCGATTTTAGAGTGTTTTGGCGCAATTTCATATCTCTTTCGCCTACACCGTCACGCCTTTAACGCAGGAGTTCGCAGCAGGGGTTAAGGGTCTATAGCTTAAGTGCACGCAGGCGCATAATTCAGGCGATATTTTAAGCTCAGGAGGTCAGGTGAGCGATTCCAGTCTTGATCATCTATACGTGGCTCACTTAGGCTCGCTCATGGGCCGCACCGATCGCGCGCTTACGCTAACCGGCTTTGATGCTTTAGTGGTACACACCGGGCGCCCGCCGCTTCAATTTCTCGACGACCAAGACTACCCCTACAAGGTCAATCCACAGTTCAAGGCGTGGGTTCCCGTGGTGGATAATCCGCGCTGCATCCTGGTGTACAAACCCGGCGCCCGTCCCACGGTCCTGTTCTATCAACCCAATGACTACTGGCATAAACCGGCGAGGCTACCCACCGCTCCTTGGACGGCCGCAGTCAATTTGATCGCCATGCAGGACGATTCGAAGGCCGCAGCGCATTGGGACAAATTGGGCCGCGTCGCCTTCTTAGGTCCGGAAGGTACAGCTTCCGGCGCGGATCCAAAGTGCCAGAACCCCAAAGAATTGCTGGCGCTGTTGGATTATGAGCGCGCCATTAAGACACCCTATGAGCTGGCCTGTCTGCGAAAAGCCAGCGAGATGGGCGCTCTCGGGCATACGGCCGCGCTCGCGGCGTTTCACCGCGGCGGCTCCGAATACGATGCGCACATGAGCTATCTGGCGGCGTGCCAACAGCGCGAAGAGGAGATGCCTTACAACAACATCGTGGCCTATAACGAGAATGCGGCGGTCCTGCACTACCAGCATCTGGAGCGGACTGCACCGTCGCCCTTGCGCTCATTCTTGATTGATGCCGGCGCCCAATACCGCGGTTATGCGGCGGACATCACGCGCACGCATGCGCGGGGCGCCGGGCGCTTCGCCGATCTCGTCAAGGCCATGGACACGGCGCAACTGACGCTCTGCGACGAGATCGTTGCCGGTCGCGATTACCGCGACGTGCACCTGTCGGCGCATCGAGTTTTGGGCGATGTGATGCATAAGATCGGCCTCACCAAACTCCCGGGCCAGGCGGCCCTGGAGAGCGGCGTGACCGCCGTGTTCTTTCCACATGGGATCGGGCACCTGCTCGGTCTTCAGGTACACGATGTCGGCGGGGTCATGGGCAAGCCTGCGGGACAGGAACGCGAGCGGCCCAAGGGGCATCCCTTTTTGCGCCTCACACGCATGCTCGAGCCCGGCGTGGTCGTGACGGTGGAGCCTGGCATCTATCTGATCGACTCACTGTTGGCCGCGGCTCACGCGGACAAACGGCGCGCCCATATTGACTGGGCAGTCGTCGATGAGCTGAAGCCCTACGGGGGAATTAGGATCGAAGACAATGTCGCAGCGACCGCAGGGAAGCCCGAAAACATGACTCGAGACGCTTTCGCACGAGTCGCGGCCGCGAAAGGCGCGGCGGCTTAAGAGCAACGGAGATCAGGCAGCCGCTTTCTTCTTGCGCCGCTTCGGCTTTTCCTCCGCCTCGCTCTCGTCAGCTGCGGCGGCTTTCTTGGCCTTGATCTTCTTGGGCTCCGCCTTCGGTGCCTTGGCGCTCTTCTTGTCTTCTTTCTTTTCGAGCGAGACCGGGGCGGATTCCACCAACTGCATCAGCGCCATGTCAGCGGAATCGCCGGGCCGTGGTTCCATCTTGAGAATGCGCGTATAGCCGCCGGCTCGCGCCTTAAAGCGCGGGCCCAAGTCTGCGAACAGCTTTTCGACCACGTTATCGTCGCGCAAGCGCGAGTGCGCCAGGCGGCGCAACCCGATCGTGTCCACCTTGGCCATCGTTATCAAGGGCTCGACCACGCGGCGCAGTTCCTTGGCCTTCGGCACGGTGGTGCGAATGGTTTCGTGCTGCAGCAGCGAGGTCGCCATATTGCGCAACATCGCATGACGATGAGAGGCATTTCGCGATAGCTGACGCCCACTGTTTCTGTGACGCATAGTCTTCTCTTAAACTCTTATTCGCTGAATCAAATACCGTCGCGCTCGTCGTCGCGCCTCAATCCCGGCGGCGGCCAATTGTCGATCCGCATTCCCAACGTCAATCCATGGCTCTCCAGAACTTCTTTGATTTCAGTCAAAGACTTCTTGCCTAGGTTCGGCGTGCGCAGCAATTCGACTTCGGTGCGCTGCACGAGATCGCCGATGTAGTGGATGTTTTCCGCCTTGAGGCAATTGGCCGAACGCACGGTGAGCTCCAGCTCATCGACCGGACGCAGCAGGATCGGATCGAACTGCGTTTCGGTGGCCTTGGTGGTCGATTCATCCTGGCCTTGCAGATCGACGAACACCGACAGCTGATCCTTGAGGATGCCGCCGGCGCGGCGGATCGCCTCTTCGGGATCGATCGTGCCGTTGGTTTCGATATCGAGAATCAGCTTGTCCAGATCGGTGCGCTGTTCGACGCGCGCGCTCTCGACGTTATAAGTCACTTTGCGCACCGGGCTGAACGAGGCGTCCAGCTGCAGACGGCCGATGGCGCGGGTCTGTTCTTCGAAGGCCATGCGCTGTGCCGCGGGGCGATAGCCGCGTCCGCGCTCGACCTTGAGGGACATCGACAATTCGCCGGCCTTGGTCAGGTTGGCGATGACGAGGTCAGGGTTCAAAATCTCGATGTCGTGATCCCCGGCGATGTCGCCGGCGGTCACCGGCCCGGGGCCTTTCTTATGCAAGCGCACTTCGGCAACATCCCGCGTGTGCATGCGAATCGCCACGGCCTTCAAGTTCAACAAAATGTCGACGACATCCTCTTGGACGCCTTCGATCGCGGTGTACTCGTGCAGCACGCCCTCGATTTCGATCTCAGTGATCGCCGCCCCCGGCAAGGAGGACAGCAGCACGCGGCGCAGCGCATTGCCCAGGGTGTGGCCGAAACCGCGTTCAAACGGTTCGATCACGATGCGGGCATGGCGCGGCGAAACGGGCTGTACTTTGACGACCCGCGGTTTCAAAAACTCATTGATCGATCCCTGCATGGATTTCACCTACGTTGACTAAACCGGAGACGGCACAGCGAAGCGCTGCGCCGCATAAAAAAGCCAATTGCTACTTGGAATACAACTCGACGACCAGGCTCTCGTTGATGTCCGGAAGAATTTCCTGACGATCCGGAACGGATTTCAAGATTCCAGAAAATTTCTTGTCGTCGACTTCGACCCAATCGGGAAGCCCGACCTGGGTCGCTATGGTCAGAGCCGCAGTGACGCGCGTCTGCTTCTTGGCGCGTTCGCGCAAATTGATCACATCGCCCGCCTTGCACTGGTAGGAGGCGATATTGACGAGCTTGTCGTTGACCGACACGCCCTTATGACTCACCAACTGGCGGGCCTCGGCGCGCGTGGAGGCGAACCCCATGCGGTAGACCACATTGTCCAAGCGGCATTCCAAGAATTGCAGCAAAGTCTCGCCGGTCGCACCGGGACGGCCCGCAGCCTTCTGATAATAATTTCTGAACTGGCGCTCCAGGACGCCGTACATGCGCCGCAATTTCTGCTTCTCGCGAAGCTGCAGTCCGTATTCCGACAAGCGCTGCTTGCGCTCGCTCTTCACGCCGCCCGGCGGCACTTCAAGCTTGCACTTCGACTCGAGGGGCTTCACGCCGCTCTTCAGGAACAGATCGGTTCCCTCGCGACGGGATAGCTTGCACTTCGGACCGGTATATTTTGCCATTGCGAACCTTTTAAACGCGACGCTTTTTGGGCGGACGGCAGCCGTTATGCGGAATCGGCGTGACGTCTTCGATGTTGGTGATCTTCAACCCGCAGCCGTTTAAAGCGCGTACTGCGGATTCGCGGCCGGGACCGGGGCCCATGACTCGCACTTCGACATTCTTCACACCATGTTCCTGCGCCGCGGTGCCCGCCCGCTCGGCGGCGACCTGCGCCGCGAATGGCGTGGACTTGCGCGAACCGCGGTAGCCGCAGCCCCCGGAGGTCGCCCATGACAAGGTGTTGCCCTGCCGATCGGTGATCGTGATGATCGTATTGTTGAACGAGGCATGCACATGCGCGATCGCATCGAGCACGTTCTTGCGTACTTTTTTGCGCGCGGGTTTTGCACCCGGTGCAGCGGCCGCGGCGGCTTGCTGCGCATTTTGCTTTTGATCAGCCATTAATTGTTACCTTTAGACCTTGCCCGGCGGCGCATTCATCTTGACCGCTTGCTTACGCGGACCCTTGCGTGTGCGCGCGTTGGTGCGCGTGCGCTGGCCCCGCATCGGCAGGCCCTTGCGATGCCTGATGCCGCGATAGCAGCCCAAATCCATCAAGCGCTTGATGTTCATCGACACTTCGCGGCGCAGGTCGCCCTCGACCGCGAACTTCGCAACCTGCGAGCGCAGCGATGCCACTTCGGCGTCGGTCAGGTCCTTCACTTTCACGTGATACTTCACGCCGGCGGCATCGCAAATGCGCACGGCGCGGCTGTTGCCGATACCGAAAATGTGAGTCAGGCCGATGACGACATGCTTGTTCATCGGTATGTTGATGCCGGCGATACGCGCCATCTATTTCTCCACCCGCGCCCTCGAAAAAAAGCGCGCTAGTATATTAGAAAACCCTTTATAAATCAATTAGCCCTGCCTCTGTTTGTGGCGGGCATCCGAGGAACAAATGATGTAAACGACGCCGCGTCGCCGTACGACTTTGCAGTTCTTGCAGATCTTTTTGACCGAAGGACGAACTTTCATTTCTTTGCTCCAATGCCCCGAAGGCTGGCCTTTTTCATCAGGCCCTCGTATTGCTGCGACATCATGTGAGACTGCAGCTGCGCGACGAAATCCATGACCCCGACCACGATGATCAAGAGCGAGGTGCCGCCGAACTGAAACGGAATGGCCGGATTTACCATGCGAATAATTTCAGGCAGCAAGCACACCGCCATGATGTACAAGCCGCCCCACAGAGTCAGCCGGGTGAGCACCTTGTCCAGGTATTCGCCTGTCTGCAGGCCCGGACGGATGCCTGGAATGAAGGCGCCGGCCTTCTTGAGGTTCTCGGCCGTGTCCCGGGCGTCGTACACCAGGGCGACATAGAAAAATGCGAATCCGACCACCAACAGGCCGAACAGCACAACGTGCAGCGGCTGACCATAATTGAGGATGGCAGCGATCTTTTGCAGGGTCCGCTGGATGACATTCGGGTTTGGGCTGTTGCCGAAGAATTGGGCCACGGTGGCCGGGAAAACCAGCAAGCTCGAGGCAAAAATCGGGGGGATCACGCCCGCCATGTTCAATTTGAACGGCAGATGGGTGCTCTGTCCCTGCATCATGCGCCGCCCCACCTGGCGCTTGGCATAATTCACTTGGATCTTGCGCTGCGCGCGCTCGACAAACACGCAGAAGAGGGTCACCAAGCCCACCACCACCACGATGAGCGCCACGACCAGCGCATTCATTTCGCCCGTTCGGACCATTTCCAGCGTGTTGCCGATGGCGCGCGGCAGCCCGGCGATGATGCCCGCGACGATGATCATGGTGATGCCGTTGCCGATACCGCGCTCGGTGATCTGCTCGCCCAGCCACATGACGAACAGGGTGCCCGTGGTGATCGAAATGGTGGCGACGAACAAGAATTGCGGTCCGGGACTCGGCACCAAATTGCTGCCGGAATTCTGGATGGCGAGCGCGGCGCCGAATCCTTGGAAGGCAGCGAGGCCCACGGTGCCGTAGCGCGTGTACTGCATCAGTTTGCGCCGGCCGGATTCGCCGTCCTTGCGGATCTGGTTCCACGGCGGGTACACCATCGATGCCATCTGTACGATGATGGACGCCGTGATGTAAGGCATCACGTTCAGCGCGAAGATGCTGAATCGCTGTAAAGCGCCGCCCGAGAACATGTTGAACATGCCCAGCAGCGTGCCGTTCTGGGTGGAGAAGAAGGCGGCAAATTTGGCCGCGTCGATGCCCGGCACGGGAATGAACGTGCCGATCCGGTACACCACGAGCGCGCCCACCAGGAAGATCAGCCGCTTGCGCATTTCGGCGAAGCGGGTGATGTCCCCTAAGGCGGCGGCAGGATTGGTAGCGGATGTAGCCACGGGTTTCTCTTAAGCCTCGAATTTTCCGCCGGCGGATTCAACGGCGCTCTTGGCACCCTTGGTGGCGGTGATGACTTTGTCCTTGATGGTGAATGACTTGGTGACCTTGCCGGACAAAATGATCTTCACGACCTTGGTGCTTTCGGACACCAGGTTTGCTTCGATCAAGCCCGCCAGCGTCACCTCGGAGCCGGTAACGCGCATCAAATCCGACAGGGTCAATTCAGCGCGCGAAGCCTTCATCGCCGAGCGAAAGCCGATTTTCGGCAAGCGCCGCTGCAAGGGCATCTGACCGCCTTCGAATCCCACCTTGTGATAGCCGCCCTTACGCGCTCGCTGTCCTTTGACCCCGCGGCCGCAAGTCTTGCCCTGACCGGCGGATGCGCCGCGGCCCACCCGCAATCGAGTTCGTTTGGAGCCGGCGCCCGGCTTTATCGTATTTAATCTCATCAGACCTTCCCCAGTGCCGGCTCAACTTTGAGCATGTGACTGGCCCGATTCACCATGCCGCGATTGGACGGCGTATCCGCCACCACCACGCTATGACCGATCCGGCGCAAACCTAAGCCCTTGACCGAACCGCGAATATTGGCCAATTGCCCGTAGACGCTCCTGATCAAGGTCACCTTGATCGCTTTTTCTTCGGTCGCCTTATGCGCGTGTGCTTTTCTCGCCATGACTAACCTACGATTTCTTCGACGGACTTGCCGCGCTTGGCGGCGATGTCATCGGGTGTGCGCAGCTTAGCCAAAGCGTCCATGGTGGCGCGCACCACATTGATGGGATTGCGCGAGCCGTAGCTCTTGGCCAGCACGTTGCGAACGCCGGCGCACTCGAATACCGCGCGCATGCCGCCACCGGCGATGACGCCGGTACCATCCGCGGCCGGCTGCATATAGACCCGCGTGGTGCCATGCTTGCCTTGGACAGCGTAGAACAAGGTTTCGTTCTTTAGAGAGACCGTGACCAGGCTCTTGCGCGCCTGCATCATCGCCTTGGAGATCGCGACCGGCACTTCACGCGCCTTGCCATAACCGAATCCGACGCGGCCGGCGCCGTCGCCCACAACGGTGAGCGCGGTAAAGCCGAATTGCTTACCGCCCTTGACCACCTTCGCGACCCGGTTCACTGCTACCAGCTTTTCGAGCAGGTCGTCGCCGGACATTGGTTTTTCTGTTCTCGCCATAGTGCCTTGAGACCTTTAAGTTAGAACTCGAGACCCGCTTCGCGAGCGGCCTCTGCCAGCGCTTTGACGCGCCCGTGATACATGAAACCGGAACGGTCGAATGCGACCTTTGTCAGCCCCAAGGCCTTGGCGCGCTCCGCAATGGCGCGGCCGACGGCTTTGGCGGCTTCGATGTTGCCGGTGGCTTTCAATTCCCCGCGCACGTCCTTCTGCAAGGTCGAGGCGGCGACCAGAACCTTGTCGCCTTCGGGCGCAATGATCTGCGCATACATGTGTTGCGGCGTGCGATGTACCGACAGGCGCATCGCGGCCATTTCTTTGATCTTCACTCGGCCGCGCAGCGCGCGACGCAAACGGGTGTCTTGCTTGGTCAATTTCATGATTACTTCTTCTTCGCTTCTTTCAGCGAAATTTTTTCGTCGGAATACTTCACGCCCTTGCCCTTGTAGGGTTCCGGCGGCCGAAAGCCGCGAATCTCCGCGGCGGTCTGGCCGACGCGCTGCCGGTCGATTCCCTTGACGATAATCTCGGTCTGGCTCGGCGTCTCGATGGTGATGCCGTCTGGAATCGCAAAATTGATCAAGTGCGAATAGCCCAGCGTCAGCGTCAAGTTTTTGGCCTGAACCGCGGCGCGATAGCCGACGCCGACCAGTTCGAGCTTCTTTTCGTAGCCCTTGGTCACGCCCGTGACCATATTGGCAAGATGCGCGCGCGTTGAACCGGCGACCGCATTCAGAGCCTCGATCGCAGTGTCTGCCTGCACTTCCAGATGCTTATCCTGCTGCACGACTTTAACGCCCGCTTTAAGCGGCAGCGTCAGCGAGCCCTTCGCGCCTTTCAGCGTCACGGCTTCCGCGCCGATCGCGGCGGTGACGCCCTGCGGCAGGTCAACCGGCATTTTTGCAACTCGAGACATAATTAACCTACCTAGCCTTATTGGACGACGAACAGCACTTCGCCGCCGGTGCCAGCCGCGCGCGCTTGCTTGTCGGACATGATGCCTTGAGGAGTAGAAACCACGGCAACGCCCAAACCGCCCAGCACTTTGGGCAGCTCATCCTTACCGCGATAAATGCGCAGGCCGGGCCGGCTGATGCGCTCGATGCGATCGATGACCGGACGGCCGTCGTGATACTTCAATTCAATCGACAAGGTGCTCTTGGCTCCCGTGCTTTCGACACCGAAGTCCGCGATGTAGCCCTCGGCCTTCAGCACCTTGAGGATGGCCACCTTCAACTTCGAGGCGCCCATGCCCACGGTCGGCTTGCCCGCGGATTGCGCATTACGAATGCGCGTCAAGAGATCAGCAATTGGATCAGTCATGCTCATTGTGCGCGCCTCACCAACTCGCCTTCGACAGGCCTGGAATTTCGCCGCGATTGGCCGCCTCGCGCAGCTTGGTGCGCGCTAAGCCGAATTTGCGGTACACACCGCGCGAGCGGCCAGTGATCGAGCAGCGATTGCGCTGCCGGGTAGCGCCCGCGTCGCGCGGCTGCTTCTGCAGTGCGACTTGCGCGGCTTCGCGAGCCTCCTGCCCGGTCTTCGGGTCACGGATCTGCTCTTTGAGTTCAGCGCGCCGCTTGGCGAATTTCTTCGCTATCTTGAGGCGTTTTTTCTCGCGCATGAGCATATTCGTCTTGGCCATGGGCTACCTACTTACGGAACGGAAAGTTAAAGGCTTCTAACAACGCGCGCCCGTGCTTGTCGTCGCGCGCCGACGTGGAGATGGTGATGTCCATGCCACGGATTTGATCGATTTGGTCATACTGGATCTCAGGGAAAATAATCTGCTCTTTCACCCCTAAGCTGTAATTGCCGCGGCCGTCGAACGAACGGGTGCTGATGCCGCGAAAATCCCGGATGCGCGGAATGGCGATGCTCACCAGCCGGTCGAGAAATTCATACATGCGATCGCCGCGCAGCGTCACCTTGCAGCCGATCGCCTGGCCGTCGCGCACCTTGAAGGTCGCGACCGACTTTTTGGCTTTCGTGACCGCCGGCTTCTGGCCCGTGATCTTCGCCATGTCGGCGGTGGCTGCATCCATGACCTTCTTGTCGGCCACGGCCTCGCCCACGCCCATGTTCACCGTGATCTTCAAAATCCGCGGCACTTCCATGGTGTTCTTCAACTCAAGCTTTTTCTTGAGCTCCGGCACGATCTTTTCGTTAAAAATTTGTTTAAGTCTTGCTGCCATAAATTACCCGTTATTTCGCGTCGACCATTTCTTTGTTCGACTTGAACAGGCGCACCTTGCGCCCGTTCTCGAGCGACTTGAACCCGATCCGATCGCCCTTTTGGGTCGCCGGATTGAAAACCATCACATTCGACACATGCAGCGGCGCCTCGGTCTCGATGATGCCGCCCTGTACGCCCAACTGCGGATTGGGCTTCTGATGCCGCTTGGACATGTTCAGTCCCTCGACGCGCAGACGGTCGTCCGCCAGCACTTCGATCACGGCGCCTTTGCGTCCTTTGTCCCGACCGGCGATTAAAATCACCGTGTCGCCTTTGCGAATCTTTTTCACTTCACAGCACCTCTGGTGCGAGCGAGATAATCTTCATGAACTGCACGTTGCGCAGCTCGCGCGTCACCGGTCCGAAAATACGCGTGCCAATGGGCTCGAGCTTGTTGGTCAAGAGCACTGCAGCATTGGTGTCGAAGCGGATCAGCGAGCCATCGGGCCGCCGCACGCCGCTCTTGGTGCGTACCACCACGGCGTCGTACACCTCGCCTTTTTTCACCTTGCCGCGCGGGATCGCATCCTTGACGCTGACTTTGATGACATCGCCGACCGCCGCATAGCGACGCTTCGAACCGCCCAGCACCTTGATGCACATCAAGCGCTTGGCACCGCTGTTGTCGGCCACATTCAAAATTGTTCGCATTTGAATCATGGGGGCTGGCCTCTCATTCCGGCCGGGCGCGATTTACAACGCGCACCAACACCCAAGATTTACGACGCGACATGGGACGGCACGGCTTGATCGAAACCGTGTCGCCTTCCTTGCACTCATTGCTTTCGTCATGCGCCAGCAGCTTGGTCGTGCGGCGGATGTACTTGCCATAGGTCGGATGCTTGACCAGGCGCTCGACCGAAACCGCGATGGTCTTGTCCATCTTGTTGCTGACCACCTTGCCGGTCAGCAAACGCTGTCCTGGCACCGGCGCGGCGCCCGGCGCCGCTACTTCAGTTGATTGTGCTTCGGTCGACATCACGGGTTCCTCATGCGCTTCGCGCAACTTTCAACGGGGCCGAAACGGCCCGGTCCGATTAGGTGTTCGCAATAAGCGCAAGAAATCATTTACGCACCTGCGCAAGCACCGTCTTGACGCGCGCAATGTTCTTACGCACCTTCGAAAATTGATCCGGCTTCGCCGCCTGTCCCGTGGCGCGGGCCATGCGTAAATTGAATTGTTCACGGCGCAGCTTGAGCAACTCCTCGCCGAGATCTTTGGGCGCCTTCGCGCGCAAATCTTTCGCCTTCATGTTCGCACCTTTATGTTCGGACCTGACGCTTGACGAACGCCGTCGACACGGAGAGCTTCGCGGACGCCAGGCGGAACGCCTCGCGCGCGATGGTCTCGCTCATGCCTTCGATCTCGAACAGCACCTTGCCGGGCAGCACTCTCGCCACCCAATACTCGACGTTGCCCTTGCCTGAACCCATGCGCACTTCGAGCGGCTTCTGGGTGATCGGCACATCTGGAAATACCCGGATCCAAATGCGTCCGCCACGCTTCACGTAGCGAGAAATCGCGCGGCGCGCCGCCTCGATCTCGCGTGCCGTCATGCGGCAGCGATCGGTGGCCTTCAGGCCGAACTCGCCAAACGCCACGGTGTTGCCGCGTTGCGCGCTGCCCGAGATTTTGCCCTTGAATTGTTTGCGGAACTTGGTCCGCTTCGGCTGCATCATGCTTGAATTACCTGATCAAGTAGCGGCGGGCGCCGCAGGTTCAGTGGATTTGGCGACTGCCGCCGCCGCTACGGCCTCGGCCTCGGCTTCCACGGCCTCTTCCGTCGGCTTATCGAACACTTCGCCCTTGAAGATCCAGACCTTGATGCCAATCACGCCGTAAGTGGTTTGCGCCTCGGCCAGACCGTAGTCGATGTCGGCGCGGAACGTATGCAGCGGCACGCGTCCTTCGCGATTGGTCTCGGTGCGCGCAATCTCGGATCCGTTCAAACGGCCGGAAATACGCACCTTGATGCCCAGTGCGCCGGAGCGCATGGTGTTGGTGACAGCGCGCTTCATGGCGCGGCGGAACATCACGCGCTTTTCCAATTGCTGCGAGATGCCCTCGGCTACCAGCTTGGCGTCAAGCTCGGGCTTTCTGATTTCCGCGATGTTCAAGCGAACATCGTTCATGCCCATCCCTAAGATCTTGGCGACTGCGGTGCGGAGCTTCTCGATATCCTCGCCCTTCTTGCCGATCACGATTCCCGGCCGGGCCGTGTGAATGGTGATGTTGGCGCGCCGTGCGGCACGCTCGATGTGAATGTTGCTCACCGACGCATCCGCCAATTTCTTGTTCAGGTACTTGCGCACCAGGAAATCGGTGTGGATGTTCGAGGCAAAATTCTTCGAATGCGCATACCACTTCGACGACCAGTCGCGCGTGATGCCTAGACGAATACCAATTGGATTTACTTTCTGACCCATTAGGCCTCTCGCTTCCCGTCGGACACTTGAACCAAGATATGACTGTTGCGCTTGGCGATGCGCACGCCGCGGCCCTTGGCGCGGGCGTGAAAACGCTTGAGCATCGGCGCCGGATCGACCTCGACGCGCGTCACTTTCAAATCATCGACATCGGCATTGAAATTGTTGTAGGCGTTGGCGATCGCAGAATCCAACACCTTGAGCACGATCTTCGCGCCCTTCTTCGGCATGAATTTCAGCGTATTCACCGCGAGCGTGGCCGACTTGCCGCGAATCGTATCGACCACCAGACGGCATTTCTGCGGAGAAATGCGCGCGTAACGTAAAATTGCTTTGGTCTGCATGCCTATTCCGCCGCCGTGACTTTTTTGTCGCCGGAGTGCGCCTTGAATGTGCGCGTCGGAGCGAACTCGCCGAGCTTGTGGCCGACCATGTTCTCAGACACGAGCACCGGCACATGCAACCGGCCGTTATGCACGGCGATGGTCAGGCCGACCATATCGGGAATGACCATGGAACGCCGGGACCAGGTCTTGATCGGGCGGCGATCATTCTTTTGGCTGGCGGTCTGCACTTTCTTGGCGAGGTGCAAATCCACGAACGGGCCTTTCTTGAGCGAACGAGGCACTTTAAGTATCTCCAGTCTTAGATTCGTTTGTTCTTGCGGCGCTGAAGGATCATGCCGTCAGTGCGCTTGTTGCGACGCGTCTTCTTGCCCTTGGTCTGCAAGCCCCATGGGCTCACCGGATGCGGATTTCCTTGACCGGATTTGCCTTCACCGCCACCGTGGGGGTGATCGACCGGATTCATCACCACGCCGCGCACCGTCGGACGCACGCCCAGCCAGCGCACTGCACCGGCCTTGCCGAAGACGCGCAAGTTGTGTTCATCGTTGCCGACTTCGCCAATCGTCGCGCGGCAGTCGACGTGCACTTTGCGCATCTCGCCCGACTTCAAACGCAGGCTCGCATACACGCCTTCGCGCGCCGCAAACTGCGCGGAAGCACCGGCGCTGCGCGCCATCTGTCCGCCCTTGCCGACCTTCAATTCGATGTTATGAACCGTGCTGCCCACCGGAATGTGCCGCAACGGCATGGCATTGCCGGCTTTGATCGGCGCGTCGGAGCCGGAACGAATCTCATCGCCGGCCTTCACGCCCTTGGGCGCAAGAATGTAGCGGCGCTCGCCATCCTTGTAGAGCACCAACGCCAGATGCGAGGTGCGATTCGGATCGTATTCAAGGCGCTCGACGATGCCCGGAATGCCGTCCTTGTCGCGCAGGAAATCCACCAATCGATAGCGCTGCTTGTGGCCGCCGCCGATATGGCGAGTGGTCTGGCGGCCCGAATGATTGCGGGCGCCCGTGCGGTTTTTCTTGGTGGTGAGCGACGCGATCGGTCCGCCCTTGTGCAGGTGCGAGCGATCGACTTTGACTACGAAGCGCGTGCGCGGTGAGGTCGGCTTCATCTTGATGAGTGCCATGGCCTTGAGGCTCCTATTTCGCCGCGGCGCCGGTGAAGTCGATGGATTGGCCGCTGGCCAGACTCACATAGGCTTTCTTGAAGCCATTGCGCTTGCCGGGCATGTTCTTGAAGCGGCGAGTCTTGCCGGGACGGTTCAACAGATTCACGCCCTCGACCTTGACCTCGAACATGAGTTCAACGGCGCTTTTGACCTCGGCTTTCGAGGCATCGTCGCGCACCCGAAACACGTATTGATTCGCCTTTTCGGTCACGCTCGCAGCCTTCTCAGAGACATGCGGCTGAATCAGCACCGTCATTAATCGCTCTTTATTCATGCTGCGCCTCCGAGACGCTGGTCCAGCAACTTCAAGGCGCCCACGGTGGCAATGACCTTGTCGTGCTTGACCAAGCTCAAGGGATCGAGAGCCGCCACGGCCATCACTTCGACGTGCGGAATGTTGCGCGCCGCCAGGAACAATTTCTCTTCGTAGGCCTCGACCAAAATGAGCGCGCGGCTCAGGCCGAATTCAGCCAATTTGCTGATGAGCAGTTTGGTTCGCGGCGCGGAAAGCTCGATCGACTCGACCGCAACCAATCGATCGTCACGCAGCAACTGCGACACCATGGTTTGCATGGCGGCGCGATACATCTTGCGATTGACCTTTTGCGAGAAGTCGCGCGGCTTGGCCGCGAAGGCTCGTCCGCCGCCGACCCAGATGGGGCTGCGAATCGAACCGGCGCGCGCCTGACCGGTGCCCTTCTGGCTCCAGGGTTTCTTGCCGCCGCCGCGCACTTCGGCGCGGGTCTTCTGCGCCTTGGTGCCGGAGCGGCCGGCGGCCATATAGGCGGTCACAACTTGGTGCACCAGCGCTTCGTTGTAGTCGCGCCCAAAGGCGGCATCCGACAACTGAATCTCGCTGGCCGGCTTTGCGTTTTTTAGCTGGACTTTCATGCGAGCTACTTCTTCTCAGCTTTGGCTGCGCCAGCCTTGGGAGCAGCGGCGCCCTTGGCAGCGGCAGCGCCCTTGACGGCAGCGGGGGCCTTGTTCGGCATCAACTTCTGGCGTCGCGCCTGGCCCTTCGCCTTGACCGACGGCTTCACAATGACGCGGCCGCCCTCGGCACCCGGCACGGCGCCGCTGATGAGCAAAAGGTTACGCACTGCATCGACTTCAACAATGCGCAAGTTTTCAATGGTGCGATTGCGCATGCCCATGTGACCGGACATGCGCTTGCCTTTGAACACGCGGCCCGGGGTCTGGCGCTGGCCGATGGAACCAGGCGCGCGATGCGACAGGGAGTTTCCATGCGTTTTCATGCCGCCGGCAAAGTTATGCCGCTTCATGGTGCCTTGAAAACCCTTGCCCACCGTGGTGCCGGTGACATCGACGATCTGCCCGACCTTGAACATGTCGACTTTAATCTCGCCGCCGGTCGCCAGCTCCTCGCCTTCACCCTTGCCTAAGCGGAATTCTTCAGAGGTATACCCGGCGGCAACATTCGCCTTGGCGAAGTGGCCGGCGAGTGCCTTGGTGACGCGCGAAGGACGGCGGCTGCCAATGGTGACTTGGACCGCGCGATAACCGTCGGCTTTATCACTTTTGACTTGCGAGATGCGATTCGGTAACGCCTCGACCACCGTCACGGGGACGGTAACACCGGCGTCGGTGAACACTCGGGTCATGCCGCATTTGCGGCCAACCAGACCAATGGACATTGTCAATCCTCATACAGCGAGAGCTTCAGTGAGCCTCGCATCGTTGCGACAGATCAGCGGTTTGGACACACGGACCCCAAATTCCCTTGAGAATGTGGCGTCGGCGCCCACGCGCTCCGACCTCTAAAATGGACGCGGGAGTATAGGGATCCCATGCCTCTGGCGCAAGGGAGGGCCCATGTCGCCCCGCATCAAAAACCCCTAATTCAGCTTGATTTGCACGTCCACGCCGGCCGGAAGCTCGAGCTTCATGAGGGCGTCCACGGTCTTGTCCGTGGGGTTCAAAATGTCCATGAGACGCTTGTGCGTGCGGATTTCGAACTGGTCACGAGCGTCCTTATCGCCGTGCGGGGCGGTCAAAACCGTGAAACGCTCCATTTTGATGGGTAGCGGCACGGGACCCTTGACGGTCGCGCCGGTACGTTTTGCGGTATCGACGATCTCGCGGGCGGACTTGTCGATCAAGCGATGATCGAAAGCCTTCAGGCGGATGCGTATGTTCTGGTTTGCCATAGTCCTTAACTTTCCAGGCGCTCGCGCGCCAACTTCATAGGCGCTGCGCGCCAACTATTAACGCGGCCGAAGCCGGCCCCGCCTCAAAAGGGTCGCAGATATTACGCTATTACCTTGGCAACTACACCTGCGCCGACGGTTTTGCCGCCCTCGCGGATGGCGAAGCGCAGGCCCTGCTCCATTGCGATCGGGGCAATGAGTTCCACCACGATCTTGATGTTATCCCCCGGCATCACCATCTCGGTGCCCT
>JBDTAV010000008.1:0-5629 GCA_039924385.1 Steroidobacteraceae bacterium
CCCCCCCGACACTCTGCCTCAACCGCCTTGATTGCTTGTTCTGCGAATGAAGCTGACGACGTTGTCGTGCAGCAGCTTCAACGACGCATCCTTGGCATAGACCATGTGGCCCGAGTCGTAGAACTTGTACTCGATGTTCGAATCCAGATTTGCGGGAATCGGCAGGTGGTGCATTTCGTAGACGCCCTGGTAGAACGGCGTGGCAAGATCGAAATAGCCGGCGTTCAGCTGGACCTTTAGGTTTGGATTGATTTTCATCGCGTTCGCAAGATCGGGCATGACGTTGGATCCCTGACGCGACGAGCCGAATCTCTGATTCTGACCCGGCTGCTGGTGCACGAAGCTCCAGTTCCTGCCGGCCGAGATGCTGTGCTTGAAGTCCCTGTCGCCGCCATAGTGAAGCTCCCTGCGCACATACTCATTGAACGCGGAGACGTAGGCTGATCCAAGCGCCGTGGACTGCGGGTCATATTCCGCACGCTGGCTCAATGGGTCGAGGTCGGGACCGGAAAATCGCGTATCCAGCCGGCCCGTGGTCAGCCCGGTATCGTCCTGCAAATTTTGCCGGAATTCCCCGCCGTCAATGCGCAGGTCTGCTTTCAGGATGTAGTCGATCGACAGGCCGGTGTACTGGTGCAGTTTCTCCGCAATCGCGCGCTTATCGGCGGGACTCAGATCGGAGCCCGCCGCCAGTGCGCGCCCGTAGTCGCCCATGGCGAACTGCTCCACTTCCGCCAGCAGCGACTCGAGATCCTTGTGATCGCCCGGCAATTTCTTGTGATGCCAGGCGGTTGCAGCATAGGTCGGAAGAACCGTCTGATAAGGGAGGTCGATGCCGGGGTTGCCTTCGGGACGATCGGGACTCAAGTCAAAATTTAGAATCTGCGACAACAGAATGACCCCGTTGAAATCGATGGCGCGGTCCGATTCAAGCTGGTTGATGACCACGGCCGAGCGCGGGGTGCCATAGCTTTCGCCAAACAGATACTTCGGAGAATTCCAACGTCCGTACTTGGTGAGAAACTGCGAGATAAATTGGGCGAAAGCATAGGCGTCTTGATCGACGCCATAGAAGGCCTTTTCCTTGTCCTTGCCGGCAATTCTGCTGAAGCCGGTGCCGGGCGCATCGATGAAAACGAGATCGGACGCATCGAGCAGACTCGAACCGTTGTTGATCAGCGAGTAGGGAGCCGCGGGTGTGTGCGCGTCGGTCGCGGTCACGATGCGGCGCGGCCCGAAGGCGCCCATATGCAACCATACGGTTGCGGACCCCGGGCCGCCGTTGTAGATGAACGTCACGGGACGGGAGCCGCCGCCATTTTTTAAATAAGCAACGTAGAACATTGAGGCTTCGGCGGTCGGATTCTTAAGCTCGGCACCCTCCTCGGCCGCCGCCGGGTTTGGGCGATCCGTCTTGGGATCGCGCGGCACATCGTCCCAGTCCTTCGGGTGCACGATGAGCGTGCCGGCAATCGCTTGATATGCAATGGATTGGCCGCCGATGGTCACCGTTCCGTTGCTGCTGACCGACTCAGATTTGAACGGTTCAAACTTCCCTCCGTCCGATTTTTCCATGTCGCTGTCCGGCCTTTTGTCCGGAGAGTTCGATGCAGGCGCGGCAGCGAGGAACGCAGGCAACGCCAGCGCGAGGGCCGCACCCAGGAAAGCACCGAGTTTGAATCGATTCATTATCTTTCTCCACATGAGTAGTATCGGAACTGCTAATTTTAACGGCAGCGAGCGCTAGAAGTAACTGGTGGGTTCCCTCAACGTCGATGCGCGCTTATAGTGAGGCGATGCGCCGCCATTTTCACGCTCCCCTATGGCTCATGGGTTTGGCCAACGGCGTTTTCGGCAGGTATGGCGGCATCATGCTGATCTCGGCGCCGCAGTTGTTGAGCGCGCGTCATGTCCGAACCTGGATCATCTAGTGTTGGTGGCGGTATTTCTAGCCGCAGGCTGCTTCTTTGCAAATCTTTACCAGAGCGCCCCCGGCGCCGCGATGCTGTTCGTCGACAGCTAATCTGGCTGAGAAAGGCGGCGAAACCCGTCGCGATCCAGGCTGAAGCGCACGCGCGAATTGAAATGAAAAACGAGGTCTGCATGAAAACATTGCATTGGGTGGCGCTGGTATCAGGACTGTTCTCGGCCGCGGCTGCGCAGGCCCAAGCCCCGCAAGCCGCCAAGGACGGAGTGTATTTTCCGACCGCGGTCACGCAGACCGAAACAGATGAATACACCCGCTATGAGCTGCTCGCTCCCGAGACGGCGAGTTTCAAGATTTACTATGAAGTGACCGCGACCACGGCGGGCGCGAAATTTTTCTACAATCCCATTCGCAAAGGCAGTACCGCGAGCGACGAGAGCGTCCTTGATGCCATGCGCGGTACGCCGCTGCATTTTGAGGTTGTCAGCGGCGCGCAGGCACGAATGGATCCGTTGATGCCCGGTGCGGATTTGGACACCCAGTTCATTAAAGTCACATTGGCGCGCCCAGTCCCTTTGCATGGTCAGGGCCGCGTGATCATCGTGAAAACGTATAAAGACGCGAAAAGCTACTTTGCGGAAGGCGACAGCATCGTCTTCGATCGACCCTTGGGCGTTAAGCGCAACAAAATCGTGCTGCCGCCGGGTTATGAACTGACGGGATTGACGGTGCCCTCGCAAATCCTAACTGAGAAAGACGGGCGAATCGCCGTGAGCTTCCTGCACGCTGGAAGCGGCGAAGCGCCATTGGTGCTGCGCGCGCGAAAGACGCTGCAAACCGGGACCGCCGCGCTGCCGAAATCGCTGACGGCCGCGCGCAGCTGGGAATCGCCCTTCGCAGGCGAGACTGAGCAGGAGCGCCTCTCCGAGCGCGCGCACCAGGACCGAGACATCGTATATTTCCTGCAGCAGCCTGAAACGCATTCATTCAGCCTCTACCACGACTACACCGAAACTCGGCCCGGCATCAGCGGCTACGCGAATATTGTTCGCGAGGGCAGCGTCGCCAGCCACCCGTCGGCAAGCATTCTGGATACCGGAGAAGTACTGAAGACACTTGAAATGAGCGGCGCCGAATTGGCCGCGTCCAATATCAATGTGGGGGAAGCGGCAGCGCGGACGGCTCGAGTCGTGGTGATTCCATTTCCGGCCCTGCAACCAGGACAGACCTTGAGACTGCGCATCGCGGAGACATACACTGCGCCCGTGAGCTACAAGTTGGACGGTGATGAGTTGGTTTTCGATCGCAGTCTCGGGAGGCCGCGAAACGCAGTGGTGCTGCCGTCGGGTTGGTACTGCACGTTTAGCGCGGCGCCTGCCACAGTGACTCAATTGCCGGACGACAGAGTCCGCCTCGACTACTGGGACGATCGGCCGGAAGCCGTCGATGTTCTGTTGAAGGCAAAGCGGCGTCGCGCGCCGCAGACTAAGCTTAAGGAGTCGTCTGACTAACCGTCGGTGACTGCGGATCCTTTGGCGGCGGCATGGGCTCGACGGGGATCACCGGCAAGTGATACGCGTCCACTTTCACCTTGGATTCCTGCTCCTGCCGCTTCTTATCTTCGGTGAGCCGCAATTGCTCGCGGCTGCGTTCAAAATCTTCGACGCGCTTTGCTTCCACCGCCGGATCGACCCGCGCCGCGAGTCGCTCAATCGCAATACGCGCATTCAAGCAGTCGGAATCCCGGCTCGCTTTCGCGGAATCGCGATTGCACTTCATGAGCACACCGTCGAGCGCGACGCGATCCTCCATCAGATCCGTTACGGTCATAGGAGGAATGCGCCGGGGACTGCATGCTGCCGTCGATACAACGACGGCGGCAACACAGCCGCAGACGATCATTGATTTGATTGACATTGGCATATAGCTTCCCAGCAGCAATGTTACCCAAAACGGGGCGCCAAGCGACCCCGTGGTTGTGACGCGCCTCACGACTTGACAAATTCCTACATCGCAGCGTGTCTGATCGGGGCTTGGGCAGCGTTTGACCGCGCGGAAGCGCATGTGTACCGTTCTTGGCTATGCCGACGCCAAAACCCGCAAAACAGGAAACACCCGACTTTGAGACGGCCATGCGCGACCTGGAGGAACTGGTGGAGCGCTTGGAACATGGCGACCTGCCATTGGAGGAATCGCTGGCGGCTTTCGAGAGCGGCGTCATGTTGACGCGCGCCTGCCAGAGCGCTCTGAAGGAAGCCGAACAAAAAGTTGAAATCTTGTTGAAAAAGGCCGGCGAGCCGGCGATTGAAGACTTCATGCCCGACGAACCCAATAACGGTTGATCGCAACGTGAATGCGGACGCGGTGGAAGCGCGGATGCGTGGCTATCAAACACGCGTGCAAGCGGTCCTTGACGCTGCGCTGCCGGCGGCTGATTTGGTGCCGCAACGATTGCATGCCGCGCAGCGCTACGCGGTCTTGGGCGGCGGCAAGCGATTGCGCCCCTTGCTGGTCTACTGCACCGGGGAGGCGTTGCAAGTTCCCGTGAACATCTTGGATGCGCCCGCCGCGGCCGTGGAACTCATTCATTCGTACTCGTTGGTTCACGACGATCTGCCCGCAATGGACGACGATGATTTGCGCCGCGGGCAACCAACTACCCACCGCGCGTTTGATGAGGCCACGGCGATCCTCGCCGGCGACGCACTGCAAGTGTTGGCATTTTCCCTGCTCGCGCGCGATCGCACGCCGGGCGTGACGGGCGATGCGCGCTTGAAAATGATTCAAATCCTCGCGGATGCGAGCGGCACCGCCGGCATGGCCGGGGGCCAGGCAATCGACCTCGCTGCCGTGGGCAGCGCGCTGACGCTGCAGGAACTCGAAGCCATGCACAGGCTCAAAACTGGCGCGCTGATTCGCGCGAGCGTGCTGATGGCGGCAGCCTGCGCACCGGAATTGAGCACGGCGAATTGGGAAGCACTGGACGGTTATTCCCAAGACATCGGACTCGCGTTTCAGATCCAAGATGACATCCTCGATGTTGAGGGCAAGACCGAAGAGATCGGCAAAACCAGCGGCGCCGACGCCGCCCGGTTCAAGCCGACCTACCCCAGCGTACTGGGTCTCGAGGCGGCCAAGGCCCGCGCTCGAGAGTTGAAGCTGCGCGCTTGCGAGAGACTTGCGCCGCTCGGTGCGCAATCCGGTGTCTTGGCGTGGCTGGCTTCCTACGTGATTCAGCGCCGCGTTTGAAGTCCCGCCCGGCGTTTTTAGCGCCAATTGGTTGAAATCGAGGCGCGCCGCCCAATCTCCACCTGTCGGTTGATGTATCCATAGCAGGGTCTTGAAGCCAAGTCGGAGCGAATGGTCTAAAATTCATGGTTATGAACGCTGCTGTTTCCGCCAAAACGCCTGTACCTAAGCCCGTGGAGGATGTCCAGGGACATGCCGACACTCGCCAAATACCCATCAACAAAGTGGGCATCAAGGACATTTATCATCCGGTGAAGGTCAAGGACCGGGCGCGCGGCGAGCAGCATACGGTCGCCAATTTCAACATGTACGTGAATCTGCCGCATAATTTCAAGGGCACGCACATGTCGCGTTTTGTGGAGATCCTGAATCATCACGGGCGTGAAATTTCCGTTGAGTCCTTTGAGAGCAGTTTGCGCGAGATGGTAGTCAAGCTGGAGGCAGAGTCGGGTT
>JBDTAV010000009.1:0-8108 GCA_039924385.1 Steroidobacteraceae bacterium
CTCGGGCCCTGATGGGATTCGCGCATCTCGTCCTGACCAATTTATCGGCTACGTAAGAGCCCGGGAAAGTTTCAGGTGTTCGAGACGCTGATCTTATCGGTTTGTCCATCAATCTGATCATTTCGCAAATTCTGTTGGAGGGATCTGCTGTTGCTCTAAAAAACTCTATCGCTATGCCACGAAGGATTCGTACGCGAGATTGGCCCACAGTCGCCGCGCCATCTTGTTGGCGAGAGCCACTGTTGCGCGCTGCACGCCACGTCTTTCCTGGACCCCGAGCGCCCAGCGACTGACCGGCGTGTCGTGGCGTGCGGCCACTTTTAATGCTGAGCGAGCTCCATGAATGAGCAAGCTTCGCAGGTAGGTATCGCCGCGTTTACTGATCCCCAGGAGTGTGGGCTTCCCGCCGCTCGAGTGCTGTTTTGGCACCAAGCCGAGCCAGGCTGCAACCTGACGGCCGTTCTTGTACGCCTGTGGGGAGCCGACACTCGCGACAAAACACGTGGCGATGAGCGCGCCAACTCCCATGTGCTCCATTAGCCGTTTGCATGGCTCACTGCCTCGGGCCAATCCCTCGATCTGCTTGTTCATCGAGGCAAGCCGCTCCTCCAGCGCTCGCAAGGCCTGATACTGGTCGGAAAGAATCGGTCGAACCAGATCTGGCAGATCATTCTCTGCATCCTCCAGGAGTTCCGGCAGCCGGCGCCGCAGAGTCGCAAGCCCCACCGGGATCGCAATACCGAACTCGGCGAGCAGTCCCCGGATCTGGTTGCTGGTCTGTAGGCGCTGTTTCACCAAAAGCTGGCGCACCCGGTGGAGCACGAGGATCTGTTGCTGATCCACCGACTTGATAGGAACAAAACGCATGTCCGGACGGCCCGAGGCTTCGCAGATTGCCGCTGCGTCGTTGCGATCGGTCTTGTTGCCTTTCACGTAAGGCTTCACGAACTGCGGGGACATTATCTTGACCGTGTGGCCGAGATCCACCATGCGTCGTCCCCAGTGGTGAGCACCAGCGCAGGCCTCCATGGCAATCGTGCACGGGGGAAGCTGGGCGATCGTGCTCATGAGCTGCGCGCGCTTGACCTGTCGGGACAGCTTTTGGTGCCCATGGCGATCGACGCCATGAAGTTGAAATACGTTCTTTGCCAGATCCAGTCCTACCGTTGTGATCTCACTCATGCGCGAGCTCCTCGTGGGAAGTGTGTGAAAGAAGCGGCGTGAGCCGCCTCTCTCAAGTGTGCCGGACCGCGGCATAAAACTATAGTTATCGGCCATCTCTGGACTCATCACCGCAAACACTACAAAATACGAGATCCCTAAGATGCGATTTGGGAGAGGTTTTTGGCCAGGGCCGTTCCGCTGCGCGTAGGCCTCTACGCGCGGATCTCGACGCACGATCAGCAGACGCTGCCCGCGCAGCTTGCGGCGCTTCGTCTCTACGCCAAGCGCCGCGGCTGGAGCGTGGTAATGGCTGTTCGCGAAGTAGGCTCCGGGGCGAAGCTGCGCGCACAGCGCGAAGCCATGATGAAAGCCGCGCGCCGGCGCGAACTCGACGCCATCCTCGTTTGGCGGCTGGACCGCTGGGGGCGATCGCTGCTGGATTTGATCGGTACGCTGAATGAACTCGGTAGTATCGGCGTGGGCTTCGTCTCGTTGTCCGAAGCCTTGGACATGACCACGCCCAGCGGCCGTGCGCTCGCCGGTATGCTCGCGGTGTTTGCCGAGTTCGAACGCGACATACTGCGCGATCGCGTCAAAGCGGGCATCGCCGAAGCTCGAAAGGCCGGTAAACCTCATGGACGTCCCCCGACGGTTCAGCATCTCGAGCCGCAGATCCGCGCCCTGTTCGCGCAAAAGCTAAGCAAGCGAGAAATAGCTAAACGGTTGAACATCAGCCGAACATCGGTGCGCCGACTCATCGACACCGACGTCGGGCGCGCGGCTCGTCGCCGCCGCGTGCCGCTCAAACGTGCTCACGCTTGATCGCCGTCCTAAATCATCCGCCTCGAGAGAGGAGGATGGGTCCATCCCATTAATTTTGGAGTATTGGCGTGCGTTTCGCCGCTGCGGGATTCTTAAGGGCTTTAGCCATGGAGGCGAATATAACACCCCCATTAACGGCTATTAATGGGAAAGTTTCATGTGCAAAGGGCGCGGCTGACCGGGCGGCCCAATGCTCGAACAGTGCCCTCGTTATTGCGCCAGCCGTTCCAGAGTCCAGAAAGCCGAAGTCGGAGCCAATTTTTTTATGAAATTGTCTCGCCAATAGCGAACATTCCAGCGCAACATTCCACTCAATAGGCCGTCCATTTTCACTATTGGCATAGAAGAATAAGGGTGCGAAATGTGCAATTTCTTTGTCATCACTTGTAATGGAGCAAACATGCAAGTCCGGCGAGCCATGATCTTAAATCCTTTTGCGCGTGATAAGTTTTCAAACCAGTCCATTGGCAAGCCACGCTCATGGGCTGTCAGGCCAGGTCGGCCCTTACGCCAGTCGCCCATCGAGCATATCGGCTCTCGCAAAACGAATAATCCCCCGGGCCGAAGTACTCGGGCGATCTCTGCCACGACATGACTGACGTTTGGAATATGGTGCAAAACTCCAATGGACGTGGCCAAATCTACAGAAGCAGATTCAAGCGCGATGTCCCCTATGGGAGAGGGTTTCATATATGTGGCTGGCTTACCGCCGATACTATCGCGCCACCATTTCTCAGCAGGCTCGATAGCAATAAATTTTCGAACCACTGGACTGAGCGGCACCATGTCATCGCCAGCTGCACACCCTAACGCCAAGCATGTGTCGAATTGCCGATTGCGAAGCAGGCCGAACGCATGAAAATGATTTAAGGCCGCGTATCCATATGCATATTCGCCTTCCTCATCTGCTGATTTGTAGTGATTAGTTAGGAGATCGAAGTAGCCACCCACTTCCGTTTCGTACCACTCGCGGATTTGGTCTGGCGAGAAATTGTCGCCGTAGAGGCTAAGTCCTGTGATCTCGTCTTTTGTTGCCGCTGGAATCGTCATATCGCCATCCTTTGTGAGAAGGAACAACCTCGAGTCCGAATTCATGCAAGAACCAATGCCGTCCCGTGATTCCCCAATCAGCCACTACAGGACCGCTATCAGCCGATGTAATCCACGAGGCAGTAAAGGCCTGTAAAGATGCCACTACGGCCGCCGCCCAAGGTGTCAACCAACTTTATTGTTCGCATGGCGTCCGAGCTCATTACGAAATTAGGGGTAGTGGTATAGATCGGAATAGCGAGCCCAGCGTTTGCCCCTGCCATAGGGGTCGCGGCTCCACCAGCAAGCACAGTTGGCGTAGCCTCCGTAGTTTCAAGTGTGTACTGGAATGCGCCACTGTTGCCATTCGCCGGCTTAAAAAACCGCACCTGGGTAATCATCGCATTTAAGGGAAAACGGAATTCAAGAATTCCACCGCCGGCAGGCCAGTCGCTATTCGCGCCTAAAATAGATACCGTCTTTACGTGCGTTGTAGCGCCGGTCCCCAAATACCAATTCACGTCGGAATCAACAATTTCGTGGTAACCAACGGTCGCAGCATTCGAAGTATTTCGACATTTATTAAAGCGAATATTGGGAAAGCCACCTGTATTGACCCCAGCGGTCATTGAAATAAAACTTGCCGCGCTAGGATTTGCCAACAGCGTACAATTTTCGTAGATAATTTGGCTTTGAAAATTCCAGTTACTACTGTTGTTTACGTAGTTATGAAGACCGCTGAGCTGCGAATTGCGGAATTCAATTATTGAACCGGTCACGTTAACTATCTCGATTTTGCACACGGCATCGGTTGCCGTTCGAGTAAGCGGGGATTCGTCTAAGTGGTTAAACCCAATGTTCCCTTGGGGCCATTGAGAATGAAGAAGTAACGAAAAATCGGTCGCGTGCTCGATGCGCAACCCATCGACCAAAAAGTCACAGACACCTCGAGAATGCGACGAGCCCAGAAGCTGAAAAATATAAGTGTTTTGGCTGGGATGGTTATTTGATATGTCACACGCTTCGATAACGAAGTGACCTCCAAAAGAAGAATTGATCCAGCTGCCGTTTTGTACGTCCCAAAATTTGCAGTTTTTCCACCAAAAGTTGAGAAACTGATCGGACGCGACAGTCGCAACGGAGGTGGTGCCAGTGGTTGCGTTGGGTGTAATTGGAGTACCCCCAGACGTCGCGGAAACTTGAATGTTAGTAGCTGTAGCAGCAACGATAAAATAGGTAGTTCCCGCTACGATTTGCCCAGCGCCCGTTCCAACCGTTGTTGCGAAGGTAATTGTTGATCCAATCGCGAACGCCCCACTCGTGTTGGTAAGTGCGATTTGATTTGATCCATTCGTGAATGTGCCGGTTTGAGAACTCGGGATATATAGCCAGTTAGCAATCGTGCCGTCGACGGTGCATTCATTCCATTTCCATTCGCTGTTGTTGTTACCACCCGTCAGAAGATGAATATTTTGCCAACTACCATTCCACACTACATCAGTAAATTTGTAATCTTGGATGTTTGTGGCGCCACCTTGTTCGAAGCTATCCAGAAAATCGCTGTTGGCATCGTTGCCCAAAAATGTGAACCCCTCAAACCGAACTAGGAGCCAACGCTGGTTTAAACATAGGGGCCCGCTGCTCGCCGGCGTATACGAAATAGTGGTCAGGTTAGAACCTTCACCTTTGAAAATCAGGCCGGCAATTTTGCCGGTCGGAGCGGCGGAAGACATCATCGCTTGCGCAGCAGTGATGTAAAACGTTCCGTAACCAAAACGAATGGTCACTGTTCCACTAGGATCGCTTTCACCGGTAACCGTACGACCGCCGATAGTGGCAAGCGTATAGGCGGCTTTAAAGTTTGCGGTATCGGTTGCCCCTGATGTATCGCCCGATGCCGTGAGATAGACCGTGCCCATATAAGTCCTCCTTGAAAATAAAGTCCTGCTCTTGCGAAGCAAGACATAACGCCAAGATTCTGTCGCGATCTAAATAAAATTGGCCAAATACGCGTGCTAATTCGCATCTCCCTTGAATATGTCTCATCCGGCTCGATCAAAAATAGGAACCGAATGAGATGTGGGAATGGCGGTGCATGCGGTTAACTCACCGCTAGCCGTCTTAGTAGCCTTTCGCGATCATGTATAAGTCCTCCTTGTTTCCATCCACGCCGAACGTCCCGGCTGTACGATCAACTAGCACACACAACCGTTTGGTTGGTCCACAGCCAAAAAGTTTCATCCGCGCGCCGCGTTTATTTAAACCCTCAATCGAGGCCTGCAGCTGATCGCGCTCTGTCTGTAACCTCGAAATTTCGGACAGTGGCGGCACGTACCACCAGACGGCCAGTAGAGTGATGGCGATCGCGACCACCGCTACCATCACATGCTGCCATGTTGCTCGCCACAGCGAGATCCGCTGAATATCCACGAGTGTTTTCCCTGCCCGATCGATATGCGGGTGCAGCCCGGCCAATGCGGTATCGACCGCTTCCCGGGCCGCGCTTTTGACCTCGAGCCGCAGCTGCGTGCCGCTTCGGCTCAATGCCTCGATGGCGCTCTGCAGGCGCGCGTGCTCCTCATCGAACGCGGCAATCAACATCCCTATCTTTCGAGCCTCGTCATCCATTCCGTAGCTCCTTAACCGGATTCAGTCATCTCCAATCCCTCGTCCTAACCCGCGACCGCGCCCCTTCGATCGCTCTTGCGCACGTTCTTTTTCAAGCCCGGCCTTACGTTGCTGTTCGCGTAACTGCTCGGCCTGCAGCTCTTGCTTGACGTTACCAAGGGCAGCACGGCCCTGGGCCTTGATCTGCTCAATCGTCAATTCCTGATTGCTATCGGCAGGGCTCGCCGGCGTCGTCTGGCGCTGAGGTTCAATCGATCGCTCGGTCGACTTTGCCGGCGCCGGCGAGAGCCCTTTCGCCATATCCGCGCGTAGCGTTAACCAATCCTCCCGCCCCTGCCGGCGAAGCTCCTCGAGCGACTTTGGAGGATCACTTTGCTTGGCCAACTCTCGCTCTTGCAGCCACCGTTTTCGACTCTCCGCCTGAACCTCGTTCGCGGTCGGGCGGGTCGTCCCTGGCGAGAGTTCGGCGGCCGAACTTTGACCCGCCGTGCGCTCTTTGTGTGCAGCCTTCAGGTCTCCGGACAAATCCAAAATCGATCGCTGAACCTGCTCTCGGTCGCGCTGGATCCGCCCGAGCTCCGCCGCCTGGGCCAGGCGCTCACTCGCCATCTCGAGCGAAATTCGCTTGCCGACTTCGGTCTCAATCCCCCGCCGCTCCATCGCCGAAACCGCGGGCCCCAAGTGGCTCGTCGGCATCCGATCAATGCCCTGTTCTTGGAGACTCCGGTGATCCACCCGAACCCCAATTCCCCGCTCTTGAAGGTGCTCATTGGTGAGCACCGCCCAGCGTTCACGGATGGCTTTGACCTCGACTTTCGAGGGCGAGAGATTCTTCTTGGCCCGATCCGTATCCGACCATTCAATGCTCGCCTTAGCGCCCAGTCCGGTTGGCGTAAGCTCGCGGGTAGTCGTCAAAATATGGGCATGATGGTTACGCTCATCGCCCGATCGGTGCGGCGCATGAATCGCAAAATCCACCACTACCCCGTAGCGGTTGGCGATCTCCGTGGAGAACGCCTGGACCAAGCTCACCCGCTGCTCTCGAGTAAGCTCATGCGGCAGCGCAACTTCATACTCACGCGCCACCCTGGCATCCTTTCGCTTCTCGGCGATTTCCGCCGCATTCCACAATGCTTGCCGGTCACGCGCCCAGTTGATATCCGCTTTGGCAGCCGCGGTGGGCAGTACGATCTCGGTGTGTTCGATGCCGCGCTTGCGCGAATAATCGAACACCTGATCGGTGGTCAGATCGTGCACGAGCTCGCCCGCGCGATAGGCCGCGGCGGCGGTCGCGGAGCGACCGAGGCCGCGCGAAACCGGCTTCGTACTCAAGTGATAGATGGCCATCGTCTTACATCCCCTTCCCTGATTCGTCCGATGCCTCGCCGACCTCTTCGAGCCGACGATGAAACCGAAAGGCTTTCATCACGTCGTGCGATCCCAACTCTGGGCAGCGACTCGCGGACCGGCCAACGAGCCGGACCCGTGAGACCGCGCTGCCCTCTCTCCTCTTGGGATCCTAAGGGCGGAGGCGTCAGCCGCAGCCCTTGGCGCAACGAGGAGGCCGAAGGCCGACTAGAGTTGGGAGCGGCCCGAAGGGCAGCGTACAACTCGTAAGTGCGCCCTTCGTACCACTGCGGGGTAAGATACGCTTCGCTCACTCGGTACGCAAGGGCCAGCGCGCGGTCTTCGTGCGATGCGCCGCGCACACGGAAGCTGCTACGGAAAGTGGCAAGCTAGGCACACCACTCCCGACGACGCCCAAACACGCGGACGGTCTGCCACTTAAGTGCCAACGCGTGATAAAACCTCGAGCGCGCGCCGATCTCGGCGAGCACCCTCAAGGACTGGACACCAATCAACGGAGGCGCGGCATGCCCAAACTCGACGAACGCATCAGCTCGCTCGAAACCAAACTGAAGCAACTGAAAGTCAGGCAGCAACGCATCGACGCCAGGGCGCGCGCCCTTAATAACCGCCGCGCTTGCAAGGACGACACGCGCCGGAAAATCTTGATCGGCGCCACCATGCTCGCACGCATCGATCGTCACGAGCTCGACCACGACACCCTACAGGCCTGGCTCGACGCTCACCTCACCCGCCCCGACGATCGCGCGCTCTTCGATCTGGCGGCGAAGTCGCCGGCGTGATCGTCGATGTTTTGGTTTGGCTTGGGCGCAGCCCAAACCAAACAAGGGCATCGCGGCACCCGGGCCGCCTCCGGCCGCCCAGGAAGCCCCAGGATCGGATTTCTGAACCACACATCGAACTACCTCAGCCCTGAAGATCACCCTCCTCCGCTCTTCTCCGTCCGCCTGGTTCATCAATTTTTGAGTAACCTGGAAAATCAGGCGATGCCGTCGGATTCGAGGACAAATCTCTTTTTGCCAAACTGGATTTCGGCGACCCAGATGGGTCGCATCAAGATTGCGCGCGGTAGCGCGCTCCTTGTGGGGGTATGCCGG
>JBDTAV010000010.1:0-14031 GCA_039924385.1 Steroidobacteraceae bacterium
CGATCGCGCACGTGGCACCGAGCCTGCGCGCATCCCTCAATGGCATCCCAGCCAGTACGAGGCGCCGACTAACGCTGAACCTCGCCACAAACCAGTGCGCCCAGAGACGCGACCGAACCAACGTTTCTATGTGCCACTTGGATCACCTCCTTCAGTTGCCGTGGACTCATTCTCGGCGCGTGCCGCCCACCGAAGCTGCGCGCCCCAAATTGATGACCTAAGGATGACCTCGATTGCGACGCCAGTAAAGATTTCAAGGTATGCGACAGCTAAGAAACGGCTCAATTTGGATCTCGAAGAAAACGGGCTTGCTGCTACGTGGAGAGCTAGATGGCGATCTAGGATCTAAAGGGAAGGTCACGAGTCAATGGTCTCCACTTTACCAAGTAAGCGTGGATGGCGGGTCACGACGCCTTAAATCCGGTTAAATGCGATAGGATCCGCTGGCAAGCGCAGCTAACCGGGTATTGTGACGGGAACATTGTGTTTACAATCACTAACCTGCCATGGCTAGAATTACTGTTTGGCGACTTAAGGAGTCTGTGAAATGAACGCAAAGACCTTTACTGCACTGCTGGCCGGCGCGGCCATTTCAGCTCTGGCAGCGTCTTCCGTGTTCGCGGTGACAGCAGCGCCGACTTCCGCTGCCTACAAAGCGCCGATGAACGCTTATGGTCAGCCCGATCTTGAGGGCACCTGGACGAACGCAACTTTAACGGTGCTCGAACGCCCCAAAGAGTACGGCACCCGCAAGATCATGACCGCCGAAGAGGTCGCGAAGATCGAAGTCAGTAGCGCGCAACTGTTTGCCGCGGACAATGCACCCCGGGATCCGAAGGTTAAAACCACAGACTTACCGCACGAGTGCGGCCTAGGGTTCAGCGGCGCGGGATGCGGCTACAACGCCGCGTGGATCGACCCCGGCACCACGGTGATGCGGGTAAACGGCGAGCCGCGGAGCTCTTTCATTACTGATCCAGCAAATGGCCGTCTGCCGCCCTACAAATCTGGCGTCAAGGCTCCCGGCATGGAGCAGTATGCGCACCGCGGCGAGAACCCTGAGAACATGGCGGTGTCTGAACGGTGCTTAAGCTCATTCGGCTACAGTGCCGGACCGGTGATGCTGCCCCTCCTTTACAACAATAATTACGAGATCGCACAGACCGAGGATACCGTGGCCATTGACGTCGAAATGGTGCACGACGTACGCATGGTTCATATCGGCGGCAAGCATCGCGCCGACGGGCTGCGGCCATGGATGGGCGATTCCATAGGGTGGTACGAGGGCCCAACGCTAGTGGTCGAGACAACGAACTTTCCGCAAGCGACGGCGCTATACGGCGCTTGGAAAGAATTGAAGGTCACCGAACGATTTACACGAGTCGGACCTCATCGGATTCTGTATCAATTCAGAGTTCAGGATCCGACTGTATGGGATACCTCGTGGGGTGGCGAATATGAATTCAGCGCTTCCAATGGTCGAATCTTCGAGTACGCGTGTCACGAGGGCAACTACGCACTCGCGGACATGCTCGCCGGCGCCCGTGCTGATGAAGCAGCCGCAGCCACCAAAAAGACGGCTGCGGCGACACCTGCCTCCGCCGCTAGGCCAGCCAAGAAGCAATAAGAATGTAGCGTTTCAGGAAAGCTTCGCGCCATGCCGATGCATCGGTGAGTGCTATGCCGGACAGCAAGCACCGTTACGCTCGAGCTAATTAAATTAGATGCGCTTGAACACAATGCTATTCTGGCCGCGCAACACTCGATCATGTCGTCATGTATTCCTGTGAGAGAAAGGACAGTCTCAATTTGAATGAATTGAGATTGGTCCGCAATCACTTGGCTCGCGCTTACATGGAATCGTTTGTGGGTTACAGAATTCGCAAAGATTAGGAATTATCGCGGCCTCCGCATCGTGAAGCGGCTTAGCACGCCCAATGTGCCCGGTATTCCCTCTTTATGGAGAGGCAAGCGCGCCTTGTGCGAGGCCACCGCCGAAAGTTTTTCGGACGATCCCGCCTCAGTGGCCGCGAGAGCTTTCATAGACCGCTCGGCGCCAATTCTCGATTTCACTCCGAGCCAAAAAAGACTTTTGGTAGCTGCACTGCGAGGAGCGGAGAACGCCGAGCTCGCCCACTATTTATGTCGCCCCCCGCCACCATCAAACGTACATCGGCAGGGATATTTGAGAAATGCGTTCAGCAAATACCCGCGCTGATCCGACAACCAAGGGATCATTGCGAGGCCCGCAAAAGCGGCACAAGGTCATGGCATATATTCGGGAACACCCAGAAGAAATTCGGCCATTTTTGCGACAAGTATCGAAGCCAAGAGACTTATCTTTGGGCGCGCCCGGCAAGCACTAGGTAATTATGAGAACTTCAGCCGGTCAGCTACGGATCAAAGCGCTGCGCCGATACGCAGATTCAAAAGCCACGCGGTACTTGGCCCTATTTGTGTCTCGCCGGTTGCCTAGATCGTCTAACGTCATTGACCTCTGACAGCGCTCGGCATGAGGCGGTACGATCTTTGGGGTCTTAGGATTGCTCCACTTTGCTACGCGGCCCTAAGATATGGACACCTATGTGGACTCGCATCAAATTTATGACCTGTCCGGGAATAGCCTACAGACGGGCTCGCGCCTTGATCTCCGCCGGAGTGGAAGTTGAGCGTTATCATGTGCTTCACTGGTACAGCCTGGAAAAGCTCAATAGCCGCACGCATCGCAAAGTACTTATTGTCGACGGTGGGATTGGTTTCACTGGCGGTGGCGGCATCGCCGATGAATGGGCGGGACACGCTCAACAACCCGATCATTGGCGCGGCTCGAGTCACTCCCCGAGCCTCGGCCAAACTACGACCATAAATCCTACGTGCGATAGCCTGGAAGTCTGCTGGCGCACGCGGGCAGGCAGGCACACCCTTGGTTTAGCGGCATTTCGCCGCTTGTGAATCGAGTAATCCAATGGCCAACGACCAAAGCAACTCCAAAAGCACCGACCGCGCAAATATCGCAGATCATAGCGGAAGAGGCTCGCAAGACGCGGTACGGCACGAAAAGGACGCCCTACATCATAAATTTCACGAGGGTCAGCAATCCAGCGCCAAGGATGAAAGTAACGATCAGCGCTCGCCGGCGAGAGCGCAACAGGATAGCGTTGATGTGCAGCCAAGCGAGGGTCAGCCCGAGATTTCGAAGGTTGGGTCGCGCGACGCACCGGGCGGCTAGTCGTATGTTTGGAAATTGCAGAAGCCAGTGGCTACGACTGAGCCAGGCATTCATTGGCGTCACCCTGTATTCGATCGTGTCTATGGGAGCCAATGCTCAAGCGCCGCAAACCCAGAACTCCGCACTGTCGCCACCCATTAATCACGAAACTGCGCAGATTGAACAGCTGATTACGGCGACCGACGACGGATACCGCCTTAGAGAATATATTCTTACTTGGCGCTCGATGCGCGTCGTCGTCGCTGGCGCGCCGGATGACGCTCGGGTGCCCCGCGACAATTTCGATGTGGTTGTGTATCGGAGCGAGGTAAACGGCCGCAAGATCTTGCGCTTTGAATCCAACCCCTCCGCCTCGAATGAAAATCGCGTCGACATCGATTCTACAGCCTCGAGCGCTGCCGTCACACTGGGAACCGCCCGGGTCGAGGACAACGTTTCGGCTGAATCAGACGGCTATCGGTTTGTAGGCTACTTTGTGACGTGGCACGACCATCGCGTTTTTGTCGTCGATTCCCAATCGGCACCTACTCGCGCGATCGGCGAGACCATAAACTTTCGAGTCCTCCGCACTGGGGTTGGCCCGAGTCGACGATTGTCCTTCTCTTTATAATTGTTCGCCGTTGGTCGAGCCAATCGCGACGGTTTGCGTGGTGAGGGCCAAGTGTTTGAGATCCATCCGGGCGGCAAAGGCCTGCTCCAGGTGAAGCGGGGTCAGCAGTCGCATGGACTGGCGACCTACGCTCCGCACGATCGCAGTTTTTGCTCGACCCTAGCGGCGACCCATTATCCGCGTTCGAGCTGTTGAAGCGTGGACGCCGCGGCGGAAAAACACTCATACCGGCCCCTACCCGCGCATTTGGCTCGATACATCGCGGTATCGGCAGCTCGGATGAGCGAACGCGCCTCCGTGGCATCGAAAGGGTATAGCGCGATACCCACAGTAGCGGAGAGGCGAAGATCCTGGCGATCAATTACATAGGGCGCACTCAGCGTGTCTACGATTTTCTGCGCGCACATCACGCTGGCATTTAAATCGCCACAATTAATGAGAAGCGCCAAGAATTCATCGCCGCCTTGGCGGCTCACCGTGTCGGAATCGCGTACACAGCGAACCAGGCGTTCAGCGGCTGTCTGCAATAGCTGATCGCCCGCCTGATGACCGAGCCTGTCATTCACCTCCTTGAAGTTATCGAGATCGATATACAGAACTGAGAAGGAATCTCCTCCCCGTTTGGCAAGACCAATCGCCCGATCCAATCGATCTGCGAATAGCGTGCGGTTTGGCAATCCCGTTAAGTGGTCGTACAGAGCGAGCCGCGCCAATCTGTCCGATAATTCACGCGCCGCTGTAACATCGTGAGCCACCAGCACAGACCCGACGACACCGCCTAACCGATCATGGATCGGCGTTGCCGATACATCAACCGGAACCAAGGTGTTTTGGCGACGCAAAAGTACGCAATTCTCATCCACCGATCGTTTCTGATTTTCGATAATTGACTGAGTTACGGGGCTCTCGACCGAGCGTTTTGATACGGCGTGCACGAGACGAAACACTTCACCAATCGGCCGACCGCATGCGTCTTCCTGTGGGAAGCCGGTGAGGTATTCTGCGGCCCTGTTGAGATACGTAACATGCCCCCGAAAGTCGGTGCTGACCACGGCATCGCCAATCGAATCGAGAGTCACCTGGGCGCGCTCCCTTTCGATAAACAGCGTGCCATCGAGATCCAGAGGGTCCTTCATTTTTCGCTCTTGACCTTGTTACGCTGCTAAAGAGCTATCTATGCATATGAGTTTGGCCACTATTTATGGGTGCGTCGGCCGGTCACTGGATTGTACAAGCACACAAGCTGGCACTTTGTACGGCAAAGACCTCGCATTGCAGTGGGAATGCCCTTACAGAGAAAAGGTGTTTAAGACCGGAGTTGTGCTCGAACCCAGGTTAAGCATGTTTGGTTCAAAACCCTCTGATTAGGCTACCTCGAAACATAGCGATTCTCGCTGCTTCGCCGCATTTTGCGCTGCTGTCGCGCTCGCAACGCTCAGAGCTACGCCATTGGACGCCATAGACTGACATCAACACCACTGCCGCCCCAGCTCTTCTATTCCGAATCCCCCGACTCCGCGTCCTTCTTAATTCCTGCCTGATCGTGTACTTCTTCGAACTGAACCTGCGGCGGAGGCAGAGGATTTACGCCGGCACCTAGGAATTGCAATCGCCATCCAAGAAGCGCCGCACGCCTCGATGACTTTCGCGTCCACCGGGCCACGAGCACGGCAACACCGATGGTCTCCAGCATGACGACGAACACAATCAGCAACGGCAGGAACTTGTCCATCGGGGTAGATCTCTGAAAGCGACTCTTCAGGCGTGGGTGCTGCGTTGGAATTTGCAAGATCGAATGCCGCCCAGTAACCACTCGGGTGCCTTCCCTAATGACGAGGTCGTTCGGCCGTCAAGGGCGCACAGGACTTGTCGCGTCGTTCCCCACCACCGTGGACCACTCGCGAATGTGCCATCGCGTTATAAGGCCGCCTATCATGTAAGGATCCGATGCAACGAAGCGCTCCGGTATGACCTTTGAGTCGCATCGGAACAACAATGCTGCTCCATCTGCCGGATCGGCATAGGCGCCGCCAAGAATGAGTTCCCCCCTCTCCTGCGCTTTCCAAGCTGCCAATAGGTGCGCGGTTCGAAATGGCGCGCGACGCGCCAGGTAGTCAGGAACGAACTCGTAGAAAAGCAAATAGTGCATGTGTCCTCCGTCTGACTGCGTGGCCGCGGCCCGAAGATTTTCCGGGGTGACCGAACTCATGTGGCGCTCAAACATAGTAGGTTGCGTGGACTGCGCCCAAGGCGCCGCGAACAACACGCTGGTGAGATATGACAAAGGCTGCGAACTGGCCCTTCCATAGCAACCCTGGTGCTGAACTTCCTAATGATGCGATTTTACAATGGACACCATCATTGCCGCAAAGCAGGTTCGGGGCGGCAGTCTAGGGCCTTGTGCGCTCCCATTTCTCAATCGGCCCTGGAATTACCCCAAATAGCGGATGGCACAGCGGCACGCCGACTGCACGCCACTGCCGGCGTAACATCCGATTCCGCACGGCTAGCTTAGCCATTAAATGGCGCCACTCATACGATATTTGTGCCGTCGTTGCTGAAATCGATTCTACTGAACGCAGCGGGCCAATCTTTCGCTTGTCGAAGGCGTACCCACGCGCTGTTGCCTCAGTATAGATGGCAGCAAGATAAGCGTTGATGGCGGAACGCGGCAATGGGTGCACCTTAAATCGCTCCAATTGCGGGTGGTGCCGATAGCCGCGAGTTTGTCCACGCAGTACTGCACGAGCCAGTAAAGCTTCCCGCCACAACGCAGTCAAGCCCTGTCTATCGAGGTATTGCGGATGAATCGTCCAGAGTCGCATGGTACACGCCGCTCGCCATCGATAAAGTTGCACCACACCAGCCCGGCAGCACCAGTAAATTCAACCGGTGCGATATGTGCAGACCTTCCACACGGCAAGCCAGATCAATGCACCGCCGGAAATGGAGTCGATGTGGATTCAGTACGCAGCACCGAACAAGGTCAGCATCTCCGAAAAACTCTCGGGATTACTATACAGGAACGTTGCGAAGGCTGGGCGACACCCCGTAGTGCAACTGCGCCGAGGGCGTTGCACGCGAGGTCAAGCAGCAATTGATCTTCAAGCGTTTCAAACCGTGCCGTACCTTTGAGACTGCGACGGTCACGTGTGCGCGTAGCTAATTGGCGCCGTAGTAGTCGGCAATGCTGTAAGGTCCTCCTCGCAATTCACGAGCCAGCGAGTGCTGCTGTCGGCGTAGTTGTTGGTCATGAAGTTACCGGGTAGCCATCCGGCGCCGTGGTTGCTGTCCGGCGGCACCGGCATCGCTCCCTCTGACGGAAATTAGTTTCCGAGTGGTGTTTTCCCGAGGTGGTTTGCAACTGATACGGCGCTTGCTGTGTTATCAGCGTAAGGATCGATTACAACCACTTACGCTTGGAGCCTTACATGAACACTATTTCTTCCAAACTCACCGCCCTCGCAGCCGCTCTCGTAATGAACGGCCTGATCTTGGGTGCCGTCGGATACCTGTTCGAGATCCAGGCACACCCCCAAATGTCGGTGGTCTCTATTGCCCCACAGGTCGGGACGCATCAATGGTCGCAGCGATGGCAGTTTGGCGATTTGACCACCCGCGGTTGATGTTGCAAAGCGTTCGCCCGGCTCTCCGACATGGGGTGGCTTTTTAGGGGGCCGATAAGTTGGCGTCGAGAAATTCTACGGTCGCGTGGTAGGCGCGCAACCAACTCTCATGGCGCAGAAAGCCATGTATTTCGTCGGGAAAGATGAGCTCCTTGACGGCGACTCCTTGCCGGTTCAGTGCCTCCACCAACCGCATGGTTTCCGAGAAGGCTACGTTACGATCATCGTCACCGTGAATGAGCAGCACGGGTGACCGCCACGTCGACACTGCACTGATGGGGGAGGCGGCGAGCGCCGTCGCTAGATCGTCGGGGGTCGCGTCCAGAGCGTAGAAATCACGGCCGCCTCGCTCCCCGAGACTCCAATTATGCCAATCGTGCACGCCGTGCAAGTCGACACCCGCGGCGAACAGATCTGAGTTGCGCGCGAGCCCTAATGCCGTCATGTAGCCGCCATAACTGCCGCCCCATAGACCAATCCGGTTGGCGTCCACCTCCGGTCTTGCGCGCAGATACGCCGCCGCCGACAGCAAATCGTTGTACTCACTTGCACCGGTGGCGCCGGAGTGTTGCGCTTCCCGATAGTCGAGACCATAGCCGATTCCCGATCGATAGTTGAGCGCGAATACGACGTAGCCCTTGCTCGCCAGATATTGATTGAGGCCGTAAGCATTGCTGTAGTAATCCATGTAGTGCCAGCCGGCTAACATTTGTCTGATGGGACCGCCGTGCATGAACACCACTGCCGGATGTCGAATGCCAGCATGTCCGCCGGGTGGCAGGAATAACTGGCCATGAGCCGCTACGCCGGCACGCACTGGGAGCACAACCGACTCCGGCGTCACCAAGGAGGACGGAAAGTCCTTAGGCAATCCATCGCGAACCAGGTCGACGCTATTCTTTCCGGTTTCGAGAACCGCCGTCCGCATGGGCAGCTTCGCATCCGAGCGCAAGAAGCCGATCGACACTCCATCGGAGGCAACGGCAGGCATGGTCTCGATTCCTGCACCGCTGGTCAACGCTGCTAATGCGCCGCTCGGGAAAGTCAGTCGCCATAGATGCCGGCGGTCGATGTCGCCGGAGTTGCCGGCGTAAATGATGGCGCTGCCATTGCGTGCCGCCGCGGCATACTCGATCTCGAAATTTCCGGGTGTCAGGAGTTGCGGCGTGCCGCCGCCGGCCGGTACTGCATACAGATGCAGCCAACCATCGTTCTCGGCCGGAAACACCAACCGGTCTCCCTGCGTCCAGAACAGTTGCGTGTCTGAACTCAATGGGTGGAACACGCTGCCTTCGCCTCGTGGCGCCCGATACACCTCGTGTGCGGGCGAGTCCGCCGCCATGGCAGCGACACGGATGGACCAAGGTTGTCCCGTTTCATGCGGACTAATACCCACTTCGTCGTGACTCCATGGCAGCCGCAGAAACGCGAGCCGTGAACCATCGGGGGACCAGCGCGGTTCCGAATCCTGGGCGGCACTCGGGTCGATCCAACGCAAGGAACGCAGCTTGAATGAATAAACGCCGATGAAGCTGTGATCGCCGCGATTGCTGACGAACGCCAGCAGAGTTCCGTCCGGCGAGAAACGCAGCGAATCGAGGGTGCCGCGCGCCTTGAAGAGCTGCGCCGGTTTGGCATCTGCTTGCAGCGCCACGGTCCAGATTTCGCCCTTTCGTAGGAACAGCACTCGCTCTCCATCCGGCGAGGCTAAAGGCGCGTGTCCTTCCGCCAGCCTCACGGGAGCACCGCCTTGGAACTCGACCCAATAGATGTCCTGCTCCACGCCCGCGGTGAGATGCGCCGGATTCGGTGCCGGCTTGTCCGGATCCTCGAAATCACCGCCGCGAACGAATAACACGCCTTCGTGCCGCGGCACGAAGGCAAGATCCGCCATGTCCTGGCCATCATCTTCGTTATAGGCGGTGAGAGGTCGGGCATCATAACCGTTGCCCGAGACACGGCGAGAGGCGAGCCACACATTGCGCCGACCGGCCTGGTTACTCACCCACGCAAAATGATCTCCGTCGGAAGAGGCCACCAAACCAGAGGGAAACGGTGCGCTTAGGACCTGCTCAATGGTGAAGGCGGCTTGAACAGACGCAGCATCCTGGCGCGGGGCAGCCGCCGGGGAGCGGATCGAAAGAAACGTGGCACACAGCAGGAAGAGAGTGCGATTCAGAAGGCTCGTGTTCATGGGTTCCTCAATGTTCGCGCCAGCTGTAGCGAGACAATCCGTCGGCAAAAGATAGTTTCCATCTGACCGCCTGTCTGCCGCGGTTTTAGTTATGAAATTCTAGCATTACGCTACGTTTCCGCTGCATATTCCGCCGTTGCACGACAATTAGTTGGCAGTTCGATTTGACCGCGGAGATGCGCATCCAAGCGGGCTTGCCAGAATGGTTGATGCGAGGGATTCAGCGCGCCCTGTGGTGCTCATCCGCTGTCGGCTCAGACCGATGCCGCGGCTCTCTCACGGGCTCTGCGGCCATACTCCAGCGCCGAGCCCCAGTGTTGCGCGCCATTCAATTCTGAGTGGCCGATGCTGACGCGTCCGTAGCCTTGGCGCACGCGTTCTAGGGGACTGGGCTTTCCATTTACGCCGTCGTGAAAGCCCGGCGGTTCGATCAGACGTCCGTGACCCACCGATTGAGCACGATGGCTGCGATGTCGGGATTGAAGCCGGATGCACCGAACAGCGGTAGCATTTGCCGGCGGATCAGGAGTTCAAAGTCTGCGTAGGTCGTATTCATCAGGCGCGCACGTGCCGCCACGCCCTGCGTAGCCGCCGGCAAACCGGGTACCGACAGACCAAGATAAAAGCTCAAAACGGCGGGCCTATCCGGATGCAGCGGTGGGGCGTGCCGCTCGGTCACCAGGTTCTGACGCAGATTGCAGCAGTAGCCGATTCCGTCAGTGTCATCGAACCAGCGGCAGGCCGTGATATCCAAATCGTAGAGGAAGCGCCACTGGCGCAACGCCACGTTGACGATGAGCGCTGGCGCATAGCCGAACTGTCCGTAAGCGCTGCGCAAATCCTGGGGCATGTCCACGAGCAGGTGTTTGTTGACCCAGCCGCCGCTTGCCATGACCACCTCGCCGGCACTCACGGTGAATAGCTGCCCGCCCTGCTCGTAGACCACCGCGACCTCAGCGTCGTTGCCGCCAGAATGCTGCACCCGTAGTGCGGTGGCTTCGAGCCGCATGCGCACGCTCTCAGTGGCACCGTGGAAGGCACGGAAGTCAACGTTCCCGTACAGCAGACTGTCGAAATCTCGGCCCGGAAGCGCCGCCGGCAACAGTGCTCGCAACAGCGCGCAGGCCGCATCGGTGCTGACGCCCGTTAGCAGGCCGACGATAGGCTCGACCATGCGCGTGACGGCGGCGTCGTAGCCGCGCACTTTTTCCAGATACTCGCGGTAAGTGAGCGTATCGAGGTAGCGATTTTCCGCCTCGCTCACAGGGCCGTGATCGGCCCGCCAGCGCAGCAGATCGCAGCGCGCCGCGTCCGTGTAAGGCGTGTCCTTGAGCGCCGATGACCAGATGTTGCGGCGCCAGCCCGGTTTGTCAGCACCCTGCGCGCGGTCGAAAAAGTAGTCGGCGTATCCTCTCGACGTCGAATTCGTTTTGCCTGGCCTCGCCACCCGGCATGGCATGGTTTTCGATAATCAGGATGCGGGCGGTTGCACCGCGCAGCTGGCCGAAGCGGTGCGCGGCGCTTAAGCCCGCGATGCCACCGCCCACCACCACCAAATCGAACTGCCCGGCGCCCTGCGCGGCGACGCTGACAGCCTCACTGTAGCCGCCATCGCGCAGGCGTTGCGCCGCTTGCACCACCGGCCAGGTGTTTCCGGTGGCTAAGGAATAGTCGCCCACACCGCCGTATCCGGTGAACCTATCCGCAATGGCTGAATCTGCGGGTGGCGCTAGCACGCTGCCCGCGGCGGGAAGGCTGCCGTTCAAAAAGTCGCGCCGGCTGATGAGTACATCAAGACCCAGCCTGTCTCGCTCGGTATCATTGACCAGTCGTTTCATCTCTCCTCATTACGCTGGCTCACGTCGCCCTAGCGGGCTTTGAAACTCTGTCGCAGCTCATTGGCCCCGAGACGAGAGAAAAGTGGAGGAAAATTGCGCTGCGCTGTGACGCTCGCATCCTGATTCACGACCAAAAACTCTTTCGCTTTGTCACTCCAGGCCGGCCAACTGGGCAAGCCCGAAGCGTTCGGGTTGCTTGTCTTTGCGAAGTTGGTCCAATAGGTTTGCAGCAGCTCGGACAGCGACGCATCATCTGCAGTTGAGGGAAGCCACCGCCATTCTCGATCTTGCAAACTACCGAAAACGTACGGTACCTCCAAACTATGAAATGCCCCCAATTCAGGCTCGCCCTTCCCCGGAATCGAGCGATCAAAACGGTATGCAAACACATGCTGACCGGACGCATTGGTAAGACTTGCCATCGCGCCAACCGGACACGCGCCAATCAAGTCATTGGCGGCTCCATCTAGTCCGGCATCCTTATTCAACAGCATTCTGCCGAAGTAGATTGTGATAGCGGGACTGGTCCAGCTTCCGAAGTAGGGCCGGGCAGCGGCCGGCCCCCCCAGAAGATTTGGCTGCCGTCGCAGCGGAGAGACGAAAAGCGCTGAGGTCTCCTCCATTGAGACCGATGAGCAAATCCACTTTTTGAATTGAACCCGTAAGAAAGGCTTGCTGCGGCGATGTCGGAAGCACCCAACCATCCGCCGCCGCGGCCGTGATGTCCGTCGGGAAATGTTCCTTCGCCTTGGCCACCAGTGCTTCAACTTCCGTAGGCGCCAGTGCCCGCAATTTCTCCAGCGGCGTCGACTGCGCCTCACCAGGCGCCAGGGCGCTCACAGCGCTACCAAAAGCCTCCGCCTGAGACAATGTTTGCCCCGACTCAAACGCCGGGCCGCTCTCTGATATCACGCGTTTGAATAGTCCCACAGCGAGCGGTGAGGCTATCAATCGAGCTGCGTCAATCGCGCCGGCTGACTCGCCGAACAGCGTGACGTTATCGGCATCACCCCCAAACTGAGCGATGTTTTGCTTCACCCAAGTGAGCTCGGCCAGTTGGTCCAACAATCCATAATTGCCGGAACTGTGATGCGGCGATTCGGCGGTGAGTCCAGGATGACTGAAGAATCCCATCACCCCGAGTCGATAGTTCAAGGTGACCAACAATACGCCGTGGCGCGTTAGGGAAATGCCGTTATCTGTCGACTGCGTGCCGCTGCCCACGGTGTTGCTGCCGCCGTGCAGCCAAACCATCACGGGCAGCGCTCGTTTCACCGCCCACTCTGGAACCCAAACATCAAGATAAAGACAATCTTCGGACGATTTAATGGGACGCTGCTCAAATTTTGAGCCATACGCTTGGGCCATCGGGCGAAAAATGGCGCAAGACCCGAGGCTCGCTGCGAGCAGGCACTGCCTGGATGCAGCGCCTCTCGTACGCCTTGCCAGGATGGGGGTGGCTGAGGCGGCTGCCAGCGCAACTCGCCTACTGGCGGCAGCGCGTAAGGAATACCTCGAAACGAGATTGCGAATCCAACGTTAGTACCACGCAGCGTCCCGGCACTGATGTGCACCACCGGTTCGCCGGTAGACGCCGTGCTCGCGCTCGGCGGCGTAAGATGCGAAAAACCCGAGGCTTTGTAGATAGGGTAGTGCCCACCGCGATTTTCAATAAAAATCAGAGATGCTACGACTGCCAGCAACAGCGCACCGGCAATCCAAAATACCCATTTCCACTTTGCCGTCATTTGATTACTTCCAAAAGGTTCACCCGATACGCAGTATATTGAGCAAGCCAGGACATCATAGGGTGCAGCGAGTATGGCTCCTGCCCTAGTCTGGTGCTACTCCGCTCAATTCGTCGAGTAGCGCGCAAGCCAGATTGTATGGCGTCCACAATCGGGGTCTTCGGTGACTTGCGCCTCGACACGGAACCCATTGGCTTCGAGCAGCGCGGTGCTCCTCGGCTGTCAGACTGGCATGATAAAGCGGCTCGCCGTGATAGGAGCCGCGGGCCACGCCGTGAGCCGTTCCACGTGAACAACAGAGGTGCGCCTTTCGCGGCGTGTAGTTTAAAAATCGGCTGGACCTGAGGGTCGGGTACCATGAACCCTCGTGTTCAACCCCTCTCGATGGGGTCACCTCAATAAAGAGATTTTGTGGCGACGCCCCAATCAACCAGACGCTGCTATTCGGCCAGCGTAGTCTTGAAATATCGTCAGTTGCGCCAGTCTCTAAAGCAGCGGCCAGACAATGGAGATTTGGATCGGCAGATCGCCCGCGTCGGCGCGAGCGATTGCATGACGCCGAGCGAGATGTACGGTGGCTTTTGCTTGCTTTCGACCGGGCGATGTAAAGCCGACGGCCACCTTCAATATACTAGTGGCCTGTAACAACCATTTATAGGCTATAATCGGGTCTATGACAGACCCTATCAGATTGACGAATGCGGAGCGTATGGAACTGATACGGCGAGCGAATAGCCGAACGGATCGGGCGGAAGATGCCCGACGCGCGCGGCTGATCTTGCTGCT
>JBDTAV010000011.1:0-22820 GCA_039924385.1 Steroidobacteraceae bacterium
TGCAATTGATCTTGAAGGTTGGTCATGGGTTTGAGCTACATCGCGGTGCGAATGGTCCAAAGTTCCGGAAAGAACTTGAGCTCCAGAGCCTTGGTCAAATACGACACACCGCCCGTGCCGCCGGTTCCGCGCTTGTAGCCGATAATCCGCTCCACCGTTTTCACATGCGCAAATCGCCAGAGCTGGAATTTGTAGTCGAGATCGACCAGCCGCTCTGCCAGTTCGTATAAGTCCCATTCCTTCACGGAGTTGTGGTAGACGCTGAGCCACGCGGCGGCCACCTGCTTGCTGGCCTGATAGGGCTGCGTGAAATCGCGATCAATCGCCTCCTGCGGCACGTCCAGCCCGCGCCGGCTCAAAAGCCGCAACACTTCATCGTACAGACTGGGCGCTCGCAAGGCGCGCTCGAGCGTCTCGAACACCTGCGGATCATTGCGGAACACCTTGATCAAATCGGCATTCTTGTTGCCGATCAAAAACTCCAGCAACCGATACTGGGGCGATTGAAATCCGGAGGACTTGCCCAAGGTATTGCGAAATGCGGAATAATCATGCGGGGTGATCGTCGCCAGCACATCCCATGACTGCAACAGCTGTTGCTGAATGGTCGAAACCCGCGCCAGCATTTTAAATGTCGGGCCCAGGTCGTCGCGCCGCACGCAGTCGACCGTGGCGCTGAGCTCATGCAAACACAGCTTCATCCACAATTCGGATACCTGGTGAATGATGATGAACAGCATCTCGTCATGCTGATAGGACAAGGGGTGCTGGGCATCCAGCAATTTGTCGAGATTCAGGTATTGCGAGTAGCTCAAGGCTTCGCGCAAGTCCCAGTGGACTTCCTCGTCGCTCAGGTCCACGAAGGGTTTAACCCGTGGCGGCGTTTCGTTCATTGGCTCTTGAAGACCCAGGCTGGCACCGTGCGCCAGCCTGCCAAAAGTTCCCGGTCGAGCCGTCGGTAATCGGGTTCGAGCTTTTCCACCAGGCGCCAGAAATTCGCCGAATGATTCATGTGCTTGGTATGCGCCAGCTCATGGATGAACAAGTAGCGCACCACATCCGGACGCAGAAACACCAGGGAACAGTTGAGGCTGACGGTACCGCGCGTGGAACAACTTCCCCAACGGGTCCGCTGACAGCGAATGCTCACGCGCGACACGGAATACTTCAGTTCCGCCGCCAGCTTCAGCAGCTGCGGCACGAGCCTCTGCTGCGCCGCGCCCCTCAGCCAGCGCTGCAGCAGCACCCGGGCCGCTGCGTCGTCGGGCGCTTGCACGATGATGCAGTCGCTGTGCTGCTCGATTCGGCGCACTGCGGCGCGGCGCCACTGCACATCCAGGTATTCGCCCGTCAATCCGAACTGAATCGAGGGCGGCACCGGCTCCATCGGCGCGACGAAACATCGCATCGCGGCGACCTTGCGGTTTATCCAGGGCGTGAAGCGCTGTACAAAATCGCGCACGGCGTGGGCGTTGACTCCAACCGGCACGACGATCTCGACGCGGCCGCCCACGTGAACACGCGCCGTGAGGCGGCGCGCACGCGGGCTGACGCGGACCGCAAATGGGTCGCTGGAGCTGCGCGTCTCAAACAATGACAGCTGCGTGCCTTGTGGCTTCATCACTTCGAATGATAGCAGGTTAGTAATGCAAGAGAGCGCACCGGCCAAGCAGGGAGATGGCCTAGGGCTTGGACAATGATGCGAGCTGACGCTGCGCCGTCTTGAAATCCGGCGCCGCTATCAGGGCCTTCTCGATCCAGTTGCGCGCACCCAAATGATCGCCGCGAATTTGCAATTCCCGCCCCAGTGCGAGATAGGCCTCCGCGTGTCCCCAGCCGGGCGCATCGTCGCTGGTTCCGGATGACTGTTCGAACAATTCCGCTGCCGAGCGCAATTCAGCGAAGCCGCGTTGGCCTTCGGGGGAGCCCGGTTTCGCATGGCGCAGGTCCCGCAGCGCGGACAGCAGCCGCGCGCGCGGATTGCGCGGCTGCAGTTTGAGCGCGAGATTGAGGCGGTCCGCGGCGCGCGACCGCAGCAGCACCGCCTCCAGCGATTTCAAGTCGGCAAGCCCGGAATAACAGGCAGACTGCAGCACCATGCTCTCGGCCGATTTAGCATCTTTATCAATCACGGGCTTGAGGTCGTCGATGCAATCCGAAAATGCCGCCTCGGCCGCGTGCGCATGGCGCTCGCCCGACAATTGGCCCTGGCGGTATTGGGCATGCGCCAAGTGATAACGCAGGGAGATGTCCGAAGAATCATCCTTGACCCGGTTCGTCAGGTTTTGGATGAGGTTCGCAAGCCGGTTGCCGTCTTCAGTTTGATAGGCATAGTCGATCTGCGCCTGGGTATCGCCGCCTTCCTGAGCCATGACCTTGACCGCAGTCAGGAGCATGGCGGTCAATAGAATGTTTCTGATCGGCATCTAAAACTCGCGCTTACAATGACCGTCGAAGATATCACAATGAGGTTTCGAATCTTGAGCCTGGACTTGGTTGATATTGGATCGAACCTCACGCATGACAGTTTTACGGCAGACCGTGACGCGGTCATGGCGCGCGCCTGGCAGGCCGGCGTGCGCCGTCAAATTATCACCGGGGCGGATCTGGCAAGTTCCCATGAGGCAGCCGCTCTCGCCGTCCAGCACGCGGGCCGCCTGTGGAGCACGGCCGGCGTGCATCCGCATCATGCGCAATCTTTCACCGTGCAACAACGCGCGGATTTGGCCGGCCTGTTGCTTCTCAAGACGGTGGTTGCCGTCGGCGAGTGCGGGCTCGATTATTTTCGCAATCTCTCGCCGCCCGAGGAGCAGCGCCAAGCCTTCATCTCCCAATTGGAAATCGCCGCCGAGGTTGGCAAACCGGTATTTCTACATCAGCGCGATGCGCATGGCGATTTTACCGCCATCCTGCAAGATTTCGCCGGCAGGCTGCACGGCGGGGTCGCGCACTGTTTTACCGGCGGCGCAGCTGAATTGGAGGTGTACCTGGGGCTCGGCCTCTACATCGGCATCACCGGCTGGGCCTGCGATGAGCGCCGGGGACTTGAGCTTCGAAGCAGCATTGTGCGGATCCCGCTCGATAAGCTGCTGATTGAGACAGATGCACCCTATCTCTTGCCCCGCGACCTTAGCCCTAAGCCCAAATCGAGGCGCAACGAACCGGGTTATCTTCCGCATATTGCTGCAACGGTCGCCGCTTTGCGCGGCGAGAGCATCGAGACGGTCGGCGCCGCCACCACGCGCAACGCGGTCGCGCTATTCGCCCTTACAGATTCGTAAACAGGTGTGGGCTCGGCCGCAGCTGTGCGGCCAGCCGGTTCCAGCCCTCTTGATTTTGCTCGGGCGCCCCTGACGCCGGGTTGCCGCGCTCGACCACCGGAAATTCCACCTCGATGCCGTCGAGCATCACAACCCACTTCGGAATTCCCTTGGTGAACTTTCCGACGTTTGAAAACAGCAATCGTCCCTCGACCGGCACTTCGCCGACAATGGCCTTGACGGCCGCGATACGGTCATACAGGGCCGGTTGGGGATTATCGAAGGTGTAGCGATGGCCGCGGCCCATGACGGTCCAATCGCTCATTTGATCCCCGCCGAAGATCAGCCCCGCGACGCGGCGGGTGTCGAGCACCAAAATCCCGCGAGGTGTCAGCAGCAAGTGGTCGATATGAATGAATCCGCCCATGCCGTCGGGCACCAGCACCTGGTGGGCTGCGGCCGATGCAACCCGTTTCAGCCTCGCCAACAACGATTTTCGACGCGCTCGCCGCGCATAGGCGCGCAGCCCAAAAAACGCCAGCGCCGCCAGCAGCAAGATTGCCGCGCCGAGCCCAATCCACTGCGGATCGATATGAATGCTGCTCATTCGAGCGCCGCGCTCAATGCCTCGAGCGTCGGCGGCATATCCGCGCGGTGCTCGGGCAAGCGCAGAAGACCAGCGAGACTCTCGGGAACGGCAATCGGCTTGCCAATAATCGGCTCCACAATTTCATTGAACTTCGCCGGATGCGCGGTGGCAACCACAACCCACGGTTGATCGCGCTTATCCTCAGTGCCCAAGCGGTTGTAGACTTCCGCGGCGGTCGCGGTGTGCGGGCACCATTCGCGTCCGAACTGCATGAAGTCCCCTCCGATACGAGAGCGAATTGTAGCGTCATCGACGCTGTCCGCGCTCAAATGTTCGCGCATTGCCTGCCAGGTCGGATAGAGCGCGCGGATGCGCTCCATATTGCTGGGATCTCCTACGTCCATGGCCGACGCGAGCGTTGCGATGCTGGGCCTCGGCTGCCAACGGCCGGTGGACAGAAAATCGGGAACCGTGCGATTCAGATTATGCGCCAGGACGATGCGCGCCAGCGGGAATCCCATTGCGCGTGCCCACAGCGCCGCACAGGCATTGCCCAAATTTCCCGCCGGGATGATGTAGGACGGCATCTTCCCGGTACTGGCGGCAATCTGCAGGCTCGATGCAATGTAGTAAACCATTTGCGGCAACAAGCGGCCGATATTGATGCTGTTGGCCGAGCTAAAGCGATGCGCTCGGCTCAAAACAGGATCGCGAAATGCTTTCTTGACCAGTTCTTGACACTTGTCGAAGGTTCCGTCGACACGCAGCGACAATACGTTTTCGCCCCAGCAGGTCAACTGGCGTTCCTGCCGCGGACTCACCTGTCCGCTGGGGTAAAGAATGACCACCCTCGCCCAGGCGCGCCGGTAAAAAGCGGCGGCGACCGCGCCTCCGGTATCCCCGGAGGTGGCGACCAGAATGGTCAGCGGCTGCTGAGAGGCGGCTGACTGTAGCCGTTGCTGGCATTCCGCCAAAAAGCGCGCCCCGAAGTCTTTGAACGCTGCGGTCGGGCCATGATAAAGCTCCTGAACAAAGAGCGGATGGCAGGCACCCGCAAGCGGCGTCGTCGGGGCTGGAAAATTCAGTGCTGCACGGGCAATCGCCGCAAGCTCGTCGCGCAAATCGTCGCCCGCGAAGAACCCGGCGAGACTCAGGCGCGCAATTTCAGGTATGTCTGAATCAGCGGGAAAGGCCCGCGCATCGATTCTCGGCATTTCGGCCGGGATGTACAGGCCGCCGTCCGGAGCGAGACCCTGCGCCATGGCTTGACTCAAGCTTACCGGCGGCGCGCCGCCGCGCGAGCTCTCAAACCTCATGTCGGGCATCAGGCCTTTACCACCCGGGCGCCATAGTTTTGCATGAGAGACACCCAGGAATCCGACTGCAGCTGATGCGCCGCGAAGGCGGCGACCATGGCGCCGCGCACCGCCTCGGCGTGCTGAATGGCGGACCAGGCGAAGATGGCGGGTCCCGCGCCGGAGATCGAGCAGCCGAGGGCGCCGGCGGACATGGCGGCGCGCTGCACATCCTTGAAGCCCGGAATCAATGAATGGCGTTGCGGTTCGATGATGACATCATTGAAGGACTCGCGGATCATTTCCAAATCGTTCGAGTAGCAGCCGCTGATGAAGCCGGCGAGATTCGCGCTTTGCCAAACGAAATCCGAACGGCTGACATTGATATTGAGGATGGCGCGTGCCTCGCGAGTCCCGAGATACATATGCGGATGCACCAGCACGCAGCGCAGTCCGCGCGGGACCGGGATCTGCTTGACGCGCGGATTGTCGATGCCCACGGTCAGCGTCAATCCTCCGTACAGGCAGGGAGCGATGTTGTCGATGTGCGCGGAGCCGCTCGCGACGATCTCCCCCTCCATGGCGAACTTAAGCAGCTGAATCTGCGGCGCGGGGGCATGCAGCAGCGCATTGGCCGCAACCACCGCAGCCACCGCGGAAGCCGCCGAGCCGCCCATGCCGGACCCGAGCGGAATTCCTTTTTCGATATCCAGTTCAAATCCAAAACCCGGCGCCAAGGCCTCGTGCATCGCCTGCACTGCGCGCCCGGCGGTATTGTGCGCAGGCTCGATCGGCAACTCTCCGGCGATGCCGGTGATTGAGCGGATTCGAACTTCGTTTTCCTCGATTCGCCGGATGCGGACCTTATCGCCCACTTCATCGACCGCATGGCCCAAAATATCGAATCCGATGCCGACATTGGCAACCGTTGCGGGGGCGAAGGCGGTGACGTCAGTGAGCACTTTCGGTCCGCTGTACTAAATGTGCGCGCCAAGATAGGCGGACAATCGTAACAGATCGGAAAACACGCCCGCCGCGGTCACTTCGGGCCCGGCACCCGGCCCCTGCACGATCAGCGGATTGTCGCAATAGCGGCGCGTCGCGAAGCGCACCACGTTGTCGGTTAGGGCGATGTTCGCAAAGGCATGCTTGGCCTCCAGGCGCATGAGTCCCACAGTTGCCTTGCCGGCGGCATCGATACGCCCGACATAACGCAGCACCTGATTCTTCGCGCGCGCCCCGGCGAGCGCGGCCGCCATGGCGGCATCGGACTCGGGCAGCCGCATCATGAATTCCTCGACACTGCACCGGGTGAGCGCCTCAGGCACCAGACCTTCCACTTGGACATCTGCTATTTCCAAGGTGAGGCCCATTTCGCGCCCGAGGATGATGAGCTTGCGTGCGACATCGACTCCCGAAAGGTCGTCGCGCGGATCCGGCTCGGTATACCCCTTCGCCTTGGCAGCGCGGACAATGGAGGAAAAAGATTCGCTGCCGTCGAATACATTGAACAAATACGCCAGGGTTCCGGAGAAGATGCCTTCAATCTGGGTAATGTCATCGCCGGTGCCGCGCAAGTCGCGCAGCGTCTGGATGATCGGCAACCCGGCGCCCACCGTGGCCTCGTATAGGTAGTGTGTGCCGGCATCCCGTTTGGCATCCTGCAAGGAGCGGTAGTAAGGCAGCGTGCCGCTGTTGGCCTTCTTGTTCGGCGTCACGATGTGAATCCCGCGCGCCAGCCAGTCGCGATACTGATCGGCAACCGCGGTGCTCGCCGTGCAGTCGATCACCACCGTGTGCGGCACATAATCCGCCTGAATGTGATTGATGAATTTTTCCAGATTCAAAGGCTCGCCGGCCTCGGCCATGCTCTGCGTCCAGCGGTTCAAATCCACGCTGGATTCTTCCAGCAGCATGCGCTTCGAGCTGGCAATGCCTCGAACCCGCAAATCCAGGTTCAACTCGCGTAAGCGGTCGATCTGCGTCGCGATCTGCTCCAACAGCACCCGGCCCACCGTGCCGGGTCCGATCAAGCCGATGGACAAGGTGTTGGGGGACAGATAAAAGGCGGCGTGCACCGCGCGCAATGCCCGCGCCGCGCCCTTGCCGTCGACCACCACCGAGATATTGCGCTCGGAAGCGCCCTGCGCAATCGCCCGCACGCTGATTGCGGCGTCGCCCAACGAATTGAAAACTTTCGCAGCGACGCCATGGGCACCGGCCATGCCGTCGCCGACGACCGCCAGAATGCTCATGCCGAGCGCTACTTCCACGTGCTGAATTTGGCCGTCGCGCAGTTCGGCATCGAACGCGCGGCGCACCGCTTCTTCGGCCCGTACGGCTTGCGCTTCGGGAATCGCGAAGCAAATCGAGTGCTCGGAGCTGCCCTGCGAAATCAGGATGACGGAGATGCCGGAGTCGCGCAGCACGCCGAACAGGCGATGCGCCGTGCCAGGTACGCCGATCATGCCGGCGCCCTCGAGATTTATCAGTGCAACCGGATCGATGCTGGTGATGCCCTTGACAATCAGCGCCGAGACCGGATTTCCGCAAATCAGCGTGCCGCGCTTGTGCGGTGCGAAGCTATTGCGGATGAAAATGGGAATGTCGCGCGACACGGCCGGCGCCATGGTCTGAGGGTGAATCACCTTGGCGCCGAAGTACGCAAGTTCCATCGCCTCGTTGTACGAGAGCTGATCGATGACCTGCGCGTTCGGCACCAAGCGCGGATCGGCCGACAGCACCCCGTCGACGTCGGTCCAAATGATGATCTCGACGGCATCCAGAAGTGCGCCGAAAATGGAGCCCGAAAAATCGCTGCCGTTGCGGCCCAAGGTTGTCTGCTTGCCCTTGGTCGTGGTGGCGACGAAGCCGGTGACAATCAGCCTTCCTAAAAAATTTGGCGGCAGCAGTTTATTAAGATTGGCTTCGCTCACCGGCCATTGCACTGCAGGTCCCAATGAGCCCCATTCGACAATGATGACCTCGCGCGCATCGATCCACAGGATGTCGCCTTTGATGCGGGCGCGCTCCCGTAGAAACGGCGCGAACAGCCGCGTCGACCAGATCTCGCCAAAACCGGCGATCACATCGCGCATCGAGTAGGTGGATGAGCGGATCAGGCGCACGGTCTGCAGCATGCCGGCAATGTCGAGGCAATCGCGCTCGAATTGCGCCTTGTAATTTTCGTAGGCGGGCTTTGAAATGAGCTCGGCCGCCAGGTCCAAATGCCGTGCTTTCAAGGCGCGAATCGCCGGTCCGAATTCCTTATGGGGCTGCTCCGCCAGTGCAACCAGTTCGAGCAGGGCGTCCGTGACGCCGCGGCAAGCCGATAGCACAATGGCTTCGCGGGGATTCGATGAGGCTTCGACAATCTCTGCGACACGCCGAAAGCACGCGGCATCCGCGACGCTCGAACCTCCAAATTTATGTACCACCCACTTATCCATTATGCACACGCGCCCGGCTGCCCATGGCGTTTCTCGCGCTCCTAAAGCGGTTTGATGAATTGCGGCGGCAAGCCGCTAGACAGCCCAGAACTGTAAACGCACCAACGGGACGCTAGCAAGCGATTCCGTTCGCGTTTTAGGCTTTCCCCCGCCGGGATTTGCCGCCGGCGCGGCCGGATTTCGGCAGTCCGGTGTGTTGCGTGCGAAACGGGCGCGCCGCAGTTGCCGACCTTCCACCCACCGGCTGATATGCTGGAATCAGATGCTGCTTGCCGTTGCCGATCAGGTCTGCGCGCCCCATTCGCTTCAGGGCATCACGCAGCAGCGGCCAGTTTTGCGGATCGTGATAGCGCAGAAATGCCTTGTGCAGGCGGCGCACCTTGATGCCTTTTGGTATCACCACTTCCTCGCTGGCGCGGCTGATCTTCTTGAGCGGATTCTTGAACGAGTGGTACATCGCGGTCGCGGTCGCCATCGGCGAGGGCAAAAAGGCCTGCACTTGATCGGCGCGAAATCCGTTCTTCTTCAGCCACAGCGCCAACTCGAGCATGTCCACATCGCGAGTACCCGGGTGCGCGGCGATAAAATAGGGGATCAGATACTGCTCTTTGCCCGCCTCCCTGGAGTATTTGTCGAACAGTTCCTTGAAGCGGTGGTAGCTGCCGACGCCGGGCTTCATCATCTTGGACAAGGGCCCTTCGCCAATCGCCTCCGGCGCAATTTTCAAATAACCGCCGGTGTGATGCGTGGCCAATTCCTGCACGTACTCCGGTGATTCGATCGCAAGATCGTAGCGCACGCCGGATGCGATCAAGACTTTTTTGATGCCTTTCAGCGCCCGTGCGCGCCGATATAAATTGATGAGCGGCGCGTGATCGGTGTTGAGATTGGGACAGATGCCCGGGAACACACAGGATGGCCGTCGGCACGCGGACTCAACGCTTTCGCTCTTGCAATGCAGGCGATACATGTTCGCCGTCGGGCCGCCTAAATCCGAAATGACCCCGGTGAATCCCTTGACATCGTCACGGATGGTCTCGATCTCGCGGATGACGGAATCTTCGGAGCGGCTCTGAATGATCCGCCCTTCATGTTCCGTGATCGAACAGAATGTGCAGCCGCCGAAACAGCCGCGCTGGATGGCGACAGAGAATCGAATCATCTGATAGGCGGGAATCTTCGCATCACCATAAGAAGGATGCGGGCGGCGCGCGTAGGGCAATTCGTAAATCGAATCCATGTCCGCCGTGCTCAAGGGAATGGGCGGCGGATTCAGCCACAGCTCCTGCGTTCCATGCCGTTGCACCAGAGTACGCGCGTTTCCCGGATTTGATTCCATGTGCAATATGCGCGATGCGTGCGCGTACAGCACCGGATCCTGGCTGACCTGCTCGTAGGAGGGCATGCGGATAACGCTGCGCGCACGCTGTGCATTCGGCACTTTGCGGTAGAATTTAACGACCTTGTCCGCCGGCGCGGGCGCGCTCGGCGGAGTCGGCGCCGCCAAGGACTGCGCCGGCCGCAACTGCGCAACGCGCTCCGCTTCGCTGGCGTAAGGATCAGTCGGCGGCGCCAGCGGACCCGGCGTGTCCAGGTCGCTCGAATCGATTTCGATCCAGCCCGCCGGCATGCCGCGGCGCAGATACGCCGTGCCGCGCAAATCGGTGATCTCACTGATCGAGTGTCCGCCATCCAGCCGCCGCGCGATCTCGCCGATCTGACGCTCCGCGTTACCGTAGACCAAGAGATCCGCCTTGGCATCGACCAGGACCGAGCGGCGCACCTGCTCCGCCCAGTAATCAAAATGCGCGATGCGCCGCAGGCTCGCTTCAATGCCGCCGACGACGATCGGCACCTGCTTGTATGCCTCGCGCAGCCGCTGCGAGTACACGATGACGCAACGATCCGGACGCTTGCCGCCCACCCCTAAGGGCGTGTACGCATCATCGCTTCGCACTCGCCGATCCGAGGTGTAGCGATTCACCATCGAATCCATGTTGCCGCCGGTCACGCCGAAGAACAGGCGCGGCTCGCCCAGCGCCTGGAAGTCTCGGATGCTGTGCCAATCAGGTTGCGCAATGATCCCGACCTTGAATCCCTGCGCCTCCAAAACCCGTCCGATGATGGCCATCCCGAAGCTGGGATGATCGACATACGCATCGCCCGTGACGATGATGACGTCGCATTGTGCCCAGCCGAGTGCTGCCATCTCCGCGCGCGAGGTGGGCAGGAAGGTCGCCGGCGTTGCGCCGGCGACCTGAGCACTACTCTGGGAAAAAAGGGGGGTGGCGCTTTGCACGCCGGCGATTAGGCCTGATTACATGGCTTAAGTACAACGAAACCCATTACCCGACATCAACCGGGTAATAGATCTGAGCATCTTCGCGCTGCACCAGCAAAGCGACGTTATGTCCCGCCCGGGCGATCTCGCGCTTCAAGTCGGCCACGGTCGCGACCCCGACTCCGTTGACGCCCAAGACGACGTCGCCCGGCTGCAAGCCGGCCGCCAGTGCCGGCCCGCTGACGTCTTCGACCAGCAAGCGGCCCTTGGTGTGCAATTCCTACTGCTCGCTGGGTTGCAGCGATCGCAGCACGAGACCGAGCTTGCCGCCGCCATCCTCGCCCGAGGCGCGCGCGACTTGAGCCGGCGAATCCTCTAGCAACACGGTCTTGACCGTCACGTCGGTGGCTTTGCGATCGTGCCAGATCCCTAAGTGCGCCTGGCTGCCGGGCGTCAGCTGCGAAATGATGGCGGGTAAATCCCATGAGTGATCGATGTTGCGTCCGTTCACGCTGGTGATGACGTCGCCGGCTTTGAGACCCGCCTTCTCTCCCGGGCCGCTCGGATCCACCGCACTGATGAGCGCCCCGTGCGGCGCGCTCAAACCGAAGGACAGCGCCAGCTGCTGGCGAATATCCTGCACCGAGACGCCGATGCGGCTGCGAACCACTTTGCCGGTCTTCTGCAGCTGATCCTTGACGTTCAGGGCCAGATCAATCGGAATGGCAAATGACACGCCCATGTAGCCGCCGGTGCGGCTATAGATTTGCGAATTGATGCCGATCACTTCGCCGTCGATATTGAATAGCGGACCGCCGGAATTCCCAGGGTTCACCGCCGCATCGGTTTGAATGAAGGTGACGTAGCTTGTGTTGCTGCCATCGTTCAAGGGTCGACCCAGCGCGCTGATTACTCCGGCGGTGACGCTGTTTTCAAATCCGAACGGCGAGCCGATGGCAATGGCCCATTGACCCGGGCGCAATTTGGACGAGTCGCCAAAGCGTACCGTCGGCAGGCCGGTCGCGGCAATTTTGATCAAGGCCACATCGCTGGGCTTGTCGATGCCGACGACCTTGGCGGTAAACTCGCGCCGGTCCGTGAGCGTCACCGTCACCTCCGATGCGTCGGCAACCACATGCGCGTTGGTCAAAACGTAGCCGTCGGAGCTGACTATGAATCCCGATCCGACGCCCCTGCTCGGCGGTGCCCGCTCAGGTCCGCTTCCCTGGAAGCGGCGGAAAAATTGCGACAACGGATCGTCTGAGTCGCCCTGCCCGTTGGGGGCAAGTTTCTGAGGTTTTTCCGTTACGCTGACATTCACCACTGCGCCGCCGGCTTCGGCCACCAAGCCTGAAAAATCCGGCAGGCCGGTCACGCGCGCAGCGCTGGATGCCGCCGGAGACGCCACGGCCAGCATCGGTGCGGCCGTTGGAGCGGGTCCCGCATCGGCATGCGATCGCTGATGAGCAACCACCATCACAAAGACGCCGGCGATCGCGGCGAGGGACCAAGTTCTGATGCTACCCATTGAAATACGTCCTTAAGGCCAAGAATGATTCCGGCTTGAATTCACTGACCCCGACTTGGGGGGCTTGGTTGCAATTTTCCATGCTAAACGGGGTAATTTTCAAGATATTCGCGCCCTGGGGCCTCGAAATGTGAATTCCCCACGGGTAATCGGAGGGTATCACCGACTACCCTGCTCGGCATGTCAGACTTGGGTCCAATATTGGTGGTGGTGGGGGGCGACACGAAGCGTCTGCAATGGCTGACACACCATGTGACCAGTCACTGGCCGAGCGCACAGGTGACGACGCTGCGCGCCGGCGAATCGGCGCCCTTGAGCCGCCTCATCAGCGAGCACACCCCCGACGCCGTTATTTTACAGGCCGATTTCGGCAATGAAGCGCTCGCCGGCACGGCCCTGAACACGATGACGCAGCTGCTGCGGATGCAGCCTGCGCTGTACTGCATATTGCTTGCGGACAACGGCAACGAAATATCGGCGGTGCGCGCGTTGAAGAGCGGCGCGAAGGACTACCTGCCGCTGGCGCAAATCACGCGCGACCAGTTGCTCAGCGCGGTCGGAGAGGCGTGCGCCAAACGGCGCATCGCCGCGCAGGCCGCCGCCATGATGGCGCAGAGCGAGAATTCGACCATCATTGAAGTTCCCGGCTATTCGATCGTCAAGGAGATTGCGACCAGTAATTTTTCGTCCGTATACCTGGCGCGCAGCGAGCGTTTGCGCAGAAATGTCGTGCTCAAAGTCATGACTCGCGGCGAGTCCGAGCGGGAAATGGGCGACGCGGAACGTTTCCAGCGCGAGTACGAGATTATTTCCAGCATCACCCATCGAGCGATCGCCGAGATCAATGATTTCGGCTCTTTGCCCGGCCACTTATACCTCGCGATGGAATATTTCCCTTGCGGCGATTTGCGCGATCGCCTGCGGAATCCGTTGAGCGTGGACGAAAGCCTTTACTACCTGCGCGCCATTGCGGAGGCGTTGCGCGTCATCCATGTGTTCGGCATATTGCACCGCGACTTGAAGCCTGCCAATGTCATGTTGCGCGAGGACAATTCCCCGGTGCTCATCGATTTCGGCCTGGCACGCCGCTCGCTCGACGAGATCGGCAATACCGGCGTTGGTCAGGTGCTCGGTTCCCCCTATTACATCAGCCCGGAACAGGCGCAGGGTCAGCGCGTGGACGTGCGCACCGACCTGTACAGCCTGGGAGTGATGTTCTACGAGATGCTGACCGGACAGAGGCCTTACGGCGGCCGCAGCGCCGTCGCCATTATGTCGCAGCACACCAGCTCGCCGGTGCCCTCCTTGCCCGAGGCAACCTCCATGCAGCAGCCCCTGCTCGATCGCCTGATGGCGAAACAACAAAGCGCCCGCTACGCATCCGCTGATGAATTGCTCGCAGACTTGGGACCGATAGCGGCGGTCGCATAGTCGGCCGCGTCAAAGTGTGACGCGTGTCACAGGCCGCCGCGACGGCGGACATTAAGTAAATCGCCCACCCTAGGCTGTGAAACCCATCATGCCCCGCGCACGTGCGCTTTGGCACCCTGTCAGGGCTATGTTCATCTCCGTTAAACGCCACGAGCGCGAAAAACAGGAACTCATAAACGCCAGCAATCGGCTGTCGGACGCCATACTGAAGACCAGCGCCATCGGACTTTTTCTGATGGACTCGAAAGGCAAGGTTCAACTGCAGGTTTCTGCATCTTTGGGCGCGCTGTTTCGCCGCCAGGATTTTGCGAATTTAACCGTCGAGAAGCTCATCGGGCCGCTGGTTTCCGCCAAGACCTTGAGCGTCGTACGCACCTTCATGACGCGGTTGCTCGACCCCACCCGCGGCGAGACCGATGCCGGCAATCCGTTGCAGGACGTGGAAGTCAAATTAACGAATACCGACGGCAGCTTTGCCGCCGCGCATTACTCGTTCGAATTCTCGAGCGTCGACATGCCGCTCGAACCGCGCTTCTGGATGGTGCGGGTTACCGACATCACCGCGCGCGTCCAGGAGCTGCGCGAATTGGAAGACTTGCGCGTTCACGTGCTGACGCAAGGCGAGATTCTGCGCAGTGTTCTGCAGGCCGGCGGCACTCGTTTTGGCTCCTTCCTGCAAAAAACCGACGCCTCGATGAAGACCATCAATGGCGTTTTGAAGAAGCCGGCACGCGAGACGGGCGCATTTCGCCACAAGCTCGAAGAGACGCTGGAGGAAGTGGATCGGATCCGCCGCGACGCGGCCACGCTGAAATTGAGCGGATTGCAAAGCGCCGCGCGCGAGTTCGAAGACGCGCTGCAGGAATTGCGCAGCCGCGAAAACTTAAGCGGCAGCGACTTCCTGCCGCTCGCCGTCAAGCTCGATTCGCTCTACGGACAATTCGCGCTGCTGCGCACGCTGACTTCGCAGGCCGGACCGGCACGCGAAACCGAGCCCGCCGCGCCGGAAGCGCGCGTCACCGAAAACGGCACACAGATCATCGAATCGCCAAAGTTCTTCGCGGAACCGGCACAGCACGCCTTGCCCCCGGCACAACGCATGGCCGCGGTCGGCAGCCTCGAGAGCACACTGACCACGCTCACCGACCTGGTGGCCCAAGAGAATCAAAAGACCGTCGTTCTAGAGTGCAATGGATTGGAGCGGGTGCCGCCCCGCTATCAGGCGACGGTGAAAAACGTCGCCATCCAACTCATTCGCAACGCGGTGGTCCACGGCATTGAAACTGCCGCCGAGCGCGAGCAGGCCGGCAAGCAGCCGAACGCCACATTGCATCTGGAATTCAATCCGTCGGCGGGCAACGGCTTCGAACTGTTGTTTCAAGACGATGGGCGCGGATTGGATCCCGACAAGGTGCGCGATGTCGCCGTCGCCAAGGGACTGCTGACACAGGACGAAGCGCGCCAGCTGCGGGACCGGCAAGCAATCAAACTAATTTTCAAATCGGGGTTTACCACCATGACGGACACCCCAGACGCCAAGCACGGCAGCGGCATGTCTTTGGTGCGCCGCTATGTGCACGAAGCCGGCGGCAAGATCGCGCTCGCCAGTATTGTTGGCCAGGAAACGCGCTTCAAAGTGACTCTGCCGGCGCTCGAACAGGCCGCCGACGCCGCTCAGGTAGCCTGAGCTCACACCGTCAGACCGTCACTCGGTCAGCGGCGCAAGTTCCACCAAGACAGCGCCGGCCTGAACCCGGTCCGCCACTCCAAACGCGACTCGAGAAACGATGCCCTCATACGGTGCAGTCAGGGTGTGCTCCATTTTCATGGCTTCAACAGTGATCAGCGGCGCACCGCGCGCCACATGCTGACCGGCGGCGACGTGCACCGCAACGACAGTGCCCGGCAGCGGTGTCAGCAGCGAGCCCTGCTCTGCCGTGCCGGCCACCTGCAAGGCATCGTCGGTGCTCTGAAGATTCATCACGACGTGCCGGCCGCCCACGAATAAATGCAGTGCCGGACCAGCCTCGAACACCCGAACCTGTATGACCTTGCCGTCGCATTCAACGCGCAGCGAGGCCGCATCGCGCGCAAGAATCCGCAGCGACATTTCCTGGCCCAACATCTTCGCCACGTAACGATCCGGCGCCGGCGAATCCACGTTGACCAAAGACTCTGCGAATCGCCACGGCGTGCTCGCCGGCGCCGCGGACCGCCAGCCTCGGGTGTCTTGCCAGAGCGCGTCGTCCTCGCTGCGGCGCGCGGCACACCAGACTGCCGCGAGCGCCATGTCGGTCGCCGACGCGCCATCCTCGCCGAAGCGCAAATGATCGCGCCGATCGCCGAGAAAATTGGTGGCCACCGCCCCGCCGCGAAACTCTGCATCGCCGAGCACACTGAACAGAAGCGCGCGGTTGGTTGCCACCCCCACGATCTCTATCTCAGCCAATGCGCGCCGCAATAGATCGATGGCCGCGGTGCGCACCTCTCCCCAAGCGATGATTTTTCCGAGCATCGGATCGTAGTAGATCGATACTTCGTCGCCCGCTTCGACGCCGGTATCCTGGCGCAGGCCCGGCGAGGCTTGCGCCCAGCGCAGGTGAGCGATGCGACCGACGCTCGGCAAATAGTCGTGCGCCGGATCTTCAGCATACAAACGCGCCTCGACGGCAAATCCGCGGCGGCTCATGTTCGGTGTCGCGGGCAGCGGCTCGCCACTGGCCACGCGCAATTGCCACTCAACCAGGTCGATGCCGGTGATCAATTCCGTCACCGGGTGTTCCACCTGCAACCGGGTATTCATTTCCATGAAGTAAAAATTTTGCGCATCGTCGACCAAGAATTCGACCGTGCCGGCGCCGACGTAGCCCACGGCTTGCGCTGATTTGACCGCCGCCTGCGCCATCGCCGCGCGCACCTCCTCGCGCAGGTCGGGTGCGGGCGCTTCCTCGATAATCTTCTGGTGCCGGCGCTGCACCGAGCAATCGCGATCGAATAGGCTGATGGTCTGTCCATGCGAGTCCGCAAAAACCTGCACTTCGACGTGGCGCGCCTTGGGAAAGTAGCGCTCCATTAGCAACCGATCATCTCCAAAGGCCGTGCGCGCGAGGCGCTGCGCTGATTCCACAGCAGCCGGCACGTCGGCGGCGGAATTGACCACCTGCATGCCCTTGCCGCCGCCTCCCGCACTGGCTTTGATGATGAGCGGAAATCCCGCCCGCGCCGCTTCTTCACTGAGGCGCGCTATCGACTGTTCGCTGCCGTGATAGCCAGGCGCCACGGGCACGCCCACCGCCGCCATCGCGGCCTTCGAGGCGCTCTTCGAGCCCATGGCCTTGATCGCCGACGCAGGCGGACCGACGAAAATCAGCCCCGCGTCGACGCAGGCCTGCGCGAAGCCGGCATTCTCAGAAAGAAATCCATAGCCGGGGTGGATGGCATCTGCACCGACACGCTTGGCCAGCGCAATCAGCTTGCCGATGTTGAGATAGCTGTCCGCGGCGGGCGCGGCGCCCAGGTGGTACGCCTCGTCGGCGATACGCACGTGCTGCGCGTTGCGATCGGCATCCGAATACACGGCAATCGTCGTCACGCCCATGCGGCGGGCGGTGCGCGCAATTCGGCAAACGATTTCGCCCCGATTGGCAATCAAGAGTCTTCGGATCATTCCCTTATCTCACATTCGAAACACGCCGAAGCGCGTGGGGGCGATTTCTTGAGCGCGGGTCAGCGCCAGCGCCAGCCCTAGGATTCTGCGGGTGTCGAGCGGATCGATGACCCCATCATCCCAAAGCCGCGCGGAGGCATAGTAAGGATGCCCCTGGCGCTCGAATTGCTCGCGGATAGGCGCCTTGAGCTTTTCCTCCTCGGCATCGCTGAAGCTTTGTCCGCTGCGCTCGAGCGCTGCGCGCTTGATCGTCGCCAAGACACTGGCCGCCTGCTCGCCCCCCATGACCGAGGTGCGCGCATTGGGCCACTGGAACAGGAAACGCGGGCTGTAGGCCCGGCCGCACATGGCATAATTCCCCGCACCAAAACTGCCGCCGATCACGACGGTGTACTTCGGCACCGAGGCGCAGGCCACGGCGGTCACGAGTTTGGCGCCGTCCTTGGCGATGCCGCCGGCTTCGGCTGCCTGTCCGACCATGAAGCCTGCAATGTTCTGCAGAAAGACCAGGGGGATGCCCTCGCGGCAGCACAATTCGATGAAATGCGTGCCTTTCAAGGCGCTCTCAGAGAACAAGATGCCGTTGTTCGCCAATATCCCGACCGTGGTGCCGTGAATATCCGCAAAGCCGCACACTAGGGTGGCGCCGTAGAGCGCTTTGAACTCATCAAACCATGCGCCGTCGACCAGACGTGCAATGAGTTCGTGTACGTCGTAGGGCTTGCGCGAATTCTGCGGGATGACGCCGTACAATTCCGTCGGATCAAATGGGCTGTCGAGGCCGCTGACCGGAGAACTCGACTGCGCTGCACGCAGCTCGGGCGCGCGCAGGCGCGCAACAGCGCGGCGCGCGAACGCCAGCGCGTGGGTGTCGTTTTCCGCGTAGTAGTCCGTGACGCCGGAGCGGCGGCAGTGAACATCCGCGCCGCCCAAGGATTCCGCGTCGACTTCCTCGCCGGTCGCGGCGCGCACCAACGGGGGGCCGCCGAGAAAAACCCGCCCTTGGTTGCGCACGATGATGGCGTGATCGGACATTGCCGGAACGTACGCGCCGCCCGCGGTGCATGAGCCGTGCACCACGGCGATCTGTGCGATGCCTTGCGCCGAAAGCCGCGCCTGATTGAAAAAGATCCGGCCAAAATGATCGCGGTCGGGGAATACTTCATCCTGTCTCGGCAGGAAAGCGCCGCCGCTTTCCACTAGGTAGATGCAGGGGAGCGCGTTGTCCGAGGCGATCTCCTGGGCCCTCAAGTGCTTCTTCACGGTGAGCGGATAGTAGGTACCGCCCTTCACGGTGGGATCATTGGCCACGATCATGCATTGGCGGGACGACACCCGGCCCACCCCGGTGATGAGCCCTGCACCCGGCAGCTCCTCGCCGTACACGCCCTGCGCCGCCAGCGCCGACAGCTCCAAGAACGGCGAACCTTGATCCAGCAGCGCGGCAATGCGCTCACGTGCCAGCAGCTTGCCGGCCTTGGTGTGCTTGTCGCGCGCGGCCTTGCTGCCGCCGGCGGCATTGCGATGCAGAGTGCTGCGCAGATCATCTACCAATGCCTGCATGGCGGCGCGGTTGTCGGCGAAGTCCTGCGAGCGGGTATCGAGTTGCGAAGCTATTTTGGCCATTGGCTTTGTTGCCCCGGGCATGGCAGAATTGTCGGACAGTCAGATTATCCAACGATCTTGGTCCGATGACAATGGGGACCGGCGAAAATGGCCAATTCCGCATATCGAGAATTTTCCTTCGGCTTGGGCGAGGTGATCGACACAGTCCGCGATCAGGTGCGTCGGTTCGCGGAGGAACGCATTGCGCCGCGCGCGCAGGAAATCGACCGCAGCAACGAATTCCCGCGCGATCTGTGGCGCGAGGCCGGCGAGCTCGGCCTGCTGGGCCTCACCGTAAGCCCGGAGCACGGCGGCGCGGGACTGGGATATCTCGCGCACACAGTGGCGATGGAAGAGATCTCGCGAGCCTCGGCCGCGGTGGGCTTGAGTTATGGCGCGCATTCGAATCTGTGCGTGAATCAACTGGCGCTGAATGGTTCGGAAGCGCAAAAGCAGCGCTACCTGCCCAAACTCATCAGCGGCGAGCACGTCGGCGCGCTGGCCATGTCCGAGCCGGGCGCCGGCTCGGATGTAGTCTCGATGCAGCTCAAGGCGATCCGTCATGGCGATCACTACGTGCTCGACGGCCGCAAAATGTGGATCACCAATGGGCCCGAAGCCGACGTGCTGGTGGTATACGCCAAGACCGCGCCCGAAGCGGGATCACGCGGCATCAGCGCCTTCATCATTGAAAAAGATTTCAAGGGTTTTACGCCGGCGCAAAAGCTCGACAAGCTCGGAATGCGCGGCTCGAGTACCAGCGAGCTGGTTTTCGATGGCTGCGAGGTGCCCGCCGTCAATTTGCTGGGCACGGAAAATCAGGGCGTCAACGTGCTGATGCGCGGGCTCGACTACGAGCGTGTCGTGCTGTCCGGCGGCCCGCTCGGCATCATGGCGGCGGCGCTGGACGTTGCGGTTCCCTACGTCCGCGAGCGCAAGCAATTCGGTCAGCCGATCGGCACCTTTGAACTGGTGCAGGGCAAGCTCGCCGACATGTATGCCTCCCTGAACGCCTGCCGCAGCTATGTGTACATGGTGGCATCGGCCTGCGATCGCGGCGATTACACCCGCAAAGATGCCGCCGCGTGCATTCTATTTTGCGCGGAAGCCGCGACCCGCGCCGCGCTCGATGCCATTCAATTGCTGGGCGGTAACGGCTACATCAACGACTACCCGACGGGCCGCCTGCTGCGCGATGCCAAGCTTTACGAAATTGGCGCCGGCACCTCGGAGATTCGCCGCATGCTGATTGGCCGCGAACTGTTTGGAGAAGGCGCATGAGCGACCTGTTTGCGCCGCTCGACGATCACCCCGCCTACCGGCAGATCGCCAACCAGATTGAACAACGCATTGTGGAAAGAACCCTGCGCACCGGCGATGCGCTACCCTCCGAGACCGACCTCGCACGCCAATTCGGCGTCAACCGCTCGACCATTCGTGAAGCGATTCGCGAACTGGAGGTGCACGGCCTGCTGGGACGGGGACGCGGCGAGAAGCGCCTGCGCGTCACCCGCCCGGAACCGCGCCGCGTCAGTTCCGGCGTGAGCCGCGCGCTGGCGCTGCACGATGTGACCTTCTTGGAACTGTGGGAGGCGATGATGGCCATCGAACCCGCCGCCGCCCAATATGCGGCCGCACGACGCACCCCGGCGCAGCTGCTTGGGCTGACGCGTGCCAGCACGCGCTTCAAGAGCGACATCACCGATACCGCCGGTGCCGTCGCAGCCGTGGTGGATTTCTTCACCGCCGTCGCTGCCGCCAGCGGCAATCAGGTGCTGGCCCTGTCACAGGCGCCGCTCAATTTACTGCTGGTGCCGACGCTGACGCAGCTCATTGATCGTGTGCCGCAGGCGCGCGCGCGGATTCAAGCGGCGCAAAGCAAAATCATCGGGGCCATCAAGCAAAAAAAGAGCGAACAAGCAAGAACGTGGATGGAAAAGCACATTCGCGATTTCAAGCGAGGCTACGAACTTGAGGTTCCCGCGTGAGCGCGATCGCCGAGACCTTGGGTCAGGGCTTTAAGCGCGGCCAGGTTCGACCATAGGCTGGCTTGCGGCAGAAATTCGATTCGGTTGCCTAAATGTTTCGAGCGCTCTTTCAGCCGCAGCGTGATGCGATGGAACCCGCCGCGGCTTGTGACCTCGGCAGCGGAGAGCTGTGAGAGAGGAATTGTTTCCTCAATTCGACCGCGGCGAACCTTGAGGTGGTCGCCGCAATCGAGCACCTCATCAGCCAGCCGGTGAATTTGGGTATTCCAGAAGAAGTAGATCAACGCCGCCGACAAAATGCCGATGGCAATGGCGCTCGGCAGCGGATTTCTCCGCAAATTCCCATTGAGCGCGGACGGCGCAGCGACGAACAGGATCAGCGCGATCGCGCTCAGCCAAATCCCCCGCTTAAACAGGGCCGTGTTTTTAAACGAGATCACCCGCACCTTGGCACTGCCGGGATTTAAAGAATCTGCTCGCGCTGGGTATCGGCGCCGTCGGGATCGTGCAAGTTGGTGCTGAAGGATACCAGCACCATGGCGGAACTGCCGGTATTGCGGAACGCATGCACCACACCTGGCGGTATCGTCAGCCGCAATATGTCTCCTGCCGCCACGTCGATGTCCTTGATCTCCCCCTCCTCCTTGAGCCGTACGCGGCAAGGCCCCACCACCGTGGTGGTTTCCACCGCAGTCCGATGCACGTGATTGCCGCGTACCTCGTTGGGTTGGGTCAAAACGACGTGCATGTTTTTCTGAGCGTGCAACTCTGCGTCCGTCAACGGCTCGAATAACGTGCCGCGTGCGTCGCGATGGGTTTTTACCGGTTGAATCGTGGCGCGCCGCGCATCGGGATTGCTCATGCTGCGGATTATAGCGTCATCGCTTGGCGGCATGCCCCCGAACAACGAGCAGAACGCCGGCGATCAGCAGGATATCCATCCAATCTAGGCCGCCGCCGCCGCCGCCGCCGCTGGCGACAGGCGTCAGACTGCTCGTGGCCGCGGTCACGTTCAGCGTCGCAGAGGCCGGCGCGGCGTTGCTTCCCGCAGGACCGGTCACCAGGGCGTTGGCAGGGATGCCGGCGGCGAAAATGCCCTCCGTTGCGCTCGTAACGCCGAAGGAAACGTCACAGGTGCCGTTGGCCGGAATATTCGCGCCGGACAGCGTGACACTGCTGCTCGTGCTGCTCAGCGACAGCGCGGCGCCGCGGCAGCTGCTCGCAGGTGCCTGGTTGCCCAATGTCAGATTGGCCGGCAGCGACACGGTGATTCCGGACTGGGTCAACGCAAAACCGTTGCTGTTGTTGAAGCTGACGACGAGCACGGCGGGCACATTTGCTGCAACGGTGGCCGGCGAAAATGCCGCACTGACCGTGGGCGGCGCCGGCGTGACGGCGATCGGCGCAACACAGGCTGAAGCAGCGGTGCCCGCGACAGCAGGCGCAAGCGTCGATGCGCTGCTCGCGGTGAAGTTAACTACCGCGGTATCTTTGTTGCCCAAAGAATCCGTCACGACCACGGTCAAGGTTCCCGCGCCGGCCGCCATGACACTCACGCTTGAGTTCGTCGCGCCGGAAACAATGTGGATCGCCGGAGTACCGGTCCACGCATAAGACGCGATCATGGCGCCGCAGGCCGGTGCGCTGCCGCCGGCATCGAACGTGCCGCTACCGGATGTAAAGCCCGTCGGGATCTTCACCGCGGCGATTGGATTGAGCGCGGCTTT
>JBDTAV010000012.1:0-20183 GCA_039924385.1 Steroidobacteraceae bacterium
TAAGCAAAACCGCAAACTCCTGAATGCCTGAAATCTCAATGCGGTTTGCGCGGCCACAAACGACGCGCGCTACCGTGGCCTTATGCAGCTCGCCGTTCCGCAGCTCGAAGGTCTTCGTCAGCGGCACTGCGTCCGCATTGTCAATCCGAGTAATTGCAATCATGAGCGGCGTCCTCTCCGGGCGGCGCGCGGCTTCGTACGGCCATTGAGTCCGAGGAACCAGGCGAGGAAGGCCGGCTCGTGAATTAGCAGTTCTCCGCACGGTGAGTCGAAGACTGCATCAGACAAGCCATTTACAGCTCGGCGCCGCAGCGCCCAGACCAGTCGATTGGCGCTGAGCAGATGTGGATGCCGGACAACGAGCTGCGTTTTGGTAAATAGCTCCGCGGTCGGCGGCGTGATGGACACAACGGTAGCCATTACGATCTCCTGATTGCGGTATTCAACTCGCCTAAATACGGCGGCATCGCAAGGGCAGGTTTTTCGACAGTAGTCGCTAGGGTTTCACGCTGGACAGCACGGCCACCGAGCAATGCGAACAATGTCAAGCCAGCAGCTTGGACGAAACGTCGCCTGTTGTCGGGCCAGCCATATTCAGACTGCGCACGTAGCTCAAAAACGAATGGCTTCGGGTTCATAAATACAACTCCCGCTCGCGGCGCTTTATTTCTGCACGGATAATTGCCTGTTCCACGCGTACGCTCGCAGCCCCCGCCAGAAGGCGCTGGATGCGCTCCCTATTGCGCTCGCACAGCTCCGTCAGGGCGATATCATCCAAGTGGGCAAACTTCCCCACGTTTGAAGGGTCCAGACTCATATTTCAGCTCCGGAGCGCTATCGCGCTCTACCGTTTACTTGCGGCAGAAGCGTACCCATGTCTTGCGTCGGGGAGCAGGGTTCCAGACGTTGTTGCGTCCGACTGCGGTCTGACTGCAATTGACGGGCCTACTCCGCAGCCAACAAAATTCAGTCCTCCCCAGTCGGCGGAATTCTCGGCAGACTCAGAGCGGTCGGCTCCGTCCCGCGGATATCACAGCACTTGTTTTCGGTGTTTGTCCCGTTATGCGGTGTTATTAGTAGCCCCAACGCAGAAATTTGTCGGGGAGTCTCGATGAGTACAGATGAGTAGATCTGAGTTCGCTGACACATCGCTATATACCGCCCTTCAGAAACGCCGCGTAAGACCGAAAACACCTCTTGAAGCCGGTGCTTTCAGTTGCATTCGCAATTCCGATCGGTATCCTTTCTATTATGGAAACGATTAGAAAACGCTCAAAGACCGGAGGCAGGCAGAAAGGCACTCTGAATCGCGCCACGGCGGATATTCGGCAGGCACTCCGTGACCTAGCTGAGGGCAATGCTCACCGCGTGCAAGAATGGCTTGACCGCGTGGCGCAGACCGAACCCGCCGAGGCACTGCGCCTCTGGCTTGCCCTCCTCCGCTTCGTGACGCCTACCCTACAGGCCGCTGCATACGCCGACATGACGCCGCCTCAGACGGCGAAAGGCGCTCAGGAACAACTATATAAGCTCACCACCAAGGAGTTGATGCAAATAGCCCTCGGAAGCCCGCAGGGCACCGGGATACGGCGGCAGAGAGAATCGGCCGATGCTTCTTCCTATCCCGATCAATCCCTTGAAGCGGAGGACGAGGAGATACTACGATGAATACCGAAATCTTAATGGCCGCGACACTCGATGAATGCAATCGTGTTTTAGCACGATATCCAGACCTGACGGCACCAGGATTCGACAGTTACTACGCAATTCTGCGCGAGCGCGAGGACGTACGTAGTGCCCGCGACGGGCTGCCGCCGATAGAGCGCAATGAGCCTACCCCGATAACCGAGCCTGACGGACGCAGGGAGATCTCCAGCGCACGCCTGTTTCTAACAGAAAACTGCTGTCGGACAAAGACCATTCGCCGCGGGATTGGCAGCTACGGGTTGAAGCACAAGGCCGAACTTTGGCTTGACACATATATATCAAACGGTGCCTTTATCGCCGCCGTCTACTTGGAAGGCTATGCGATCGAGCGCAACGGGCCGAACGCGAATTTCTCGCTGAGTTACGCGCCCTGAGTATCGGCGGACAGTCGGGCAGCTCGATCATGGCTGACTTGTGCTTCTCTGAGCACAACTGGACTCGTCGTGCCATCCGCCTTCTTTTCTACGCACCAACTATAGGCATGTGGGACCGACAACACGTTGAATGCTTGCGATTGCCTGACGCAATTTTGCCCATCGGAAAACGCGGTCGTTGGCACCGACTGACCCGGTTGCGGTCCAGCAAGACTCAGCACCATCAAAATGTAAACCGTAGTCACGCCAATTTCCTTATTGCGTCGCTATCGGCGACTCACTGCTTGGCGGTCAGGGGATTCGGCTTAAGTTTCTTGGGTCGGTACTCGCGGTCGTTATCGTCGATCCTATCAGCCATCGGGTTGCATTCGCGGTTGCTACCGTTGTAGTCGGATCGAACCACATGTTCCGAGGCATCAACGGCTACGTGCAGCGTGCAGTCATTCAGATGCCATGTGTAGACCTTGTCGTTCATCATCACATCCTGCCGATCCGGATAACCGATCCGCTTGACGATCAATTGGACATCCTTGCCTACGAGCGCCTTGAAGTCACGATCCAGCACCGCGTGCGTGCGCAAACCACCGCAGGCGCCGAGAGTTAGCAACACCGTTGAAGCTACTACCATAGCATTTCGCATAACCTTATTCTCCCAAATTAGGATGCTACCCAACCTGTCCGCGCGCATCCGCGCCTAGGAGACGGGCATTTCAATGAACCACGGGTGAGAAGATAGGCGCGTCCCCAAAATGCGTCCAGAACGAAGTTACGGCAATGTGCGCTGGATTCACTTTTTGGGGACAGTGCAGCTTGTCAAAACAGCTCCGAACGGCCCGACACCGCAGCGTCATGGCCGTAATGGCGGATGTCCGAACAAAAGCCGGCGTAACGCAGCGTGAACTCGCGCGCCGGCTCGATCGCGCGCATAGCTATGTCAGTCGCATCGAGAGGGGCGACAGGCGGATAGACGTTCCCGAAATGATCCAGTAGTGCGAGGTACTGGGCGCCGCCGCAGTAGTAGTAATGCAGCGCATCGTGCATCGAAGAGCTGATGCCAGCCGCTCAGGTCAAACCCCTCGCCCTTAGTGGTGGCCGTGCGGAGTATCTCCAAATGTGGCTCCGTCCCGGGGCGCCATTTCACCATCTGGTCACGGAGATCTCCAGCGCACGCCTGTTCCTAAGAGAGAACTGACGTCGGACAAAGACGATTCGCCGCAAGATTGGCAGCTACGGGTCTACGGGTTGAAGCACGAGGCCGAACAATGGAGCGGCGAATACATCTCAAATGGCGCATTGATTGCCGCCGCCGTCATTGAGGGCTATGCGATCGAGCGCAACGGGCCGAACGCGTATTTCTCGCTGACTTACGCGTCTGAGTATCGGCGGACAGTCGGGCAGCGACGGCGAGCCGTACTACATTGATGACGGCTTCCAGATCGCCCACGTCAGTGAGTCGGCCACATCCATTCACGGGATGCATGACGGCGTAGGAGAAGCCAAATGCGGCCGACCGGGGTCACGTGCGGTTCAGCACAAACGACACTGCATATATCGGTTGCCCCGCAGCCTGTCCTGTCACAGCGACGATCGCCTGCTTGGGACTCACGGATGGATTGAGGGCTGCAAGGCCGCTAAACTGGGCTCCATTGAAGCTTGCGTACTGCCCTTGACAATTCTCGTAGGAGAAACGCACCTCATAAACGCTGTTATTCGGATTCGTCACGCTGATGGTTCCGTTGCCAACGCAACCGCTGGTGGGGTCTTGCCAAGTCACATCACCGTCGCCAGTGATTACGACGACATCACCGGATGCCTGATCGGTATAGTCTCCGGCGACGGCGGCTAGTGACCCTCCGCCCACTCCCACATACGACCAAGAATTAAACGTCAAGGACACGGAGCCGCTTGTTGAGTTGCCCATGGAAGTCGTGAATTGATCCGTTAGGTGCATAAAATTGCGCTTTGAGAGCGAACCGGAAATTGATCCCGATCCATGTGTGGACCCGTCGCTGAATGTCTCCCCCACCGGAGAATATCCGTCGAAGTTCGCGCTGATTGAGCCGGTGGTTGCGGTAGTCGTTCCGACGTACTGCACTCCGTCCGCCCGGACAAAGTTAAAGCCTCCGCCCTCATCAATTATTCCGGTGATCGCCAGACCCGTGCCAGCGTCGGTTCCGGTCCAAACGCCTGCGAGAGCTTGTGTAGGTGTTTCGTCAGCGCTCCCGCTTCCACCGCTAGCAACACTGTTGCCGCCGCCGCCGCAACCCAAAAGTATTAGGCTGCCCGTCATTATCGCCACGAGCTGATGCGTCTTCCGTATCACGACACTCTCCATTGCGAGGTTCATTGGCCCGCAGTTAATACCCATGGGAGCGCATCCTTCCGTGCACTCCTTCCTGTTATCAGGGGTTGGTCCGAGATTCAGCGCACATTTTCTGGGTGCGACCAAAACGGAGGCGCGGAAGAGCCGTGATTATGTGGGCGCCTCCAATTTGGGGACAGCCGTTGAAGCACCTACGGAACCCGCAGCACCGTGCGCCAATCGCGACGATCGTCCAGGCCCGAAAGGCGGCGGGCCTGACTCAGCGACAGCTCGCCATCAAGCTCAAGCGCTCGAACTCGTTCGTATGGAAGATCGAGGCGGGGGAACGGCGGGTTGACCTCTTGGAGTTCATCGAGATCGCCCGTTGTCTCGGCCAGGACCCTTTGCAGATGTTTTCTCGCCTGGTCCGCTGAGCTTTGAGGGTCACCGCGCTGACCAACGGATTGTTAGTCCATGCGGCAGTTTTATAACCACCTAATTATAAAAGAGTTTTTAAACTACGCGAAGCCTTCCGTGCAGTTTCAGTGCAGCGCGCCAAATACGCGAGTCATTATGTCGCGGCGGGGCACGGTTTCTCTTTGAAGCGGTTTAGGTTTTCCGTCAGCGCATTTGGCGCGAAACCCGGCAGAGCCATCGAACCCACTTGCGCGGCGGGCCCTGCCTTGGGCGAACGCCACAGCCTCCCGGTGGGGAGGAGCGCCCTTTTTGGGGACCCAAGCTGCCAGCGTGGTGGGGGCGCTTTGTTGCACGCGCAACGCGAGCTGCGTGCTTCCGACTTACGCAATGCCGAAGCTCGCTGATGTTCAGCTTCGAGTACCTACCGCCTTCGCGTCTGGCCGCGGACCCGCTGCGATTCGATCATAATCTCCCGACGCCGACTAGCACTAAGCCTTTTCCAAACGTAACGCAAGAGGCGCGGATGATGAGTTTTGAGGTAAGCCTCAGCATCGGTGCTTTTACTTCTTTACCCTCCCGCAGTTCGATCTTAGCCAGCACGCTTGATAATTCCCTGCGTAACTTTTGGTCGGTGGTTTCTTCTTCTTCGCGCTTTCTTTCCAGACCCCTGCGAGTGCGCTGACTATGCTCATTGGCTCTACGAACGAAAGCTTCCATGCGTCCGAGTACACGAGCTGTGCGGCTTCCTGATGCCGGCGGCTCGTCCTCCACAAGTTCGTCCCACAACTCAGGCGGCACCACACGTTCGAACTGTTCAATCGTTCGCGCGTCGATTTGTGCACGCGTCGCGCGCACTGGCTGATTGGGTAACGGCGAGCCATTGGTGTCGAGCACCTCGAAGTCCTCGGGCACTTCTTCTTGCATTGCAATCTGCTGCAACCGGGAATTTAGTTTGACCCTATCTTGTAGGGGTCTTCGATTGCGCTTTTCCTTTCCCATTTGCCCACCTGGAGAGCTTTTTGATGCAGCCACGCGTTGAAGCGCGGATTCAAAGTCCCTTCGCCGCAATGAGCCGATCGATGACTTTCGCCTTGTGATCCACCACGAGGTGCGAATAGCGTTTAACCATCGCGAGAGTTTTGTGTCCGAGTACATCCGCGATCTCAAGCAGTGAAGCGCCCTGTGCCGCCAACATTGAGGCGGTGGTATGCCGCAGATCATGGAAACGCATGTCCTCGATCCCAGCAGCCTTTAGAGCCTCGTGCCAATGCGTATCGAAATATTCGTAGGGTCCAGGGAATCCCGACGGTTGCGAAAATACGTATTCGCTACGTGCCGAGCCATGAAGCTTCAGCTCGCGCAAAGCTTCAAGCGCCTTGCCGGCGAGCGGCAGTGTACGCTGCTCGCCGTTCTTCGAGTCTTGCACCAGCGCGCGACCCGTTTTCACGTTTACATCCACCCATTGCAGACCAATCAGTTCACCGCGTCTGGCGCCAGTTGTAAGAGCCAGCAGCACTAGTATTCGAAGCGCCGGCCATTCCGATTCGCCGCACGCTTTTAGGAGTCTCCCCCGCTCGTCGTCGTCCAGGAACCTGGTGCGTCCGCGCGGCTCCTTTTTACGGCTGATATCGCTGACCGGATTGCGATCAAGCAAGCGCCGCTCTTTGATCGCGAAACTGAACAAGTGAGACAGCGCCGCTATGTAGCGGTTGACCGTCGCGCCAGAACGCTTGTATGCCTTCGGCTGGGTCATTTCGCCAGTCTTCTTGTCTTGGCGGGCCTTGCCGCGAGTAAAGGCGTCAGCGGCACAAGCGTCGCGAGCCTTCGAGACTCGGTCGGGAGTAATTTCGGCTAGGGTCAGACCCTTGAACTGCTCTGCCCACCAAGTGAGCTGCTGCGTGCGCGTTGCACCTTGAACCTCGTCGAATTCAGCGAGCACAGTCGCCACGTAGTCCGCCGCCAACGCATCAAAGCTCGTCCGGCGTGACTTCGCGTGCGGGAAATGGCGCCCTTCGCGGATCGCCGTCTCGACACTGGCCGCCCACTCCTTTGCTTCCTTGCGATTTGGAAAGGTCTCGCTCTCCGACGGCCTGCCCTTAACTCGCACTTGCGCGCGATAAGAAACCGCATCAGTGAGCGGCGAAACAATACGCTGAATCGATGCCACGTAGGACCTCCGTGCAGTGTGTGCCACGAGGAGTTAGTCACTGCACCGAGTCTGCACGAAACTGGGGCGCGAGAAAAGAGCACTGGTTCGCACTATACATAAATCACTGATTTTTATGGGGAATTGGTGGGCCGTGTAGGGATCGAACCTACGACCAATTGATTAAGAGTCAACTGCTCTACCAGCTGAGCTAACGGCCCAAAAACCTTTTCCGAACAACGCACTGCTCGACTCGCACCCATCATCGAAGGTGGGGTGGACGACGGGACTCGAACCCGCGACGGCCGGAATCACAATCCGGGGCTCTACCAACTGAGCTACGTCCACCATCGTCGAACGTCCGACATTCAGATGGCGCGCCCGGCAGGAATCGAACCTGCAACCGCCGGCTTAGAAGGCCGGTGCTCTATCCGGTTGAGCTACGGGCGCCTTAAAAATCAATAAGTTACAGCGCCAAACGTAAACTTTCAGGCCGATGCTCGGGTACCTTAGCAAACCGAATCGGAAGTGCGCGCGGATTATATAGGAGTTTGCCGCGTTTTGAAGCGCCCTTGGAGCGCTTAGGAGGGATTGTTCTCCATCGCAAACTTCAGCTTCGCGAGGTCATGATCCCAGTGCCGGCCGATGAGTTCCAACATGCGCCGCGCCTCGTCCAATTGCACAGGCTCAAACTCCCATAGCCTTTCGCGCCCGACCTTGACGTCGCGCACCAGGCCCGCGGCTGACAGCACTCCCAAGTGCTTCGTAATGGCCTGCCGCGATATCTCGGTGCCCGAAGTGAGCTGCGTGATTGACATGGCGCCGCCCATGCAGAGGGCGGCGACCAGCGTGAGCCGAATCTCATCGCCCAAGGCGGCGAACACGGGCGCGCAATTCTGCAGCGGCTTGGGCTTGGCCGCCGCCCTACGTCTTGGCGACATGCTTATTGATGTTCTCCATCTGTTGATCCCAGCCCGAGCTGTTCATGCGGAATACGTCTGCGCGCCGCGCCAGCGGTATGTTATCCAAGCCCGATTCGACCACGGTGAGCATCGTGCCGCCGTCCACTTCCTTGAGCTCGAACACCACCAGCGACGTGGGTTCGTGCGAATAGTCGAACTTGGGGTCGATGGCCGCCGGGTGCCAGCGCCAGGAAAGCAATTGCTCCGGTACAATCTGCTCAATGAGAACGTCCATATTCAAATGCTCGTAGCCCGGATAAGTGATCTTTCCCTGAATGTGCCGTCCGGCCACAAAGGTCTTCCCCTTGAAACTGACGCCAAACCAGTCGCCGAACTCGCCGGCGTCGGACAGTGCGCGCCATACGCGGGCTCGAGGCGCGTTGATGAGTATTTTTCTTTCAATGCGATCAGTCGACGTGTTCATAGGCAACCTCCTGGATGCATATTAGACCGGTAATCGCTTATACGCAACCATCTAGTTGCATTTGTGTTTCAATCTATTTTGCCCAATTGGCGCACCGCTTGACGGCTGCGCATGCGGCCGCGTAGGTTTGTGCGGAATGAACAAGCAACCGGCGCAGAACGACTTCGTCACCCTGACTCATCTGCAACGGCTGGAATCCGAAAGCGTTCACATCATGCGTGAAGTCATTTCGGAGAACGATAAACCCGTGATGCTGTATTCGGCCGGCAAAGACAGCGCAGTTATGCTGCATCTGGCCCGCAAAGCATTCTATCCGGGCACCCCGCCCTTTCCGCTCCTGCACGTGGACACCCGCTGGAAGTTTCGCGCCATGTACGAAATGCGCGATGAGATCGCCAAGCGCAGCGGCATGCAACTCATCGTGCATCAGAATCCTGACGCCGCGGCGCGGGGAATCAATCCTTTCGATCATGGAAGCCTGCACACCGACCTGTGGAAGACGGAGGGATTGAAGCAGGCATTGACGCAACACGGCTTCGATGTGGCCTTCGGCGGCGCGCGCCGCGATGAGGAAAAGTCCCGTGCCAAGGAGCGCATCTTTTCGTTTCGCGGGGCCAATCACCGTTGGGATCCGAAGAATCAGCGTCCGGAGCTGTGGAATATTTACAATTCGCGCAAGAACAAGGGCGAAAGCATTCGAGTTTTTCCACTCTCCAATTGGACGGAACTCGATATCTGGCAGTACATCCACCTCGAGAGCATCGCGATCGTATCCTTGTATTTTGCCGCGTCGCGACCGACGGTCGAGCGTGATGGCCTGCTGCTCATGGTCGATGACGAGCGCTTTCGTCTGCGTCCCGGCGAGATCCCGGTGCAACGGTCAATTCGCTTTCGCACGCTCGGCTGCTATCCGCTCACCGGCGCAGTCGATAGCAACGCCACCACCGTGCCGGAGATTATTCAGGAAATGCTCCTGACGAGCACCTCGGAGCGGCAAGGCCGCGCGATTGATCACGACCAAGGCGCCTCGATGGAACTAAAGAAGCAGGCGGGATATTTCTGATGCCCGGCGTTCCGACACAGTCCTCGTACAAAGCGCATGACATGATTGCGCGCGATATCGAAGCTTACTTGCGCATGCATCAGCACAAATCGCTGTTGCGCTTCATTACCTGCGGCTCGGTGGATGACGGCAAATCGACGCTCATCGGGCGTCTTCTGTATGACAGCAAGATGATCTTCGAGGACCAGCTCGCCGCGTTGACAGCCGATAGCAAACGGATCGGCACGCAAGGGCGCAATATCGACTTTGCATTATTGGTCGATGGGCTCGCCGCCGAGCGCGAACAGGGAATCACCATCGACGTGGCCTATCGCTACTTTGCGACCGAGAAGCGCAAATTCATCGTCGCCGACACCCCCGGCCACGAGCAATACACCCGCAACATGGTAACCGGGGCATCGACCGCGAATTTGGCCGTTATCCTGGTAGACGCGCGCAAAGGTGTGTTGACGCAGACACGCCGCCACAGTTACCTCACTCATCTGCTCGGGATAAAGAGCGTGGTGCTGGCGGTCAATAAAATGGACCTGGTCAATTACGCGCAGGCAACATTTGATGCCATCGTTGCCGATTATCGCCTCTTCGCCGACGGCATCGGCATCCAGGGCTTCACTGCAATACCGATTTCAAGTCTTGTCGGAGACAACATTACCGGCGCCTCCGGCAACACGGGCTGGTATGCAGGCCCATCGCTGATCTCGCACCTCGAGAGCGTCGAGATCAATGCGGCCGCCGCGCAGCGGCGGCCCTTTCGCATGCCGGTGCAATGGGTCAATCGTCCCAATCTGGATTTCCGCGGCTTCGCAGGACTGATTTCCCAGGGTTGCGTTCGACCGGGCGATTCGGTGCGCGTTTTGCCCTCAGGTAGAACCTCCACTGTCGCGCGAGTCGTCACGCTGGGCGCGGATCTTCGCGAGGCAGTCGCGGGACAGTCCGTCACACTCACCTTGGCAGACGCCTTGGATTGCAGCCGCGGCGATGTGCTTGTCGCCGCGGATGATTCTCCCGAGATCGCGGACCAATTCGAGGCGACCTTGGTATGGATGGCCGATGAGGAATTGCTCCCTGGCCGTCCTTATTGGCTCAAGCTCGCCACGCAGCTCGTGACGGCAACCGTGCACGGCCCAAAATATCAGATCAACGTCAACACGATGGAACGGCTCGCCGCGAAGACCTTGAGCCTCAATGCAATCGGCGTCGCCAATCTATCCATCGACAAACCCCTGGTGTTCGAATCATACGAAAAGAGCCGCGAGCTCGGCGGTTTCATTCTGATCGACAAGATCAGCAATGCGACGGTTGCCGCGGGAATGCTGCACTTTGCGTTGCGCCGTTCGAACAATGTGCATTGGCAGCCGCTTGACGTCGATCGCGAGGCGCACGCCCGTTTGAAGCATCAGCACCCGCGGCTGCTGTGGTTCACCGGCTTGAGCGGCGCCGGGAAATCCAGCATTGCCAATCTGGTGCAAAAAAAACTCTACGCCCTCGGCAAGCACAGCTTTCTGCTCGACGGCGATAATATTCGCCATGGGCTCAACAAGGATCTGGGCTTCACCGACGCGGATCGGGTCGAGAACATTCGCCGCATCGGTGAAGTCGCCAAGCTCATGACGGACGCGGGACTCATTGTGTTGACCGCTTTCATTTCACCCTTCCGCGCCGAGCGGCGCATGGTGCGCGAGATGTCGCAGCCGGACGAGTTCGTCGAAATTTATGTTGAAACGCCGCTCAAAGTGGCCGAACAGCGCGACGTGAAAGGACTCTACAGAAAAGCACGCGCCGGACAACTCATGCACTTTACGGGAATTGACTCGCCCTACGAGCCGCCCGAGCGGCCGGAAATTCGCGTCAATACGGTGGAGACCTCGGCTGAGGAAGCCGCCGATCAAATCGTTGCCTATGTCATGCGAAATTGAAGTGGTCGGGGTGACAGGATTCGAACCTGCGACATCTACGTCCCAAACGTAGCGCTCTACCAGTCTGAGCTACACCCCGGGAAATCTTCGGCTCGGCGGGGCGGCAATCGTATCAGGTCAGAGGCCGCCTTTATACTATACTCGGGCGCCCTAGGGATGAGTGATTGAGTTGGACGAACCGCTTCGAGGCCCTGAACTTTCCATCATCGTTCCCACCTTCAATGAGCGCGAAAACGTCGTTGAATTGGCGGAACGAATTGGCGCCTGCCTGGGTGATTGTGCGTGGGAACTCGTCTATGTGGACGACGACTCGCCGGACGGCACAGCGGACTTGGTGCGGCAACTCGCCCACAAGGATGCTCGAATTCGCTGCGTGCAAAGAATGGGGCGCCGCGGCCTGTCGTCAGCCTGTGTCGAGGGAATGCTGGCAAGCTCGGCGCCGTATCTTGCGGTCATTGACGGCGACCTGCAGCATGATGAACGCCTTCTTCCGCAAATGCTGGCGGAGCTCAAACAGGGCGAGACCGATATGGTGGTCGGCAGCCGCTATGCGCCCGGCGGCGGCACGGGTGATTGGGGCGCCGCACGAGCGCGGTTGAGCAAATTTGGCACGCGCCTCAGCCGCATGCTGGTGCCTGAGACGCTGACTGACCCGATGAGCGGTTTCTTCATGCTGCGCCGCCCGGTCTTTGAACGCGCCGTGCGCAAGTTGTCGAACATCGGCACCAAGATCCTCATGGATCTGTTCGCCTCTTCCCCCGAGCCGCTGCGATTTAAGGAATTGCCATACAGTTTTCGATTGCGTCATGCCGGCATCAGCAAGCTCGATTCGCTGACCGCGTGGGAATACGCCATGCTGCTGCTCGACAAACTGTTCGGGCACATCGTGCCGGTGCGTTTCGTCGCCTTTTGCATTGTGGGTGCGCTGGGTGTCGCGGTTCATCTCACCATCTTAAGTTTGTTGCGGTATTTTGCGGGCACCAGCTTTTTGGTAGGTCAGACCATTGCAACGGTCAGCACCATGACATTTAATTTTGCCGTCAACAATATTCTTACCTATCGAGACAAACGCCTGCGTGGCCTGCGCTGGCTGCGCGGCTGGCTGTCTTTCAATATTGCCTGCAGCTTAGGTGCCGGCATGAACGTCGGGCTTGCGACTTATCTCAATGAAGTCACCGGCGTTTGGTACGTTGCCGCAATGGGAGGGATCGCGGTGGGTGCGGTGTGGAATTACGCCGTGACCAAGCGGCTAACCTGGAGCCGATCGCAAGTTTAGACTGAGCGCGAAGCTAATCGACGCCGTAGGCGAGCAGCACATTTCCTGCCCGACCCCCGAATGCCGCGAGCTTCAGATCGAAGGTTCTGTCAGACGGAATCATTCGCCATTGACCGACTTGAGAATCGCCGCGGTATCGGCTCCCAGGAGCGGTGCAGCGCGGCCGATGCGGCCCGGAGTTTCAGACAATTGCACCGGCACGCCAATGACGCGAATCGGGCCTGCAACGGCATGCTCGACAACCGGCGTCATATTGCGCGCGGTGGTTTGCTCATCGTCGATGACCTCCTTGAGATTGCGCACAACGGTCGAAGGCACGCCATGCCCCGCAAGCAGTTCGACCCAGTGCGCGGCGGGGTGCGAACGAAACATCGCTTCCAGCATCGGCTCGAGGACACCGCGGTTTTTCACCCGCAATGGATTCGTGTTGTAGTCAGGGTGCGTACCCAGCTCGGCACGGCCGATCGCCTCGCAAAAGCTCTTCCAAAGTTTGTCGCTGGCCACCGCCAGCGTAATTTCCCGGTCTTGGCATACAAAGTTTCGATAAGGAACAATGCCGTCGAACAAAGTCCCCATGGGTTTGGGCACGATTCCTGAGGCCAGATAGCGGGCGAAGCTAGGCAGCATGGTCGACATCACAGTATCCATCATGGAGACATCGACGAACTGTCCGCGGCCGGTGCGGTGGCGAGCCTCCAGCGCCATCATCGTGCCGATCAGGGAGAACAAACCGGCGGTGATATCCGCGATCGAGTGTCCGGTCTTGACGGTTTCGCCCGCGGCGGTACCCGTAATGCTCATCAGTCCCGACGCGGATTGGATGATCAAGTCCATCGCGGGTTCGAGACGTCTGGGACCGGTCTGCCCGTAACCGGAAATGGAAACATAAATGAGCCGCGAATTTGCCGCCGACAGCGAGGCGTAATCCAGTCCGAGCCGGTTCATGGTGCCAGGCCTGAAATTCTCGACCAGGATATCGGCCCGAGCGGCCAGTTTCCGGCAAACTTCGAGCCCCTCGGCTGTCTTTAAGTCGATGGCGAGACTTTGCTTGCCGCTGTTGAGACCGACAAAATAGGAAGCGTCGACACCATTGAACGGCGGTCCCCAAGTGCGTCCGATATCGCCTTCGGGGCCTTCAACTTTGATCACTTTGGCGCCGTAGGCCGCCATCAACATGGTGCAATAGGGACCGGCCAGGGCATGGGAAAAATCGAGGACGGTCAAGCCCTCCAACGGCGCGCTCGGATTTGTCATGGCAAGGAATCTTAGTCCATCAACTTCGGCTTGTCCCGCGCAGCTCATATCTCGTGTATCGTTTCAATCGGAGGTATCCATGAAGCCATCGCTATTTGCGCATCCGTTCGCGTCTTATTGTCAGAAAGTATTGATCGCACTCTACGAGAATGGCACGGACTTTACCTATCGCAGGTTTGGTCCGGAAGACCCCACCGCCATGAGCGAGTTGACGGCGCTTTGGCCTCTCAAGAAATTCCCCGTGCTCCTCGACGAGGGGCAAACTTACGTGGAATCGAGCGTCATCATCGAGCATCTCGCGCTCCGTTATCCCGGCGCCGTTCAACTTATTCCCCAAGATTCGCAAGACGCACTCGAAGTCCGCATGATGGATCGCTTTTTCGACAACTACGTCATGACGCCGATGCAGCGAATCGTCGCGGACTTCATCCGTGCTCCGAGCGATCGCGACCCGCTCGGAGTGGCGGAAGCACGGTCAACGCTCGATTCGGCCTATGGCTGGCTGAACGGGTTGATGGCAGCACGAAACTGGTCGAGCGGCGCTGACTTCAGCCTGTCGGATTGCGCCGCCGCGCCGTCGCTCCTCTACTCGGACTGGGTCCATGAGATCCGCGCCGAGTTCTCGCACGTTCGTGCCTTTCGCGCGCGGCTCCTGGCGCGCCCCTCGGTCGTTCGGACTGTCGATGAGGCTCGGCCATTCCGACAGCTATTTCCGCCGGGAGCGCCAGATCGCGACTAGGAGCTCAAGATTTGGCAAATGCCTCGCGCATTTTGCCGATCCCAAACTTCCATACCTGATCGGCGTGAATGTGCGGCATGGACGGTATCTCAGCCGGATTCCCCACCACATCGACGATCACCGGGCCTGGCGTCGCCAGCGCCAGCGCCAGCGTATCCCGCAACCTATTCGGCTGCGTCGCGCGCAATCCTGTGGCGCCGCATGCTTGCGCATACATCGCGAAATCCGGATTCCTAAAGGTCGCGCCTTGTACCGGCGCGTGATCGTGCCTGGCCTCGTACAGCCCGGCGAGAAGATGGGTGCCGCCCGGTCCTGTCGTTCTCGCGCATACGCCGAGCCGCCCGGTCAGTTTCGTCTGGCCGGCGGCAGCCAGTGCCGCACCCTCCTCGTGCCGAACGCCGAGCCATTTCACGCGTTCGTCGCGACGAATGGCGTCCGTAAATGGGTTCAGCGCATCTCCTACAATGCCGAAGACTTGGGTGACGCCGAGATCCCCCAGGGTCGCCGTTAGCAATTCACCCACTGTTTGGCTCATGGCGATCTCCTGTCTTGGGACGTCGCAGACTAGCGGTCGCCGCAAATGGCGGCTGTCGCACGGCGCCGAATATCGCGCGTAGGAGAAATCTTATTTAGAATCGGATGCCGGTGGCGAATCGCCAGGCATCCTGCGCGGAGAAATTCTGATGCGGGTCATAGGCCAGGCGCAGAAACCATCGAGGCCAGTCCCAATTGGCGATGAAGCCCCAGCCGGTGATCGGACCGGCATCCGTTTGACCGCTTTTGCGCATCAAATCCAGGGTCGCATGCGAATCGCCGAATGGGATCTGTACATTGGCATGCCAGTCGCGCTGTCCGGTGTGGAAGCGATCATCGGCCACAACAAAGACCAAGTAGCTGACCCCGTTTTCGGCGTGATGTCCCGCGCCGAATGTCAATGCATCATTTGGATCGAAATTGAGATTGAAATACGGCCGTGCATCAGTGCGTCCGAATCCCACCAATCCATACCAGGACGCGCCGGCCTGCACATTAATGCTGCCGCCGAGAAATCCCATGGATGCTGCCTGAAGTGACGGCTGGACTTGGACGTACGGGCCTACTTTGATTGAGGTATCCGCGCCCGCGCGCGCCTGAGTCCCGAACACCCGGTCCGAATACGCGCCGAACCACGCGCTTGAGTCATCCACGTGCCAGCGAAGGTTGACGTCGGTGCCGGCGTAATCGGTATAGGTGTACTCGCCAACGGTGAACTTCCAAGGCAGCGGCGCGGCTTCATCCCCCGCTTGCACGCACACAGCCTGCGCGAGGAGCAGCGCGGCCACCAAGCAGGCTCGGATCGACACTGACTATCCGGCGATGTGGGGCGTGCGCACTGCGGCATTGTAGCGCAGCACCCGCGCGAATCGCGGACCCGCAGGCTTTAAGCGGCGCGCTGTTGGTAATTGCGTCGATGATTCACTGAGCGCTTGGTTGCACGGGTCGCGAGAATTCCGATGCTCGAGGCCACCAAAACCCCCGTCGCCAGTGCAAGCCAGGGATAGTTCTGCACATAGTCATTGAGGGACGCGGCAACATCGCGAACTTTAACGTGGTCCCTGACAGGCGCGCTCTGCAGCGCGACCCGGGTCTGCCCCATGGAGCGATGCAGCTTTTCACGCAATTCCTGGATTTCCGGGCCGCGCTGGTCCGCCAGCTTGGCCAATAATTTCTCGGTTTGGTCAAACAAATTGTTGAGTTTGTGCGTTGAATCCATCGTTCACTCCTGGAAACACCAGCCTAGAGGTGCTCGTCTCGAATTCGGCCGCCCAACGCAGCCGCGACACTCGCTATGAAGGCGCCGAGTAGCATCGATAAAGCCAGATAGATGGCCGCTTCGGCCGCTGCCTTTCTCGCGGAGTCGGCTTCAGTCTTCAACTTCGCCTGCGCTTGCGTCACGGCCGCGACGAAGTTGTCCACACGCGCCTGCGCATCGGCCTGTGAGGCACCCGAGCGCGCACTCACCTGTTCGACAAGGTAGGCACGATCGGCGCTCGAGATGCTGCCCTCAACAAACACGTTGGCTGCAATGTGCGCCGCTTCCATGCGCGCGTCCGCCATCAATGCAGCGCCGCCGAAATTCGATGACCTAAATAACTTGTCGATCTCGTAGGCTGAGACCGGCGAACCGGCATTCAGCGCCGCAGTGTTCGCGGACATGCCTCCGGCCGCACCGCCATGCTCCCCGATTCTGCCAGGCGCTGCGATCATTGCCGTCGCGGCGCCCGCGCCCGCGACGCGGCCTGCCGTACCCATCGCAGACATGAAAGAGCTTGCGCCCACCGCGACGACGAGAATGGTGGCAACCGCCCAGGTGATCAACCCGTGCGCGGTATCCCGAAAGAATACTTCGTGGGTATGGGTTCCTATCCAGCGGCTGCGTAATCTGCCTGCGATGTAGCCCCCCAATGCTGCGGATACCCATTGCGTAACAATGAGCCAAATAGCCGTCGTCACGGCAAAGCTCGTTAGCGATGCACCGTGATCGGGCCAGGGCGAAATGGAGGCAAAACCAATGCCCGATCCCAATGAAACGAGAATGACCGTGCTTGCTGCCGCCACAAAGGCGCCGGCGATAATGGACGGCCAGGATGCGGCCGATTTCGCGGCATGCGACCCCGCATCCATCGCGACAGCGGTTCCGGCGATAATTGTTTCGGCCACGTCATTCTCCTTAGCGATGCGAACACATCGCCAGCAGCAGAATGATCGGGAGAGGAACGCCTAAAAGCCAAAGCAATATTCCGCGACCCATGCTAAGCCCCTTTAGTAGAGTTATGGAGTGGGCGCTGCCGCCCTGAAATTCGTTCAGGAATGTTGCAGTGAATTAATTGGCCGCGGTATCTCCGCAACGATTGAAGAGATGTAAGGGGTTTCTTACGGCACGCCCCAAAACTCAGTGCGGCGGAGCGGCTTTGCTGTCTTGATTCGCGCGATGGATGACGAAGTTACGAATGGCGGTGACATCGTCGCGGCTCAGTGCGCTCTTGAAGGAAGCCATTCCCGCATCTTTGAGCGCGCCATCGAGAACAATGTTGTAGAAGAAATCCATGTTCAAGAAATTCGAAGCGCGCAGGTCCGGCACAACACCCCCGCCGATTGCATGTTCCCCGTGGCAGGCACTGCAATACTGATCGAACAAAGGCTCTCCGCGTGCGATGGACGCCGCATCCCCGGGCTCGGGCGGAGGGTTGATGAGAATCGCGCGCGGCTCGAGCGGCGGCAATGTGCTGCTGCCGCCGAGTTTGAATACGAGCAGCCGGCTGACGTTGCGCAAATTGCCCGACATGGCCGCCGCCTTGCCGCCGCTCAAGGCGTAGCTGCCGCCCCAGCCGCTGAGCACGGCGATGTATTGTTTGCCGGCCACCTCGAAGGTGCTCGGCGCGGCGATGATTCCGGACTGCGCGAACATCGACCACAATTTTTCGCCATTGTCCGCGCGGTACACATTGAAATTTCCCGCCGCATCGCCCTGCGCCACGATGTTGCCTGCGGTTGTGACCACGCCGCCGTTCCACGGCCCCTTGTACGAGACACGCCAGGCTTCGCGCTGATGCACGGGATCCCAGGCGAGCAGGAATCCTTCGTTTTGAGAAGTCAGCGCTGAGGGTGCAACACCCAAATTCCAGCCGATGGGAGCGATGGGCAGGATGGGCAGCGGCGTGTAGTGCATCGGAACCTGCTGCGCCGGAATGTACACCAGGCCGGTTTTCGGGCTGTAAGCCATCGGCTGCCAATTATGCGCACCCAGGGGCCCGGGCGTGATATCAACCGGCTTCCCTGTTTCGCTATAACGAGCTTCTTTGTTTTCGATCGGACGGCCGGTTTTCAGATCCACGCCACTTGCCCAGTTCACCGGCACGATCGCTTTGGCTGAGATCAACGCGCCGGTCTTTCGATCCAGCACATAGAAGAAGCCGTTCTTGTTCGCCTGCATGAGCACCTGGCGGGGCTTGCCATCGACCTTCAGGTCGGCCAGCACCAACTGCTGAACGGCGTCGAAGTCCCACTCCTCTCCAGGGGTGGCTTGATAGTGCCAGGCGTACTCGCCGGTGTCGGCGTGCAGCGCGACAATCGAGGCCAGATATAAATTATCCCCTTTGCCCTCGCTGCGCGCGGAGCGCGCCCATTGGACCCCATTGCCTGTCCCGAAATAGAGCAGATTGAGTTTCGGGTCGTAAGAAATCGCGTCCCACACCGGACCGCCGCCGCCCAATTTCCACCACTCCCCGGACCATGTTTTTGCGGCACGCGCCATTGCATCGTTTTCAAACGGTTTGGAAGGGTCGCCGGGAACGGTGAAGAATCGCCACGCCAACTTTCCGGTTTCGGCTTCGTAGGCGGAGATGTAGCCTCGAGTGCCGTATTCGCCGCCGCTGTTGCCGATGATCACGCGCCCGCGGACGACGCGGGGCGCTTGCGTAATGGTGTAGGGCTTGCTGGTATCGACCGTGAGCGTGCTCCAAACCGGCTTGCCCGTCGCCGCATCCAGCGCCACGAGCCGTCCGTCGTAGGCGCCCACGTAGATTTTATGATTCCACACCGCAACGCCGCGATTGCCCACATCGCAGCAGGCGTTGACGCCGAGCTCGCGGCGCACCTGCGGGTCGTACGCCCAAAGCAATTTACCGCTGCGCGCATCATAGGCTTTCACGAGACTCCACGCTGTCGACACATACAGCACGCCGTCGACGACGAGCGGTGTCGCTTCCTGCGCCCGGTTGGTATCAAGGTCGGCGAACCAGGCGAGGCCCAATTTCTGAGCATTCTTGTCGTTGATAATGCTCAGCGGACTGTAGCGCTGTTCGCTGTAAGTGCGGCCGTACGAAAGCCAATTACCGGGCTCCGCATCGGCATTGGCGATTCGTTCGCCATTCACCGCTTTGCCGTCGGTTTCAAATCCGCACAGCAGCCCGACAGATATGAGCAACGCTCCATATGGTGTGAATCGGCGGCTGTTCATCCTTCCCCCCAAAAAAATCGTTTTCTTACTGGAACTTCAGCCCGTGCCGCGAGCCTTATACGTGAACTTCTGGCCCGCGAGCGTCGCCGCGTACATCAAGCCACCCTTGGCGATCGTAAATACGGCCATGCCGGCGTTATAGTTGCCCTGGGTGTTGGCGTTTCTCTTTCCCGCGCTGGCGCCGGAGCTGGCACCGTTGGTGCCTACGCTGGCATTAACCCCGGCGGTGACGGCAATAGCGCTCGCGCCTGCCGAGAATTCAAAACCCCCGGACTCGAATTGGTCGAGCGCGCGCTTGTCCTGAAAGAAGATAATTTGACTGTAGTCCTTGCCGCCAGCCTGAAATCCAACGCTCAGCTGCTTCATGGTCGCATTGCCGACCAGCTGCCCGTGAACGTAAACTTGCCCTTTGCCAAACGCGCCGCCCACGACAAACCCGCCCTCACCGATGTTTGGAAATACGGCATAGGCGTAGCTGTCGCCAAAGAATTCCGCGCTCTCGCCTGCATTCTTGAACAGCACAATCGTGTCCGCATACTTGCCTGCGTTCGCGACGCCGGCTGCCGCGAACGCCGTCGCGAAAAACACCACAAACTGACTGATC
>JBDTAV010000013.1:0-22950 GCA_039924385.1 Steroidobacteraceae bacterium
GGTACGAGGCATAGAGGCATCGCGGATCTGGATGCACTCCGGTTGGAGCGCACCGCCCGCCGCAGCCTAAGCCACTGTGCCCTTTATGGGAATGAGAGCATGTCAATTTGCGGAACGAGGCGGCTTGCACCCATGCTGTCCATCGTATGCTCGCTGCGTTGATATGCAGATTATTTCCCGAACCCAGACGTGGGAGGGTTCCACGGCATTGCGGCCGTGCCAGAACAGGCCAACTCGCTGGCGCGGAACCTTAAATGGGAGCGGGACGACTTTAAGGCGCAACGGGTCCGCGACCGCATGCGCAAATCGTGCGGGGACCGTTGCCACCCAGTCCGAGTTCGCAACCGCAAAGGCGGCGGTTGTAAAGTGCGGAGCAGCGATCGCGACGTTCCTCTGCACACCATGCGTCGTGAGCAGCCGATCGATCATGCCAGGGCCTTCGGGGGGATAGAGCACGATCACGTGTTCGAGTCCCACGAACTGGGACAACGTCAGGCGCCGTCTGACGCCCGGGTGCCCCACTCGAACGATGCACACCGGAACATCCTCGTATAGATGGCGGCAATGTATTCCGGATGCCGGCGGCGACTGCTGAGAGAAACGGCCGATGGCCAAATCGAGCTTGCCCGTCTGTAGGTCCTCCAATGGCAGATCGAATATTCCCGCCAGACGCCGCGAGACCAGCTTCATTGCTGGTGCTTGTGCGCGCAGGTCCTTGACGATCCGCGGAATGAGAGTCACCTCGATGTCATCGGTAGTCGCGACTCGGATGGCGAGTGAGGAGTTCTGCGGGGAGAACTGTGGCGTACTGAGTGCGCGGCGTACCTGTGCGAGTGCGGCGCTGATGGGCTGGCTAAGTTCACGTGCCCGCGTCGTGGGCTGCATGGTCCTGCCAACCCGGATGAAGAGTGGATCCTGAAAGAGCAGACGCAGGCGTTTCAAGGCGTTGCTGGTTGCCGGTTGCGTCAAGCCGAGCGCGCTTGCGGCGCGCGTCACATGACCCTCCGCAATAAGGGCTTCGAAAGCGATCAGGAGATTGAGATCGATCGTTTTAAGATTCATACAGTGAATGATTACGTATACAAACTATCTATTTGATTCATGATACTGCCACTGCTACGCTCTTTACTATGGTTTTGTGCATCCGTGGTACAACAAGTTGGCGGCGGCGCGCGAGCGACGCGCGCTCAAGGCAGCGCCTCATGGTGTGCACATTGCTGGCATCCCTCGGTTTGCCGGCGATCAGTGCGAGTGCGTCGACCGCCGCGCTCATTCCGCGCGCAGCGCTGCTCGCCGATCGAGCCCCACACAGTCCTCGGATATCTCCCGATGGGTCGCAGATTGCGTATCTTGCGCCCGACCCCAACGGTGTTGAGAATCTGTGGATCAAGATGCCCGGGCGAGGGGACGACCGACGCGTCACCACGGAGTCTCGCCGGAGTATCGCGCTCTATCGGTGGGCGGGAGACTCCCGGCACCTGATCTACGAGCGTGACTCCGATGGCGATGAGCTCTTTCACGCCTTTTCTGTCGATGTCATGACCGGCGTTGCGCGCGATTTGACGCCATTTCCCGGAGTTCGGGTACAGAATCTGCTCACCAGCGCGAAGTGCCCCCACGAAATTCTAGTCGGACTCAACAAGCGCGACCCGCGCGTGTTCGATATGTACCGCATCGACCTCTCAACGGGCGATATGGTTCTGGATACCGACAATCCTGGCGACGTCCTGAGCTGGACCACCGACGCTAATTTTGTCATTCGTGCCGCTACCGCCTTTGATCCGAAGACGGGAGCGACGATATTGCGCGTGCGGGCGGGCGTCGGGACGCCATGGAGAGATGTCGCTACGTGGTCCTTCGAAGACAGCGTGATGTTCGGTCAAGTGAGCGGCGGCACCGTGGTGGCGGATTTTGCGCCGGATGGCAACTCCCTTTACGTGGTATCGGCCGCTCATTCCGATACTGCCCGGCTGGTTCGAATCGACGCTAAGTCGGGAGCCGAGATCGAGGTCCTGGCAGCTCACCCTCGCAGCGACGTGGCCGTCGATCCGGTGGGAGATCCTCTTGCCGGCGAGTACCGGCCTCTGGTCATGACGAACCCCGAGACCCACCGTTTGCAGGCAGTGGCGTTTGAGTACCTGACCTGGGAATGGCAGATCTTCGACCCTCATGTGCGCGATGACCTCGACCGGCTGATTAGAGGGTATCGAGGCTTTCCTGTGGTAGTCAGCCGCGATACGTCCGACCGCCGGTGGATTTTCCAAACTGTGGATGCCGATGCGCCACCGCAATTTTACTTGCTGAACCGCGGCACGGGGGCGGTGGTTCCGCTCTTCGCGCCCCGGTCATCGGTCACAACTCGACGAATAGGCAGAACGCAGGCGGTAGTCATCCCCGCCCGCGACGGCCGCGGTCTCCCGAGCTACTTGACGCTGCCGCCGTACTCGCCGGCAACCGCGCTGCCGATGGTCCTCTACGTGCATGGCGGCCCCTGGTATCGGGACGACTGGGGATTCGATCCAGTGGTGCAGTTGCTGGCTAATCGCGGATACGCCGTGCTGCAAGTGAACTTCCGCGGCTCCACGGGATTCGGCAAGACATTCTTGAACGCCGGTAACCAACAGTTCGGGCTCGAGATGCAGGATGACCTGGAAGACGGCGTCCGCTGGGCGATTGCCCGCGGCACGGTGGACCCTAAGCGCGTCGCGATCATGGGCTACTCCGCCGGAGGCTACGCCACGTTGCGAGGACTGGCGCGGACCCCGGAGCTCTTCGCATGCGGTGTCGACATCGTCGGCCCGAGCGATGTTGGGATGTTCCTTGCGTCATTTGGCCCATGGATGCAAGCCGTCAAGGCACGATGGATTCGGCGCATCGGCGACGTTGAGGCCGATCCGGAACTCGGGCGTCGACTGTCGCCGCTATATCAGGCCGACATGATTCGCGCCCCGCTGCTCATCGGCCAGGGAGCGCACGATCCGCGCGTGGCCTTGCGGCAGTCTGACCAGATGGTATCGGCGCTGCGCACGCAAGGACTGCCGGTCGAATACATCATGTACCCGGATGAGGGGCACGGCTTCGCTCGGGAGGAGAACAATCTCGATTTCTTCGGTCGCGTCGAGGATTTTCTGGCGAAACACCTCCACGGGCGTGCCGAGGCATGGATCCCGGTTACGGGCTCGAGCGCCGAAGTGCGTTGAGCAGCCTACTAAGCACCCCGATGCGCTCCAAAACTTCACGCGATCTCATGAGATGGACGCTGCTCGTTGCGGGTGTCGTGCTGTCTCATTTGGCACTTGGCGAGAAATCGACAGCGCCGACGACGCACGCAGTGACCGAGAGGGTGCGTGCGTACCGGGCGGCTCACGAGAAGGAAATTTTGCAGGAGTTTGCGGCGCTCCTGAGCATTCCGAATCACGCGAGTGACGCGGTGAACATACGGCACAATGCCGACGCTCTCGTGAAACTTCTGCAAAGCCGCGGGATCGAGGCGTCGCTTCTCGAGGCCGAAGGAGCGCCGCCGGTCGTGTTCGGTGAGTTGTCGTCCCCTGGCACGACTCGCACCGTTAGCTTCTATGCCCATTACGACGGCCAGCCTGTAGACGCGCGGGAATGGGCGTCTGATCCGTTTCATCCCCAGATCAGAGATAGGCCAATGGAACAAGGGGGCGAGCCACGTGAGCTCGCGCTCTTGCCCGAGCATCTGGACCCCGAGATGCGGCTATACGCACGCTCTACGAGCGATGACAAGGCCCCGATTGTTGGCTTTCTGACAGCGCTCGACGCGCTACGCGCAGCGGGAATCGCCCCGTCGGTCAATCTCAAGTTCTTCTTCGAGGGCGAGGAGGAAGTAGGTTCGCCTCACCTGGCCTCAATACTCGATCGATACGCACCTCGCCTTGCCACCGACCTCTGGATCCTCTGCGACGGTCCGGTACACCAGAGCGGCCGGATGGAAGTGTTCTTCGGTGCCAGAGGTGCGACGAGCCTGGATATCACGGTGTATGGACCGATCCACAATTTGCATAGCGGGCACTACGGCAACTGGGCTCCGAACCCGATCAATCTTCTGACCCATCTGCTCGATTCCATGCGGGACACCGACGCACGCATTTTGATTCCCGGCTTCAATGACGACGTGCGGCCGCTGACGCGTGCCGATCAAGTCGCAATACTGGAGATCCCCGACGAGGACGCGCAGTTGCGGGCGGCGTTCCAAATCGAAGGTTCGGAGGGCCAACCGGCTTCGTTGATCGCGCAAATCCTCAAGCCGGCACTCAACGTACACGGGTTCCAATCCGGTCGCGTCGGTCGCGACGCTGCGAATGTCATCAACAACGAGGCGACGGCATCGATCGACTTTCGGCTCGTGCCCGACCAAACGCCAGACAGCGTCCAGGCGCGCACCGAGCGGTATATCGCTCAACAGGGATTTTTTGTCGTCCACCAAGTACCGGATGCCGCGACCCGCCGCAGCCACCGCCACATCGCGAATTTGACCTGGGGCTCCGGCTACCCCGCCGCTCGCACGCCGCTGGACCTGCCTGCCTCGCGGGCCGTCGTCGCCACAATCGAAGGCGCTGTCGGCGCCAAGATCATTCGCATGCCTGCACTGGGTGGCAGCGTGCCGATGTACCTGTTTCAACATAGTGCGGGGCGAGCTGCAATTCCGGTCATCGGCGTTCCCATCGCCAACTACGATAACAACCAACACGCCGCGAACGAGAATATCCGCCTGCAGAATCTGTGGGATGGGATCGAGATTTACGCCGTCTTATTCAGCCAACTCGGGCCAGCGCTGCATGACACGGCGACGCCGAGCGGGCGACTGAGAGACGATGCTAGCCCTAAACGCTAGACAACATGGGCAGAAGGTGTGGCATCTGCGACGCGCGGATAAGCGCCCATCGCTACGACTGCTCGCAGGCACAGTCATCGCATCGTGCGGGCTCTGGTCCCCAGCGCTCACTTTCGCTGGATCGGTCGCGCTCATCGATGTCGACGCGCGCGAGGCATCCCGCGGAATCGAGCGGGGGCACCCGAAGCTGCCCGTGATTGCCGGACCCGTGACGCTTCTATACCCAAAGTGGCTTCCGGGCGAGCATGCGCCGACCGGCCCGATTGCCTCGCTTTCCGGACTGGCGATGAGTGTTGCAGGCCGTGCAGTGACTTGGCATCGCGACGAAGTTGATATGTATGCGTTCCACGTCGACATTCCGGCAGGAGCCTCGGTACCCGATTCGTGCTTTATCCCGCTGGGCAGCGTAGCGACGATCTGCTCTACCAGGCGCATTTGCGGCTGCCGAGCGGATGGCAGTACGCGACAGCGCTGCCACGCCTGGGCGCCTCCGACGATGGCGTCCAGTTCGCGCCCGTGTCGCTGACCGAGCTTGTGGATTCAACCGTTCTTGCCGGCCTCGATTCCCAACAGAGGGGATCGAGCGTCACGAATCGAGCGACAATCGAACTGCGGAGCGCACGCTGAGCGACGACACTCTGCGCCGCGCTCACGCGAGCCTCCTTGCCCACGAGTATGCGCACTCCTGGAACGGCAAATTCCGCAGGCCCGCGAGCTTGGCGACCAGCGATTTTTCGCAGCCAATGCGTGGCGACTTGCTTTGGGTCTACGAGGGGCTGACCGCCTACTTGCAAGAGGTATTGGCCGCTCGGAGCGGCCTGGTTTCTTACCCGGAGTTCCTGGAAGCGGACGCGCTCATTCGGCAGAAGTCCCACGGAAAACACAGTCTGGATGATTTCTGCCTGGAGTTTTTCAGCGGCCCACACTCGGCGCCGATCGTCGCCGCCTATGACTTCGATGACGTCGTTGCGGCGCTAAACCGGGTTCAGCCTTACGACTGGCGGGAGTTCTGGACTGCGCGGCTGAGTCGACTGCGCGAAGAGGCGCCGCTCGAAGGCTTGCGCGCCAGCGGCTGGTAGTTCACGTGGTCCGACGCACCGTCTGTTATGCAACGAGCGGATGAGGCAGCGTCTCGACACATCGACTTGCGTTATTCCTTGGGTCTCATCGTGCGCGACGAAGGGGCTGTCGTCGTCGATGTCATACCCGGATCGCCGGCGGACGCTGCCGGGATTACTCCTGGCAGCGCGTTGATCGCTGTGAACGGCCGCAAGTGGTCCCGCGACGCGGCGCACGACGCGATTAGCACTTCAGCATCAGACCCGGCTGTGATTCAGCTGTTGATCCAGAAGGACGGCGTGTTCAGAAACTTTGAACTCGCTTATCATGGGGGCGAGCGCTACCCGCTTGTGCAACGTAGCGCACATACCCGCGATCTACTCGCGCAGATCGCACGATCCCTGTCGCGGGGCGGGAAAGCCGTGAATCGCTGACAAAGTCTCGTGTAGAAGCGCTTCCCGATCATCAGGATCGCAACAAGCCGCCACCCTAACAAACATCACCGAGTGTCCGATATGAGCGATCACCTCCTTACCCGGAATCACACCGTCGCTTGCAATGCTAGTGGGCGAGCATTTGGGCGGATCTCAATGCGCGCAGAGTCTGCGTCGAAATCGAGGGTCGGCGCGCGCGTCATCGCAAGCCTCTTGATCTGCGCGGCACCCCACGCCGGCGCCATCGACTTGAAGAGTTTCGAGGCTGCGCGCGCTTCCTGCCAAGCCACCCTGGCGCGCAACGACTTCGCCGGAGCACGCACCGAGTGTGAAGGGCCGCTACGAGAGGCTCCCGAGCATCCCAGTCTGCAGTCGCGCCTGGCACAAAGCTTCGTCGGACTCGGCCGCTTGAGCGAGGCCCAGGCGATCTTCCAAAACATCATCGATGAAGGGTTCGGTGGAGTGGTTGTCGGCCTCCCCGCCTTCGCAAAACTTGCCGGTCGGCCTGGCTACGACATTTTGAAGGCGCAGGCTGCTGCACAGATCGCACCTATCGCACCCGCAAGTCAGGCTTTTGTCATTCCAGAACGAAATTTCATCGCCGAGGGGCTCGCGTTCGATCCGGGCTCGGGGAGATTCTTCGCAGGCAGTACTTATTTGCGAAAGATCGTGGCTCGGGAGCCCGATGGACGACTCGTCGATTTCGTGTCTTCCGGTGACCACGGCCTCCTGCAGGTCCTCGGCATGAAAGTCGATCCGTCACGCGGCCGGCTTCTGGTCCTGACAGGCACCGACGATGCTCGAATCATCGACTTCAAGCCGACTGATCTCGGACACACCGGTGTCCTCATTTACAGTCTTGCGACGGGTCGCCTTCTGCGCGCGACCTGGCTTCGCACTCACGGGGAGCATCTCTTCAACGACGTTTCCTTGGGTCGGGACGGCGCGGCGTACATTACCGACAGTGACGCAGGCCGGATATACCGTCTATCTTCGGGCGGACGGCGGCTCACTCCAATTACGGGAGCCGGTGTGTTTCTGTACCCGAACGGGATCGCCATCGAGCCGGCGCTGCACCTGCTCTACGTCGCGGACTATCGCGGGCTCTACACGGTCGACCTCGGGACCGGCGACGTGCAGCGGATGCCGGTTGCGAAAGCGGTTTCCACCGTCGCGATTGATGGTCTCTACCTCCATGGAAACGATCTGATCGGAGTGCAGAGCCTCCAGGGGTTTGATCGCGTCATGGCGTTTCATCTTTCGAAGGACCGTCGCCGGATTGAGTCGGCGGATCCGCTCGAGAGAGCCGACCCGCGCATGTCGATTCCGACTGAGGGAGTCGTTGTCGGCGACGAGCTGTACTTCGTCGCCGACAGTCACCAGGATGCCCCCGACGAGAAAGGTGTGATCGCTGCGCCTGAACGCACGGCGCCTACGACAATCCTGAAACTTCGCTTGCCCGCGTCTAACTGATTGGCATTAAGGTACCCCTAGCGCCCCCTAGCTGGAGATTGCAAAAACATCTTTGGGAAAATTCTGAGGGTTTGGACTTACAACCTCGACACGGAATTCGCGGTATGGCAGCCAACCAATTGCTGCCCGTAGGCATTTCGGGCAACGCATGGCCTCCGACGGGACACGTCGACTTGCGGGACTTACTGGATTGACCGGCGCTCTCCTGTTCTTTGCCGGTGATATGTTGTTCTACGGCCTTCTTGGCCCCGGCAGTAGCTATGTGTCAGCGGCGGTCTGATTCCCGCGTAGGTTGGGCAGTACGGACGTCGAGGTTTTATTCATCCGCATTCTTCGCATGAGACTTGTCCAAATCGTTTTGTTCTCTCGGATTTTGATCCGATGTCGCCGCGCAATGCGCGCGCACGAGGCATCTCGCGGAATCGAGCGGGCGCACCTGACGCTGCCCGTGGCTGCCGGATCGGCCTTGCCGGACTCGCGATCCGCAGGTCTAGTGCGGCCAGATCGTAAAGTCCCGATATGCCGTCCGGCGGACGTTTCCGTTCATGTCGCGCAACGCCTCGTTGAGTTCCAGAAGCTGCGCACGGCCGAGTTCGAGCTCGTGCTCATCCGGCTGGTGTACAGTGCCCACCGGGTAGTCCAGGTAGGGCGTGCGGGTCTGCTCGATATGGTTTCCGAGAATGTGGGCGATGACTTTGCCGTGTGTGAAGTCCACCAGCCGCTGAACACTCCGCGTGAATGCCGCAGGATCTTGGACGTAGAGCCGCCCCGGATACAGTGTATCCCCCGTAAACAAAATGGCGGTTTCGCGGTCGTAAACTGCGATCGAAGACGCCTCATGTCCTGGAATGGGGATCACGTCCAGCACGCGGTGGCCTAGATCGTAGGTCGAAACCTCCGTCGGCCAGCTCCGAAAATGGAAGAAACTCTGCACGCCCGCCACAGTCGGCGGCACCAGGGTAGTGCGCGGCAATTCCTTCAATTGTTCATCGCCAGCGATGTGATCTTTATGCGCATGCGTGTGAGCAACGATGAGATCGATCGCGTCGCGCTGGTTTCTGGCTAACCAGCGACTCATTATTTCCTTTACGACTGTCGCCACGTCTGTGGTACCGGCACCGGTATCGAGTAGAAGCGCTCTATCCGTCCCGAAGAGTAGGAAGAGAAATGGCTTCTCGTAGTTCGAACATCCCGACTCGCGCAGGATGTACAAATCGTCGTTGTACGCGTGTACCTGAAACGTGGGCTTTTCAGGACACTCAGGTCCGCTCGCCGGCCAGCTCCGAGGAAGCATGCCGCGTTTGACTCCTGCCCCATCCGGTTCTGGTACTTGCGCAACTGTCCGACTGGAAATCCACAACAGGGCGAGCGCGACAACGGCAGCAGTGGCGTAACGTAACGGCAACATAGAGCTTCCTCGCATTATAAGGTTGATAGTTTGGCAGAGCTGTCGACGGTTCGCTTGAATCGGTTCCACCGTTCCTCAAACACGGGGACGTGCCGAGTCACCCGTCCTGAGGATGGTCGAATGCGCGACCTTGACGTAGGACTACGCGTTGCCGAGTTGGCGCTCGAGCAGGCGGCGGAAATTGCGGATGCGCTTGGCATTCTTGCCGATGTCGCTGCTGCCGACGCGTGATTGGGAGCGCATGTCCAGCCGAGTTCCGCCGTCGGTGTCTGCGTGAATGCGGATGACCACGTCGTCCTTGAAGCCGATACTTGCTGGTGCCCTCCTCGACGGTTGACCTGCCGGTGATCGCTTCGAACCATCCCGCACGGGGACTTGGGGCATCGCGGGCACGAATATATCCGAACTTCCTTGGGCTCGCGTTGCCAACGCTCCATGAAGACTTCTGGACCGCCGCAATCTTCGGTCGGTGCTCACTGTGCGCCCGCCACGCTGCGCGGATACTGGTGTATCCTGGATCCGGCGATGTCGAGCCCTCAAATCGAACCTCTATCTCCCATGCATCATAGAAGTTGTACTCGTACGCGAACCGCTCGCCGCGGCGAAACGCAAACTGCTCGAGCCGGATCTCATACGGATCGCCGAACAGCAACAGCCCACCGGGACCCGAAATACCCAGGCGATGATTGCGGATTGTGAAGCGATGCTGAAACTCATCCGTCCAGCCCATCGCAACCTGTATCGAAAAATGAAGATCTGCCAGAGATTAGGCACCCAATAGTTGCACTCGCCGCCAAATCTTGGGACTGATCTGTCGCTGTGCAATGCGAAATTGGTATGCTGTTGCCTCGGCCATGGCCGGACAATGCCTCAGTGTCCCGCCACCTACGAGCAGGCACCGTCAGCCCCCGCTTTTGCCTAGTCCCCCAATGACACAATTAAGTGAAAATGACAGCAATTAGGGTGATTCAGATCAGTTAGGGTCATTCACACGATCGCAAAGATGGCAGCGCCTTTCATAAATTGTCCGTCAGTTAAGAGTTTGTCGATGTGGAGAGCGCGCCTTGAAGAGGAGAAAAATGCTACCGACCAACCAAGCCACGCTGATCAGAGTCGTCGCCCAGGGGGGCAACATAAACGTCTGACCCCTAGGACCGACGTCAACCCACGTATGGCTTCGATATCCAGCGTAGGAGATCGCCAGACCGCAGAGCGAAGCGATAACGCCAAAGATCCCGTAGGTCCGCCTGCTGCGACGTTCCTGACGCAGCACTTTCTCCGAGTAGCGAACTACAAATGGATCTTCAGATTGCTGTTCCATATAGGAAGAAACAGCAATAGCAGGCAGAAGCGGCCGCAAAATAGAAAATGAGCTAAAAAAGCGCGCAACTGATTTCGTGGCGCAGCGCCTTGAGGATCGTGTGAGGGCGGGGATGGGTCTAGGAGTTCTCGCTGCGAGAGGCTTTGGTTAAACAGCCACGGCAATGGCCGCGAGGCATGTTAGACCTCATCGTGGCACTTGACATCGCGGAATTGCTGTCCAATGGGTTAAATTATATCAATGCCTATCGATTCAGGAAAGTTCAGGCCTATACACGACGAGCGCTTTGCCGATGGAAGGCCGCCGGCCGTGAGGTTGCTTGCCGATGAGCTGGTGCCGCTTCTCTATGGAGAACTGCAAAACATCGCGAAGCGGGTACGCGGCCGCAGAAGCAGCGGGCCCACGATGCAGACTACCGCTTTGGTAAACGAAACCTATCTTAAGTTGAGAGATGGCCGCGGATGGTACGATGATGCGCATTTTCTTTGCGCAGCGGCGCTTGCGATGCGTCACATATTGGTCAATCATGCCGCCGCACGGTGCGCAGTCAAACGAGGCTCAGGCGCAGCGCACTTGCCAATGACAGCGGCAGACCAAGCTAGCGACGCTCAGGATGAAGCGGTCGTCAATCTACATGAGGCTCTGGCGCGCCTGTCGACCTTCTCCCCGCGGCTCGCCGAAGTCGTCGAGTGCCGGTATTTTGGAGGCTACGATGAGCGAGCTATTGCACGCGCCCTATCGATATCGGAGCGCACGGTGCGCCGCGACTGGACGGTGGCGCGCGCGTGGCTGCACCGTGAATTGCGCCAATCTGCTGATCATGGCTTCCTCGACGAGGCGCCGGATATCCAGGCAAAGTAACGGCAAAGCGCGAAGTTTCCCAGAATACTGGCTGGTCCCGCTCATACCCGCCGTCCTTGCAATAGCTCGCGGACGCATTTGACGCCTCAAGAAGCTTGGAATGCTGGTCAGCTTTGCGGCGCTCATTGACCTACGAAGCTTAGCTGCGATCTTGCGATTCATTTAATGAACCATGGCCGGTCTATAAGGCGGTAGCTGTTTTCCCTAGCAGGAGTCCTAGAAAACAGCGAGATGTCGAGCAACTCCAAATCATTGTCCGCCAGGGTCAAGTCCAGGCTGAAACAAAGCGTCCCACGTAGTAGTGCCTATTGCGCGTCAGGCGCGATGGCGATCCTCGCATTCGGCCTGTTTTCCTGTCCAACCGCGGCAGCAACGCTGCCTGAGCCCATCTCGGCTGTGGAAGGGCTTAAACCGGGAGCCGATTGTCCCGATGCAGGCACGGCCGGCACGGAGGCGCTAGCGGCGGCCGCGCAGGCTGCTATTCCGTTGAAGGTAGGGCTAACCTTGTCGTCCGTTTGGAAAGTCAACGAACGTGATTACGAGCATGAGTGCCTCAGGCAGATTGCGGCGATCGATGTCCGAGGCATGCTCGTAAAACAAAGTTGCCCTATCGGTCCAGCGCACGAACTTAAGCACTATCAAAGGCGGGTGTGCTGGGCGGACTTCGTGAATTCAAGCGTTTACTTGCCAGAGGCCTCGCCAGACTTTCCCGAGACATTCGTCGGTAGTCTCAATTTTTCGTTATCAATCGCAAGCTTCGTCGACCTCAAGGCCCACGGCACCACGACGCAGCGTTATATACAACCCGATGAACATCAGCAGCAATTCTTAGATACCGATATCCATGCCTCCTTCAAATCAGACGGCGCAAGCACATTCAAACTGATTGTTAACGACAAAGTGGTAGACATTCCAACGATCGAAGCCGCTTCCATCAAAGGAAATGAAATCGTACGCATCAAGGTGCTCGATGATGCCCGCTTCCCGCTATTGCTCGACTACTACGTACCGACGTTGAATAAATTCTTTATCACCTTCACCAAAATTTCTTATCCCACCCCAAACGAGGTCGAACACAGTCTCGCCGTTGAGAAGCACGCGGATATCTACGGAATCTATTTTGATTTTGCCAGCGCGACGCTTCGCGCGGAGTCCGAGCCCGTGCTTCACGAAATTGCCGATGCATTACGGACTCATATGGATTGGAAATTGTTAATTAATGGACACACCGACAATATCGGAACTGACGCGCAGAACCTGGAGCTGTCACGGCAGCGCGCTATCACGGTTCGGGCAGCACTGATGAGCAGATTTCAAATCGACGGCGCGCGCCTCTCGACGAACGGACTGGGCGCCTCCCAGCCGAAGGAATCCAATGAAACTGTCAGCGGGCGTGCCCGCAACCGCCGAGTCGAATTGGTAAGGCTGTAACTAGGCGGCAATCGATGAGCCCTGGTCCCTGGTTATGGCCCGTCATCAAAGTCATGCTTACCGTGGCATAATCGACCCATAGGCGGGATCCGCAGATAAAGCTCCTATCGGGAAGCTGGAAAAAATCTGGTTAGCCTCGCTAACACTGCGAAGTGAGTCGAGACATGCAAGCACAGCGCTGGAATCGCATTGTAGAGACCTTCAGCGAGGCTGTGCTGCTGCAGGAATCTGAGCGCACCGCCTATATAGTGCAAGCTTGCGGCGGGGACCTCGATCTCGAAGCGCAGATACAGTCGCTGCTCGAGGCGCATGAATACGGCAAAGGACCTCTGGACGTTGCGCTCGAACTTCCTATAGATGTCGGCAGTAGCGAAATCCCGCTCGATCGCGTTGGAGCAGACGTGGGTCCTTACGTGTTACTGCGTGCTATTGGTGAAGGCGGGATGGGTCGCGTATGGTTAGCGGAACGGCGCGACGGGGTGCCTAAACGCACGGTGGCACTCAAATTGCCGCATGTCAGTTGGATGGGTAACTCTGCTGAAAGGCTAGCGCGGGAGCGCGACATTCTCGCGAGCCTAGAGCATCCTAACATCGCGCGGCTCTACGATGCGGGGGTCACCACCTTGCAGCGTCCTTATCTTGCGCTCGAGTATATCGACGGCATTCCGATCACTGAATTCTGTCTTGGCCGCGAATGTTCGTTGGCTACGAAGGTCGACCTGCTGTTGCAAGTGCTGGACGCCCTGCAATACGCGCATTCGCGTTTCGTCCTTCATCGGGACATAAAGCCCAGCAACGTTCTTGTGTCGGGCGATGCACGGGTGCATCTTCTAGACTTTGGAATCTCAAATATTGTGGGAGCAACGGCTGCGGAAGGACACTTCGTCGCTGCGGCGGACCCGTCACTGACGCCGCAGTACGCCAGTCCCGAACAGCTACGACGGGAACCGTTGAGCGCCGCCAGCGATGTCTACAGCGTAGGCGTTGTTGCCTATGAGCTGCTGACCGGCTGCCGGCCGATGCGAACGATCGATAGTGATCCGAAGCTCGCCAGCCGCGCTTCGAGCGAGGTTGCGTTAGGGCGGCACCTGAAGGGAGATTTAGATGCGATCTTGGCAAAGGCGCTACAGACAGAGCCTACGAAACGCTATGCCAGCATCGCAGCGTTTGCCGATGACCTCAATAGGTATCGCAAACGCCTGCCGGTAGCAGCCCGCCCCAGTACGGTCGGCTATCGATCTCGGAAATTCATTTTACGCAACGCGTTGCCAGTCGGTGCAGCAGCCATAGTAATCATGGCAATTTTGATTGCAACGGTGGTGGCACTCAGGCAAGCCCAGCAGGCGCGCAGGGAAGCCTCACGCGCGGAAGCAAGCAGAGATTATTTATTGAGTATCTTCCGTGCCGCCGATCCACGAACCGCATCGGACAAGCCGCGCTCTGAACTCACCGCCAAACAACTGCTCGACATCAGCTCAGCGCGTATCGAAACCCGTTTTGCGGGTCAACCTGAACTGCAAATCGAACTGTTGGGCATAAGCGCCCATATTTACGGCGACTTGGCCGATGAGGATCGTTACAACGAACTTGAGCGAAGACATCTCGTATTAGCAGAGGCCCATTATGGACCTAATCATCCAACGGTTATTGGAGCGCTGATCGAGGAGGCTAATGCGGCCTGTGTGCGCGAAGAGTTCGTTCGAGCCGAGCAGTTACTCGGCCAAGCTGACGCGGCCCTGACTGCGTCTGGAACGGACCGCACCGTGCAGCGCGCGAATTGGTGGCGAGTAAAGGCGCGCTTACTGGGTGCGACGTCCGCGTCAGATGTCGAGCGGGGCAACGCGCTGGACCGAGCACTTGAATTGCTCGCGGAGCTAGCGCCTAACAGCAACGATTATGCAGAAACCTTGAGTCTGGCATCGATCTATCGCACCAACCGGGGCGAGGATGAGCAAGCGATGCAACTGATCACGCAGGCGTTGGCTGTCGAGGAACACGCCGCAGATCGTGATGATGCATCGATCGCAGACCTTTTGTACGATCTGGCGCGCAAGCAGGAAAAGCTTGGCGACTTTGTTGCCGCAGAAACTTACTACCAGCGAGCGGAGGACATGGCACGGCGCACCTATGGCGAGCGACACTATGATTACTGGATCAGTCTTGCCTATCACGGGCGCCTGTTGCACATGTTGGGGCAGCGCACTGCCGCGCAGCGCTTGTTTGGGCAGATGCTCGCCGCCATTCCGACGGACTGGAAAACCAACGGCTATGATAAGTGGGCGCGTCAAACGTACGCCGAACGTCTAGCTGCGGAGGGACAAGCATCCGCAGCAATTCCATTGCTGGAGGAGGCGAACAAATATTACGCCGAGCATCGGGCGAATGAATACGACATCCGAGAGTCGCGGCGCATGCTGGGCGATGCTTACGACCGAGCAGGCCGGTCGGCAGAAGCTCGCAACCTCCTTAAGGCTTCACGAGACGAATTTATTGATAAGGAGGGGCTTGCTTCGCCCTGGACAGCTCGGATTCGCGAGCGCTGGGCTCGTTTCCAGCTAGACCACGCCACCGATGATGCACAGATTGCCGGCGCTTCCACTGAATTCCAGGCGGTGCTGGATCACAGCGCGCGGCCGTCAGCGGAGGCATCCCTCGCCCATGCCGGCTTGTCGCGCATCGCTCTGAGGAAAGGCAATGGGGCCCTCGCCATAAAGGAAAGCACGCTAGCGATGACGACTCTTGATGGCACGAAGGGACTCTATGACGTGCGCGTTCAGCCCTATATATGGCTTATCCACAGCGCGGTCCTTCTGAGTAGCGGTGATGCCTCGGGGGCGAGACGGTGGGCCACAAGGGCGTTTGAGGCGAGCATGCAGTACGATGATCCGTCGAGTCCTGAGGTTTCAAAGGCGCGAGACGCCATGAGATTGACCTCTGCCCCACTCGGTTAATTTGTTATGGCCATGACCGCTTTGAGGCTTGGATACTGTTTTTCCAAGGGTGCAACACTCATCAACAGTCAAGCCGATGACGCCTGTCGGTGTCGAGAATGGCGCTGGCCAAGTTGAACGGACATTAAATCCTCGCGTCCATCGGACAATCCCTGTTGAGCTGCTTTTAATGATGTCGCTGGAAGCATGTCAACGATCCTCATCGCCCCATGGCTCCTCTCCCACCTCCGCGGTCGCGTCGCCAGGCGGTACGGGCGCGACAGTTCAAACTCAGACGGTTAAAAAAGATCCATGCGGCTGGATTGCGGCGATTGATGCGCAACACGCCTTGGGGCATGAGCTCCTCGCGGCACCCCGGCGCGTAGTGAGCGCCGAGATCAGGACGCCCGCGCTGGACGGCGAGACTTGTCAATATCGCCTCGAAGGGTTGGACGCAAACCAAGATTCGATTGCGCTGCAAATCATGGCCGATGAGCCTGGATTGCTACAGACTTCATTCGTGCGAATGAACCAGCTTGATGAGAAACTGCAAGTTACGGAAGCCGCGCAAGACCGATTTACCAAGGGTCCTTGGGATTTTATGAGTCCCGTACCGGGCGGGCTCACCGCGGTTGGGTCTGGACGCATCGTGATGCAGTTGGTGCCTAGCCCTGAATTGGTCTCGCAGGCGTTGGCGCTGGCGCGCTCGATATTGGAACGTATACCCGACCTCCCATTTGTCCTAGAAACCTCGGACCCAGCCGTTCTGCCTCAAGGTCCCGATCCGTGTTCGCTCATTGACCGAACTGCCGGTGAAGCGGCGCTTGGCAAGCCCATTATCGCCACCTTTCGATCTCGCAAAGCAACGGCACGTGCTTACGGATCGGGTGGAAGTTGCACGTACTTTCTGTGCGCTCATCGGGCGCTGGTGTTAACTCCTAAATACTCGCATGCCAAGACGCTGTTCGACTTAACGGACGTCGGCGAAGAAATTGCCGCCACGACCCAACCCGACGCCGTGAGCTCGCCACCAGCGCAAGCTGGCTGGGATCGCATTATCGAGGGCCCCAAAGGAGATCTGCAGGCGCTGAAAGGGGACAGACGCGTCGGCGTGCAATACAAAGGTGCTAACGCCAGCAGCGAAACGGCCATGAGGTTTTTAAATCTCACGTACGACCGGCCTTAGGCGACGTGGGGGTGGAACAATGGCTGCAATTGCGTGAATTCACCAAAGATTGGAGAATGCCGCCACGCGTTACCTCGACGGCGGGAAACGCCGGGGGCAAAGCAGATGTCTTTGTTATGATCCAGCGAGACCCGCCGTTCACTGGAGTTCATCGCAGCTACATCCCGGCCGGCGGCATCAAAACGATGCGCGTGCTGGCGGTGCTCCTGAGCGCGGTTCTGGCCAGCGCATGTGGTAAGCACGAACCGGGCGCCGACATCAACCCTGCCACAGATCAGGGAACGCAAACATACGGTTACGGGCCCGTGCCGAACCCACGCGTAACCTATCAGCCGGCAGTCATCGTGGTGGGTGGCGGGCCCAGGTCGGTGCGCTCCGCGAGCGCCGATGGCACGGTGTGGATTATCGATGGCAGCGCCGAGCACGCGAAGGATCTGGTGCCGGGGAAGGTCATGCTACTGACGAGCCGCGCCGCCGGTCGCGTCATGGCCATCGAGCGTCAAGGTAACGATCTCAAGGTAACGCTCGGCCCGATGCAGTTCGGAGAATTGGTGCGCGACGCCGATTTCAATGCGGAAGTGCCGGTCGACGTCGGCAACCTGATGTTCCAGGCCATCCCAGACTTGCCAGGAATGTATCGCGATCTCACCGTGCCGGCGGGAACGCCGGCGGCGGCGAACGACGCGCCCGATCCGCCGGTGCGCGTGCATATGGCGCCGGTTGAAGTGCAAGAGACCCCGGGCGAAATTCTGCTCAGGCTGCTGCCCATTCGCGTGGCGGCAGCGAACAACACCAATGTGCCCACGGGAAACCTGCCCCAGGCCACCACGAGTGCGCCCAGCGTGAGCGTAGGTGGCTTCGAAGTCGAGCTGTCAAGAAACAAGAGCCAGCCTCGGGACGCAAAACCCGGCAGCTCGGTGAAGGATCGTATCGGGCTCAAGATTTCGCACGGCACCGCCGGCCTCAAAGCCGGCATCGATATCGGCTTGTGGGTGAGCAATCTCACCTTCAGAACCCATACGGTGTACAGCAACGGAAAACCCGATGAGGGCGCATCCTCGATTGTGGTCGACGGCATCGAAGGGCTGGATATGGATATAGCTACCGGTATCGCCAAGGCCATTGGGGACAACAAGAAGGTGCGCATCGAAGTGCCCATCGAACTCGTCCAGCAGGTACCGCCGGCGATCACGGACGGCATCCCGCTCGTGTTCCAGGTGAAATTCAAGTTTCTGTTCGAAACTGCGCTCGGCGGCAACAATGCCACGCTCTCGGCCATCGGCAAATACGACTTCAAAGGCTCGATGGGCATAGAGAACGGTAAGCTCGTCACTCCGGAGGTCACGGAGACGAGCCCCATTATCGATGCCATCAGCGGTGTGTCGCTCGGGGTCAGCGCTATCGTGTTCACACAGGAAACACGAGTGCTCTTCGGTCTCGGTATTCCGGCCACGTTCACCGGCCCGTACGCGAAGTTCACCACCGCGGTGGGCATGACCAAGGCGTCCGATCTGTCGGCGAGCATGGCGCCCATCTGCCGCTCCAGCACGCTCAAGTTCGATATGGGCGCGGGCTGGGGTATTCAGCTTACGGTGAAGGAAGCGGACGCGTTGACAAAGTTGCTGGGTGTTAAGGGCGAGTGGGAAGTGCTGGAGCGCTCGGCCACGTTCTACCGCAAGGATTTTTTCAAGCCAGACATTAAAATGTGCCGCTTATGAGACTGCGATAAATCAACGAGACGCATGGCGTCACATTTTTATGTTTATTGGCAGAGAAGGCGGGTCGGCCGCGACGAAATCGGCGCAATTTTTGGAGATTTCCGTACGCCAAGACGATGGAAGCCATTAATTTCAAGCGGATCCACCTATCGCCGACTCGCGTCTCGCGCATGCATCGCTGGGCCGCTTGCATGCGGTGAGCCCAATTTCTTCGGGTTGAATGCCGCCCGATGGGCGTTCCAGGCTAGCTACCTGTTAGACCCCCAACTTTGAACCAGTCCCATTACGCCGGGCGGAGGGAAGCAACGGCATTGCTGCGTGTGCCCGAGTCTCGCCACCATTCGAATCCCGAATCACATTCTTGCTTTGGCCGTGTCAAAGATTCTCTTAGCCTTCGCCGGCACGCCGGCGACCCCAGCGAAGACCATGGTCACGAGATCTTCCCCCGTGCGAATCAACAGCGCCGGACCAGCGACGCCCGCTTGGTCGCCCATACCGCCGAACGGGGACACAAGTCCCGGCTCGCGTTTTTCCGCCAAGCCCAAACCGCTCATCGCGGCCGCCCCGTCGCCCCAGTTGAAGGTCAGCTCGACCTGCGGGCTAATCCCGGAGGCGGGTTTGTACGTGCATCGGGTCGATGCGGGAGGACGATCGTCGGATGTGGCGAAAACCGGCGCGCCGAGGATCACCGACATCTCAGCTGCCGACACCAACTGACACGCCGGGATCGTCGTGTGCACGGGCACTTGTTTCGCAGCCAGCAACATCGAACGGCGTGTGCGAGTAGCCGCGCAAGGTAGCGCGGCCTTTTGCGCATCGTTGAGGGAACCAGTATTGATATCGAGTTGTTTGGCAGTACCATTCGCATCGAGGAATGCGTAGAACGACAACGGTGGCGCTAGCCACGTCATTTGCGTCTCCAACGAATATTTCGGCTCTCCCATGAGAGTCATAAGGCGTTCCCGAGTGTCTCCAGGCTTGGCCTGGCACCAGCTCGCGGCCTGACTTTCAACCTGCGTGCCCGCAAACGCTGCGTCGGGCGCAGAGCCGATCAGGAATACTATTGAGACGAAAACCAAGAGCGCTGTTTTCATGAAATGTACCTCCCGTACCGACCGACGTGATTAGCACCGTTAGTCTTCGTTTGCGGTCCTGCCTGCCGCCGAGTGGGACTCGACGGCACTTCGCTTTTATTCGCAGAATCTTCAGTTACTTTTTGAGGCTGAATCGTTCGTATGCCTCTAATTACACCATCGTTGCGAAGAGATGCGCGACTATCGTCCGGCACCTCCTTGAAGCACACTGGGATTACCTCGCGGATCCACGCTCGATCGATAGGGCGTTGCGAGCACATAACCTTTATGACTGTTGAGTGCGCCCGCTTCTACCATTATCGATCCGCCTTCGCTGAGCTCCAAATAGCCCTTGCCGGCATTCTTCGAACCAAAAAAAGCCAGCGTCGAATCCGGCCCGTTTACTCGCAATCCGAAGTTGCCATCGCCAGCACCGAGATAAGTGCTTTGATTGGACGAGGGCAATGTCATCGTTAAATGCGTATCTGTTTCGTTGGCAATCAGAGTGAATTGTTGTCCCGTAGCAACGCCATCGATAAGCTGCATCCCAGCTGTCTTCGTCTGGTCGTTCGCAAACATGACCATGCGCGCGCCCAGCGGATTCCCTACGCTCACACGTGCATAATGAGTTTGCGGATTCAATTCAACTCGGAAAATGGGATGATTGTCCGCATCGTAGACAACAAAAGGCGCTTTTGCATGTGCGCTCCCCTGTTGCTGCGCTTCGTCTTGCTCGCTTTGAAGCTTTTGTTGCGCTTGCTCGATCGCTAAAAGCCGTTTGTCCACCTGTTTTTCTTTGGCATCATCATCACTGTTGTTTTTTACATCTTCGGCCTTCTTCTCCAGTTCATGCACACGTCCTTCCAGTAAGCTCAATTGCTGGCGCAGCGCTTTGAGCTGGGGATCCGCGGCTGCGGTTTTGTCAGTCGCACGCGCGGATAGAGCTTGTGCACCGATACCCGCGCTATTGAGTGCAGCAAGCGCGACGAACGTACTCATCATTGCCCATTGCTTGGCACTGCTCATCGTCTATGCCTCCCGTCCCTTTGCCCGCTCTGCTCAACAATCCGCGCCTTGAACAGAAGAAAAATGCTACCGATCAACCATGCGACGCTGAATCAGAGCCGCCGAACAGGGGCAACATAAAAGTCTGATTCATAGGACCCACGTTAATCCAAGTATGGTTTCGATATCCAGCCTAGGAGATCGCAAGCCTGCAGAAGGAAGCGATAACGCCACACACCCCGCAGGTCCAACTGCGGCGACGTTCCTGGCGTAGGAGTTTCTCCGAGTACCCAACCACAGATGGATCTTGAAATTGCTGTTCCATACGGGAAGAAACAGCGGCGGCAGACGAAAGCGGCCACAGCACAGAAAATATATTCAAGATGGCGCGCAACCGAATTCTTGGCGCTTCGCGCCCCGTGGTTCGTGTCGGTGGGACCCGTTTCTATTGCTGGAGTAACCAATTCCAACACAGCATAATGCGGCGATCCTCGACAGACGGGAACCAACGCCGAAATCCAGCCAAGCAAATCGTCTTTCAGGACCGCGCACCGTACCTGAAGGAGCGGATCGCTCTGAATCCGGAAGTCCTTCTCGCACTCGATCAAGCAGCCACAACAAGCGATCGAATGATTCCTCAAATTTGGCGCGCCGACCGCTGCATAGATATCCGCGCAAGTAGTTGATACGGTCGTGGAACTCGAATATCGCGCCGTCGGGCGAAAGTGGTACGGTGGAATTCTACCGATGCTCTGATCAGCGTGGCGGACCTTCATTGCAACGCGAAAATAATCCAGCGCGGCTCGAGTCGGCACTGGTAGAAGCGTTTTCATTCGCAACAGGGGCTCCGCGCCGTCGGTCATCAACGCGGTAGGCTCATTAGCGTCGTGCCCGACGATGAATCTGCGGCTCCGCAGGGACTTGCGTCCTTGATAGGTGGTCGCGAATACCCTTATTTTGCAGTCTTTCTCGCATGCGCCCGTCAGGATCTCGAAATTCCTTTGGGCACCTTTCCGTGTGCGACGGGCATATCCGCCATCGAAAGCCAGCGTCAGTGTCGGGGGCGGCTCGCCAGCGCTGGGCGGCAGATCCGGATCATGAGCAATGGTCGGTTCGCGATCTAGTGGCCTGTAACAACTGATTTTGTACTGATGTGACGCGATGGATCGGCATATTTCCATTTCACGGTGCGCGGCGATTTATTGTACTGACGTATGTAACGCATGAGCTTTCTCTTTAAGTCGGAGACCGAAGTGAACACCCCGCGAGCGATCACGTCGCGCTCGATCTTGCCGAACCACAGCTCAACTTGGTTGAGCCAGGATGAGTAAGTCGGTGTGAAGTGCAGATGAACTTTCGGATGCGCTTCGAGGAAGTCTTTGACCGGCGCGCTCTTGTGAGCCGAGAGGTTGTCCGCAATCACATGGATCTCCTTGCCGCGCGGCTGGTTGATCACGATATCGGTGAGGAAGGCGACGAACTCCGCCGAGGTATGGCGCTCCGCGGTCTTGCCCAGCACCTCGCCGGTTTTAGTATTGAAGGCGGCATAGAGCGACAAGGTGCCATGACGAAAATACTCAAAGCCGTGCCGCTCAGCTCGCCCCGGGGAGAGCGGCAGCACCGGATCTTTGCGATCAAGCGCTTGAATCGCGGTCTTTTCATCGACACAAAACACCGCAGCATGCGCCGGCGGGTTCAAATACAGCCCGATGATGTCGGCAGCCTTTTTCTCAAAATCCGGATCGTTCGAGGCCATGTAGCGCTCGATCCGATGCGGCTTGAGTCCGTGCTTGCGCCAGACTCGGGCGACCATCATGTGGCTGACATCCAGATGCGCGCCGAGTTTGCGCGTGCTCCAGTGTGTCGAGGCGTCGGACGGCGCACGGCGGGTCGCTTCCAGAACCCGCGCTTCGAGTTGCGGCGTGAGCACCGTGGCGACTTGCCCCAAATGCCGGCTGTAAAGCCCGGCGATCCGCTGCTCAACGAATCGCTTGTTCCAACTCGCCACAAAGCCGCGGCTGCACTCGATCCGCTCCGACACTTCATCCCACGTATGGCCTTCGGCCAGCAGCAAGATCAGCCGCGCGCGTCGGGCATCTTCCGCCCGATCCGTTCGGCTATTCGCTCGCCGTATCAGTTCCATACGCTCCGCATTCGTCAATCTGATAGGGTCTGTCATAGACCCGATTATAG
>JBDTAV010000014.1:0-97021 GCA_039924385.1 Steroidobacteraceae bacterium
CATTCATCGTGGACAGGGCTTGATGCACATACGCCTCGCCCAGCACTTCGGTCCGAATCTTCAAACCTTTTTCAAACAAATCGCTCGCCATGTCGATCTCTCCAGCTTAGTAACCGATTGAACCGGCCAATCCGAGCGCGCCGAGACTCTCGCCAGCCAAAGTAGCACCCGAAAGCACTACCGACCAACAACCCAACGCCGGAAGTCACCCTTCTCTTGGTGCCGATGCCGGAACCGGCATCGTGAACGTGACACCGGACTTTTCACCCTTCTTGACTTGATATTTTCCCTCAGCATCCGGTTTCCGGGCCCAAGATAGCTGATTGAGGGGGCATCCAGTGCTGGCGCACGTACCCGACCGGCCAACGCCCCATCCCGTGCCGCTCAATCAACAAGGCGCAGATCAAAGAGCTCTACGGCATGCAGTGGCTCACCGAGGGCCGACCCGTGTTATTGATCGGTCAGACCGGTGTCGGCAAGACGTTTATCGCGCAAGCGACCGGGTTACACGCCTGTGCGTGCGGAAAATCCGTCATGTAGATGACAGTGACGACCTGGCTCGAGAACGTGGCCCTCGCTCGATCCAGCGACACGTGCCTGCGGTACCGCGACAAGCTCAATGGGCGTCAAAAGCCCCCTTGACCGTGAGTGATGCGGATTAACCGCCGTTACCGTGGTCCTCTTTTTCCTTCCGGAAAGGGAGTTACGGTGTGGCAAGAGCAATGACCTGGACGACCCTGCTCGGCGCGGCAAGGATTCGTAATCAGCCGCATACTTTAGACAAATTAGTGGGCCCGCTCGGACTCGAACCGAGGACCAAGGGATTCACTCTGCCCCGCCGTTTCCGGAGGGAGTGGACTATCTCTTCACCCCGGTGGGGTGCGGGACGCTCTAGCCTGTCATTAAGCGCGGCTTAACGCGCTCAGGTAGTCTCTGCACCTTCCGGCGGTGTACCGCCGGCTTGGCTCAGGGTTGCCATCAGCTTCGAAAGCTGGTCAGGTTTCCCTGAATTCATCCCGTCCACTTCGCACCTTGCGATGCGAAGGCACCATTTATTGATGAGTCCCCTGCTCTAACCAACTGAGCTACAGGCCCGACGGCGCGCATCTTAACATGCGGCGTCCCCCAGCCCAGCAAGCCTTGGGTTATCTTACTTCGCCCGTGAGAATGTCGCCCTTACCCGACCTGCCCATTAAAGAGGCCATTCCGGCGCTCCTTGAGGCATTGAATGCACGCCCCGCCGTGCTCCTCGAGGCTCCGCCAGGCGCGGGTAAAAGCACGGTCGTGCCGATCGCATTGTTGAAAGCCCATTGGCTCAAAGGTCAGAAGATTCTGATGCTCGAGCCCCGCCGCATCGCCGCGCGCGCAGTGGCCATGCGGATGGCGGCGCTCCTCGGCGAACGCATCGGCCGCACGGTTGGATTTCGCACCCGCCTGGAGACTCGCGTCAGCCGCGAGACGCGCATCGAAGTGGTTACGGAAGGCATTCTGACCCGCATGCTGCAAGAGGACTCGGCGCTCACAGGCGTAGGCTGCGTGATCTTCGATGAGTTCCACGAGCGCAGCCTGAATGCCGATCTTGGTCTCGCGCTGTGCATCGAGAGCCGCGAGAACCTGCGCGAAGATCTGCGGTTGCTGGTGATGTCAGCCACGCTCGATTTGCAACCCCTCGTACGGCTGCTCGACGATGCACCGATCGTATCGGCCCAAGGACGCAGCTTTGATGTCACGACGCATTATGTGCCACGGCGCAATGAGATTTATCTTGAACTGCAGGTCTCACAGGTGGTGCGCGCAGCGTTGCACGAACATTCAGGAGACATTCTGTGCTTCCTGCCCGGTGCCGCCGAAATCCGCCGCGTGCAACGCACCTTACAGGAATCCGATCTCGATCGCAGCGTTCGAATCATGCCGCTATATGGCGAGCTTGAAAGCGCGGAGCAGGATGCGGCACTCGCACCGTCGGCTCCCGGCGCGCGCAAAATCGTGCTGGCTACGAGCATTGCTGAAACCAGCCTCACCATTGCAGGCATTCGCGTCGTCGTCGACTCCGGAATGCGGCGCTATTCGGAATTCGATCCCACCACCGGCATGAGCCGGCTGGCGACGGGAAGAGTGTCGCAAGCGGCGGCTGATCAGCGTCGCGGACGCGCCGGCCGCCTGAGCGCGGGAGATTGTTACCGTCTTTGGTCGGCAGGCACGCATGCCACGCTGATCCCCCAAACGCCGCCTGAAATCCTGCATGCCGATCTTGCGCCGCTCGCATTGGAACTGGCGTGCTGGGGCGCGACGGATGCAGACAGCCTCGCATGGCTCGACTCACCGCCCGCCGCGCCGCTGGCCCAAGCAAGAGAGTTGCTGCAGCAGCTCGAGGCCGTCGATGCAGCGTCGCGAATCACCACACACGGCCGCGTCCTTGCAAACTTGGGGATGCATCCGCGTCTCGCACACATGCGAATCAAGGCGCAAGAAGTTGGCGCTGAGCGACTCGCTTGCGACCTGGCCGCGATCTTGAGCGAGCGCGACATCCTGCGCGCCAACATAAACGCGCGCGACGCCGATTTGCGGCTGCGGGTTGCCGTGATGCGCGGCGATCAACGCGATTTGCCCGCCGGCGTCACGGTGGATACGCGCGCCCGCGGGCATGCGCAACGCACTTCCGGGAATTGGCAAAGGGACTTAGGCCGGGATTCACGTGACTCGGCCGATCCGCACCATGCTACCGGAATCCTGTTGGCGTGGGCCTATCCGGATCGCATCGCACAGAGCCGCGGAGATGGCGGCCGGTACCTCTTGGCGAATGGCCGCGGCGCGAGCTTTGCCGAAGCCCAGGCGCTCGCGAAGTCGGAATTCATCGTGGCAGCCGAACTTGACGGCGCAGAACGCGAGGCGCGTATATTTCTTGCCGCGCCCATTGGCGTCGACGATTTGAATGCGCACTTTGCCGCGCTGATTCGTGAATCGGCGCAGATCCGCTGGGATGATCGCCTTGGGGCGGTAAACGCCAAACGCGAACGGCGCCTGGGAGCACTGCTCTTGGCAGCGTCCGAGTTACGTGATCCCGATCCCGAGGCTGTGCAGCGGGCATTACTATTGGGACTCAAGCAATTGGGCATGGCGGGGTTGCCGTGGACCAAGGAGCTGCGTCAGTGGCGCGCGCGCGTCATGCTGATGCGCCAATACCAGATCAGCGGTCCTGCGCCTTGGCCTGATCTCAGTGACGAAGCGCTCGAACGGGACATTGAACAGTGGGCGCCGGCATGGATCATGGGATTTATGCGGCGTGAACACTTTGCGAAGTTGGACTTGGGCAACGCGCTGCGCGCTTCCCTCATCCACGCCCAAGCCAACATTTTGGAACGGGAAGCTCCGACTCATTTTACCGTTCCGAGCGGTTCGCGCATCCCGATTGACTATCTGGACGGCGAGAATCCGAGCTTGTCGGTGCGTCTTCAGGAATTGTTTGGATTGAACTCGACGCCGTCGGTGGCTGGCGGCAGGCTGCCGCTGGTGCTTAAATTGCTGTCGCCGGCCGGCCGGCCGGTGCAGATCACCAAGGATCTGGTGAGCTTTTGGAATCGGGGCTACCACGATGTAAAAAAGGATCTCAAGGGACGATACCCCAAACATTACTGGCCGGACGACCCCTACACGGCCCAAGCCACGCGCCGCGCCCGGCCGCGTTAAGATCCGCATCTGCCCCTATCCGAAGGAAACCATCCATGCGTTCGATTGCGCTATTTGCAACTCTCCTGAGCTTGACCTCGATGAGCTTTGCGGCGACCGCAAACAAGAGCGCCGGAGTGGCGATGGATCCCGCTGCGGCGTCGCGTTTCGCGGGTCTCGCGCTCAAATGCTTGCACGACGAATATCCCAATCACATCAGTCTGACGATGGACCGCGATGCGGACGCGCATCCTCCGCGCGAATTGACGCCCGCTTTTTACGGTTGCTTCGACTGGCACTCGGATGTCCACGGCCACTGGTTGCTGGTAAGACTGCTGCGCTTGATGCCGGATGCACCGTTTGCCGCGCGAGCGCGCAGCGAACTAGCGCGCAGCTTCACGCCGGAAAACATTGCCGGGGAGTTGAGCTATCTCAAGCATCCGGGCCGCGCCTCATTCGAGCGGCCCTACGGACTTGCATGGCTGCTGCAGCTGTCCGCGGAACTGCGCGAGTGGAATGATCCACAGGCAAAACAATGGTCGGCAACGCTCAAGCCCCTTGAAACCGAAGCGGCGTCCCGCATCAAGTCCTGGCTGCCAAAGTTGCATTATCCGATCCGTATCGGCGAGCATGACCAGACCGCCTTCTCATTCGGGTTGATATGGGATTGGGCAGGGGTGGCCGCAGACAAAGATATGCGTGCACTGCTGAACGATGCCGCGCAGCGGTTCTACATAAAAGACCGCAATTGCCCATTGAGCTATGAGCCCTCAGGCGAGGATTTCCTTTCCCCCTGCCTCGCCGAGGCGGACTTCATGCGCCGAGTCCTTGACGAAAAGGCATTCGCCGCTTGGTTGTCGGCGTTCCTGCCCGGCATCTCCCAAAGCAGCGGCAGCAGTTGGCTGCAGCCCGGCGTGGTAACCGACCGTTCCGATCCGAAGCTGGCACACATTGATGGATTGAACTTGAGCCGCGCATGGATGATCGAAGGAATCGCGGATGGTTTGCCGAAGCACGATCGACGAATCTCCGTGCTTCTCGCGGTCGCCGCGCAGCATCGAGATGCTGCTTTACCGGCCGTGACCGGCGAACACTACGAGGGCGGCCACTGGTTAGGTACGTTCGCGGTGTACCTGACAAGCGCCGCCGGCCTGCGCTGATATAATCCCAACAACTTATTGTCCCGTAAGGAGTGAGCACGCATGTCGGACCATATCGAGATGGATCGCGCCACGTTCACCGCGATGACCGAGAGCACGCAAGCCGATTGGCAAAAAATCGCAACCGCCGCGAACGCCTTCAATGGCGAGCTCGCGAATCGCGTGCTGGCCCACTTGCAGATGCTCAAAGGGGATTGCGGCGGCTTTTCCGTGGACCGGTTGGAACATTCGCTGCAATCGGCATCGCTGGCCTATCGCGACCGCATGGACGAGGAATATGTCGTGTGCGCCTTGCTGCATGACATGGGCGATATTCTCGCTTCCACCAATCATGCCGAACTCGCCGCGACGATACTCAACCCGTTCGTCTCCGAGGAAAACTGGTGGCTGCTTCAGCATCACGGCATCTTCCAGGGCTACTATTTCTTTCATCATTTGGGGCTCGATCGAAACATGCGCGAACAGTTTCGCGGCCATCCAAATTTTGAGCGCACTGCGCTCTTCTGCGAGCGCCACGATCAAAATGCGTTCGACTCGAACTACGCCACCCTGCCGCTGGAATTTTTTGTGCCCATGGTGCAGCGGGTGATGGCCCGCCCCAAGCGTTCAATCTATCTGCGCGTGGGACAGAGCGAGGCCAAGGAGCTGCTGCAGGCCTAGCCTGCTCCTAGGACTTCACCGCGGCCATTTCGACGGCATCCTGCTCGACGGCGATCACCGCAGGCGTGCGCCAGCCGCTGCGCACTCCCCAGAAATAGAAGGCCAGCGAGGTGACCCCGACGCACAGCTGATCCCAGCCGTAGCCGATGTAGTCGTGTCCCTCGAATTCCTTGCTGCCCGCCCACGATAAAACCGTGATGGCAATGAGATAGGCGAGAAGCCACCACGATGCGCGCAGCTGCCGCCCGAAGCCGCGCCAATTGCCTTTGGCTTGATAGTACAAATACACCGGCAACGGCAGAATCAACAGCAGCATGATCTGACCGGTGTGCGGCCAGCGCGCCCAGAACAGCATCAATGTGGCGAGCACGAACGCCATGGGCGCGAGTACAGGCAGGCCGGGCACTCGCAACGGGCGGTGCAAATTGGGCGCCGTACGCCGCAGCACGATGACGCTGATGGGTACCACCAGGTAAGTAATGATGGTGGCCACTGAAATCACCGCCGCCAGCTTGCCCCAGCCGCGAAAGAAGAACAGGAAAATGAAGGACACCAGCAGATTGAACCACATCGCCGGCCGCGGAATGCCGTACTTCGGGTGGACCTTGCCGAGCACTTCGGGAACCGTGCCGCTGCGCTCCATGGCGTAGATCATGCGCGCGGTCGTTGCGGTGTAGGTGCTGCCCGTGCCGCTCGGGCTGACAAAGGCATCCGCGTAAAGCAGCAGCGCCAGCCAATTGAGATTAAGGGCGAGGGCCAATTGCGCGAACGGCGAAGAGTATTCCAGCGCCGCCCACCCCTCACCGAGATGATCAGGCGCCACGGATCCCAAGAAGGCTACTTGCAACAGCAAGTACACGACCGTACTCAAAGCGATGGAGCCGAAGATCGCGAAGGGTACGCTGCGCCCGGGATGGCGCGCCTCGCCCGCCAGGTTCACCGGACTTTGGAATCCGTTGTAACTGAATACGATGCCGCTGGTCGCGACGGCCGTCAGAATCGCAGCCAAGTTGCCGACATGGGGTCCGCCATGCACGCCGATTTGAAAATTCTGCGGATGAAAGCCGTTGCACATGAGTGCGACCGCCGTGGCTGCGGGTACGATGAGCTTGAAGAACGTGATGGCGCTGTTCGTATTCGCGAATACCTTCACGCTCCAGAAATTGACCAAAAAATAAATCACCACGAGCACCGCGGCGATCGACAGTCCGGCAAACGTCAGCTCCCCCTGCCCTTTAGCGGCGTGGACAAACAATGAATGCGCCCAATCCCAAGGCCACGAACTCATGTACTGCACGGAGGCCTCAGCCTCCACTGGGATCACGGAGACAATGGCAATCCACGCCGCCCAACCCGCCACGAAACCGACCAGCGTGCCGTGCGAATAGTGCCCGTATCGCACCGCGCCGCCGGACTCCGGAAACATGGCGCCGAGCTCCGCGTAGGTGAACGCGACGAACATGATGACCACGGCACCGATGACCCAGGCATAGACCGCACCGGGGCCCGCCAACTGAGCAGCGCGCCACGCGCCAAACAGCCAGCCCGAGCCGATGATCGAACCCAAGCCGGTGAACATCAGGGCGATGGCACCGACGTCGCGACGGATCGCGCTTTCATTGGACATGAATGATCTCCTTGCCGGACTGTAACGGCTTTGCACGCTCTCGCGCTACGCCCGATATGTGCGGCGCGCCTATATTTGACCTATATTGCAACATCGCGCGGCAACGAGAGAATCATGGGCAACGGGGAACGAAGGCTTTTGAAGGGATCTTGGATACTTGCGATGGCCTGCATGCTCTCGGGCGCGATCGCGCCGGCGACGGCCGCCCCGGCATCGAAATTTGTGCTGTCGAGTTCCGATCCGCAACTCAGCGCCAGTGTTCCCTTGATTTACATCGCCAAGGCCTTCGGCTGCTCGGGAGGAAACCAATCGCCTGCACTGCACTGGTCCGGAGCGCCGGCGGGAACCGAGAGCTTTGTTGTGACTTTGTTCGATCGCGACGAGCGCAGCACGCCGTCGGGATGGTGGCACTGGGTGGTCTACGACCTGCCGAAAACGACGACAAACTTGGCCCAGGGTGCCGGGGCCGAACATAGCAGCGCCCTGCCGCCCGGGACGCTGCAGGGCCGAACCGATCTGGGTGAAAATGCGTATCACGGCCCCTGCCCCGCTGAGGACGATCCCCCGCACTGCTACGTATTCACGATTTACGCGTTGAAAGTGGCGAAGCTGCCCGTGCCCGCCGATTCCAGCGGTGCGATGGTCACCTCTATCGTGCAAGAGCACCTGCTGGGTAAAGCGGTATTCGTAGCGCACTACGGCCGGCCGAAGAAATAGCGCCGACGACGCCTTAAGCCGCAGCCTCGTCCTCGCATCCGTGCTCGCAGCGATCCCGCTCAATCTGCAAAGTGGCGTGCTGGATTTGAAAGCGGCGCTTGAGATCCGGGGTGAGCGAGGTCAAGAGCGCGTCTTCCGCGCCCCGGTCCGGCACGACCAGGTGCGCGGTCAAGGCGACGCTGGTGGTGGAGAGCGCCCAGATGTGTAAATCGTGGACATCCGTCACGCCGCGCTGATCGGCGAGATAGGACATCACCGCCGATGAATTAACACCGGCAGGAACCCCATCGAGCGACAGAGTCAACGAATCCCGCAACAGCCGCCAGGTGCTGACCAGGATCACCGCCACGATCACCAAGCTGACGATGGGGTCGATCAAGCTCCATCCCGACCAGATGATGAGCAAACCCGATATCACCACACCTGCGGATACGACGGCATCGCTGAGCATATGAAGGTAGGCACTGCGCCGATTGAGATCGCCATGACTGCCGGCATGCAGCATCCACGCGCTGAGACCATTGAGTGCAATGCCGACCGCGGCGACGATCATGACGGTCCGCCCCGCCACCAGCGGAGGCGATCCCAGCCGGCTCGCGGCCTCCCAGGCAATAGCCCCGCAGGCCAAAAGCAGCAGCACCGCATTCGCCAGCGCGGCCAATACCGAGGAGCGTCCCAGGCCATAGGTGAACTTGGCCCCCGGGGGCCGCCGGCCCAGCACCAATGCTGCCCAGGCGCAGACGAGACCCAAGACGTCGCTTAAGTTGTGCCCTGCATCGGCAATTAACGCCACTGAGTTGGATGCGAACCCGAAGCCGCCTTCCACGACCACAAAGACGAGATTGAGGGCCACAGCGATCCCCATGCGAAGATTGACCCCGTCGAGCGGAATCACATGACTGTGGCCGTGAGCATGCTCATGATCATGCGCATGAGCATGCTTGTGATCGTGATCGTGGTCGTGGTCGTGATGTTCCATCGGATTCGAATTCCTTCAATGCTCGAACGTTTGCATGCGCCACAGCGCAGGGAAAAAAGCGCGCGCCCATAAAACTGTGACTATTATTGTGGCGACGCCACCGATCACAATGGCGGGCACCAAGCCGAACCACGCCGCGGTAGTACTCGATTCGAACTCCCCCAGCTCATTCGATGCGCCGATAAAAACCGCGGTAACCGCGCTGACCCGCCCACGGATCTCATCCGGCGTTTGCAGCTGCACGAGCAGCGAACGCACAAACACGCTAATCATGTCTCCCATTCCTAATATGACCAGCGCAACCATTGCGACCCAAAACAAATGCGTTAGTCCCAATACCACGGTTGCCAGACCGAATGCTGCAACGCCCGCGAACATCATGATTCCGACATTATGCGAGACCGGCCGAAACGCCAGCCAAACCGCGGTCGCGCCCGCCCCGATGCCAGGCGCCGCCCGCAAGTACCAAATACATCCGGCCCGGCGTGCAGCACATCCCGCGTATAGGCAGGCAAAAGCGCAGCGGGCACCGCCGAACAATACCGCAAATAGATCCAGCGAAATGGCCCCGAGTACCGTTTTGCGATGCCAGACAAAGTGCAGGCCCTGCAGCAGGGTAGTCCAGGCCAGGGCCGAGCGTACTGAAGGCAGCCGGCGCTTATGAATCAGCGCCACGAGGGTGATGGCCGCCAGCAACAATATCGCTGCGGCGCCGTAAACCACGCCTGCGCCGCTGTTTTGCCCAAACCGGCGCTCCGCCAGCGCGTACACGATGCCCCCGATGCTGGGGCCCATGATGACTGCAACCTGACCGGCCGAGGAGTTGATTGCGAGCGCGTTGCGGAGCGTGACGCTGGGGACGATGGTGGGGACGAAGGATTGCGTCGCCGGCATTTGAAAGGCCCGGGTGACGCCGAGAACCGCCAGAACCGCAAAAATCGGCAGCGTGGTCCGGGTATTCATCCATGCGAAGCCGAGCAGCAGCAAGGTGCAGACCGCATAGGCGCAGTGGCCGAATAGGATGATCATGCGCCGGTCGAACTGGTCTGCCACGTGCCCGGAGAACAGCACCAGGCACAAGAAGGGCAGAAACTGCGAGAGCCCGATCAGCCCGAGGTCCAATACCCGCCCGGTAAGGTGATACACCTGCCAGCCCACTGCCATGATGACCATTTGCGTGGCAATGGAGGCGAAGAAACGCGAGCACAGATAGAGCGAGAAGTCGCGGCTCTTCAGTACTGCGAACCCGCCCGTCACAATCTTAAACGTAGCCCTGCGAACTCATTCGCTGCGGATCGGCCGCAAGATCCTGCGTGAACAGCACATTCAACAACAGGCTGCGATGATGCTGCAAGCCTTTCAAGTGCTCGGCAAATTTGCCAGGTCCGAGAAACACAATGGGCGCGCCGAACACGTAAGCGGACTTGAAATATTTTTCGACCGTGGCAACGAACTCGATCGCGCTGCTGCCTTGCTCGCGCAGCTGTTCCGGCGAGAACTCAACATAGAGATTTTTTGTCCGGGCCAGGCTCATTTGCGCTCCGCGCATGACCGCCACCTCGCTGCCCTCGGTATCCATCACGATGAGATCAATCGAGGGCCAATCTGCCGGAAGTGTCCGATCAAGCGTGTCCAAACCGACTGTGATCTCTCCATCCGCGGGCGCAACCCGGCTGTTGCCGGTGTTGATGCTGTTTTCAGTAAACTGAATCTTGCCGGCTCGGTCGCCGAGCGCCGTATTGATGGCGGCCACGCCTTCAATCCCATTCAACGCCAAATTCATGTTCAGCAGCCGATAGTTGCGCGGGCTCGGCTCGTACGCAACGATCGAACGCGTTGCGGAGATGCGCGCCAGCGGTATCAGCACGGCACCGATATGCGCGCCGGCGAACACCACGCGCGACTTAGGCTCAAGCAGTTGCTTCAGCCAGCTTATCTGCGGCCAGTCGTACTCTCCATCCTCGAGCAAGGAGCGCGACACATTGAAATCTCCGGCGTGCACGCACAGCCGGCCGTTTTTCGTCTCGGCGACGATGGCGATCGCATGCTCGCCCAGAGATTTAGCCCGCCACCGACCGCGCAACCGTCTCGAAAGTCGCTTTATGTAAGGATTTCTCACTCAAAAATGTCGGGAGACATACAGCGTTGCGCTCTCTATTTTGTAGAAGGTCTCCGGGCGAACACCCTGTACGTCGCTGGCTAGTACGTGATCCCGCGCCAGATTTTGCGCGTAGCGGAAATCCAAATTCAAATCCCAGCTCGGCAAGACATCGCGCCATTGGCCGCCGACGCCGGCATACACGGAGGTCGCCGGCGTCTCGACGTTGTAGCGCGCGATGCCGCCAAACACATTGATCGCAAACGGTCCGTCGAAGCGGTGGCGATAGTCGAGGGGCCGCAATCCAATCAACAGATGGCCATCGACTTGGTCGATTTCCGCGCGCACGCCCAGATCATTGCTTTCGGACACGGCGCGACGCGCACCGAGGCCGAAGTGAGGGCCAGAGGCGAGCTGGGAGGTCGTAATGGGTGTGCCTTTTTCCAGATCCGTGCGCACTTTGTTTGCATTGACGCCGGCATCGACGAAGACTTGCGCGCCGTGATGGTCCGTATCATGCATCGAAGAATCGTCATCCTCGGAGCCGCCCGTGTCGCGGCTGCGTTCGTCGCCGCCGTAACGGACGAAGCCGGAGAATCGCGAAAACCCGCTGCCATCGACGTCCCGTCCGCCCGCGGCCTCGGCGCCGACGACGACGCCGTTCCAGGGATGTGAATAGCGCAGGGTGAAATCGTAGTAGTGGTGGTAGGGAAACGCACCGGGCGTCGGCACGAAAACTCGATTGTCGCCGCCGTAATAGGTCTGATTCTGCAGAGTGCGCGCGCGGGCTTCCAGGTAGCCGCCAAATGGTGGTTCCCAACCCACCCGTAGCATCTGGCTCCTCGCGCCCACGCCGTCGCCGAAGTTTCGCTGATCGGCGCCCCAATTGCCGAGCACCAAACGATCATTCGTCATGCCGTTCAAGAAAATGTTGTGGACGTACCAAATATTCGACCATTCCGAGATTTCGTAAGTGGCGTCGAAATGCCGAAAAATCCGCGCAAAATCGATGCCGGCGGAAATGGCCGGGCTACCCAACAGATAACTGCCGCCGTCCGAATTGTCCTCTCCGGCATATTGAAAGTACACGGCGAACGGTACCTTGCTTGGCACGATGAAGCGGCTGATGTAGGACGCCTGTTGGTTGCCTTGCAACTGCGATGTTCCGCTCGGCTCGAAGAAATTGCGCGCCAAGGTCCTGACGGAAGAAGGCAAGCCGGCGCCTCCGCCGTATTCCAACAACCTGTTGACTCCGAGCGACCAGCCGCTGAAGGGCTCGATCGAAAACTGCGCGCCGAACAAGCGCGGACTGCCGAACGCTTGGTTGCCATTGAAGGCGATCGGCTGGGACGACAAGCGGGTAAGAAAAAATTCATATTGGAATCCCAAGCGCGTCAGGGGCTCGTAATTCGACAGCGTCACTGAGGGCGTGGTCGGTGCCTCGGTGCTGACGAGCGTGCTGCTGTCCGTCATGGGCGAGAGCCAATGATCGCGATAACCGAAGTCGAACTGCGCCCAATTGGTGCCGAAGCTCGCCATGGAGCCCGTGGGTACTGCGCGGCCGCTGTATGCAATCCCGCCGGCGCTGACCAAGAAATAATCGGTTGGCTGCGCATAAGCAACCACCGATAGTTCGTAGTCGCTGTCCATCGGCATGCCATGTTGATTGGGCAGCACCACGTCATCCTTGGAGTGCGCCACGGAACCGGTGGCACTGGCGTGCGTGACCGCGTAGTCGCGTGAATAGCGCTCGAGGTACCGGCGTACTTTATCGCAGAGCGGCTTGTCCACCTGGCACGCCTGAGGCAATGCCAATTTCACCAGCTCGACGGAAAACGGACGCTTGAGGATGGGCTCATCGGCGAGGATCAGGACCCTTTCGATTTGCCGCTCGACTTCCGGCTCGAGGTTCATCGGCAGGTATGCTGTCACGCCTCCGGCCGTAGCGGCGCCTGATGCGGCGAGTATCATGCCGGCGATGAAAATGCGCCTCACGTGCGTCATCGGATCGGCGGAACAATCAGGGTCGCAGCCCGACATGCGCCGCGCGCCGCATCGGCGGAGCAGGCACGGGACTTCAAGTCTCGATCCAGACAAATATGCACCTCGCGCAGCCGCGGCGCACCTTGCCGGCTGCAGGTGACCACGATGGATTGCGCCGCGAGCGTTGGGTTGGCATGCAAAAAATCCGCGGCGACCGCGCCCGGCGACAGCTCGATCTGGCGGGCAACCCCGGTCAGGGACGCTGGAAGGGTGATGCCGGAATAGGCACGGCGCAGCAGCGCAAAAAAGTCCTTGGCATCCAAGCCGCTGCAGGTGCCATGCGTCGACCATTCGTGATAGACCAGGCCGCGCGCGGGCATGATGTCGGAAATGCCGGAAACCACATTCTCCGCTAGTTGCTGGCGCACATTGCAATTCTCCGGCCAGCCTTTTTCATACTGCGGCCACAGGCCGTGCACGATGAATCCGAAGCGGCGCGGACCGTTGCACTCGGCCGCTCCCGGATCCGACAGACAAAATGCCGGCGACCACGATAGAGACAACAGGTAGTAGTCAAAGTAGCCGGGCACACTGTCCGACGATTTTCGATGCCGGGCGCCAGCGCTCGCGGCGAGAGTCAACGATGCCAACAGGATGAGCACGGCGGATTTGAGCGGATGCTCTTTGGCTAAGCGGGTCATGGTGAATTCTCGCTCAACCGCCGGCGCGGAACGATTGAATTTCGAGGCCGCTGGCGCCGTTCACCCAGGTGTCCTTGTCGCGGATAATGGCCTGCGCCGGCAGCGCGGCGGTCTGTACCGCCAAGCCTGGGAGTTTGCGCACCGCCGTACCGACCGCAAAGATCTCGACCAAGCTGGAACCCAGTTCGACGATGTAGGTCTTGATGCCGACAACTTCCTCGGCGCCCAGCGCCGTCGCCTCGCGGTTCAGGCGGTCGAATACTTGCTCGCGAGCCTCATAGATCAGCGTCGTCAGATCGCCGAGCTCGCCTCGCACCAGGCTCTGGAATGCTGCTCTGATCCCGCCGATCGCGCCGAGCGAATACACAGAGGTTGAAATGAGCAGCTTGATCGGCGCGTATCCCAGCTGCGTCATGCCCCACAGTTCTTCGCCTGTGAGGTCGCTGGAGACCGGCGAGCTGCAGGTTTCCGGCGGCATCAGCGAATGAAATGCCGCGGTGCCCGCCATGTACATCTCGTGGAATCCGGCAAAATGCAGCACGTTGGTGCGCACGCCGACGACAGCGTTCGCGCCCACGGCTTTTGCGTGCGTGACCAGGCGGTCCAGCGCGTGATGCCGTGTTTCATTGAATACATCGCTGAATTCTTTGATCTCGCCGCGCACCAACGTCTTGAACGTTCCGGCGATGCCGCCAACGGCGCCCACTGAATAGGCGATGTTGCCAAAAACGAATTCCTTGGGATCGTAGCCCGCGTCCATATGACAATACAGTTCCTGAGCATCGCCGGCGCTGGTGAACAACGCCGTGCCGGGGCCGCCTCTGACGCCCGACCCGACGAACAAGAATTCCGAATTACCGCTGAGGCCGCGGAGTTCGGAACTGACGCCGACGACTCCGTGGACCTGTTCGCGATCGGCTTCCGCGCGCATGCGTTTAAATGCCGCCGCCCGGCCCTCGTGGATCATTTGCGTTACATCGGGAATTTCACCGCCCACGATGCCGCGGAATGCCGAGCGAACCCCGCCGAGAAAACCCATCGACTGGATGCTGTTACCGATCACGACGCCGCTCGGGACGAGGCCCTTGAGGCGCATGCAGTAGATTTCGTTACCCGACAAACCGCTCAGTTTGAGTGCGCTCTGCATGCCGCGATCGTAAGATATAGCGGGCTAGCTGTCGACGCACGATCGCGATTTTGGTCCGCCCGGGCTAGGTTAACGAAGAGACCGATTGAGGCGCGGTGTCCAGGTGCTCCAGAGGATCAGCGCCAGCAGCAGCAACTGGAACGGCAGTCGCACGATGAGTGCCCAGCGCGGAACGTTGAACAGCCCGGCGTGCTGCAGCATGTAGACGTTAGCCGGGGTTACCGCAATGGTCAGTAAGAATAGTCCGATGCCGGCGGCACGCCGCGTCGCGGGTATGAGAATACCGGCCGCGCCCACCAATTCGAATACGCCGCTGATCAGCACGGCAGCCCGCGGCCACGGTATGGCCGGTGGCACAATGCGCATTTCTACGTCGGTGAGCGAGAAATGGGCGACACCCCCGAACAGAAACCAGAGAAACACCAAAACCAAGCCGATGCGCTTCAGCAGTGTGGCCACGGCCGGACTGCTCGAGGCTGCATTTTCAGCTGCGCTGTTCGGTGTCGTCATCGGCCCTCTTCGTGGAAGAATCAGGATCGGTCCAATACCGGCGTGCCAGGCGCCGACGCCGCCAAAATCGTTCCAACCTCGGTCCCAGTCCCACCCACTCAGGCCGCAGCCAGACTGGATTCTGCGGCTCATCGCCTAGCGCCGATAAAACCAGGGTACGCGCCTCCTTCGCAGCATCAACGACGCTCGGAGCTACGTCGCGCCAGACGATGATTGCATCGATGCCGCGATCGAGCCCGGATTGCAGTGCAGACTCGACGCGAGCCAGCCCGGTGCTCCACGCAGGCGTGCCGGCGCTGTCATCCGGCATCGCACCGAGAACCATCTGCAGCAAGGCACGAGCAGCTTGCGACGGGCTACTCGGCGCCTCGGTTGCATTTGAACCCATCACGACCGCCAGCAATTCGAAAGCGGCGCGAACTTCAGCCAGGAGAATCTGCAGCGCAGCGGGTATGTCGAGCGGCCGAATATCGGCGCGATCCGCGATCGGCGCGGCGTTTGCCGGCGATCGCGGGCCCTGCTCCGCCGGCGGCGTTGGTGTGCGGGCCGCTGCGGTGGCGGGCGCGGGCATCTTGGTAATGTCCATGGGAGACGGCAACGCTAAAGCGCCGGCGCGTGCCGGTTGACGAGGCCCGCCATCCGATCGGTTGCCGCGTGGAACAAATCCAGTCCGAGATCGGGCAAGTCGACATATGTGGCACTCGCCCTCAGCAGCGGCTTGACGCGCAGGGTCTGTTCGATGATGTCATCATGCGGAGCGAATACCGTCAACGGACATTTCAAGGCCTTGAGTTTTTTGTCAATGGCGTATCCGCACGCCGCGCGAAACGCCGCGCCCGGATTTGCCGCGAGCACATGCTCGATGAACCGATGATGCGCGTCGGCAAGATCATACGGCGAGTGGCGCAGCACGAGACCGCCGCGCCACGCTCCGAGCACATGACCCCCCTCCGTCGCCGGTCGCAAGGGCTGCTCGCTGTATTTTTCCAGCTGGCGTTGCTGCTCCTCGGCGGTAAACAGGGGCATGCCGACTACGATGACACGCCGCACTTGCGAGCCCAGCTGGTGCGCGATCTCGATTGCCTCGATGGAACCGGTATGTATGCCAAGCAAGTCGATCTGACCCCGCATTCCTGCAGACTTGAGGCCATCGACCGTCGCCTGCGCGTATTGTTCCAAGGATAATGCCCAGGGCGGCGCATCGGAAAAACCGTAACCCAGTCGATCGGGTGCGTGGGTGGGTCTTTCGAGTTTTTCTTGAAACGGCTCCCACATCGCGCCCGACCGCGGCGACATGTGCAGCAGCACGAGCGGCACGCCTTTGCCGTCATGACTGCGCAAATGCAGCTGGCCAAATCGCGTGGGATAAATGCGGCGAATCATTAGGGTCCGAGGATTCCGCTAGTGAGCATCCAAGAATGCTTCTATCACGGGCGCTACTGCTTCGGGACGCTCAATGTGCAGCATGTGCCCGGCGCCGGCGATGCTGACGACCTCGGCACCGGGATGGGCGGCGCGCAATGCCTCGATCGTGCCGTCGGCTCCCAGGCGCGTCAGGTAATCCGACTCTTCTCCCAGCACCATGAGGAGCGGTGCGCGGATCTCGCGCCAGGTAGCCTCCGCATCCTCGCGCTTGTAGAGAATGGGATTGACCCAGTGATGACGCGGATCGGCAGCCAAGCGCACGCGATCATTCTCATCCGAAACGCCCCAAACACGCGCCACGAACGCCGCAGCGGCCGGAGAAAATCTTTGGTAGCGAAATTGTATGATTGAGGCCAACTGCTCGAAGGAGTTATAGCTCCTTTCCGCCGTCGGACTTCTGATTTGATCCAGCCACTTACGCATGCGCTTGGGTGCGTCCTGCGGCGAGGTGCGCGGCAGCCCCAAGCCTTCGAGATTTATGACGCAGCGCACACGTTCGTGACGAAGTCCGGCATAAAGGTTCGCGATATTGCCGCCCATGCTGTGACCCACGATGCGCGCCGGCGAGTCCGGCGATATCTCATCCATCAGAGCATCGAAGTCGCCCAAGTAATCGGGGAAGCCATAGCCCTCTTGCGGCCACTCGCTGCGTCCGAAGCCGCGCCAGTCGGGCGCGACGATCGGCCAATCTTTTCTAAACGCATCGACAACGAACTGAAATGTTTCGCCGGCATCCAGCCACCCATGCAGCAGGAACACGGGCGGATGCAACGCCGAGGACGCCGGGCCCCAGCGCGTCAAATGCATCTCAAGACCACGAACCCGCAGTGTCTCGCGCCGCGGCTGCCGCAGCGCCTGGTACGCCGTTACGCTATCCAATCAGTTCAAGTGGTGCAGGCAGAAGCAACAGCCGATCAACGCACCGATGAGACTACCAATCAAGCTCCCCACGGCGCCGCCGACACCGGCGGCGCGGCGCAACTCAGTTTGAGGAGGACTTTGGCCGCCGTCGTTCGGCTTGGCTGCCCCAGGCCCGGTGCTGCCCGGCGGCAGTGGCGGGGGCGGTGGGTTCTTGCTTTCGTTTCCGTTTGGCATGGCTCCGGCTCCTGGGGTTTCATCTCAAGGCTTCGCTTTCATACACTCAAGCAGCACTCTGCCGCAAGAGCCACCGCCGTTTGCAGTGGCTATACGCCGAGGTGCATGCTCTAAAAATGATGGGAGATCGAATAGGGCCCTACCGGGTGCTGCGTACCCTGGGTGTCGGCGGGATGGGCGAGGTTTACCTTGCCGAGCGTGCTGATGCTCAATTCGAGCAGCAGGTCGCCATCAAGGTGGTGCATGGCGGTGCGCTCGCGGTTTCAATGCATTCACGTCTCAAGCTGGAACGCCAGATCTTGGCGCAGCTCGATCATCCTAATATTGCTCATCTCCTCGATGGCGGCGCCCTGTCCGACGGCAGGCCTTACATCGTCATGGAATACATCGAAGGCGTCGCCATCGACGTATTTTGCGAATCAAATCGTCTCGATATCACTGCGCGCCTGAAACTCTTTCAGACGGTTTGCGCGGCGGTTCACTATGTCCACCAGAACCTCATAGCTCATCGCGATCTCAAACCCTCCAATATTCTGGTGACGGCCGCCGGTGTGCCAAAATTGCTGGATTTCGGCATTGCGAAATTATTGGATGACCGCCAAGCCGCGCGACACACGCTCGCCGTAACCCAAGCCGATATTCGGATCATGACCCCGGATCACGCCAGTCCGGAACAGGTGCGGGGCCAGGCAATTACTACGTCCAGCGATGTTTACGTGTTGGGCGTGCTGCTCTATAGATTGCTGTGTGGAACCAGCCCTTTCTTCATCTCGTCCATGCGTCTCTCGGAAATCGAGCGCGCGATTTGCGAAAGGACCCGCCGCCGCCGAGTCAAATGATCTGCGCCGACGAATCGCCGGAATCGAAATCCATTGCCGCGGCGCGCGGGACGAGCGTGAAGCGCTTGAGGCGCGCCTTGGATGGCGATGCGCAAGGAACCGGAGCGCCGCTACGGATCGGCGGAGCAGCTGGCTGCCGATATTCAACGTTTTCTCGAGGGCAAGCCGGTGATCGCGCGGCGCGATACGGTATCTTATCGCACATCTAAATTCGCCAAGCGCCACTGGCTTCCTGTGAGCGCCGCGGCAGCCGCAATCTTCATGATTGTCGCATTCTCGATTACCACGTACATGCAGTCGGTGCGGATTGCTGTCGAGCGCGACCGCGCCGCGCATCAACGTGAACTGGCCGAACATGAACGCGCCAGAGCGGAGGAAGTCTCGAGCTTTCTCGTTAACCTGTTCAAGTTGTCGGATCCTGGAGAGAACCGAGGCAACCAAGTGACCGCCCGGGAGCTTTTTGATTCAGGTGCGAAACGCCTGCAAACAGGCCTACAAGACCAACCGTCAACCAAGGCAGCGCTTCGCGGCTGTGCCGGTCCTGGTTAAAGCTCGCGGCACCGACGATGCCATGGTGCGGCGTGCGCTGGGCTGGCAAAAAATTGCGGACGTCAACGCGTTACAGATCGCGAGCACCCGCGTGACCATGCACCGACCCTAGACCGTTGCGGAGCCGTTCCCAGTGGCGAATCAGGTGCCCAAAAACAGCCGGTAAGCCGGATTGTCGGTTTCTTCCACGTACGCGTACTGCAGCTCGTTGATGTGCAATAAAAAATCGGTGTGCGTTTCCGCCGGAACTTGAATGCCGGCGAGCACACGCCCATGGTCTGAGCCGTGATTTCGATAGTGGAACAGACTGACATTCCATTGCGTGCCGATCGCCTGTAAAAACTTGAGCAGTGCCCCCGGGCGCTCAGGAAACTCGAAGCGGTACAGCTTCTCGTCTGCCAGTCCATGCGCATGGCCGCCCACCATGTAGCGCACGTGCAGTTTGGCCATTTCATTGTCGCTCATGTCGCGCGCCGCAAAGCCGGCGCCGATGATTTCCGCCAGCAAGGCATCGCGCTCCATTCTCCCTTGGGAGAGCGCTAGGCTCACGAACACCTGCGCCGCTTTTACGTCGGAATAGCGGTAATTGAATTCAGTCACGCTGCGCTTGCCGAGCAATTTGCAGAATCGCAGAAAGGACCCCGGCGTCTCGGGCAGCTGCACGGCAAACAGCGCCTCACGCTGCGCGCCGATGTCCGCGCGCTCGGCGACGTACCTTAGGCGGTCGAAATTCATATTGGCGCCGCAATTCACCGCAATCAACGTGCGTTCGGCGCAATTCTCGCGCGCCACGTATTTCTTGATGCCCGCTACGGCCAAGGCGCCCGCCGGCTCGGCGATGGAACGCGTGTCCTGAAAAATGTCCTGGATGGCGGCGCAGATTTGATCCGTGCTCACCAAAACAATCTCATCGACATACTGGCGCGCCAGCCGAAAGGTCTCCTCGCCCACGCGCCGCACGGCGACGCCGTCGGCAAACATGCCGACGCGCTCCAGGGTGACGCGCTTCGCGGCGCGAAGCGATTCGTACATCGCGGCCGCGTCTTCCGGCTGTACGCCGATAATTTTCATGCGCGGATACAGCGACTTCGCATAGGCCGCGACGCCCGCAATCAAACCGCCGCCGCCCACGGGCACAAAAATGGCGTCAATCTCATCGCCATGGCGCTGCCGCAGGATCTCCATGGCAATCGTGCCCTGCCCGGCGATGACATCGGGATCGTCGAATGGGTGCACGAATACTAAATTTCTCTGCCGACCCAGTTCCGTCGCATGCTCGTACGCGTGATCGTAGTCATCGCCGTGCAATATGATTTCGCCGCCTAACGCAGCAACGGCTTGCACCTTGATTTCCGGCGTCGTCAGCGGCATGACGATGACGGCGGGGATTCCTCGGGTGCGTGCGGCCAGTGCCACGCCTTGCGCGTGGTTCCCGGCCGAGGCGCAGATGACGCCGCGCTGCGCGCTAATGGCCGACAATTGGGCGATTTTGTTGTATGCGCCGCGAATTTTGAACGAAAACACCGGCTGCAGGTCTTCTCGTTTGAACCAGACATGGTTGTTTAGGCGCAGCGACAAGCGGGGTGCGGCTTCCAGCGCTGTCTCAACGGCGACGTCGTAGACCTTCGCCTTGAGAATCCGATCGACGTAGCTTTCTTGCATGAGCGGCATCTATGGGTACATTAGCCGATGCGGCCGCATAGCGGTATGCCGGTCCATACTGTGAGACGGTCCACACCCCTTGAGACCCCAGCGCTCGTGTCAGGCATTAATTCGGTAACATAGGGCCATGCGCGCACTCAAATTTTGGCTTTTCGCCTTGGCTGTAGCGTCTCCGGCGGCGTTCGCGCTTTCCGGAAACACGGTAGCCACGGACAACGTCAAAGCACACCTGGTGAGCGAGGTCGGCTCGGTCGGGCCGGGCCAGGTATTTTGGGTTGCGCTCGAACTCGATATCCGCGACGGCTGGCATACCTATTGGCGCAATCCGGGCGATTCCGGCGAACCCACCAAGCTGGTCTGGCAGCTGCCGCAGGGGTTTAGCGCCGGCGATATCGTCTGGACCACGCCGCATCGCTTTGAGATTGCGCCCCTCGTCAATTACGGCTATGCCAAGCATGCCGTGCACCTGGTGCAGATGACTGCGCCGAAGGACCTGAAGGCGGGCACTCCGGTTTCCCTCGCGGCGAAGGCGAGTTGGCTGGTGTGCTCCGATGTCTGCATCCCTGAAGATGCGAATTTGCAACTGACCCTGCCCGCGAGCGCGCAGGCCGGCGGCGTCGACTTAGGCTCGGCCGCACTGTTCACCGCCGCGCGTAGTGAGTTGCCCAGTGCACAGCCGGCGCCGACTTCCGCGCGAATTCAGGGCGACAAGCTCGTCATCACTCTGGGCCGCGAGTGGGGCGCCACCCTCTCGCAGATCACCTCGCTGGCGTTCTACCCTTACGCTGAAGGCGGCATCGAGTACGCGGCGCCTCAGACGCTGACACGCGGCAAGGATGCCGTTGATCTCGCGATGAAGATCGGATATCAGCCGCCCAAAGCGGGCGCGATCCGCGGCGTGCTGGTGGTGACCGAGCGGAATGGCACGCAAACCGACACCGTCCCCATCGAGATTGCAGCGGATTTTTCGGGCGCCGGCGCGGCCGACGTCAAGTCAGGTCCGCGCTTCGCACCTTTGGCGCAATCGACTAAGGAACCCGAGCATTCGCTGCCGACGCTGCTGTTGTTCGCCGTGTTGGGCGGCTTGATATTGAATCTCATGCCCTGCGTCTTTCCGGTGCTGTCGATCAAGGCGCTCAACGTCTTGGAACAGGCAAAAAAGCATCCCGCGGCGGTGCGCGCCAAGGGTCTGGTGTTTGCCGCCGGCGTGATCGTTTCAATGCTGTGCCTCGCGGGAGTTCTTTTGATGCTGCGCGCCGGCGGCGAGCAGCTGGGCTGGGGCTTTCAACTGCAGTCGCCCCTGTTTGTTACCTTGCTGGTCTATCTGTTGCTTGCGGTGGGCCTCAATTTATCCGGCGTGTTCGAAGTGGGCGGGGGTCTCGCCGGTGTCGGCGACAATCTCACCCAAGGCGACAGCTATAGCGCTGCGTTTTTCACGGGTGTGCTGGCCACGTTGGTGGCCACGCCTTGCTCCGCCCCCTTCATGGCGCCGGCGGTGGGCGCCGCACTGACCCAGGCGCCTTTCAATGCACTCTGCATCTTTGCGGCATTGGGCGTCGGAATTTCCCTGCCCTTTGTGCTGCTGTCATTCGCACCCTGGATGCGCCGCGTGCTGCCGAAGCCGGGTGCGTGGATGGATACACTGAAACAAGTATTCGCCTTCCCTGTCTACGCGACGGCGGCCTGGCTGCTCTGGGTGGTGGCGCAGGAGACTTCGCCATTCGGTCTGGGTGCGGCATTGGCGGGCAGCATCTTGGTGGCGCTGGCGGCCTGGTCGTTCCAGAAATCCCGCTCCAGTGCCGGGGGCGGCAGGATCACCGTCATCGTCACCGCGGTGATTTCCCTGTTGCTGGCGATATTTTTGCCGGTGCGCTTCGCCGATGTCGCCACCGCTGCCCCGGGTGAATCCGCACTGCTGAGACCGGGTGTCGATGAGTGGCAGCCCTACAGTGCGGCGCGCGTCGCCGAACTCAGCGAGGCCGGCCGGCCGCTGCTGGTGAATTTCACCGCGAGCTGGTGCTTGACCTGTCTCGTCAACGAACGCAATGCATTTTCCGATGCTGCCGTGCAAGAGGTTTTTCGCGACAAGAAGGTCACGCTGATGAAAGCCGATTGGACCAATCGCGATCCGGCCATCACGAAAGCGCTGGCGGCATTCGGCCGCGCCGGTGTGCCGCTGTACGTGGTTTACAACGGTAAGGCCGGTGCAACTGGGCCGGTGGTTTTGCCGCAGATCCTCACGGCTGGCGTCGTGCAAAGCGCGTTTGCCGACACCCCGGCAAAATGACTGTAAGGTGTGATTGAATGCGTGGCCGTGAATAACGCCACCAGTATTTCGGTCATCGATTTTCGCCGCCAAAGCATGGTGCTCCAATGGCATTCCCTCGGCGGAACCTGGACCGCCTGCGACACGCCTCCCGCGCTCGTTCATGGCATCGCGCTGATTCGCCCTACCGGACCCAATATCTGCATCTATGGACAGGGCGGACGCCTGCGGCTGCAAGTTGGCCCGAATCAATATGGGTTGGCGGAAAACTCGCCGCGCATCAGCTGCACGCGCGGCATTGCCAGTTTTGGCTTCCGCCGCCGCTTCACCGTGCGATCGAGCACTGGCGGTGTGCTATTCAGCCATTCGTATTGGACCAATCAAGGCCGCGACTTTTATCGGTGGCTGGCGGACCGGGCTGACGATCCCGACTGGCGCGTCAACTGCGGGCGGCAGTGGTCGGATGGCGTGCCCTCGACCACGCTGCGGCTCCACTAGGTCATCAAGCCCTTGAGTTCTGCCGGCGTCAGGTGCCGCCATTGGCCGGGCTGCAAATTCCCCAGCTGAATATTCATAATGCGTACGCGCTGCAGGCGCTGCGCTTTGTAACCGAGCGCCGAGCACATGCGGCGGATTTGGCGATTTAGCCCCTGAGTGAGAATGATTCGAAACGACTGTGCATTCAACCGCGCGACTTTGCTGGGCTTGGTCACCTCCCCCATGATCTTGACGCCGTCGGCCATCATGCGCAGCGACAGGTCGGTGATGGGTCGATCGACGGTTACCAGGTATTCCTTTTCGTGATTATTTTCCGACCGTAAGATTTCATTGACGATATCGCCGTTGTTCGTCAGCAGGATGAGGCCCTCGGAGTCGCGATCCAGCCGACCCACGGGAAAAATCCGTTCGGAGTATCCGACGTGATCGATGATGTTGTCTTCGATGTGGGTTTCGGTGGTGCAAATGATGCCGACCGGCTTGTTGAGAGCGATATAGACCTGTTTCTTCCTGACGCCGATCGAATCGCCGTCGACGCGGACGTCGTCGCCGTCTGCCACTTGAGTCCCCAACGAAGCGGGCTGGCCGTTCAAGGTCACGCGGCCCGCCTCGATCCACTTGTCCGCCTCGCGGCGCGAACACACGCCCGTTTCGCTGATGTACTTGTTGAGCCGCACTGCTAAGTCTTCAGCCGCTCAAAAACGTGCCGATTTGCTTGGCCAGGGTCTTCGGAGCCGCGGCGAACAGGTCATCCGCATAATCATCGATATCGACAAGTTTGCCGTTCCGCAGCGCCGCCTTGAGCTTGACGATATCGTCATTCGTTTCAAGCCGCGTACGCATGATGAGCGTGGGTTGGTTGATCGCCGGGATCCCCCCGGCGGCGGCCGCTCCCGCTATAACCAGTCGCCGCACTAGTGCGGGTCTCGCCGCCGCAAGGTCGAGCGCGACGCGTGCGCCGCTGTGAATGCCCAACAAGTCGATCTGACGCAGCCTTAAATCGTCGGCGAGATCGGAGACGGCGCCAGCCGCCTCAGCAAAGCTTGAGGTTGGCGAGGGATCGGATTCGCCGAGGCCCGGCAGATCCGGAGCATACACCGAGCGGACATCGGCAATCTCGGGTAGAAACCGCGTGAAAGCGCGGCTGGAACCTTGATCCGCGTGCAGGCAGAACAGTGTCACCTGTTCGTCGAAACCCCCGGTCGCCGGAAACGCGGTGCGGACGTGCAGCTGCCCGAATCGACAATCAAAATAAGCACGCCGGGTTCGCACCGCTTCCGTCGGCATGGTCAATTTCGAGTGTTTTGCCACGGGATCTTCGCCTCCGGATGATGATTCACCTGCGTTTAGGATACTCGAACTCCTCAGCGCCTCTGGAAAGTCGTCCTACAGTTGTGGCTTTTGCGCGACATTAATTTTCACACTTCTTTGCAATAGCGCTAGCTTCGGTGACAGACCACAGCTAGAGTGTTGCTCGGACGCAATTGGACTCGAGGGACATAAAAAGACCGATCATCGTCGCGCGCTCTTAAAAAAGGTGCCACGAGAGGCATGGGGACTTAAAAGCCGGGTCGCATGACCCGGCTTTTTTATTGCGGCGATCGATCCCAAACACGGGACATCGTGAATCCATTCGAACGTCCCCCTCGGAAATTCACTTCCTCGACCAGCCGTTGTCCATCTTCGGAAATGCTGTAGTGCTCATCGAAAGGGGGACGATCTTCGTCCTGCTCGGTACTGCGGACGATCAAAGTCTTCTCGAGCCAGCCGCACTTGGGCGGCGGCGCCTCGCGCGCCGCGGGCAACGGTGCGTCCCGATCTGACGCATTAGAGCGATGCCGCGGCGTTTTGTTGGCATCGCCGGGCTGGCACACGCGCGTCTGACCCGCAGAGCTGAACGTAAGGACGCCCCCCACCTGTTTGATGTCGAGTTGTTTTCCCGGGAATCGGGACGCTTCGGCCAGCGCGCTGACCGTGGGTGTCGCCGGTGGGATCAGACCCGGATACCCGGCGCCTCCACGGCCGCCACGGCCGCCTCGCCCAGAACCGGCGGTGTTGTCCGCCGCAGCAGCGGCTTGGGCGTTGGCGATCTGCAGCAAATGCATGACGTCGTCGCTATCGGCCACGTTGAGCTTCCAATGCCCGCTGAAATCCACACCGGACGGCGGCGCCAAGCGGAGTCCGTCGCCGGCGCAAGCGCTGAATAACACCACTGCCACAAAGAATGCGACGCGCATCTTGAACCCCCTCATTGCAGGGGAATCTTATAATGAAATCAGCTTACGGAGTGATGTGCGCGGCCCGCGGAACGCAGATCGTTCGGGCCGCAGATCCAGACGCGGCCTTCGAAAGGTTGGAAACACACGCGCACACCTTCTGTGCGCCGCATGGTTTGCGAGCCGCAGGCGATCTTGCCATCGGCGAGATCGGCCTGGATTAAATCGACCAGCGATGCGCTGGGCTCGCCGGCATCGGTCGGCGGAAGTGCATGGGCCAGTATGCGGGCCTGCACCTCGTCGCGCCGGGCTGAGTTGCCGAGCACGGCGCGCTTGAATTTGTCGAGCACCACCAAAACGGAGCTCAATGTGTTGTCCGTCACATCGCTCGGCCGCCCGGTTCCACCCATGAATTTGAGGTGAAGCAGGCCGCCCACGCCGCGCCCTTCATCGTGCAGGCAAAGCGCCAGAGCCCCGTGCAAATCCGCGATCAAAAGCATGGGTTCGGGCGACACATGATAGGTGTCCGCGGCGACCGATACTTCGGTGAGATCTTTGACCAAATGGGGACCCTTTGAGTTACCCCCGCGATGCTGCGCCGAACCTCAAATCCGCTCTGCCAAGCAAATCACGGTTTTTACCTATTACAAAAGGAACTGCTGCGCGGATTGACAAGGATCGGCAATGACTGACAAGGATCGGCAGTCATAAGCTCATGTCGCGTGAGTATTGGCGCGATTCAGGGCTCGCAAAGTACCGTGTTGGGCATGTATCGGTACGACACCACCGACAAAACTCTGGTGCGCCAGCGAGTCGCGCAGTTTCGTGATCAAACGCAAAGATTCCTCAAGGGCGCGTTAAGCGAGGACGAGTTCAAGCACCTGCGATTGCGCAACGGGCTGTACATCCAACGGCATGCGCCGATGCTGCGCATCTCCATTCCGTATGGATTGCTGGCGGCGCGGCAGCTGCGCACCTTGGCGAAAATTGCCCGCGACTACGATCGTCGCTACGGACATTTCACCACGCGCCAGAATATCCAGTTCAACTGGCCCAAGCTTGAGCAAGTTCCTGATATTTTGCAGGATCTGGCCGAGGTGGAGATGCACTCCATCCAAACCAGCGGCAATTGCATTCGCAATATCACCTCGGATCATCTGGCGGGGATCACGCCCGAGGAGCTCGAAGACCCGAGGCCCTGGTGCGAGATCATTCGCCACTGGGCGACGTTTCATCCGGAGTTCACCTACCTGCCCCGAAAATTCAAAATCGCGGTAACAGGTGCGCCGCAAGACCGCGCCGCGTCATTAGTCCACGACGTCGGCGTGCACATCGTTCGCGGCCCGAACGGGGAACTAGGCTTCGAGATTCACGCCGGAGGGGGCCTCGGCCGCACACCGATTATCGGCCAGGTCGTGCGGGAATTCCTGCCGCGCGAGCATTTGCTCTCTTACCTAACGGCCGTGCTACGTGTCTATAACCTGGAGGGCCGCCGCGACAATCTGCACAAGGCCCGCGTCAAAATCCTGGTGCGCTCCTTGGGGATAGAGGAATTCAGACGGCGGGTGGAAGCTGAGTGGCAGCTGCTCCGCGATGGGGGCTTGCGCATCGATGAGGCGGAGGTCGCGCGTCTGCAGAGCTTCTTCAAGCCGCCCGGGTACCTCGAGCTGCCGAACATCGCGCCCGACTTGGGCAGGGAAATTGCCTTTCTGGCTTGGTATCGCTATAACACGACGGCGCACAAGGCGGCCGGTTACCGCGCGGTATTCATCTCCCTGAAGAAACCGGGTGTGCCTCCCGGCGACGTCACCGATGTCCAAATGGATTTCATCGCCGATCTGGCGGATCGCTACAGCTTTGGCGAGGTTCGCGTGACTCACACTCAGAATCTGCTGCTTGGCGATGTCGAGCAGCGCCGCGTCTACGAGCTGTGGCAGCAACTTAGAGCAGCGGAACTCGCCACGCCCAACATCGGGACGTTGACCGATATCATTTGCTGTCCGGGACTCGACTTCTGCAGTCTTGCAAATGCGCGCTCCATCGATGTCGCGAAGCTCATCAATGAGCGTTTCGACGACTACGACTATATCTACGATTTGGGCGAAATCGACATCAAAATGTCGGGTTGCATGAATGGCTGCGGGCATCACCATGTCGGCAACATCGGCATTCTAGGCGTCGATAAGGGCGGCGAGGAGTGGTATCAGATCACCATCGGCGGCGCCGCCGGCGCCGACGCTTCCTTGGGATCCGTCATCGGTCCGTCGGTGCCGAAGGCGCAGGTGGTCGAGACCATCGAGCGCTTGCTGGAGGTGTACGTGGAGCAGCGAGGCTCCGAGGAACGTTTCCTCGACACCGTACGCCGCCTTGGCATGAAGCCCTTCAAAGAACGAGCCTATGCCGCGCCGCTTGCTGTGTAATGCGAAGATTGTCGTCGACGAGTGGCGCTACGTTGCCGAGTCCGCTGCCGATGCGGCCACGCCGCTGATCGTGACGCTGGCTCAGTGGCAGCTGGAGCCAGATACCTGGCTGGCACGCGGCACCCCCTTGGGGCTGGTGCTCTCGCCTCCACATCACGTGCAGCAGATCGCCGCGGACCTCGAGCACTTCAGCCTAATCGCCGCGGAATTCTCCGGGCCAGCCGAAGGACGCGGCTACACCCAGGCTCGGCAGCTGCGGGAGCAATGGCATTTCACCGGCGAGCTGCGCGCAACCGGCTATGTACGCCGCGATCAATTGTTTTTTATGGCGCGCTGCGGCTTCAATAGCTTCGAGTTGCCCGAAACGGACATTGAGGACGCCCATACGGCGTTTGCAACGTTCACTGCCGCCTACCAGCCTTCGAACGACACCGGGCTCCCGCGAAAGCTTTGCACTACGGAATATCCCGCAGCGGAATGATTAGGTCTTTCAAGAGCCGATCGATTTCTTCCTGCGTTTCCAGCTTTTCAACTTCCCGCACGAGCTTGCGCGGCAGATGCGGCGCCAACAGATCGATGAATTCATACATGTAGGCACGCAGCAGCGCGCTGCGGCGAAATCCGATCCACGTGGTGTGACCCTCGAACAAATGCGCGGCGTCGAGCACGACCAAATCGTTGTCGGTGACCGGATCAATCGCCAGGCGCGCCAGGATGCCGACCCCGAGACCGATGCGGACATAGGTCTTGATGACGTCCGAATCGCGCGCCGTCAATGCCACGTCCAGCGACAAACCGGCGGTTTCGAACAACGCCGGCAGCGAGGAACGCCCGGAGAAACTGAAAACGTAGGTTACGATCGGAAATTCGGCCAGTTTTTTGAGCGTGAGCTTGCCGGCGGAAGCCAGAGGATGTCCGCGCGGCACCACGACCGCGCGATGCCAGTGATATACGGGCAGGCGGATCAGGTGCGGGAATAATTCTTCCGAGCCCGTGGCGATCGCAAAATCAACCCGGTCGCGCGCAACCATTTCTGCAATCTGTTCCGAAGTGCCCTGGTGCAGATGCAGGCGCACCTTGGGATACTTACTGCGAAATGCGCGTATCACCTGGGGCAGCACGTAGCGCGCCTGAGTGTGCGTGGTGGCAATCGACAGGGTGCCGCCGTCGGCTTTGCGCAACTCAGCGGAGGTGCGCCGAATATTCTGCATCTCGCGCAGGATACTGCTGGCCCGGGAGATGATTTCCTCCCCCGCCGCGGTCGTGCGCGTTAGCGCGCGTCCTTCGCGCTCGAACAATTGGAATCCAAGTTCTTCCTCCAGCAATTTAAGCTGGCGGCTAACGCCGGGCTGCGAGGTGTGCAGTTGCCGCGCGGCGGCGGTGATGTTCAGGCCATTCTCCTGAACTGCCACGAGATAGCGTAATTGCTGGAATTTCATCGACTCACCCTGGCCTTTGGTCAGCTTTACCTCGCTAGCATATAAGGTATTGCGCATCACGCGCAGGCATGTACTCATGCCTGCGAATTCGTTTGGCTGAAGCGCTGCTCGTCGTATAGTGGCGGCCGCCGCAACCTAAGCGGGTTCAGCGCGGGTTTAAAAGTGCGTGCTCTTCCAACGGCTTAGACGCGCTGCAAAGGACTCCGCCAGATGAACTACTTTCCGGCTTTCTTCGATCTAACGGCTCAAAAGGTTCTCATCGTCGGCGGCGGCGAGGTGGCGCTGCGTAAGCTTGCGCTGCTTATGCGCAGCGGCGCAAAAGTTACCGTGATAGCGCCGAAGATTTTGCCTGAAATCAACGAGCGCGCGGCCGCCGGCAAAATCAGGGCGGTAGTTCGCGAGTTCGTGCCGGGTGACCTTGACGGCGCACGGCTGGTCATCGTCGCAACCTCGCGGCGCGCCGTGAATCGCTGGATCGCCACCTTGAGCGAAGCGCGCGGAATTCCCGTCAACGTCGTCGACGACCGCGAAGCGTCGCGCTTCATCGTTCCCGCAATCATAGATCGCCACCCGGTGTTGGTGGCGATCTCCACGGGAGGCACATCGCCGGTGCTCGCGCGCCGCCTGCGCGAGCGGCTGGAAGCGCTCATACCGAAGCGGCTCGGCGAATTGTCGCTGTGGCTGCAAGCCCTGCGTCGCGCCGCCCGCTGGCGATTGCGCGACAGCGACGCGCGGCGCCGCTATTTCGAACACATCGTGGATGGTGCGGCGGCACGGCGTTTCGTGGAAGGCGACACGCACGGCGCGGAAAGTTTGGCTCAGCAATTGTTGGCGCAGTCCTCAAGTTCGCCGCGAGAATCCGGTGAGGTCGCGCTGGTGGGCGCGGGCCCCGGTGATCCGGAACTGCTGACATTGAAAGCGCTGCGGGCGCTGCAGGACGCCGATGTCATTCTGCACGATCGGCTGGTGCCGCCTGCCGTGCTCGACATGGCGAGGCGCGACGCCAGGCGCATCTGCGTGGGTAAAGCGGCCGGCGGTATCGGCAGCACGCAGGAGCAAATCAACGCGCTGCTCATCGAGCATGCGCGCCAAGGCATGCGCGTCGTTCGACTGAAGGGGGGCGACCCGTTTATTTTCGGCCGTGGCGGCGAAGAACTCGAGGCGCTGCAAAAGTCGCGGATTCGTTTTTCTGTGATCCCCGGCATCACGGCGGCTGCCGGCTGCGCAGCCTACGCCGGCATACCGCTGACTCATCGCGATCATGCGCACAGCGTCACCTTCATCACGGGACATGGGGAAAGCGGCGGTCGCGAGCCCGATTATCAGGCACTGGCCAAGCCCGGAATCACCGCCGTATTCTACATGGGACTCGCACGCGTCGAACATATCGCAGCCAAATTCGTGCAGCACGGGGCGCCCGAAGGGCTGCCCGTCGCGCTCATTTCGCATGGCACGCGTGAAAACCAGCGTGTGGTTGCAGGGACTCTCGCGACCATTGCGGAGGCGGCCGGCCGGGCCGGGCTTGAATCGCCCGCGCTGTTGGTGGTGGGTGAGGTCGTGTCTTTACACGACTCGCTGGCATGGTTCAATCCCGCGACACAGCTCGACGTTTCGCAGTCGGCGTAACTTTAGGGTCGAGCAATCAGGCGATCGCCTCGGCAAAGCCGCGCTCCGCAATCCAGGCTCTGTTGAACAATCGTGATTGGTACTTCGCGCCGCCGTCGCATAGCACGGTGACAATGGTGTGGCCGCGGCCCATCTGTTTGGCGAGCGTGACCGCGGCAGCCACATTGATTGCCGCGGTACTGCCGAGCAGCAATCCCTCTTCGCGCAGCAGCCGATACACAAAGTGCATGGTCTCGGCATCCGATATGCGCAGCGCATCGTCGATCGGCGCACCTTCCAGGTTTGCCGTTACACGTCCCGTGCCGATGCCCTCGGTAATGGACGAGCCGCCATCGGATTTGAGCACGCCATCCTTGATGAAGTGATACAGCGCGCTGCCTGGTGGATCCACGAGCACAATGCGCACGGCGTCGGACTTGGATTTCAAATAGCGGGCTGTCCCTGCCAGAGTGCCCCCCGTGCCGGTTGCCGCACAAAACGCGTCGATCTTGCCGTCCGTATCGCGCCAAATTTCCGGTCCGGTCGATTCGAAATGCGCCTCGCGATTCGCGGTGTTGTCGAACTGATTGGCCCAGATGGCATCGGGTAATTCTTGCGCCAGGCGACCCGCAACCTTCTGATATTGGTTGGGGTTGCTGTAGGGTACCGCCGGGACTTTGCGCAGCTCCGCGCCCAACGCCTCGATGATTTGATACTTCTCGGCAGCCTGATTGTCTGGCATGACGATCACACACTTATAGCCGCGCGCGTTGCAGACATGCGCCAGCCCGATTCCGGTGTTGCCTGCGGTGCCCTCCACGACCGTACCGCCCGGCTTCAAAGTGCCGCGGCGCTCAGCATCCAAGACGATCCATTTCGCCGCGCGATCTTTGACCGAACCTCCCGGGTTCATAAACTCGGCCTTTCCTAAAATGTCGCAGCCGGTCTGCTCGCTCACATGCCGCAGGCGGATCAGGGGCGTATTGCCGATCGAGTCCGTAAAGCCGTCTTTGACATTCATCAATGCGATGCCTCCAGTTCCGGCACTGCATCCTGCGCCGTCCCCGCCGTGCCGAGCGCGATGGCGACGAGCACCAGGAAGTACAGGGAGCGGTATAGGTTCCTCACGGTGCGAATTTAAGCGATTCCACGCTCAAAACGGTGGACTCAGAAAAAAGAGTCCCCGGACTAGCCGGGGAATTCGAGTGGAACAGGTGCGAGGATTAGACCTTACACGTCCGTTAGTGGCAGATACGCCGCACAAGAGTGCCCAAGCGTTCGACCTTGTTTGTGTCTTCCAGTGTTGCTAGCAAGTAACGCTGGTTTTAAACACGAACCGTTCTGTTGGCGCTATCATAGGCGATACCGTAGATAAATCCAATAGTTAAAGCTTTTTAATCAGATTTTGCTGCGCTATGTCAAACTTGTTGCCAATTGGTGACAAAACAACACCTAAGTCCACAGCGAAGCTTTCGCGTCAAAATCCGCCGAACTGGCCTGCACGACGCAGAATCGTTGCCCGGGGAGCCTCCATGACCCACCAGGTATTCACAGCCTCGATGCACTTCGCCCGAGTTTTTCCAGTGTCATTACCTCTGCCTCGATGTCGTTGGTTTCGATATCGAGGTGCACCCGGCAATCGATGATGAAGCCGGACAATTTGCTTTTGTGCGTGCGTTACTCCAAATTCGCGAATCTCACGGGAGGCTCCCATGGAATATCTACATACGATGGTGCGGGTGACGGACATCGAGCAGTCGCTGCGCTTCTATCGCGACGCGCTCGGACTGAAAGAATTATCGCGCAAGGATTATCCGCACGGACGCTTCACGCTAGTTTTTTTGGCGGCGCCGGGAGATGAGGAGGCGCAAGTCGAATTGACGCATAACTGGGATCCCGAGGAGTACAAGGGCGGCCGTAACTTCGGCCATCTGGCCTATGCCGTGGATGATATCTACGCGGCCTGCAAGCGCCTCATGGAGCATGGCGTGACCATTAGCCGTCCGCCGCGCGACGGGCGCATGGCCTTCGTGCGTTCGCCGGATAATGTGTCGATCGAATTGTTGCAGAGGGGCCCTGCGCTTGCGCCCGCACCGCCTTGGACCATCATGCAGAATGTCGGGCAGTGGTAGGCCGGCGCGGATCCGCGCCGGCTAGAACATTTCCGAGGCGTCGGGGAGCTTGGCCGGCACGTCGGTGCGCGACAGAATGTAATCCCCGGTGATCATTTCGCTGTAACCCTGTCCGGGACCGACCATCGGATAGACGCCTGCGTCGCGGTCGATGATGACCTCCAGAAATGCCGGCCCCTTGTACTCAATGAACTCTGCGACGACCCGCGGCACATCGGCCTTCTGATCGAGGCGGACTGCATATTTGAACCCGTCGGCCTTTGCCGCTTTGACGAAATCTTTGGTATGCAGGCTCTTGTCGCTGGCGCTCATGCGGCCCTTGTGGAACAGCTTCTGCCATTGCCTGACCATGCCGTCGCCGAAATTGTTGAGCACCACCACCTTGATTGGCAGCTCATAGGTGGTAACTGTCTCTAGTTCGCCAATATTCATGCGGATGCTGGCATCGCCATCGATGTCAATGACCAGACGGCCGCGTTGCGCGAATTGAGCGCCCACCGCCGCCGGCAATCCGAATCCCATGGTTCCCATGCTGCCGGACGTCAGCCACAGCCGCGGGCTGCGGAAATCGAAGTACTGTGCGGCCCACATTTGGTGCTGCCCGACGCCCGTCGTGATGATGGCCTCGCCCCTCGTCAAGCGATTGATTTCCTCGATGACGTAATACGGCTGAATGAAGGCGCTGTTGCGATCGTAGTTCATGGCGTGTTTCAGGCGCAGCTCGTCGCAGTGCCGATGCCAGGCCGACCAATCTCTTTTGAAATCCTGCGCTTTGCCGTAATCCATCAATGCTCGCAGCGCGTCGGACATCAGGCCGACATGATTCCAATTGACGCGCTTTACCTTGTCGATCTCCGACGCATCGATGTCGAAGTGTGCGATAAACTTGGCGCGGCCCGCGAATTTGGCGACGTTGCCCGCGACGCGATCGTCGAACCGTGCACCAAAAGCGAGCAGGCAATCGCAATCGTCGACGGCGTAGTTGGCGAATGCGGTGCCGTGCATGCCGAGCATGCGCATGGACAGGGGATCAGTGGTGTCAACCGCGCCGATTCCCATCAGGGTGGTCACCACGGGAATCTGAAACTGCCCTGAGAATTCGCGCAACGCGTCCGCGGCGCCGGCGTTGATCACGCCGCCGCCCGCATAAATGAGCGGACGCTTCGCCGCGAGCAGGGCCGTAAAGAAATCGGCGCAGGCGGCCGGCGCCAGGCTGGCGGCAGCAAGCCGGGTCATTCGCTGCCGGTATCCCGGGACTGCCAGGCGTCCGGAACCGCGGAACACCCCCTTCCAATTTTGCACGTCCTTCGGCACATCGAGAACCACCGGTCCTGGTCGGCCGGTGCGCGCAATCTCAAATGCGGTGCGAACCGTAGCCTCAAGCTTCGAGGGGTCCGTGATCAGAAAAACATGTTTGGCGACCGCCCCCATGATGGACGGCACCGGCGCTTCTTGAAATGCATCGGTGCCGATCGAAGTCGTGGGGACCTGGCCGCAAATGACCACAATGGGCACTGAGTCCGCCAGACTGTCGCGCACCGGGGTTACGGTATTCGTCGCGCCGGGCCCGGAAGTCACCAGGGCCACACCCACCCGGCCGCTCGCGCGCGCAAAGCCCGCCGCCATAAACGCGGCGCCCTGCTCGTTGGCCGGGACTATCAGCGGCATCGAGGAGTCGTGTTCTTGATTGAAGCGAAACACGGCGTCGTATATCGGCAATACCGCACCGCCGCTGTAGCCGAAAACGGTATCGACGCCTTCGTCGGCCAATACCTGCACGAGCATGTCCGCACCGGTCATGATGGCGCCGGCCTGCGGGTGCGCGGCCGGTTCTTGCTGGTAGCCTGGGTCCTTCACGCGGAAAGACTAGCAGTTCTCTCCCTGGCGCCCAAGCACAATGCTCCCGTATCCTGGGAGCCCAATGCGCCACGTCATTGCAATTCTCCTGCAAAATGAAGCGGGCGCGCTCACGCGCGTCACGGGGTTGATATCCGCGCGCGGCTATAACATCGAGTCGTTGTCCGTCGCCCCGACGAATGACCCCACCGTCTCGCGCGTGACGTTGGTGACCACGGGTTCCGATGCCGTGATCGCGCAAATCAACGCACAACTGCTCAAGCTCGTGGACGTGGTCGCGGTCGAGGACATGACCGGCGGCGACACACTCGCTCGCGAATTGCTGCTGATCAAATTGCAGCTCTCCGCGCAGCACGTCGATGCCGCCGCCGCTTTGGTGCACCGCGCGGCAGGCAGAGTGCTATGGTCCAATCCCTCGACCTACATCGTCGAACTCGCGGGCACAGAGCTCGAGATCGGCGAATTCATTGCCGGCATCGGCGCATTCGGAGAGATTATCGAGGTGGTGCGCAGCGGTGTCCTTGGCATCGAAGTCGCGCCCCGCGTTTTGCGCTAAAATTTGCCGCGCAGATTTGCACAAGACATCCGGCGGGAATCCACACCAACGCCTTGGTCGCCTTGGGATCGATGGAGCACGTATTGGTCAGAATAAGCTCTCCGAGCACTATGGTTTCGAAGGATCTGAAGAAAATTTGAGGATATTCATACGTCATGCCTGAACTTGAAGTTACGCCGGAACACGCCGCTGATCCCAACACCCGACGCGTCGGTATTTTGGTGGGCGTGGTCGGCATCTTATTGTCGGTGGTCACGATTGCTTCGCACCGTGCGCACACGGAGGCGGTCATTCACCGCACCGAGGCGAACGATCAGTGGAGCTACTACCAAGCAAAGAAAATCCGCGAAAACACCGAGGAGGTGGCGCTCTCGCTGATGGCAAGCTTGGGTACCGATCCGGCCAAGACCGAGTCGGTGGGGCGAAAACTCGAAGCCGCGCGCCTCAAGTATGCCGCGGACGCAGAGAAAATTCAGGATGACGCAAGAGCGAAAGACAAGGAAACTGAAAAAGAAGAAAACCGCGCGCTATATTTTGATATCGGCGAAGGGCTGCTCGAGTTGGGACTGGTGTTGTGTTCCTTGTATTTTTTGGCGCGCAAGGTGTTCTTCCCGGTCTTCGGCGTGCTCGCCGGCCTCGCCGGCGCGATCTTGGGCGTCATTGGTTTCATGCTTTGAAAAGCTTTCTGGTCTGGTTCGGGCTCTGCGCATGGTCTACGGGCGCCTTCGCGGCTGACGCCGCGGCGGTATCGCGCGTGGAAGCCCGCTCGAATGATCTATTGGCCGTGGGCGTGGTTCACGGCGACAAGATGATCGTTCACATCAGCCGCCTGGCCGACAATGCGCCCGTGCGCGACGCGACGGTCAGCGTGATGTTGCGAGGCACGGTGCACCCGACGACCGCGGAAGCGGACGGCAGCTATTCCCTGCAAACGCAGGATCTCGAGCTCCCTGGCGCCGCGGCCGTGGACTTTCAAGTGGGCCAGGGGGCGGCAAAGGACAGCGTCAAGGGTACCTTGAATATTGGATCGCAGACCGCACCACCGGACGACAGGAACAGCAGCCGCCAGCTATGGTGGTGGGTGCTGAACTTCGCCGTATGCGGAGCCGCTGTCTGGCTTTTCGCGAGGCGGCGCAAGGCTGCGAAGGATCAACAGTCCTAACCTAGAACGTCTGCATCGTCTGAACCAGGAATTGGAATTTCTGGATTCCTGCCACATCGCTCAAGGGAAACGCAAAATCGATGTGCAGCACGTTTCCCAGGCCTGAGCGGGTATTGCCCAGGCGCAGTCCGAAGCCGACGTCCTTGAGCAATCCCGGATCGCTGTTGCCAACGACGCCGGTGCCCCAAGTCCGCCCCACATCCGCGAACACGGCGCCGCCCACGCGAACCAAGCGGAACGGAAACCAATCGGTGAAAACCCGCTGCTCAACGGTAACCAGCGCACGCGAGGTACCCGACTCGAAGCGCAACGGATAGCCGCGCAGACCATTGTCGCCGCCGAGAAGCAGCTGCATGTCCGGGTCCAGCCGATAAGTGGTGGTTCCGGAGAATGCCGCGTAAAGCAACCAGTCTTCGCGCCAGCGCCAATAATATTTGGCGGCGGCATCGGCAATCAGATTGCGCGCGTGGCCCTGCTCCAAGCGCGAGGAAAAATCGCTGGTAAGAAACAGCTGCTGCTCGTGTGACAGGTCGAAACCATGCAGCGCCTTGGCAGTCAGCATGACGGCATCGCGGTCGGCGCCAAAGATGCCGCTTGAATATCCGACCTCGCCGGTGACCTCGGTGCCGAAATAAAGATCTTCAGCGCGGCCGATCTGATTCTCGTCGCCGATCTTCTTGTACGCATCCTGGAGGATGTCGAAGCCGGTGAAGGGGTAGGACAGAGTGCGATTGGGCGGCAATACCTTTGCCGGCACCGCCGTAATCGGCGCCGGCAGGAACAGGCTACGGTCGTAGCGCATGCCGAAAGTCCAACGCTTGGTCCAACCGTCGATCAAGCCGCCTGACACGCCACCGCTCAATTCATAGGAGGTTTGGCTGTCGTTGAATTGGTCGACGATGTTGCCGAAGTTGTAGCGCGAGATCGTGCGATCAAAGGAGAGCGCCGAGATTTTGGTGCTCCACGGTGTATCGAGCGAATAGAAAGGATGCGTCACCAACACCGAACGCTGCGACCCGTCGCTCGAATCCGAGTAGGCAAGTGCCGACGTCCAGCGCGATCCCAGCACATTGGGGTCGATCCACTGCACCGTGTCGCTGGTGCGGTCCACCGTGCTGCCGCGGGAGACTTGCAGGGTCTTGCCCCAACCCAGAAAATTCGTGTCCTCCAGATTGAATTTCGTATCGTTCGTTCCGCCGGAGCGGCCGAAGGAAATACCCGGACTCAAGGTCCAAACATCCTTGGTGATGACTCGGATAACGACTTTGCCGTCGGCATAGTGGACCGGCACGATGCGCGCGTCATACACGTAGGGCAACAAACGCAGTGCCCGTTCGGTCTCCGCGAGCTTTCGCGCGAGATATTTGTCGCCGCTTGCGAACAACAGCTGTGCTTGAATGGTTGCGTGCTTGGTGCGGATATGAAGGTGGTCGGCGAGCCGAAACAATCCGTTTTTTTCACGCGGATCGCTTTCGTCGAAAATATTGCGGGTGTCGATTTCCACCCGGCCGATAATTGCCCCCGCCGCCTCAAGCGTTGCATCGCTCGGCACGTCCGCAGGACGCGGCTCATTGATCCGAGTGTGTTCCGTGTCGGTGAGTTTTGCCGCGAATACCGGCTCTGCAATCCCTGTCGTCAGGACGGTGAAGGCAATCAGGCATCCTCCGCCGATTATTCTCATTCGACCAACGGTCTACAGGGCGGCGTTGTCGCTCTCGCCGGTGCGAATGCGCAATACCCGTAGGATGTCGGTAACAAAAATTTTGCCATCGCCCACCTTCCCTGTCTTCGAAGCGCCCACGATGGCCTCCATCACCTGATCGACCAGTTCGTTCTTGACGGCAACTTCGATGCGCGTCTTGGGCACAAAGTCCACCACATACTCTGCGCCGCGATACAGCTCGGTGTGTCCGCGTTGCCGCCCGAATCCTTTGACCTCTGTAACGGTCATGCCGGAGACGCCAATTTCGGAAAGCGCCGCGCGCACGTCATCCAGCTTGAAGGGTTTGATGATTGCGGTAATCAATTTCATTCTAGACTCCGGTCGGGGGCAGTCTGGGTAATACTATTACGATTCCGTTGGGGGGTACACGTGATCTCGACAATACACTACGGCATTCCGGCTTCGCGGACCGCTCTGTTGTTGATCCGCGACGTCGCCTAGTGCCCCGCCTCACCTTCGTTGAACCGGATGGCTTCCGCCATGAGATAGACGCGCCTGTCGGCATCACCCTGATGGAGGCGGCCAAGCAAAATGGCGTAAAGGGTATCCTCGCGCTCTGCGGCGGCGCCTGCGCGTGCGGCACGTGCCATGTCTATGTCGATGCGGCCTGGCTGCCTGCGCTTACCGCGCGCGAGGAAATGGAAGAAGGCATGCTGGAGAGCGCTTGGCAACCGCGCGACAATAGCCGACTGAGCTGCCAGATTCATGTCACGGCAAATCTCGAGGGGCTCGTGGTGAGGGTTCCGGAGCACCAAGGAGAGACATAACCGATGTTTGGCATAGCAATTCACGGCGGCGCCGGAACCTTGCCGCGCGCCGAGATGAGCGCCGAAGCGGAACGCAGGTATCGGGCGGCCTTGAGCGAGGCAATCGAAGCGGGTTATGCGGTGCTGCACGACGGCGGCACCAGTCTGGATGCGGTCACGCGCGCGGTGGTCCTGCTCGAAGACAATCCCCTGTTCAATGCCGGGCGCGGCTCGGTGTTTACCCTCGATGGGCGCAATGAATTGGACGCCTCCATCATGGAGGGTCGTACTCTGAAAGCCGGCGCGGTATGCGGCCTCACGCGCATCCGCAATCCGGTGGAGCTCGCGCGGGCGGTGATGGAGAAATCCGAGCATGTTATGCTGGCCGGCGCCGGTGCCGAGGAGTTCGCGTCGAGCCAGGGCTGTTCCTTCGTGCCGCAAGGTTACTTCTCCACCGCCGAGCGCTGGGCTCAGCTGGAGCGGATTCGCAGCGGAGAAATTGGCCTATCCGGGCACACGATTTCGCATGTCGGCACCGTCGGAGCGGTGGCGCTGGATACCTTCGGTCACCTGGCTGCGGCGACGTCGACGGGCGGCATGACCGGCAAGCGCTTTCAGCGCATTGGTGATTCTCCCATCATCGGCGCCGGCACCTATGCCGATGACCGTTCATGTGCGGTGTCGGCCACCGGACACGGAGAGACCTTCATCCGCGCCGCCGTTGCCCACGATATCTGCGCACGAATGCGCTTCGGCGGCCTTGGCGTCGGCGAAGCGGTCCGGCAGGTGATTTTTGAAGAACTCCCTGCGCTCGGCGGCGAAGGCGGCGTGATCGCAATCGATGCACGCGGAGAAATCGCCATGGAATTCAACTCTGAAGGGATGTTTCGCGCCTGTAGAAAAGCAGGCGAGGAGACTCAGATGGCCATTTATCGCTAGGAGCCCGTCCGAGCTGCGAGGCCGCTCCTAGGCATCGACGTGATGGCGGCGCTTTTCGAAGCGTCCGGTGCGCATGGTGGCGTACTCGGCTTCCATCACGATCACGCGATTTCTGCCCTCTTCTTTGGCGCAGTACAAAGCTTCGTCGGCAAGTTGGATCAATCCTTCCAGGGTGCGGTTTGCGGCAGGCAATATGAATGCCGCACCAATGCTCAGCGTCAGCCGGCTGGCCACCTTTGAAGCCTCGTGCGGCATGTTCAGCTCGGCAATGGAGCGCTGGATGCGCGTCAGCACCTCGGCGACATATTCGCGGCTCGCCTCGTACAGCACGATTGCAAATTCCTCGCCGCCGTAACGCGCAACGAAGTCCAGAGGCCGCCGCGCACACTGGTTCAAGGATACCGCGACCGCGCGCAGGCACTCATCTCCGGCCTGGTGGCCATAACGGTCGTTGTAATCCTTGAAGCAGTCGACATCCGCGAGCAGCACTGCGATACGTTCCTCCTCCCGCACCGCTTGCTGCCAGACGCGCGCGATGTGCTGATCGAACATGCGGCGGTTCTGGATGCCCGTCAGACCATCGCGCGCGACCATTTCGCGCAGCAGGCATGCCTCGAGGAAGCGCAGGCGGCTGGTCTTTTCGTGCATGTAGGTGACCGATGCGCAGAACAGGTTGGCGGCGACGGTGGCCAGGGTGCTGTAGCTGAACTCTGGGCCGGGCAATTCCACCGCGACTCCGGCAGCAATGTAGGTCAGCAGCACGATGACGTTGACAGCAACCGCGTGGTAGAAAATCAGCCCGCTCATGAAGTAGATGAATACGATGCTGAGGATCAAACACGGGGTCAGCAGCGAGACGCCGCCCCGCGAGGCAATGATTTGGACAGCCGCCACGCTCAACCCAAAGATGATCATGATGACGATAATAAGAGGCGCGTGAGTCCGGTGACGCTGCGGCGAGAAGCTGCACGCGAGACCGATGAGCAGGATCGGAATGATGACGATAAGCTGAATGCGGCTCGGGATGCGATCGAGCTGGGGTCCCAAGACCATCGCGTCCATGGCTGAAAATGCAATCGCGATGAGGATCGCGAGACAAAGGTTCGCGCGCGAGTGCGGCAGGTTCTCATCGAAATTTCTGCGCCTGAACTCGGCCTCGAGCTCGCCGCCGAAGGTGAGCCACGGAAATCCGGCCCGCAACTGTCGCGCGTGGGGCGAATTGGGCAGATCTTCGGTCGAAAGCTCTTTGGCAATGCTCATTCGCGCCACCGTACCGGCAAGGCGCCATCCGCTCAATGACCTGAGGCGCTTTATTTCGAACAGTAAGGCTCCCGGCCTGCATGCATTATGTCAAATAATGCCTCAATCGGCTAAATAGTGCGCGAGATAGGTGTCGAAATCGGTTCGGTCGGAGGCTTCGATGCCGCATTGAGCTTCGAGCGAATCGCGCGCCCCGGTCGCGAATTCACTGAGGCGGCTCTGGTTCGGCGGATACAGTCCGAGAAAGTAGTCTTTGTGAAGTTTCGACATTCGCAGCGCCAACTGAAAAAAAGTCTCGCCCGTTTGCCGCATTTCGGTCAGCAAGCGCGCCGAGGGAGTCCGCTCCACATCGTCTATCTTTGCGCGTTGCTGCTCGAGTGCCGAAGAATAAGGTCGCGCGGCCTCGCCATGATCGAGCATTTCGCACAGCCCTTGCATCGTATCGAGAAGTTCTCGGGCCCAGTCGGCCATGGCGACGCTGCGCCCGTCACGGCTCAACTGCAGGTTCGGTTCCCGTCCCCGCCGCGCGACCAAGAGATGATTTGCATCCAGCGCAGATTGCTCACCCAGGCTGATCGGCGCGCTTTCCCGCAGCAAGCACAGCGCCAGAAACGCTTCCAGGAAGCGCAGCTTGTTTTGGTTGACGCCGACCGGATCGAACGCGCTGACGTCGAGCGCACGTACCTCAACGTATTCCACGCCGCCGCGATGCAGCGCCTTGGTCGGCCGCTCGCCCGAACGTGCGATGCGCTTCGGGCGAATGAAGCTGTAGTACTCATTCTCGATCTGCAAAATATTGGCGTTGAGCTGCTGATACACGCCGCTTACTTTGACGCCGAGCTTTTCGTATGGAGGAAATGGCGTGCTGATCGCCCGGGACAGATCGCGTACATACTCGGACAAACTATTGACCGAGACGCTCAAGGTGGATTGGTTCTTGTTGCGGTAGCCGATGTCGCTCATGCGCAGCGATGTGCCGTAAGGCTCGTACACGGTATCGGCATCGAGCACCGGCAGGGTGTTTTCGCGTCCTGCGAAAAAGCTGTCCGATACGGCAGGCGAGGTGCCGAACAAATACAGCACCAGCCAGCCATAGCGGCGGTAGTTGCGCAGCACACCGAAGTATTGTTCGGAAATGAAGTCCTGCAACGGCCGCTTGGATTGATTGACCGCTTCGAGCACGCCCCACAATTTCGGGCTGAAAGAATAGTTGAAATGCACGCCGGAAATCGCCTGCATGATGCGCCCGTAGCGCACACCCAAGCCGTGACGGTAGGCCGTCTTCATGCGCCCCACATTTGAGCTGCCGAACTGCGCCAGCGGAATGCTTGAATCGCCGTTGATCGCGCAGGGCATGCTGGTCGCCCATAACAGCTCGTCGTTGAGGTGGCGGTACACGAACTGATGAATATCGCAAAGATATTGCAGCAGTTCCCAGGTCTCGCCGAACGGCGGCGTGACCAATTCGATCAGCGATTCGGAGAAATCCGTCGTGATGTTTTCATTGGTGAGCGGCGCTCCCAATGCTTCCGGATGGCGGGTCTGGGCGATCACGCCGTCCGGCGACACGCGCAATGACTCCTTCTCGACTCCCTTGCGGCCGCCGCGCAGTATCGCCCTCTCACCCGAATTTATCAGCCCCGCGAGGCGCCTCTCGAAGCTTTTATCCACCACGTTGCGCAACGTTATCCCCGGTTCATTCTTTACGGCAATTCGGCGATGACTTCGATCTGTACGAGAAATCCCGGATCCACCAGGCGCTGCACCTGAACCCAGGATGTGGTCGGTAGACGTTCCTTGTCGTAGAACTCGAAGCGCAGATCCGAGGCTTTTAGCAATGCGTCCATATCCGTCGTGTAAATCGTCTCTTTGACAACCTCTTCGAAGTCGGCTCCGTGCGCTGCCAGCGTGCGGCGTATATTGGAATAAGCGGCGCGCATTTGCCCGGCCATATCGCCGGGCGCAACCAGCCGACCGCTCTGATCCGCGGCCACCGAGCCCGAAATATACAGCGTTTTGTCGATCAAGACGGCTTGCGAGTAGCCGAAGTCCTTCTCGTAAGGATTGAGGTGAAATACCCGCTTGACCCGCATTGGCGGCGATTCAGGCTCGCGCTCGCACGCGCCTAAGCTCAGAACCGCGATACAGGCCATCAGCACAGTGCGGCGCGCGGTGCGCATAGGTTCAGGGTTTGTGGCTGGACATGTCTTCAGCACGGGAGCGCAGCGCACGCAACATTTTGGGCAGGTCTTTTCGCAGCACCGTACGCACGATCCAGCTCGGCACCCAGAAGCCCGGCGCTAAATCGACCGTGTAGTGCGCGATGGTAAAGTCGCCGTCGCTCCGCAATTCCCAGGAACCCCGCAGCGTTCGAAGATCCCCGGAAACCCGTTCTATTGATACTTTTGCCGGTCGATCGTAGGTGGCCCTGATCACATAGGTCAACTTCGGCACGTACCAAGAGTAATTCATGACGTGGCGAATTTTCTGCCACGACTGATCCGGCGCGGTCTCCAGCACGTCGCAGATTTCGAGCCCGGGGACCATCCGCAACGATTCCGGACAGCTCGTGATCAGCGACCACACGACCTCGCGGCTTGCGTGAATCCTCACGGTGGCGCTGGCGCTGCCGCGCTGTTCGGCCTGGTCCAACGACACCGAGATGGCGATATCGTTGCCGGCAGAGGCTTCCGCGGGGATATCCGCGGAGCGGGCCGCGCCGCTCGCCAGCAAAACTGCGCATAGGAATAAGGTTCGCACTACGAGGCGCGGCGCGGGCCGTGGCGGGTTCCACGGACAAGCCGCGCAACACCGCAGACGCCGCTCCCCCTGCCAACCCTTCGTAGCCTTGCAAATTTCGCTTCACGCATCCTGGTCGCCTCCTCATTGGGAATGAACCCAACCGCGTCGGCTCCGCCTCGCCCGAAGCGAAATTAGCCTTAGGTAAGGCCACGCGGAACACTCGGACAGGCTCCAATAGTCTGACTCCGACCGACAAATATTGTTCGAACAAAATCGCCGCCAGGCGGTTGTTTTCAGGGAAATCCTTCATTTCGAAGCGTCCATCCAGCCTTTCATTTTTGCCTCGAGAATGTCCAGCGGCATCGCACCGCCCTGCAGAACCTGCGAATGAAATTCCCGAAGATCGAAGCGGCTGCCAAAGTGTTGCTGGGCCAGCGTGAACAAGGCGCGAAACTTCATCCCACCCACGCACGCCAGCGCCTTCGCGGGACTCGCAGCGTACTCGTCAATCAGAGATTGGGCGTCGATATCATCGACTCCAAGATGCGCATGAAGATAGTCAAAAGCCTGGCCTCTAGTCCAGCCTTTCGCATGCAAACCCGTGTCCACCACCAAATCTACCGCGCAGCGCCGCATCGCCCCCGCAGCATCCAGTTTGGCTGATTCGTCGCTGAACAGGCCCAACGTGTCGCCGAGCGACACGGCGTAAAGGCCCCATCCTTGCGTAAAGGCCGACTCGGCACCGAAGCGGCGGAATCGCGGCAGATCTGCTTGCTCCTGCTGAAGGGCGATTTGAAAGTGCTCGCCCGGCAACCCCAGCTGCAGGAAACTTGCCATCGAGACCGCCGCCTTCGCCCCCTTGCCGGTGTCCACAAAAAGAATGGCGCGGGGCACGCCTGCTGGACCGCCGCGCTGGTAATACAACGGTACGGCAGCCTGGGGCAGCCACTCCGCGCCCTGAATCTCGAGCTCCGACTTCGGGCTCTCGGAAAATGCCGCAGGCAGTGCAGCCTGAACTTGGAGCTGCAGCTCTTTGTAGGCGTTCACCACTCCATTCGCGGCAACTGGCGCCGGCTCGCGCGGTGGCGGCGCTCCAAGACGCTCGATTTCGGCCGCGCCAATGCGGCTGACCTCCTCGGGCGAGAGTGCGCTGCTGGCGGCCCTTTTGACCAAAAACGCATACCACTCGCGGCCCAGCGGCAGTTCCGACAAAGCCAGTCCAGCGCGCGCGCGCGGCAGGTATTCTTTTTTCAGAAAATCGCGCAATGCGCGGTTGGCGGGCAGCAATTTCTCGGCGACGGCCTGGGTCAAGTCCCGGGTCAGCCGCGCCCGCTCCGGATCCTTGATGCTCTCAGGCATGGATCGCAGCGGCGCATAGAACACGTTGGCGGAGTCATCCACGTCAAGACGCTTGAGGATCGGAAGCATGCGCTCGATCACGGAGCGCGGCGAGGTATAGCCGCTGCGCATCCCTTCGCGCATATTGGCGGCGGCTTGCTGCGTCCAACGCACGTAATCGTCGATGCGCTTCAGCCAATTGTCGTAGTCATGGACGTTTGCACCGGGATGCTGCGCCAGTTCCACAGCCTGCGCCGCGATTTGCTGCGTCATGCCGCCGAACGGATTGATGGGCAGCAACTCGTCGGGGAAGGTAAAGGCCTCGATGCCGGTCTCGCGCCGCCGGCGAAAAATGTCGTACGTCAACTTCGACGGTGCGTCGAGAGTGTCGCGCGAAATGCCGAGCAATTCCGCAAGATAGCGGCGCTCAATACTCAATGAATCCGCAAGCGATTGCGGCGAAATGACATCCTCGGTCGGCAGGCGCTCGTCCCAATAGCGCTCGACTATTCGATTTAATTGATCCGTCGGCGGCGGCGCCTTTGCGGCAGGCGCGGGCTCTGGGACGGGCGGCGCACCGCACCCGGCAAGCACAAAAAGCGCAATTCCGCACACTGCCTTGGAAGAAAATCCGCTCATGCATGGATTATATGCTGGCGGGTAGGTCCATAATTCGCGTAGTTACCGCTTTGGGGAGGCAGCTATGTTGGTAGGAGCAGGTCCGCGACGTGTCGCGATAGTCGGCGGCGCACGTATTCCGTTTGCACGCGGCAACGGCGCCTACGCACAAGTGGGAAATCAAGAGATGTTGATTGCCGCATTGCGCGGCGTGGTCGAGCGTTTCGGCTTGCGCGGTCAGCGCCTCGATGATGTCGCGGCCGGCGCCGTGATGAAGCATTCCAGTCAGTGGAATTTGACGCGGGAGTCGGTGCTCGGCTGCGGGCTGGCGGCAGAAACACCAGGACTGGACCTGCAGCGCGCCTGCGGCACCAGCCTCGAGGCGGCGATCTTATTGGGCAACAAGATCGCCTTGGGGCAGATCGATTGCGCCATTGCCGGAGGGGTCGACACGGTGAGCGACCCGCCTGTGGTCTACCCACGAAGTTTTCAGCAAATCTTGCTGCGCAGCTATCGCGGCAAGACCGCAACCGCCAGGCTGAAGCCCTGGTTTGGATTGCGCCCAAGGAACTACCGGCCGGTACTTCCCGGGGTGACGGAGCCGCGCACGGGTCTGTCCATGGGTGAGAGCACGGAACTCATGGTGAAAACTTGGGGCATCACGCGCGGGGAGCAGGATCAGCTTGCGTTGGAGAGCCATCAGAAGGCCGCCGCGGCGTACGCTCAAGGGTTCTACAAGGACTTGGTGATCCAATATCTTGGTTTGACCCAGGACAACAATATCCGCGTTGATTCGACCTTGGAAAAACTTGCAACGCTGCAGCCGGCTTTCGATTTTTCCGGGGCCGGCACCTTGACCGCGGGAAATTCCACGCCCATGACCGATGGCGCCGCCGCCGTGTTGTTGGCCTCCGAGGCATGGGCTCGGGAGCGCAATCTTCCGGTGTTGGCTTATCTGAGCTATGGCAAGGTCGCCGCAGTCGACTACATCGAAAAGAAAGAGGGATTGCTGATGGCTCCGGTATACGCGGTTCCTCGAATGCTGAACGACGCGAAATTGAAGCTTCAGGACTTCGACTTCTACGAAATACACGAAGCCTTTGCCGGACAAGTGTTATGCACCCTGAAGGCCTGGACCGATCCGGCATATTGCCGCGACAAACTTCAGTTGCCGGGCGCTCTGGGCACGATTGACCGGTCGAAATTGAATGTGAAGGGAGGCAGCCTCGCCATCGGGCACCCATTCGCGGCGACCGGCGCACGGATCATCGCCACGCTCGCGAAAATTCTCGACGAAGCGAGAGGCAAACGCGGGTTGATCTCGATTTGCACCGCGGGCGGCATGGGCGTGACCGCCATTCTCGAACGCTGAGCTGCCTTGAGCGTCAACATTTGAACGCGCTATCCTCGAGGGCATCATGGGACTGAATATTGAATTGAGAACCGGCGACGGCCATCGGCTGGCGGCGTATCTGGTTTCGGCGGGCGCTGGAGCGCAGTCTGGAATTCTTTCATCGCCACTTGAGGTTGGATGTCCCTAAAACTTAAAGACCCGGCACTGCTGCGCGAAGCCTGTTTCATCGACGGCGCATGGAGCGCCGCGGACAACGGCGCCGTTGTGGATGTGACAAATCCCGCGACTTTGAAAAAGCTGGGATCAATTCCGAACATGGGCGCGGCGGAAACACGGCGCGCGATTGCCGCCGCTGCGGCTGCGTTGCCCGCTTGGCGGGCGCGTACCGCGAAAGAGCGGGCCGTCATCCTGCGCCGCTGGTTCGACCTGATGATCGAGAATCAGGAAGACCTTGCTGCATTGATGACCGCGGAACAGGGCAAACCGCTGGCCGAGTCCAAAACGGAAATCGTGTACGCCGCCTCGTTCATAGAATGGTTCGCGGAGGAAGCCAAGCGCTTGTATGGCGACATCATCCCAGGCCATCAAAGCGACAAGCGGATAATGGTGTTGCGACAGCCCATCGGCGTGGTCGCAGCCATCACACCGTGGAACTTTCCAAGTGCGATGATCACGCGCAAGGCCGGACCCGCGCTGGCCGCCGGCTGCACGCTGGTTTGCAAGCCGGCCACCCAGACCCCTTATTCCGCTCTCGCGCTGGCAGAACTTGCCCACCGTGCAGGCGTCCCAAAGGGCGTGTTCAATATGATCACCGGCAGCGCGGCGGCGATCGGCGCGGAAATGACCGGCAATCCAACGGTGAGGAAACTGACATTTACCGGATCTACCGAAGTGGGCAAGAAGCTCATGGCGCAATGCGCCGGCACGCTCAAGAAACTGTCGCTCGAATTGGGCGGCAATGCGCCCTTCATCGTCTTCGACGATGCCGATCTGGATGCCGCGGTCCTGGGAGCCCTGGCCAGCAAGTATCGAAATACCGGGCAGACCTGTGTTTGCGCGAATCGGCTGTTGATTCAAGCCGGTGTTTACGAGGAGTTCGCCAAGCGGCTCAAAACCGCGGTCTCGCAGCTGCGCGTGGGCGATGGACTGAAGGGCGTCACCGACCAAGGGCCATTGATCGATGCCAAAGCGGTGGCGAAAGTTGAAGAACACATAGCGGATGCGCAGGCGTTGGGCGCCAAGATCGCTTTGGGCGGCAAGCGCCACGCGCTCGGCGGCTCGTTCTTCGAACCCACCATTCTCACAGATGTCACTCCCAAGATGCTGGTGGCTCGCGAGGAGACGTTCGGGCCGGTGGCGCCGTTATTCAAATTCGAAAGCGAAGCGCAGGCGATCACGATGGCCAATGACACGGAATTTGGTTTGGCCGCCTATCTTTACACGCGCGATCTCGCAAGGAGCTGGAGAGTTTCGGAGGCCATTGAGTACGGAATCGTCGGACTGAACACTGGCATCATCTCGACCGAAGTCGCGCCATTCGGCGGCGTCAAGGAATCGGGCGTCGGCCGCGAAGGATCCAAGTACGGAATTCTCGATTACACCGAGATCAAGTACATCTGCGTCGGCGGAGTGAGTTAGCGACGCCGTGCTGGGACGCTTTCTCGAATTTTCGCTCGCCGTGCCCGACGTTCAGGCTTCATTGGATTTTTACGTGAATCTTGGGTTTTCTTTCGCGGAGGTGGGCGATGCGTGGCCGCATCCTTACGCCGTGGTCACTGACGGGCGAATTTGTCTGGGTTTGCATCAAGAACCCATCCTCGCGCCATCATTGACCTTCGTAAAGCCAGACCTGCTCAAGCACTTGGACGCGTTCGAGCAGAAGGGAATCGAATTCGAGTTTCGGCATCTCGGCAACGATGTTTTCAATGAAGTCGGCTGGCTCGACCCTTCCGGGCAGTTGGTGCGTTTGGTGGAAGCGCGCACGTTTTCACCCAGCAAACGCCTTGCCAACGACACGTCGCGCTGCGGCTATTTTCTCGAGATCGCCATGCCCGCGCCGGATCGCGAACTGGCCAAGGCTTATTGGGAAGACCTTGGTTTCGTCGGAATGGAAGAGCCCGGCGATCGGCTCCCGCATATCGTCTGCACCAGCGATTTCATCGATCTCGGGCTGTACCGTCCGGCCGATTTGCGGCGTGCAACCTTACGCTTTGAAGTCGACGACGTCGGCGGCACTCTGGCTCATCTTGCCGACAAGGGAATTGTGCCGAACGGTGAACTGCCGCCCGGATTGCGCTCGGTTCCGGCCGCGGTGCTGGTGGCTCCCGAAGGGACGCCGATTCTTCTGACTAGTTCGTCAGCACCGTAATCTTGAACTTCAACTTCATGGCATCCTGCACCTGCAACGCACCGTGCATCAGGCTGTAGGGGACGAGACCCAACGCTGTTTGACGCAATTCCGTCGAGCCTGCCGCAATGAAGTGATGAGCGTCGCCTTGCAAGGCGAGCGGCACGGATATTCGCGAGGTGCGCCCGGCCGCGTTGATTTCCATCTCCGCGCTCAATTCGTTCAAGGTGCCGGTGAGCGACTTGCTCGTCACGGTGATCTCTGGAAATTCAGCGGCATTGAGCACTGCGCTGCCCAGCATGTTGCGGCCTGTCCCCGCTTTGGCCGCCTCTGGTACGTCCCCTGGAAAATCGCCGCCCTCTTCCTGTCGCGATTGCGCATCATCTATCACGAAATCATCCGCCCGCATGCGCAGCAAAAATGACGAGGCCGATACGCCGGCGCCGATTTGCACGCGTCCGGTTATCGCGCGATTGACCATGACGTGGTTATGGCCAAGATTGCCCAGCGGTCCCGCCCGATACACCAACAGCCTCATTTCGGAGCCGCTGGAATCGATCGAGTATTCGCCGGGCGCAGGAAGCGATTGCAGGCCCGATTGAGCACGCAGCTGCGACGCGGCCGGTCGAGGATGCGACGCGGCGCATGCCGCCAAACTCAACACCAGCACGGCGGCGACAATCTTGTTGAACATCGATCGGGGGCGCTCCGGCTTGCTAGACTAGGCAACAGTTTGCAGCCGGAGACGCGTGATGCCAAATCAAAACCCCCCGACGTGCTACGGTGCGGTCGCGCAAGGATTTCACTGGCTCATCGCCGCGCTGATCGTGGTTCAATTCACTCTGGGGTGGACGGCTGAAGACCTGCCGATAGGAGCGCGCAAGCTCGAGCGCCTCGATTGGCACAAAAGCCTCGGCATGACCATTTTGATGTTGGCGGTGCTGCGGCTGCTGTGGCGGCTATTCAACCGCCCTCCGGAATTGCCGGCGGCCATGAGCACGATCGAAAGGAAGCTCGCGCGAGCCAGTCACGCTCTTTTCTATGTCTTGCTGTTCGTGATGCCCCTGGCGGGATGGATGATGTCCTCAGCGAAGAACTACTCGGTCAGTTGGTTCCACCAATTCACCTGGCCCAATCTCATCGGGCCGAACGAATCAGCCTTCAATTTGCTGAGAACGACCCACGATACGTTGAGCTGGGTGCTGTTCACGCTGGCGTTTGCGCACATTCTCGCGGCGTTCAAGCATCATTTTTGGAACAAAGATGGCGTGCTAAAGCGCATGCTGCCATTTACAAAGTCGGAGAAGCGATCATGAGAAGTCTTTATCTTGTCGGTACAACCGCAATTCTTTTGGCCGCCGCCGCGACGGCGGCGGCGAGCTACACGTCTGAAACCGATCAGAGCCGTCTGGAGTTTGTCGGCGTTCAAGCGGGCGCCGAGTTCAAGGGTGTTTTTCACAAGTTCACTGCCGACGTCGACTTTGCGCCCGAGACGCTTTCAAGTTCTCGAATCGACGTGCAGATCGACCTGAATTCGGTCGATTCGAAAGACAAGGACCGCGACACCACCATGCGCGGCAAAGATGTTTTCGATGTCGCTCAGTATCCCAGAGCGCACTACATCAGCAAGTCCATCACCAAGACTGCCACGGGCTTTTCCGCGGTCGGCGCGCTGACGCTGCGCGGCGTCACCAAGGACGTGCCCATTGAATTTCAGTTCGAGCCCGGTGCTGCCGGTGCCAGGCTCACCGGCAGCGCCAAGCTCAACCGCTTGGATTTCGGCGTGGGCCAGGGCGACTGGAAGAGCACGGAGACCGTCGGCGATGCCGTGAAAATCAATTTCTCCTTGGTGCTGAAGCCCAAGAGTTGACATGCCGCGCATCTTTGACGATGCCGCCGAATGCGTTGAAAGTGCTGTTCGGCACTCGCAGCGCCACTATATCAGCGGCAATTACACCCATGTGGCGCGCGCCGTAGCCGGCCAGGGAGTCTTGGAGCGCATGTCCCTAAATGCGCCAAAAACGCGGCAAGAATGGCTTTGGCAACGACTGCTCGTGCGGGAATTGGGCGATATCGTCTGATGCCGTTGCACGCTGATTGTTTCTCGTCGCCTGGGTGAGTAACCTTGCCATCCCGGTCTATCCTGCGGAGCGACTTTATGAAAATCGGCGTCCCCAAAGAAATCAAAATACATGAGTATCGAGTGGGTCTGGTACCCGCGGGCGTTCGCGAACTCGTCGCTTCGGGGCATCAAGTCATCGTGCAAAGCGGCGCCGGTGCAGGAATCGGCTTCGACGATTCGCACTACCAGGCTGCCGGAGCCTCAATCTCCAAAAAAGTCGAGGACATTTTCGTTTCTACCGATCTGATCGTAAAGGTCAAGGAGCCGCAGCTGACCGAGTGCAAGATGCTACGCGGCAATCAGACGCTTTTTACTTATTTGCATCTGGCAGCCGATCGCGAGCAAACGATGGCGCTGCTGGCTTCGGGCGCCACGGCCATCGCCTACGAGACGGTAACGGCGCCCGATGGTTCGCTGCCGCTCCTGACTCCCATGAGTGAAGTGGCGGGACGCATGTCGGTGCAGGTCGGCGCCAACTGCCTGCAAAAGGCCAACGGTGGATTTGGTGTGCTGCTCGGCGGCGTGCCGGGCGTGGCTCCCGCCAAGGTCGTGGTGCTGGGCGGAGGCGTTTCCGGTACTCACGCGGTGGAAATGGCGGTCGGCCTACGCGCCGATGTAACCGTGGTGGATCGCTCGGTCAAGCGCCTAAGAGAGCTCTCCGCGATTTTCGGAAGCCAGCTTAAGACTGTGTATTCGACCGCGCATGCCATCGAGGAACTGGTGCGCGACGCCGACCTCGTCATCGGCGCGGTGTTGATCGCAGGCGCCGCGGCGCCCAAGCTGGTGACGCGTGCCATGGTTAAAACCATGAAGCCGGGCGCAGTGCTGGTCGATATAGCGATCGATCAGGGCGGCTGCTTCGAGACCAGTCATCCCACGACTCATGCCGAACCGACCTACGTGCTGGACGGTGTAATCCATTATGCGGTCACGAACATGCCAGGAGCGGTGCCGAGGACTTCGACCTTCGCACTCACCAATGCGACTCTGCCGTATGTGAAGGCGCTGGCCGATCACGGCTGGCGTGGCGCTATTTCCAAGGACCCCGGGTTGGCTCAGGGTCTCAATGTGCACGCCGGTCAATTGACGCACGAGGCGGTTGCGAGCGCACTTGGGTTGGATTATCGGGCGTATCGCGCAGCCTAGCTCTGCGGCGCAGAACTCCAGGACGGGGTTCGTTACAATAAGGATAAAGGGAATTAATGAAGAAAAAGCCGCGTGTACCGAAGTTTCGTCGCGCCACGCCTGCGCTACGCCGGGAAGCCCTGGTCGAAGCCACGCTTCGCTGCCTGAAAAAGTACGGCCACGACGGCGTTTCGGTGCGCCGTATCAGCGCCGCAGCGGGCGTCTCAATCGGCTTGATCAACCACCATTTTCCCAGCAAGTCGGGATTGATAGCGGAGACTTACGAGACTCTGGCGCTCTCGTTGCAGGACGAGCTGCGCGCCCGCGCTCACAATCGCGCTGCATCGCCGCGCGAACGTCTGAGCGATTTTTTCCGCGCGTCATTTGCTCCGGAACTTCTCGATCCGCAACTTTTCAATGTATGGGTGGTGTTCTGGAGCATGGTTGCGCACTCGCGCGAGATCCGCGAAGTGCATGACCGCACTTACGGCAAATATCGATCCATTTTGGAAGACTTGTTGAGCGAACTGGTTGAATCCGGGGCGGCGCCCAAATTTAAGCTGCGCTCCGCCGCGATCGCGCTTTGCGCACTGCTGGATGGCCTGTGGGTCGAATTGAGCCTCAGTTCAGAGACCTTCAAGCCGCGTGAGGCGATCAGTATCTGCGAGGATTGGGTCAACGCGCTTTGCGCAGGCGCCTTTCCGCGAATTTTGCGGGGCAAACCTCTCAAAACTTGACCACTCCTCTTGTTATACTATCGTTCAACAAGAGCTGGAGACGGTAACCCCCCCCCTGATGGATGCGCGGCGCCGAGCATTGGAAGAAGATTTCAGTTTGCCCGGGTGGATATATCGGGACGCCGACTTTTTACGCGCTGAAAAACAACAGGTCTTCGCCACGTCGTGGCAGATCATCTGCCACCTGAGCGACATTCCGACACCCGGCGATTATCACACGCTGGATTTTCTCGGCGAGCCCATTGTCGCGGTGCGCAGCCGCGATGACCGCGTCAAAGCTTTCTTCAATGTCTGCCGCCATCGCGGCTCGAGACTCCTCGACGGCGCTGCCGGGCATTGTCCCGGGCGCATTGTCTGTCCCTACCACGCCTGGACTTACGATCTCGACGGCGGGCTGGCGGCCGTGCCGCATCGCAAGGAATTCGTCGACTTCGCAGCAGAGCATTACGGGCTGAAACCGCTGGAGATCGAAATCTACAAGGGATTTGTCTTTGTCCGTCTGCAGCCGGGCCTGCCCAGTGTCGCCGAAATGCTCGCGCCTTATGAGAAGGAACTTGCTTGCTATCGTTTCGAGGAACTCAGGCCGCTGGGGCGCGTAACCCTGCGGTTGCGCCAGGTCAACTGGAAAAACGTCACGGACAATTATTCGGACGGGATGCACATCGCGGTGGCGCATCCCGGACTGTCGCGGCTATTCGGCCAGTCATACGGCCTCGAGGCGGAGCACTGGGTGGACAAAATGTGGGGGCATCTTCGCGACGCACCCTCGACGCAACGGTCGGAGCGTATGTATCAAACGGTATTGCCGCGCATCGCGCACCTGCCCGAGGAGCGGCAGCGTCTCTGGACCTACTTCAAGCTGTGGCCGAACGTTGCGTTCGACATCTATCCGGATCAGATCGATTTCATGCAGATCATCCCGATATCGCCCACCGAGACCTTGGTGCGGGAGATTGCTTACGCGCACCCTGACGAGAGGCGTGAAATGCGCGCGGCGCGGTACCTGAATTGGCGCATCAATCGCAGAGTCAGCCTGGAAGACAAGACCTTGATCGAGAGGGTGCAAGCCGGCATGGGCTCGCGCAGCTACACGCCGGGTCCGTTGGGACACCACGAAGTGTCGTTGCGAAGCTTTGCGCGCCGCATGCGCGAAGTGATTCCGGAAAGCAGCTTGGAGCACTCGCCTGGCGCCGGTTGGAGCAGCGACGGCCGAAACCGTGGCTGAATCGTTGCGCGATGTTGTCATTGTCGGCGGCGGCCACAATGGACTGGTTTGCGCCGCGTATCTTGCAGCCGCGGGGCTCAAGGTGACGGTGCTCGAGCGCCGGACGGTGGTCGGCGGAGCCGCGGTAACCGAAGAATTTCATCCCGGCTTTCGCAACTCCGTGGCGGCCTACACGGTTTCGCTGCTCAATCCGAAAATCATTCGAGATCTGGACTTGCCAGCGCATGGCCTGCGCATCGTCGAGCGCAAGCTGGCCAATTTTCTGCCGTTGGACGAGAGCACCTACCTCAAAGTGGGCGCCGGACAGACCGCTCGCGAAGTTGCCAAGTTTTCCCCGCGCGACGCCGAGCGCTTGGGCGTTTACGGCGAACGTCTCGACGTGATCGCCGACGTGCTGCGCGATCTTGTGCTGCAGACGCCGCCAAATGTCACCGCCGGCGGATGGCTTCAGGCATTGCCCGAAATGCTGCGCGGCGCGCGCCAAGCCAAGCGAATCGCGAAGTTGGATTTGCCGATGCGGCGCGAGCTGCTGGATCTGTTCGTGAAGTCCGCGGGAGACTATCTCGACTCTTGGTTCGATAGCGCACCCATCAAGGCCGCCTATGGCTTCGACGGCGTGGTCGGCAACTACGCGAGTCCCTACGCGGCAGGGTCCGCCTATGTGCTCCTGCACCACGTGTTTGGCGAGGTCAACGGCAAGAAGGGAGCCTGGGGGCATGCGATCGGGGGAATGGGTGCCATCACCCAGGCAATGTCCAAAGCAGCGGCCGCGCGCGGCGTGGAGATTCGAGTTGCAAGTCCGGTTCGCGAGGTTTTGGTCGAGAGCGGCCGCGCGGTGGGTGTGGTCACCGAAAAAGGCGAATCGATTCGGGCACGCAGTGTGGTGTCGAACCTCAACCCGAAATTGCTGTACGGATCACTGATCGATTCCAGTGTACTGCCGCAGGACTTCCGCGAGCGGATTATGACTTGGCGCTGCGGATCCGGAACCTTCCGCATGAATGTCGCGCTGGCGGAATTGCCCGACTTCAAGGCGTTGCCGGGCGCCGCCGCCGCCGATCATCACACCGCCGGCATCATCATGGCGCCGAGCCTGGCCTACATGGATCAGGCGTACCTCGATGCCAAAGCCGGCGGCTGGTCAAAGCGCCCCATCGTGGAGATGTTGCTTCCTTCCACTCTCGATGACAGTCTGGCGCCCCCGGGACAGCATGTTGCGAGCCTGTTCTGCCAGCACGTCGCCCCCGTCCTGCCGAATGACGCATCCTGGGACAGTCATCGCGAGGAAGTCGCGGACGTGATGATTGATTTGGTCAACAGCCATGCGCCAAATTTCAAGGCCGCGGTGTTGGGTCGGCAGATCATGAGCCCGCTGGACCTCGAGCGTACCTTTGGCCTCATCGGCGGCGATATATTTCATGGCGCCTTGAGTTTGGATCAACTGTTCTCGGCGCGGCCGATGCTGGGGCACGGCGACTATCGCGGTCCGTTATTAGGCCTGTACATGTGCGGTTCGGGGACTCATCCCGGCGGCGGCGTCACCGGTGCGCCGGGCCACAACGCGGCGCGGGAAATCATCGCTGACTTTCGCCGCGGCCGCCTGAAACAGGCATAAGAGCCGCCCGCAGGCGCCTGGCGCCTTCAACGCTGCGCGTTAGTATCGAGGTCGGTGTGATGAACTCGGGTTTCGTAATCCAATGGGTCCTGGATAAATTGGAACGCGAGAAATTGCCTTCCGCGTAAATGCCACGAATTTTTCCCGACCCATTATCGATGTTGAAATAGGCCGCCAGGTCGGCAAAGCCCGGCAGGGTCTGCACCGGCGGCAGATCGGCCTCGGCGGGATCGGTCGGCAGCGGCCGGTGAGCCAGATGCTTCTCGACATACGCCTCTGATCCATCAGGCCTTCTTCTTCGCCGGCCCACAGCGCAAAGCGAATGGTGCGTTTCGGATGAACGGCGATGCTGGCGAGGATCCGCGCCGCTTCCATGACCACCGCACTGCCATTGTCGGCGGCGCCGTCACCGGCAACCCAGCTGTCCAAGTGCGCGCCGGCCATGACGTAGCCTGCATGCGGGTCGTCGCCGGGGATGTCCGTGAAGGTGTTGTACGCGTTGTGATCCGCGTCCTCGAAATGGACCCGGCTGTCGATTTCCAGCCGCACTTCGCCGCGTTTCGCAAGGCGCGTCAGCTTGCGATAATCCTCGGCCGCGAGCTCGAGACCCGGAAGTTTGGGCGTCTTGCCGACGCGATAGCCATAGCCTTCGCCATGCACCAGTCGAACTTCGGTGCGCGACTTCATTGACTTGAACTCCCCTCGCAAATTATTTTGAAGCCGTCAATCATTTTCCCAATTAAAGCGCCAGACGGCGATCAGAGCAAACAGGGCCGACCAGCCGACCAATATCGCCGTCGGTGCAAAGGCTGATTGCAGCGGCAGACCGCGCCAGGTCATTGCATCGAGTCCATCCACAGCCCAGCGGGTCGGCACGAACTCGGTCACGTGCTGCAGCCACTCCGGAAACAGGAACGACGGCACCCAGGCGCCGCCGAGCATCACCAGGATCAGCACGGAAAACATGGCCACGCCGCGCGTCGCGCCCACGGAACGGCCGAGTGCGGCGATCATGAGTCCGGTGGTGGCCGCAAGCAGCGCGAAGGCGCAGGCGACCATCACAAAGCCGGGCACGCTGCCGGCGATGCGCACATCAAACACCGCGCGCGCCACCAGGTAAACGACCGCCAGAATCATGATCGCGATCAGCGTGGTGCCGGCCACGCGGCTGCCGAGCAATACCGCGCGAGACAGAGGCGCTGCGCGCAATCGGCGCCACATGCCTTGTTGGCGCATCAGCAGCAGCGCAATGCCCGCATCGATTCCCATGAAGAGAATGAACTGAATGCTCATGCCCGCGAAGGAATGGGCGTAAGAGTTGTATCGAGGCCCGGTAGTGATCGCGACGTTGTCGACGTTGAAAGGAATGGCCTTGGCAGTGCCGATGAAATTCGGCCGCGACAGCCGCTGCATCACGTGCTGCGACAGCAGTCCCGCGACCATCGGTCGAATCATGGATTGCGACGGATCATAGAGCAGCTTGACGTCCGGCATCGGGCCGGTGCCGACCAACGCGCCGGTCGCGGCCGCCTCAAAATCGGTGGGAAATACGATGGCGGCGCGCAGCTTGCCGCTGCGCACCAACTGCAGTGCTTGGTCTTCCGGAAGTTCCTGGATTTCGAGGGAAGCGTCCTGATTCAAGCTTTCCAGCACTGCTTTGGTCAACGCACTGTGATCCAAATCGGCAATGCCGACCTTCATACGCGATAGGGGATTGTCGCCAGATCCCGTGCCGCCGAACAAAAAGCCGAAGAACGCCGCAACCACGATCGGCGTCAGCACACTGACAAGCAGCGCGCGGCGGTCGCGCAAAAATATCGCGATGTCCTTGCGCACCAGGGCGCGAAATGCGGTGAAAGTTGAGCTCATGTGTCGCGCAGCGTGCGTCCAGTCAATGCCAGAAACACATCCTCGAGATTGGCGCGCCGGCTAGTCAACTCCTGGCAACTAAATCCGCGTGCGGCCAGCCGCTCGAGTACGCGCGGAGCCGCGGTGCCAAGGTCGTTTGCGGAGACCGAAACTTCAGTGCCGGCCAGCTCGACTTGGACGACCCCGGGCAGATTCCTGATTTCCGCGAGCGCGGCGACATCGGGCGTCACGTCATATTTCAAGGTCAGCTTGTTCCCAAGGTGCGCACCCGCCAGCAGGCCCGTCAACGTGTCGTCGGCAAGAACGCGCCCGTGATCCACGATGACGATGCGATCGCACAGCCGCTCGACCTCCTCCATGTAGTGCGTCGTATAGACTACCGTGCGCCCCTGGCCCGCCAGCACCTCGATGGTCTCGAAAATGGCGTTACGGCTTTGCGGGTCGACACCCACTGTCGGCTCGTCCAGCAGTAAAATCTGCGGCTCGTGCAGGAGCGCACAGGCGATATTCAAGCGGCGCCGCATGCCGCCGCTGAACGTGCTCGGCGGGTCTCGCGCACGGTCCGAGAGGCTGGTCAATTCCAGCACCGCCGCGATCCTTGCGCCAAGAGCCGCCCCCGATAGGCCGTACAGTCCGCCGAAGAATTCCAGATTCATGCGCGCCGGCAGCTCTTCTAACAGCGCAATTTCCTGCGTAACCAGTCCCAGTTTACGCTTGGTCGGGTCTGCGCCGACTCCCAAGGTTGTCGCGTCGATCTGCACCTTGCCCGAATCCGGCTTGATCAGGCCGGCGAGCATGCTGATGGTGGTTGACTTGCCGGCGCCGTTCGGCCCCAGAAGTCCGAGGATCTTGCCGGGTTCGGCGGCGAAGGATACGTCCGCCACAGCGGTGATCGCGCCGAATTTCTTTTGCAGATGGTCGGCGATCAGATTCATCGCCCGAATACTGCCAGCAGAGCGCGCCGCGCGCTAGGAGCCTTCTGCTAAATTTCCACACCCTGCGATTTCAAATATTCATCATAGTTGCCGCGGAAATCGACAATCTTGCCGCCGGGACGCATTTCGATGATGCGGGTCGCCAGGCCGCCGACGAATTCGCGATCATGCGAGACGAAAATGAGCGTGCCGGCGTAATGTTCGAGCCCGATCTGCAGGGACTCGATGGTTTCCATGTCCATGTGATTGGTCGGTTCATCCATCAGAAGCACATTGGGTTTCGTGAGGATTAATTTGCCGTAAATCATCCGGCCCTTCTCGCCGCCCGACAGCACCTTCACGGACTTTTTGGTCTCTTCGCCGGAAAACAACAATCGGCCCAAGGTGGCCCGGACGATTTGATCGTCGTCCGCCTTGCCCGTGTATTGGGACATCCAGCCGAACAAATCGATCTTGTCCTCAAACTCAGCCTGCGGATCCTGCGGCATGTAGCCGGGCTGGGCGTTTTCAACCCAGACGATACGGCCGCTGTTCGGTCGTAATTCCCCCGCGAGACAGCGCATGAGCGTGGTTTTACCGGCGCCATTGGGCCCGATGATGGCGATCCGCTCACCCGCTTCGGCTATGAAGCTGAGGTTGTCGAGCACCTTTTCGGCCGAGCCCGGATAGGCAAAACTCAATTTTTCCACAGTCAACGCGCCGCGATACAGTTTCTTGCCTTGCTCGAAGCGAATGTAGGGATTTTGCCGCGATGAGGGCTTGATCTCCTCGATCTTGATTTTTTCCAGCTGCCGTTTGCGGGAGGTGGCCTGGCGCGCCTTGGATGCATTGGCCGAAAAGCGCCGCACGAACTCCTGCAGGTCCGATATGCGGTCCTTGGCCTTGGCGTTGGCAGCCTCGACTCGAGCGCGCGCCTGCACCGAGGCCAACATGAAATCGTCGTAGTTGCCCGGATAAATCTTTAATTGCTGAAAGTCCAGGTCCGCGATGTGCGTGCACACCTGATTCAAGAAGTGCCGATCGTGGCTGATGATCACCATCGTGGCGTTGTAATTGTTGAGGGCACCCTCGAGCCAGCGAATGGAATTGATGTCCAGATTGTTGGTCGGTTCATCCAGCAGCAGCACGTCCGGATTGGAGAACAGCGCCTGCGCGAGCAGCACGCGCAGCTTCAGTCCCGGCGGAACTTCGCGCATCGGACCGTTGTGCCGCGACTCGTGAATACCGGCGTCGCTGAGGATGCTGCCGGCCCGGGCTTCGGCATCGTAACCGCCGTATTCAGCGAACACCCCCTCCAGCTCCGCTGCCTTCATGTAATCCTCGTCGGTGGCCTTCGGGTCGGCATAGATCCGATCTCGCTCCTGCATGGCGGCCCACAGCTCGGTGTGGCCGCGCATAACCACGTCGAGCACGCGCTCATCCTCATAACCGAATTGGTTCTGATTCAACTTGCCGAGCCGCATCCCCACCTGCAGCATCACATCGCCGGCGCTTGCTTCAAGATCGCCGCCCAACACTTTCATGAGCGTGGATTTGCCCGAACCGTTCGCGCCGATCAAGCCATAACGATTGCCGTCGGAAAACTTGACCGTGACCTGTTCGAAGAGCGGCTTGGCGCCGAATTGAACGGCGACATTGGATGTGGAAAGCATATTGTCCGATCACGCTAAAGAACTGCGGCCGCGGCAGCCACGATTGCCTAACAAGGCTTGGATGGAGTGCCGCTTCGTTCGCGTGGGTCACGCGAGGCGTCTATGGTCGCCTTCTCCGGCCGGCGCATTTTAGCCGAACCGGGGCCTTAAGTTCGGGCTTTTCGCTCAAAGTCTGGGCGAATCGTCGGACAGGCGCCAGGGCGGGAACCGGCGGGTATTGCCGGCGTGATACAGGCAAATAATATTGCCGTCCGGATCCTGCAAATAAGCCTCTCGCCAAAGCCAGATCTGGTCCTTGGGCGCCTGGTTGAACTCGATTCCGAGCTTGCACAGGCGCTCATATGTGGCATCCAAATCGTCGCATTCGAAATACACCACGGTTTGCGAGGGCAGCACCGTGTCGAACGCGTGCAGCGAAAATGTTGCGCCGTTCTGGCATTCGAATCTGGCGTAGCGCGGCAGAGTGCTGACGATTTGCGTAAACCCCAAGCGCCGGTAGAAATCGGCTGACCGCTCCACGTCGGTGGCTGGCAGCGTCACTTGGTTCAGGTTCATGGTACCGATTATCAGGGAAAAGGGGACCTGCGCGCGCGATTTTGGCGGTATATTCGTCCGTCCGTCAGCTCGATACATAAGGACATGCGATGAAAGGCAAATTGCTTGGTGTGCTGTGGTTTTTTGCCTGCAGCTCAAGTTTGGCCGCCGAGGCGGGAATAGAGGAATTCAATCGCGCGCTCGTCCAGGCAACCACGCGAATGGACAACGCGGCGGCGTTGGCGCTTTGGGAGGACGACGGCATCACGTTGCTGCCGCAGACCAAACCCATCATCGGCAAGAAGGCGATCGCAAAATTTCTCGATGACGTATCGTCGCAATTGACCGGTGCGCGGATGGAAAAATTCGAAATGAGGTGTTTCGATATCGAGCGCAGCGGCGACTTAGCCACAGAATGGTGCGAGGAACATCAACACGTCTTGCTTCCTGATGGCAAACCTCCCTTTGACGGCCGCGGAAAGATGCTGTTGATATTGCACCGCGGCGCAGACGGCAAATGGCGCATGCGCCGTGAAATGTGGAACGAGGGAGTTACCGACAGTTCGAACTAAACGGCCGGCTATTTCTTTCGTCGCGCCGAACGCGCCTTGGTCCTGGAAGGCTTGACGCGTTTTGCCGTGCGTTTCGCAGCTTTTTTAGGCGCCTTTGCGAAAGTCTTCTTAGCCGCTTTCTTTGCGGCCGGTTTCGCCGCCTTCCTGGGAGGTGCCGCGCCCTTTGCCGGCCGACCTGCAGCGAGGCCGCGCAACTGATCGATAATTGCGGGGTTCTCCAGTGTCGACATGTCTTGCGTGATTTCCTCGCCGCGAGCCACCGCGCGCAACAAGCGGCGCATGATTTTGCCGGAGCGCGTTTTCGGCAGATTGTCGGTCAGCCGAATTTCATCCGGCTTGGCGATGGGGCTCAGTTGATCGCTGACCCAGCCGCGAAGTTCATCGATCAGTGCTTTCGCGCTTTTCCCTTGCGGTCTCGGCACATTGAGCACCACGTAGGCAAACGCTGATTCGCCCTTGATGTCGTGCGGCTTGCTGACCACTGCCGCTTCCGCGACTTTGGGATGCGCGACCAGCGCCGACTCAATTTCCATCGTGCCCAGCCGGTGGCCCGCGATGTTGAGGACATCATCTATGCGCCCCATGATCCAGTAATAGCCGTCTCTGTCGCGGCGCGCCGAATCACCGGCGACGTAGTAGCGGTTCTTGAATTTTTCCCAATAGATCTTGATGTATCGGTCGTTGTCGCCCCAAATCGTGCGCAGCATCGAGGGCCATGGCCGCTTGATCACGAGATATCCGCCCGCATCCGCTGTCTTTACCGGACGGCCATCCTCATCGACGATATCCGCGAAAATTCCGGGCAGCGGCTTGGTGCAAGATCCGGGCTTGGTGGGCGTTACGCCGGGAATGGGCGCCATCATGGTGGCGCCGGTTTCGGTCTGCCACCAAGTATCGACGATCGGGCAGCGCTCCGCTCCGATCACGCGGTGATACCACATCCATGCCTCGGGATTGATGGGCTCCCCGACGCTGCCGAGCACCCGCAGTTTTCCCAAATCGTATTTGCGCGGCACGGCATCGCCCAATTTCATGAGCGCGCGAATCGCCGTGGGTGCGGTATAGAAAATGCTGACGCCATGGGTCTGGCACATTTTCCAAAAGCGCCCGCCGTCAGGGTACGTTGGCGCACCTTCGTACATAAACAAGGTGGCGCCCGCGGCCAACGGCCCGTAAACCACGTAGGTGTGCCCGGTAACCCAACCGACGTCGGCCGTACACCAGTAGGTATCCTCGTCCTTGAGATCGAAGACCCATTTCGTGGTCAGCTTGGCATTGAGCAAATAGCCGCCGCTGCAATGCTGGATCCCTTTGGGTTTGCCGGTGGATCCCGAGGTATACAACAGGAACAAAGGATGTTCTGCGTCGACCCATTCCGGCTCGCAGCTCGCAGGCTCGCCCGATATGGCGTCGTGCCACCACACATCGCGGCCCGCACGCATCCCGCAAGGCGTGCCGGTCCGCCGATAAACGATGACCCGCTGCACGGATTTGCAGCCTTCCGACAGCGCTTTGTCGACCGCTGCTTTAAGCTCGACAGCATTGCCGCCGCGCCACCCTGCATCGGCGGTAATGACAAGTTTGGCGCCGGCGTCTTCGATCCGGTCTTTTACGGCGTTCGCCGAAAACCCGCCGAATACCACCGAATGCACGGCGCCGATTCGCGCGCAAGCTTGCATCGAGACAATGGCCTCGGGGATCAGCGGCATGTAAATGATCACCCGATCGCCGCGGCCGATTCCCTGCGCCTTGAGCGCATTGGCGAACTGACACACCTCTTGATGCAGTTGCTTGTAGGTGATCTTGCGTACGTCGCCAGGCTCGCCTTCAAAAATGACGGCGACTTTGTCGCCACGGCGCGCCAAATGCACATCCAGACAATTGTGCGACACGTTCAGTTGGCCGTCGGTAAACCAACGGAAATTCGGCGCGCGAGAGTCATCCAGCGGCACGGTAAAAGGCTGCTTCCAATCGATTTCAGCCGCGGCCAGCTCCGCCCAGAAGCCGACGTAGTCGCTCGCCGCCTTGTCGTACATGCGCTGTAATTCGGCGGCCTTGAGCGTGGCGCGTTCCACGAACGCTTTGGAGGGCGGAAACTCGCGGTCCTCGTTAAGGACCGATTGGATATCTTTCTGCGCCATGGTCACTCCCCGTCTCATGCAGCGGTGGCGATGCGGCGCACCTGCTGTCGCAAAATATTCCCGAATCCATGGGTGTCAAAAAAAGAGTCGAGGCCGCTGCGATCCTGCGGTTTTGGCTTCAAGTCGTCGAGCGTCGCCTCGATCGGAATGTCGCATACGATGCCGGTCAAACGCCGGGCAAGGTAGGCGGCATCCTTGTGAGCCAGTAGTTTAGCAGCGACCGCGGCGGCACCGCGCAGTTTCAAGAATGGAATTCGATGAAGATTTGCATACAAATCATCGAGGGAACCGAACACGCCGAAGAGTTCCGCAGCGGTCTTCTTGCCGACGCCCGGCACGCCCGGGATGTTGTCGACGCTGTCCCCGGTCAGCGCCAGAAAGTCGGCGATGAGTTCGGGCGCGACTCCGAAGCGCGGGCCGATATCGTGGTAGTGATAGCGCGTGTTGCCGCTGTAATCCCAAAATATGTCGCCGTCGCGGATCAACTGCGACAGATCCTTGTCGCGCGTCACCAGAACGTTGCGCAGTCCCGCGGCGCGCGAGCGCGCCGCCAGGGTGCCGATGATGTCGTCGGCTTCGTACTCAGCGCTCGCGAACTCGGCCAGACCCATGTGCCGGCAAAATTCGCGGCACAGCGCGAATTGCCGCTCCAAATCGGCGGGCGGCGATTCGCGATTGGCCTTGTATGCGGGATAAATGGCGTTGCGGAATGATGTGACGCTGCGCAGGCTCAAGTCGAAGGCCACGCCGATCCTTTCCGGCCGCACCCTCTCGAGAAGATCGGCAAGAAAGCGCGCGAAGCCGTACAAGGCATGCGTGGCGTTGCCGTCCGCATCCACCATATCGGGCGGCATGGAATGGTAGGCGCGAAAGATGAAATAACTGGCGTCGATGTAGTACACGACGCCCGATCGGGGCACGGGGAAGCCCGCGATTGCGTTCACATCGGCCAGCGTTGCATGCGCTCGTGCAGCGGGCTGGAACGCGGGAAATGCGCCACCAGATAGTCCATTTGGTCCGCCAGCACGCGCCGGCCTTTCAGGAAGATGTATTCGGCATAGGTGGGAGTGAAGGGCACGGCCAACAGCTGCATGCCTGCTTGCTCGGGCGTGCGGGACGCTTTGGCATTGTTGCAGCGGCGGCAGGCCGAGACCACGTTGCTCCACGTATCCTGACCGCCGCGGCTGAACGGCGTCACATGGTCCCGGGACAGCAGGCTATATGTAAAGCGCGCGCCGCAATACAGGCACAGGTATGCGTCGCGGCGGAACAGCGTTTGATTGTTGAGCGGCGGCGTGTACCCTGCGCCGCGCAGATTGCCCGGATTGCCGGTCACGCCCAGGGTGGCAATGATGGAATTGACATCGACGATGGTGCGCAGCCCGGTCCGCGCACAGGTGCCGCCGTACAGGCGGTAAAGCTGCGTTCCGCAGGTATAGGCGACTTGCTCCGTGTGATACAGGCGTGCAGCTTCGCGGTAGTCGACCCATTCCAACGGCATACCGGAGACATCGGTGCGCAATATTTGCTGGGATAAGGGATGGGTGTGGGAAACCACCGCGATATCGTCCCGCCAATCCAGCAATTGATGCTTGTGTTGCTCGCTCACGTTCATAACACACTAAAGATAGTCGACTCTTATGCCATAATTCAATGTTTGGCGCGTAAGTAACGGTTGGGAGAATTTTGCATGTCCGTCGTCGTCGGTGTCCTCAAGGAGACCGCTGCCAAAGAAACCCGCGTTGCCCTGGTTCCTGAAATCGCCGCCAAACTAAAGTCCCTCGGCGTTCGAGTGCTGATCGAACGCGGCGCGGGAGCGGCGGCGCATTTTCCTGATGGCCTGTATGCGGATGCCGAATTCAGCGATGCGTCCACGATTCTTGCGTCTGCGGACGTTATATTGAAAGTGCAGCCGCCTTCCTTGACGGAAGTCGCAGCGCTCAAAAAAGGCGCGGTCGTCATCGGATTCATGCAGGCCTACGCGCGTCCGGATCTGGTCCTAGCTCTCAAAGAGCGCGGCATTACCGGCTTTGCGATGGAATTGGTGCCACGTATCTCGCGCGCGCAATCGATGGATGCGCTCTCCTCGCAAGCCTCCGTCGCCGGCTATAAAGCCGCATTGATCGCCGCAAATACGCTGGAAAGATTTTTTCCCATGCTGACCACGGCAGCCGGCACGATTCGGCCCGCCGCCATCCTGGTGATCGGCGCGGGCGTCGCCGGGCTTCAGGCGATCGCCACGGCAAAACGCCTGGGGGCCGTGGTCGAGGCGTATGACGTGCGCAGCGCTACCAAGGATCAAATAAAGTCGCTGGGCGCGAAGTTCATCGAGACGGGCGTTTCCGCGGAAGGCGCGGGCGGCTATGCGCGCGAACTCACGCCCGAGGAAAAGGCCAAGCAGCAAGAAGTCCTGGATGCGCGCATCGCCGCAAGCGATGCGGTGATCAGCACGGCGTCGGTGCCCGGGCGCGCGGCGCCGCGCATCATTTCTCAAGCGGCGGTCGCGCGCATGAAAGCGGGCTCGGTGATCGTCGATATCGCCGCCGAGCAGGGCGGCAACTGCGAATTGACCAAGGCCGGCGAGACTGTCCTGCAGAGCGGCGTCAAAATCGTCGGCCCGGTGAATTTGCCGGCCTCCTTGCCGTACCACGCCAGCGAAATGTATTCGCGCAACCTGTTCAATTTTCTAAAACCGGCTTTACCCAAGGGCGAGCTGGCGATCGATTGGCACGACGAAGTATTCGCCGGCGCAGTGCTCACGCACGACGGACAAATCAAGCACGAAGCCACACGCGCGGCAGTGGAGGGACAGAAAACATGATCGACGGCGTCATCGCACTCTATATCTTCATGCTGGCGGCCTTCACCGGCTACGAGGTCATCTCGCGCGTGCCGGTGATCCTGCATACGCCGCTCATGTCGGGATCGAACTTCGTGCATGGCATCGTCCTGGTCGGCGCCATGGTCGCCCTGGCGACCGCCGATACAACCCTGGTGCGGGTCATCGGCTTCATCGGCGTGATGCTGGCGGCCGGCAACGCAGTCGGGGGCTATGTCGTGACCGAACGCATGCTGAAAATGTTCGTGCTGGCCGGCAAGAAGAAAGGACCTTAAAGGATGCCTTCCGCTTCGACTATTCAAACCCTGACCCAGCTTTCGTATCTCATTGCAGCCGCCCTGTTCATTCTGGGGCTGAAGCGCATGAGCTCCCCCGTCACCGCCGTCAGCGGCGTTCGCTGGGCGGGCGTCGGCATGCTGCTGGCCACCATTGTCACGCTGGCATTCATGGGCGCTTCCTCACTCAACTTGATGCTGGTGATCGTCGCCATTGCAATCGGGACGGTCATCGCGTGGGTCAGCGGCAAGCGTGTGGCCATGACCAACATGCCGCAAATGATCGCGCTGTACAACGGCATGGGCGGCGGCGCCGCGGCGGCAATTGCCGCGGTGGAGCTGTACAGCGGCAGCGAGCACAACTTGGTGCACCTGACCATGGCCGCGGTCGGCGGCTTTATCGGCGCCGTCTCGTTCAGCGGCAGCCTGATTGCATTCGCCAAGCTGCAGGGCCTGATCACCAAATCGGTACGCTTTGGCGGCCAGAAGTTCGCTAATTTGGCTATTTTGCTGATAACCATCGGCTTCGGCTTCATGGTCGTCAGCGGCGCGGGAGGGGAATCCGGACTTCCCGTTGTGTCGCTATTCTTCGTATTTGCGTTGATTTTGGGCGTTGCAATGACCCTGCCGATCGGCGGCGCCGACATGCCGGTCGTGATCTCGTTGTACAACGCGCTCACCGGCCTTGCGGTGGGCTTCGAAGGCTTCGTGCTCGATAACGCGGCGATGATCATCGCCGGCACCGTCGTCGGCGCAGCCGGCACGCTGCTCACGCAGCTCATGGCGAAAGCCATGAACCGCTCGCTCGGCAATGTGCTTTTCTCGAATTTCGGCGAGAGCTCAGCCGCCGGCAGCGGCAGCGCCACCGGCACGCAAAAGGCCATCGAGGCCTCGGATGCCGGCGTAATGATGGCGTACTCGCAAAAGATCATCATCGTGCCGGGATACGGTCTGGCGGTCGCGCAGGCGCAGCACAAAGTGTGGGAACTGGCGCAGTTGCTCATGGACCACGGCGTGAAGGTGCGCTTCGCCATTCATCCGGTCGCAGGCCGCATGCCGGGCCACATGAACGTGCTGCTCGCGGAAGCCGGGGTACCTTACGATTTGATTTCGGATCTGGACGAGATCAACGCGGAGTTTGAAACCGCGGATGTGGCGCTCATCATCGGCGCCAACGACGTGGTGAATCCCGATGCGCGCGCCAACAAGAGCAGCCCGATTTACGGCATGCCGATCTTGAATGCCGACAAGGCCAAGAATGTCATCGTCATCAAACGCGGCCAAGGCCAGGGCTTTTCAGGCATCGACAATGCGTTGTTCGTGCTCGATCAAACCCGCATGCTGTACGGCGATGCTCAGGCGGCGGTGAGTCAGCTGATCCAAGCCGTCAAGGCTGCAGGCTGACCTCAAAACGATCCTTGAGTTGCCAATGCGACGGGCTGCGGGCCGCGTAGTCCTGTAGCCGAATCATTTCGCCGCTAAGAGTCGCACCGCGCAACTCGAAGCGCACGTAGTGATAGTTCGGAAAGTCCCCGCCTTGATAAAGATCCGCAGCCGTGCGATCGATGTCGTATGGCGTCGCGCCGCCGCCGCCCGAAACCAGGTAAGTGACCCCGTCCTGCGCGAGCCGCTCGTAGTTATGGATATGGCCGGCGCTGACCACGAAACGAGCCGTGCTGTGCGCCGCCGCCATCTGCAAATACGCCGCGAGCGCGTGTTCATTCGGGCGTGCGTTGTGCTCTACGAATTTGACCGCCTGCACAGCCGCGACCGGCGGGTGATGTAGGACGATCAACACCACTCTAACCGCGGGGTCGAGCGAAGTGATCTGGCTTTCCAGCCAAATCCGTTGCGCGCTGCCCGGCAACAGCGAAGTATCGCTGTCCAACGCAATACCGACCACCTTGCTGCCGACGGCGACCGAGTACCAGCGCATGCCGCGCAATTCGGGAAAGGTATTCCACCATCGATCGAGGCAGATCGATTCGAGGCAGGCCGAGAGTTCATGGTTTCCGAGCGCGGGATACACCCGCAAATGTTTGTCGCGCCACACCTGCGTCTCAGCACGATACACCTCATAGTCAGCGTCGATGCCGTGGAACGGCAGGTCGCCGTTCATGAACACGGCGGCCGGATTCTCGGCCGCAATCTTCGCGACCAATGCTCGGCGTGCGATCGGCGAACTGGCCGCGGTTTCGCTGGCTGCCGTAAACCGGGTGTCACCGTAGGCAACCAAAACCAACGGAACGGGGAGCGCGGAGTCGGGGATCTGAAAGGTGGCAGCCGCACCGGCAGGGCAGCCCAAAAGGACGGCCAGATACAAAACCACGCGCAAAGAAGTTCGCATTGAGCGATGCTACGGTCTCGGAGGCCCACAAACCATGAAATTATTATTTGTTGCGCTGTTGTGCATTCCCGTCTTCGCCGGCGCCGCCGGCACGGCGCCGAGCGAAAACGCGCGCTGGCAGCAGCACGCACAGCGGGTCCACATCATTCGCGATAATTGGGGCATCGCGCATGTTTATGGGAAGTCCGACGCAGATGCTGTATTCGGCATGATTTATGCGCAGGCGGAAGACGACTTTAATCGAATCGAACGCAACTATCTCATTGCCCTGGGCTGGTTGGCGCGGGCGGAAGGCGAATCCGCCATCTACAGCGATCTACGCGCACGGCTGTTCATCGATGTCGACCGGCTGCAACAACAATATCGCGGCGCGCCCCCCTGGCTCAAGTCGCTGATGGACGCCTGGTCTGACGGCCTGAACTATTTCCTGTCAAAGCATCCGGACGTACACGCCAAGGTTATTCGCCATTTTGAGCCTTGGATGGCCTTGTCCTTCACCGAGGGCAGCATCGGCGGCGACATTGAAACCATCGACTTAAAACAGTTGGAAAAATTCTATTCCGCGCCGCCCGCAGCCCGCCTGACGCCGGCAGAGCACCAGAGCGCCGCATCTGATCCTGTTCCCGAGCAGTTTCCGGGAGGCTCGAACGGGTTCGCCATCGCGCCAAAATTGACGGCCTCCGGACATGCGATGCTCTGGATCAATCCGCACACTTCCTATTATTTTCGAGCGGAACTGCAGGTGGTCAGCGACGAGGAGCTCAACGTATACGGCGCCGTCACCTGGGGACAGTTCTTCGTCTATCAGGGTTTCAATTCGCACAACGGCTGGATGCACACGTCGTACGGCGGCGATGCCATCGATGAATACGCGGAAGATGTCGTCAAGAAACCCGACGCGCTGTATTACCGATACGGCACGCAGCTCAGGAAGATCCGAGTGAGCCGGGTCACGATTCCCATCAAACAGGCCGGAGGCTCGAGCAGCCGCTTCTTCACGGTCTATCACAGTCATCATGGACCGATCATCCGCGCCGAAAATGGCAAGTGGATCGCCATCAAATTGCTGCAAGTCCCGGTGGCGGCGCTATCGCAATCCTACTTGCGCACGAAAACCATTGACTACGCGTCCTTCCGCAAGACCCAGGACATGCGCACCGACACGTCCAACAACACGGTGTATGCGGACGCCAACGGCACGATCGCTTACTTTCATGGAAATTTCATTCCGAGGCGCGATACCTCATTCGATTTCACGCATCCGGTGGACGGCAGCAATCCGGCGACGGAGTGGCAAGGCCCCCATGCCGTTGCGGACACCATTACTTTGCTGAATCCCAGCAACGGCTGGCTTTTCAACAGCAACAATTGGCCTTTCGCGGCCGCGGGCGAGCAAAGTCCGAAACGAGAAAACTACCCGCGCTACATGTGGACGAAGGGAGAAAATCCGCGCGGCCCGCATGCCATTGAAATCTTGAGCAAACTCCGCAATGCGACTTTGGACAGCTTGATCGCAGCAGGCTACGACGGCCACCTGACCGCCTTCGACAACCTGCTCCCGCCGCTCCTCGCCGCATTCGACGCTCTGCCCGGCGCCGACTCGCGGCGCGCCAACTTGCGGGAGGCGGTTGAAGTCTTGCGCGCCTGGAACCGGCGCACTTCCGCGGATTCGGTCGCGACGGCGGTTGCGATTTTCTGGGGCCAGGGTTTGATCGAGCGCAACGGCGCGGCGGCCCGCGATGCAGATGAACCGGCTTACGACTATCTGGTCGACAAATTGACCGACGCACAGCGCATCGATGGCTTGACTGCCGCACTCGCCAAATTGCAGCAAGACTTCGGCCGCTGGCAAATCACATGGGGCGAGATCAATCGCTTCCAGCGCCTGACCGACGACATCGTGCAGCCCTTTGACGACGCGAAGCCCAGTTTGCCGGTCGGCTTCGCGCCCTCGCAGTGGGGCGCGCTGGCTTCATTCGACTCATCGAAGCCCCGAAAGACCAAAAAGATTTATGGGTCGGTCGGCAATAGCTTCGTGGCGGCGGTGGATTTCGGTCCGACCATTCACGCCAAGGCCATCATGAGCGGCGGGGAGAGCGGCGATCCGGCGTCGCCGCACTTCACGGATCAAGCCTTGATGTTCAGTCAGGGTCGCTTCCGCGACGTGCTTTTCTATCCCGAGGACGTTCGCGCGCACGCGGAGCGCAGTTATCAACCTTGAGGCTTGGCCTGAAGGCTCTTAGGCAGCCTGCTAGCGCGGCACGTGATGCGGCGGCGGTGCGCGCATGCCCTGCGGCGCGCGCATGCCCTGCGCCGCGCGATGTCGCTGCTCCGGCGTCATTTGCCGCCATTGCTGGCGCAGTTGCTGGCGCCTTGCCGGCGGCATCTGCCGGAAGCGATTGAAGGATTCGCGCACTTCGCGCTGCCGTTCAGGCGGCAGCGACTTAAATTCCTGCCAGCGCTCACGCAGCAACTGCCGCTGCTCCGGCGGCATGCCACGCCATTGACTGAATCGCTGCTGCGCGCCGGCGCGCTGTTGCGGCGTCATGGATATCCAGCGTTGGCTGCCTTTCGCAAGCATCTGCCGGCGTTCCGGGGGCAGGCTGTTCCACTTGTCCTGATAGCCCTGCAACACTTGCTGTTGTTGCGGCGAGAGCGACTCCCAGGCCCGCGGGGCGGCGGGAGGCGCCGTTGCGGGGGCTGGGGCGCTGGCGGCGGGGGGCGCGGACGCAGGTACTTGCGCGAAGCTGGTGGCAACGCTTAATGCGAGGCTTGCGCAAAGAGCCAAATTCCTGATCATTTCTTTGCATCCTGCGGCGGCGTTGCGGGAGCAGGATCACTCCCTCGCGGCGGCGCCTTCTTCAAAAACTCCCACCAAGCAGCATCACCCACGTCGTCAGAGCCCAAAAACTCGAGAAAACTTTCATCGGGCGGTGCCGGCGGTTTGGCCGATGACGCTGGCGGTGCCGGCGGCGGCGGCGGCGCGCTCGATGTTGCCGGCGGCGGCGTAGCGCCCGCCGTCGCGCACAGAGCACCGAACAGCAGCCAGCTCCTTGCGAAGCCCGCGAAAATCAACCTACGCAGCCGGTCCTGAGTTCGCGGCTTTGTCCGCAAATTCATAAAATTCAATGTCGTCTTGCAGCATCTCCATTGCATCACCCGAACCTTCGTCCGTAGAAGCGACGAGGTCAAGGTCTTCGAGATTCGACTGGACATTGGCCAGGGGTGCCGCATGATGCCCGGTCGGCGAACCAACCCACAGCCCTATGCCCAAAATGGCCGCCGCGGTCACGCCGGCCGCGGGCGCCCACATCTTCCAGCCAAACAACCAGGGCCGCCGGCCACCGTGCTGCGCGGCCTCGAGCGCGGCGCTGCGCGCCTGCGTCAGGCGTGAGCGAATGCGCATATCCAGTTGGTCGACACTGTCCTGAAACAGCGCGCGACTGCGCGTCTCGAATGCATCGTTATCTTGTTCGCTCATTACCAAACCTCGCCGAGCTGTTCACGCAATGCATGCACCGCGCGTGAATAATGCGTCTTTACGCTGCCTTCCGAGCAAGCCATGGCGCTCGCCGTCTCGGCAACATCCATTCCTTCAAAATTGCGCAGCATGAAAGCCTCGCGCTGCCGCGCCGGCAGAGCCCGCAGCGATTGCTCCAGCTGCTGCATCGCCTGTGCCTGCATCAATCTCTCCGGAACCGTGGGCGCCGAATCCGCGATGTTTTCCAGCGGATCCTGCGCCTCATTGTCCGGATCTTCCGCACGACTAGGCAACCACGTCATGACCCGTTTACGCACCGTTCGGCGCCGCTGCAGGTCCCGTATGCCATTTTCCAGAATGCGATAAAACAGCGGCCGCCATTCTGCGCTGGGGCGTGAGGCATAGCTGCGAGTGAGCTTGAGCATGGCGTCTTGTACAACATCGAGAGCATCGTCCGGATCGCGCAAAGCGACCTGCGCCATGCGAAATGCGCGGCGCTCGATATCAGCCAAGAATTTCTCGAGTTCTCTCGTGTGATCCAGAACCGCTCCCTCCGGCGCTGGAGCGGGACCATCCCAGACCATCCATGCTGTATTCAGCGTATCAAAGCGAGCCATGCGTATCATCTCCATTCAAGGTATAAACGCTTAGCCGGAGGGTTGGTTGACCCGCGAACAGCGCAAGATCAGCGACTTACGCACATCGCATGTGACTCCCGTTGCAATATTTTCGATCATTACCTCGGCGCTAAATCCAGTGGGGGCCGTAATCCTTTGAATTTAAACGAATCAATTCGATTTCGGGCATTTTTCCACCAATTTGACAGGACCCGAAACGGAACGGGCACTTAGGGTAAATGACCCCTGTTTCTCAACAGACTTATCCACAGATTTTGTGGACAAAAGATCCATGATTTTGCAGATCGCGCTGGACACGCCGCTGCGCCGCGTTTTCGACTACCTGCCGCCGGCGCAAACACCGCCGGCACAAGAGACGCCGCGGCCAGGCGTACGTGTGGTGGTGCCCTTCGGTCGTCAACGTCTGATCGGCATTTTGGTTGGCATCGTTTCCCAATCCGCACTTCCCGCAGCGAAGCTCAAGGCGGCGCACGAGTTCTTGGATGAGCGGCCGGTCTTCGATCCGGTCACCTTTGAATTGCTGCGTTGGGCGGCCGATTACTACCACCATCCGATCGGCGAAGTTTACGCGGCCGCATTACCGGTGGCGTTGCGCGCAGGAGCGCCTGCCGCGATCAGCACCGAGATCTTTAGTCTCACCGATCAAGGGCGCGCCGAGTTCGAGCAGCCGGGCTCGAAGCGCGCGCCGCAGCAGCGCGCCTTACTCGCCTGGCTGGCGGATCGCACCCACGCGACGGCCGATGAAGTCAGCGAAGCATTCAAGCCCGGGCTGCTTCGGAGCCTGGCAGCGCGCGGCTGGATCGCGGCGCGCCCCGCCGATGCGCCGGACTTGGTTCCAATTCAGGTGCATCCCGGCGAGCTCGCTCTCACCGGCGCGCAAGCGCAGGCGGTCGATACCATTCTCGCGCTATCGAACTTCCACGCGCACCTGCTCTATGGGGTGACGGGCAGCGGCAAGACGGAGGTGTACTTGCGGGTCATCGCCGCGGCCATTGCGGCCGGCGGCCAGGCACTGGTGCTGGTGCCCGAGATCGCCCTGACGCCCCAGTTGGTCGATCGCTTCCGGCGCCGTTTCAGCGCCGGCGTTGCAGTGGTGCACTCAGGCCTGTCCGACAGCGAACGTCGCGATGCGTGGCGCGCGGCTCACAACGGCGAGGCGCGCATTGTCATCGGGACGCGCTCCGCGGTGTTTACTTCGCTGCCGCGGCTAGCCCTCATCGTCGTCGATGAGGAACACGACGCCTCGTACAAACAGCACGAAGGTTTCCGATATTCGGCCCGCGACCTTGCAGTCATGCGGGCGCGCAGTGCCGATGTTCCCGTTATTTTGGGCTCCGCCACGCCATCGCTGGAAACTTTGGAGAATGCCGCGAGCGGACGCTACCTCAAACACTTGCTGCCGCAGCGCCCCGGCGCGGCGCAACCGCCCCGAATGTCGCTCATCGATCTGCGCCGGCACGCCGCCGAGCAGGGAATCTCGACGCCCGCGATGCAGGCGATCGATCAACACCTCAAGGCCGGCGGACAGGTCATCGTATTCTTGAATCGGCGCGGCTATGCGCCGAGTTTGTTCTGCAACTCCTGCGGCTGGGTCGCCCCTTGCGCGCATTGCGATGCGCGCATGACTCTGCACCGTCGCGCGCAACAACTTCGCTGCCATCACTGCGGCGCGCAAGCTCCCGTGCCTGCAATTTGCGGCAGCTGCGGACAGGCGCTTCTGCCCGTGGGGCAGGGCACGGAGCGGGTTGAGGAGACCCTGACGCGCTTCTTTCCCCACGCGCCGCTGGCGCGGTTGGATCGCGATAGCGCTTCAGGCAGAGGCTCCATTCAAATCGTGCTCGACCGGGTGCACAGCGGCGAGGCGCGCATCTTGGTCGGCACTCAAATGCTCACGAAGGGCCACCACTTTCCCGAGGTCACCTTGGTGGTGATCCTGGACGCGGATCAGGGATTGTTTGCCAGCGATTTTCGCGCCACTGAGCGGCTGGCGCAGACCATTACGCAGGTCGCAGGCCGGGCGGGGCGCGAGGCGCGCCCCGGTGAAGTGATGATACAAACGGAATTTCCAGAACATCCGCTCTTGAACCGCCTGATCAGCGAAGGCTACGAAAGCTTCGCTTTGAGCGCGCTGGAAGAGCGCCGCGAGGCCGCTTGGCCGCCCTTCTCGCGCCTCGCGATGCTGCGGGCCGAGGCCAAGGACAGCGCGACACTTGATTCGTTCTTGCGCGCCGCCGCCGCGGCCGGCATTGGCCTGAGCGATGGCGAGTTGAAAATCCTGGGACCTGCGGCGGCCCTGATCGCACGCCGGGCCGATCATTTCCGTGCGCACTTGCTGATCGAAACGGCAGTTCGGTCCGCTTTGCAGCGCTTCCTTGGCCGCTGGCTGCCAAAAATCGAGGCCCTGCCGCACCCGACGGGATTGCGTTGGTCGATCGACGTGGATCCGCTGGAAGTCGATTGAGCGCTTTGCGGTAAACTGCGCAGCCTTTGCACTCACTTAGGATCCCTTTGAAGACCCTGATCGAAGCCATGCTGCAGCACGCCTTGGATGCGCTACCGGAAGACCTGGTAACCCGCGACGCTCGTGGCGTCAGCATCGAAGTTGAAAACACCCGTGACGTGCAGCACGGCGACTTCGCCAGCAATCTTGCCATGCGTTTAGGTCGGGCCACGCGGCAAAATCCCATGCTGCTCGCCGAGGCTCTGATGGCCGCGCTGCCCCAAAGCGAATCCATCGCCAAGGTAGAACTGGCCGGCGCCGGATTCATCAATTTCTTCTTGAAGGATGACGCCTACCATCGGGATATCGGCAAGGTTTTGCAGGACGGCGCTTCCTACGGCCGATCAAATGTGGGTGCAGGGCGCCGTATACAAGTGGAATTTGTTTCGGCAAACCCCACCGGGCCTTTGCACGTCGCCCATGGCCGGCATGCAGCCTTCGGGGCGTCGCTCAGCAATTTGCTCGAGGCGGTGGGCTACAACGTCCAACGTGAGTACTACATCAATGATGCCGGCCGTCAAATGGATATTTTGGCGGTCAGTGCGTGGCTGCGCTATCTCGAGCGCTGCGGTGAAAAATTCACTTTTCCGGCAAATGCCTATGTCGGCGACTATTTGGCCGCAGTCGGGCAGCAATTGTTCGCGAGCGTCGGCACCAGCGTCTGGCATTCTGCGTCCGAAGTTTTCAAGGACCTGCCGCCGGACGAACCGCAAGGCGGCGACAAGGATGAGTTCATCGATGCACTCATCGCGCGCGCGCGCCGGTTGATTGGCGATACCGCATACGAGACCGTGCTTCGTGGCGCGCTCGACGGCATCGTGGGCGATATTCGCGAGGATCTGGCCGAATTCGGCGTCACTTTCGATTGTTGGTTCTCCGAGCGCTCTTTGAGCGAAAGCGGCGCCGTCGACCACGCGATCGAGACCTTAAAAAAATCCGGCCACGCCTATCTCAAAGACGGCGCGCTCTGGTTCAAGAGCACGGATTTCGGCGACGAGAAGGACCGCGTCATCGTTCGCGACAATGGCCTCAAGACTTACTTCGCCTCCGACATGGCGTACGTGCTGAACAAGCTCGAGCGCGGCTTCGAGCACCTCATGTATATCTGGGGCGCTGATCATCACGGCTACATTACGCGGCTGCGCGCGGCCTTGATCGTGCTTGGCGGCCCGCCCGAACGCTTCGAGGTGCTGCTCATGCAGATCGTGTCGCTGTATCGCGGCGGTGAGAAGGCGAAGATGTCGAAGCGCTCAGGCGACTACGTCACCTTACGGGACCTGCGCAAGGAAGTGGGCAATGATGCCGCGCGCCTGTTCTACGTGATGCGCAGCAACGACCAGCATTTGGATTTCGACATGGAATTGGCGAAGTCGCGATCCAACGAAAATCCGGTGTACTACATTCAATATGCGCATGCACGCGTCTCCAGCTTATTGCGGCAGCTGAGAGAGCGCGGGCTTGAGCATGACGTTGCGCATGGCATCGCTTCATTGGGCCGACTCAAGGAGCCGCAAGAACTGCAATTGATCAAGCGCATCAGCGCCTATCCTGAGATCATCAAGCAATGCGCGGCGCAGCGCGCGCCGCATTCGCTGGTGCATTATTTGCGCGATCTGGCGAATGATTTTCATAGCTATTACAGCGCGCATCAGTTCATCGTCGAGGATGCGGGCGTCCGCGACGCGCGGCTCGATCTGGCGCTTGCGACCCAGGTCGTGATCCGCAACGGCCTTAAGCTATTGGGCGTTTCCGCGCCCGATACCATGTAACGGAAATTTTGTGGCACGCGACTACAAACCCAAGCACAACAAGCCGGGCGGCTTCTCCGGCTGGCTGGGTCTTGGCTTAGGTTTGGGCCTTGGGCTGGCGGCGGCCGGGGTGATCTATTTGAAAGATCATCGGCTCGATGCGCCGATAAGCAGTGCCGGCAAGCCGATCAAGAAACGGTCTCACGGCAACGAGGCGCCTGAAGCAGGCGGTCCGGCGCCGGACGATTCGAAAACCTACGCCTTCTACGAGATGTTGCCGAAATTCGAAGTGGTGGTGCCTGAGAAGGACAAGGATGTCAGGCCGGATATCAAATCCGTGCCGGAGACGCGCAGCGGCACATATGTTTTGCAAGCCGGCTCGTACAAGAATTTTGCCGATGCCGACCGCGTGCGAGCCAAGCTGGCGCTGCTGGGCATCGAATCCAATGTGCAAAAGGTGAGCGTGGAAAACGATACCTGGTACCGCATCCGAATCGGTCCGATTTCCAAATTGGCTGATTTGAACCGCAAGCGCCAGACACTGCACAAAGCCGATGTCGATGTGCTGATGATCCGTGTCGGCGACTAGGAGCCTGTCCGAGTATTCCGCATGGCTCCTAGCCCGCCAAACTTTCAAAGGCCTTGGCGATGTGCATCCAGGTTGCGGTGGCCGCAATTGGAACTGCCAACAACTGTTGGGCCACCAGAGCGATCCCTCCATATACATAGACCGGATGGGGCCGCCCGAATAGACGCCAATCTCGGACGATTGCGACGACGAGAAACAGATCGGCCGCCATTCCCGGCGGGACCGAGGCAAAAGGAGGAGGCGGCCCCGCAACTCCAGGCGGCGCAAAAAACGTGAGAAAAAGACGCGCCAACGCCGGCGTCATGATGCCGATCATCAGCAAGGTCATTAGTCTCTTATGGGTCTCGGGCCGGCGTATCTTGACGATCGCCAAAATAAACAGCACCGCCATGAGCGGCCATGCCGTCAGCGTGACGGCCGAGAATCGCAGCGCACCCTCGCCGAACCCTAACATCTCGTCTCTCGCCAATACCGTTGCTTCGCCGACCAAGATCGAGCACATCATCGCGGTGAATAGCGAAATTCCCGCCAGCCCCCAGGCCCTATGCTGGAGCGTGCGTCCCGAAGCAACCAGTGCGGTTTGCAAGAAATAGAAACAGGTCCAACTGAAGAGCAAAGCGCCATGAATGTGAATGATGGGCGCGGCGTGAAAGGTGCCTGTGGCCACTTTCGCCCAATAGGTTGGCACGAAGCCGCCGAATGCGACCAGCAAAAAGCCGCCCGCCATCCAAACATAGAAATTTCGACTCTCGGATCGTATGGTCGACGCGGTGGCTATTGCTTCCATCTTTTAATCCCCTGCGCGCAAATGCGGGTGCAGTATGCCAGCTGGTAGATTGAATGTTAAGTTATGTCAATGCGAGTAGCCAGATATTTCCAACCGCGCAAGCTCGTTCAATCCTCGCCTAATTGGCGGAAATCGACACCTAATGCACGCAATTTACGGTACAGGTGGGTCCGCTCCATCCCCACCCTTTTGGCCAATTGCCCCACTTTTCCGTTGCAAAGCAGTAGCTGCTGCTGAAGATAAGCACGCTCGAATTGCTCCCGCGCTTCGCGCAGCGGCAGCGCCAGCAGATCCTGTTTCACCAGCGGCTCATCGACGGCCATCTTGACCGCCAGTTCGCGTTCTATCTCCTCGAGCCGAATTTCTTCGCCCGCGCCGAGAATCAACACGCGTTGAACCAAGTTCTTGAGTTCACCTACGTTTCCCGGCCAGGGATAATTGCGCAGCCGGTTCTGCGCGGCAACGCTGAAACGCCGCAGCGGCAGGTGCTGCTCATCGACCAACCGGTCGACGTAGTAGCGCAATAAATCGGGGACATCCTCGGCGTAGTCGCGCAGCGGCGGCACGCGCAGGGTGATCACGCTCAAGTGTGCGAGGAGGTCGCGGCGAAACGGCTCCGCCGAGGAGTGCGCCTCGAAACCTTCTTGAGCCGAACTGATCCAGCGCACATTGAGAATCAGGCGCTGCCGGCCGCCGACCCGCGTGTAGCCATTTTGTTCGATGGCGCCGAGCAGCGCGCGTTGCGCATTGACGTTTAAATCCTCGAGGCCGCTGATGTAAAGCGAGCCTCCGGTTGCCTGATCGAAGGCGCCCGGTTCGACCCTGCCGTCGCGCTCGCTGCCGAACAGGGCGGCGGCGGGGTCCTGCCCGAGACCGGCGGCAACCACGGTAAAAAAAGACTTGGGTGAGCGCGCGCTCAACGAGTGCAAATAGCGCGCATACGCCTCCCGGCCCGATCCGAGCTCGCCGACGAACAGCACCGGCGATGAACTGGAAGCCGCCTGCTGCACCTGCTCCCGCAGCATCTGCGTGATTTTCGATTTGCCGATCGGCACGGCCAGAGCTGAACCTTGCGTGCGCGCGGACAGACGTTTACGCCGCCCGGCATCGAGCGCCCGTTCGACCGTGCGCAGCAGCTTGGTCAACGACAGCGGCTTTTCAACAAAGTCGAATGCACCGAGGCGCGTGGCTTCGACAGCCGTTTCCACGGTTCCATGCCCTGACATCATGACTACCGGGCAGTCGTACCCGTCGGTCACGGACCATTCGCGCAGCAGCGTGATGCCATCCGTGTCGGGCATCCAAATGTCGAGCAGCACCAAATCGGGAACCTGCGCCGCGCGCGAGGACCGCGCCTGGCGTGCATCTGCCGCGATCTCGACCTCGTAGCCTTCCTCGGAGAGAATTTCTTTCAGCAGCCCGCGGATATCCGCCTCATCATCCACCACCAGTATTCTTGAAGCGGTCATACACGTTCTCTCCTGTGTTCACCTGTGCGCGGCTTCATGGAGCCCGCGGAGCGCGCGCTGTCGGCCAACGGCAATATAATTCGCACGCGGGCGCCCCCCGAGCGCAGATTATCCGCCTCTATGCGGCCGCCGTGCTCTTCCACAATTTTCTTAACGATCGCCAGGCCCAGCCCCGTACCCTTCGGCTTGCTGGTGACATAGGGATCGAAGACTGTACCGATCAAATCCCGCTGAAAGCCGGGACCATTATCGGTCACCACGATCGCGACGGACGCCCCTTGCTTTTGACCTTCATCCATGAGCTGCGTTTCAATTTCGATCCGAGCCCCCACCTTGCCCTCGAGCGCCTCCAGGGAATTGGTGGCCAGGTTGTTCAGGATCTGCCGGATTCGCATCCGATCCGCGGTAATCGCCGGCAGTTGCGGGCTCAACAGCAATTTCATTTCCGCGCTGCTGTCCTGCACGCGGTACAGGTCCACGACTTCGGTGATCAATTGATTGAGATCGAAGCGCGAGAAATGCATGTCGGGTGCGCGTGCATACTCGCTGAACGCGTTGACCATCTGCTTCATCGCATCGACCTGCGCCACGATGGTATTGGTCGCGCGCTCGAGGATTTGGGCATCCTGCTCGTTCATGCTGCCCATGAACTTGCGCCGCATCCGCTCGGCGGATAGCTGGATGGGTGTGAGCGGGTTCTTGATCTCATGCGCCAGGCGCCGCGCGACCTCGCCCCACGCCGCATCGCGCTGTGCTTGCAGCAGCGTGGTGATGTCGTCGAACACCAGCACCACGCCCGCCGCGCCGCCGGCCTCGTTGGGCAGCGCCGTGCATGCGCACATCAGTACATGCTTGCCGGACTCGGACAGCAGCTCGATTTGTTCGCGCCAGTCGAGTTGCTCAGGCTGCAGCCGCTGCTTGATGGCGCCCAAGAATTGCGAGAACAACGAAGCATCGCTGATCGACTCATCGAAGGGCTTGCCGATGGCGGCCTCGAGGTCAACGCCCAAAATGGCGCTGGCCGCCTGATTGGCGGTGCGCACTTTCAGGTCCGGTTCGAGCGAGACCACGCCGGTCGACAGTCGCGCGAGAATCACCGCCAGTCCCGCGCGTTCAGCCTCGACTGCCTGCTGGCTGCGGCGCGTTTCCTCGCGCGCTCTGCCTAAGCGCTTGGTCATGTCGTTGAAGGACGTCACGAGAAATCCCAACTCGTCGCGGCCCGGCAGCGGCAGCCTGGTGTCGTAGTTGCCCTTTGCCACGGCGCGGGTGCCGGCGATCAAATCCTGCACCGGCTGCACCAAGCGCTGTGCGGCAAAGAACGCGCCATAGACTGCGGCGATCAGCGACATCAGAACGACAAAGCTCAAAGTCAGCACAAAGGCGAATTTTAGCGGCTGCCGCTTCTGCACCAGAGAAGCGTAGGAGGTGTAAGAGCGCTGCACGGTGTCCGCCAATTGGCTGAGCTGCAACGGTACGGGATATAGCGCTGTCAATACGCGCGGGCGCTGGCTGCTGTCCTCGATCGGCGCCGCGGCGCGAATCAGATAACCGCCGATGGAATCCGTGTCCAAGCTGACGTACGGCCGGCCGCGGCGCAGTTGCAGCATCATCTCGTCCGTCGCGGGAACCGGCAACGCATCCATTGGACGATCCGAGCTCGTCGCGATGATCCGCGCCTGCGCCCCGACCACCGTGAATTCGATTGCGGTGCTGTCCTGCCGCTGGCGATCCAGCGAATCCGCCAATTGAAAACCGGACAGGCCGATCAAGGAGTGTGCGACCACTTGCGTGTGCTGCAGGAATTCGCGCACACGCACGTCGAGCGCGGCATGCGACAACTCGCGCGTATCGATCAGACCCTGGCTGACTTCGCTTTCAAACCAGCTGTCGATGCCGCGATTCAAAAACTGCAGCGCGAAATAATAGACCACTAGGATCGGCGCCACCGCCAGCGCACTGAAGATTGTCACGGTACGGCCCTTCAAGCGGGATCCGGGCACATGCTTGCGGTAGTCGCGCACCAGGTGGGCAAGCTTGCCGACCAGCAGAACCAACAGCGTTAGCAACCCGGAAATGTTGACCAGCAGGATCCACGGCAGCCACTTGGCAAATTTTTCCGAGTTCTGCACGGCGGATGCGAGCATGAAGAGCGCCGTCAGCCACAGCGCGACGCCGATGCAACCTAAGACCGTGGAGCCGTATTTGCGGATCATGGCTGGAACGTCCAGGCGTACCAGTCGGACTCTCGATGCCAATCGCTGACCCAGAACATCAGCAGGCGGAGCGTAAACGGCACGGTGCCGAAATCAATCTTGGCCTTCACGCGCCCCTCGTAGCGGCGATCCGCGGCGATGAGCGCCTTGTCCAGCGCCGGCAGGCTGTGAACCTCGGAAAGATGCGCGATCGCTTCGTCGACGGTGCCCAGGGATTCTTGCTGACCGCTGTTCTCGTTGCGCAGAATGTAGTGCGCGGTCACCGCGTTGTACTGCAGGCGATAGCGCAGCGTCAGTTCGGCAACGCGTGAATTCGGCAGCAACTGCCGCACGCGCTCGATGTCCAGATCGACTTCCAGCATCAGCGGCACGCCTTCCACCAAACCGCGCTGCACGGCCTCGCTGATCGGCAGGTCGATGCGCGCATTCAAATGATAGACCCCATCTTTCAATTCGAGATCGGCGGAACGGACCTCGAAGCGGCCGGCCAATCCTTCCGCGCGCAGCGGCTGCGCGAGAATCAGGGTCGCGAACGCTGCGCTCGCGAGGCACACGAGTCGAAATCGATTCAAGAAGTTTAGGCGCGCTGCAGTCATGCTTTGGTCAAGGCAGCATAATAGAAGCCGTCGGCACCCGCCTCACCGGGCAGAATTTGCCGCCCGAACTCATCGGCCTCGCCGAAACCCGGCCAGCCGTGCCAGTCTTCCACCGGAACGATGGCGGCACCCGCTGTGCTCGCCAAAAACGCAGCAATGACGTCGCGGTTCTCAGCGCGCGTGACCGTACAGGTGACATAGACGAGTCGCCCTCCTGGCGCGAGTAAATCCCAGGCGGATTTCAGCAATTTACTCTGCAAAGCCGGCAATTTATCTATATCTGACGGGGACTTACGCAATCGGATGTCAGGGTGGCGCCGAATCACGCCGAGCCCTGAGCAGGGCGAGTCGAGTAGAATCCGATCGAACGGCAATCCATCCCACCAAGCCGCAGGCCGGGCCGAATCCGCAGCCAGGATATCGGCGTGCAGATTGCCTCGGCTCAAGTTCTCGCGAACTCTCGCGAGGCGGTGCGGATCGATGTCGACCGCAGCGAGTTTCTTTAAGTTCGGCTCCCGTTCCGCAATCAGCGCGGTTTTGCCTCCCGGTGCGGCGCAGGCGTCCAGAACCCGCTGATCGGGGCCCAAGGCTAGGGGAAACGCCACACACTGCGCACCCAAGTCCTGCACCGAGACCTTGCCTTCAGCGAAACCGGGCAGGTCATGCACCTCGCAGGGCGATTCCAGGACAATGGCGTAAGGCACGCGTTCCTCGGCGCGCGCAGAAATTCCCGCGCTGCGCAGCTCTTCTAAATATCCGGCTGCGGAGGTCAGCCGGCTGTTGACGCGCAGCCACATGGGCGCTTGGGCGTCGCTGGCCGCCAGCAACTGGGTCCAGCGCACCGGCCAGTCGGCGCGAAATCGATCCGCCAGCCAGATCGGCGCTGCATGGCGCGTGTCGGGCCTGCGCCCGATTTCCAGGTCCATTGCTTTGCGCTCGCGCAGGTAGCGCCGCAGCACTGCGTTGATCAACCCCGACGCACGAGCCGCATCGGTCGCCTTCGCCGTCATTACCGCCGCGTCGACGACCGCGTATTCCGGGGTGCGTTGATCCTCGAGTTCGTAAAGCGCCACGGACAAAAGCGCGCGCACCAAAAAATCCAGCGAACGCACCGGTTGCGACAGCAGCTTTGCCAGGATGGCTTCGTGCCGAAAGTAGCCGCGCACGGCGCCATAGCTCAAGGATCGAACCGTTGAGAAGAGTTTCGGGTCCGCCGCGACGAGTGCGTCCTTGAGAGCTGCATCGAGCGTCACACCCTCGCGCAATACGCGCGCCACCGCATGCGCGGACAGAGAGCGCGCACTGGCGGCGGCGCCTTTCATGGATTGTTGAAGCGCGTGCCGTCGAGACGCTGCCCCCGCAAGAATTCTTCCGCCGCCAGGGGTTTGCGGCCGGCCAGTTGCAATTTGAGAATCCGCAAGACGCCCGTGCCGCAAACGACGTCGATGCCTTCGCGGGTTGCGGTGAGCACGGATCCCGGCGGCCGCGCCGCAGCGCTTATGCCAGGGGAATCAACGGGCTCAGCTTCCCAGATTCTCAGCTGTTTGCCGTCGAAGCGCGTCTCGGCCACGGGTGCGGGATTGAACGCGCGCACCTGGCGCGAAATCTCCTCGGCATGCCGTCCCCACAGAATCGGCGCGTCAGCTTTGTCGATCTTCGCCGCGTAGGTAACGCCTTCGAGCGGCTGCGCGACCTCCGGAAGCGCTCCTGAACGCAATGCCTGCAGCGATTCCTCGATGAGCACCGCGCCTAAGCCGGCGAGCTTGTCGTGCAGCGATTTGGCGTTGTCGCGTGCATCGATCGGAATGGAACGCGACAGCAGCATGGGACCGGTATCCAACCCCGCTTCCATGCGCATAATGGTCACGCCGCTGACCGGATCTCCCGCCAACAGAGCGCGTTGTATCGGCGCCGCGCCGCGCCAGCGCGGCAGCAGCGAGGCGTGAATGTTGAGGCAGCCTCGCATAGGTATGTCGAGCACGGCGGCGGGAAGTATCAATCCGTAGGCGACCACGACCAGCACGTCGAGCTGCGCGGTGCGCAGCATTTCGAGTGCTTCCGATGTTTTGAAGCTCGCAGGTTGGTGCACCGTCAATCCCAGTTCGAGCGCCCGGCGCTTGACTGGGCTTAAGTGCAGTGACTGCCCTCGGCCGGCCGGCCGATCCGGTTGCGTAAAAACCGCCGCGATTGAATGCCGCTCGGCCAGCCGTTCGAGCGCCGGAACCGCGAAGTCAGGCGTGCCGGCGAAGCCCAGCTTCAAAGAACGAGCGGCGCTCAAGGCTCAAAGAGCCGGCGCGTGCGCGCGTGAATCGCTGCCTGTGGATCTTTGCTTACGCTCTTTTTCCAAGCGGCGCCGAATCAGCGTGCGCTTCAGCTCAGAGAGGTAATCGACAAATAATCTGCCTTCCAGATGATCAATTTCGTGTTGGATGCAAACACCCAGCAGTCCTTCCGCGTCCATCTCGAAAGGCTGGCCGTCTTGCCTTAGGGCGCGAATGCGAATATGCGTTGCACGGGTCAGCTTGTCGTAAATGCCCGGCAGAGAGAGGCATCCCTCCTCGCCCGGGCCTGCGCCCTCCTTGCTGAGGATTTCCGGATTGATGAGCACCAACGGCTGATCGCGCGATTCGCTGACGTCGAGCACGATCACGCGTTTATGCACGTCGACCTGGGTGGCGGCCAAGCCCACGCCATTGGCTGAGTACATGGTTTCCAGCAGGTTGTCGATAACTTGATGCAGTGCGTCATCGATCCTGTCAACCGGGGCAGCCTTCTTTCGCAGCCTCGGATCGGGATACTCCAGAATTACGAGCTTTGTCATGGGAGTTATGAGAGCAATATCGTGTTTTTGGCCCAGGAATGTTGCTAAAGTTCCGCCGCTGCTTAACTTAATGACCCATGCGCCAGCTCGTGCTGACGAGGGCAAAAGGCAAAAACGGGCGATGCGTCCCAGTCTTGAGCGGCCGGGCGGAAGTATACCAGTCAGTCTGCAACCATAAGCTGACTCATGGGAGCGAAACGAATGCAAGGTCATCGAATATTAGGCCTATTTTTTGCGGTTGCAGTGCTCGCGGGCTGCCATTCAACTGCACCAAAGCCGGAGGCCACGGAGCCAACGGCCGTGGCCACGGAGCCAACGGTAGAAGGCACCGTGGTGGGCGATGATAAGACTTCAATAGAAGCTGCCATCGAGGCTAGCTCCTCCTCGTCCACGGAAACGGCGGAAGTGCCGCGCAGCCGCATCCCGCTCGCGGAGAATGCTCCCGACAGCTACGTTGTTAAGCGTGGCGACACGCTGTGGGGCATTGCCAAGGTATTCCTGCGCGATCCTTGGTATTGGCCCGAGATCTGGCAGGTCAATCCTCAGGTCCATAACCCGCATTTGATCTATCCGGGCGATACCTTGCGCCTGGTTTATATCGACGGTCAGCCGCAAATCGTGTTGCAGCGCGGCAATGACGTCCGCGTCGAACCGCGGGTTCGCAGTGAACCGATCGATTCGGCCATCACCACCATCCCGTACGCCACCGTGGCGGCGTTCATGTCGAAGCCGACCGTGCTCGATCGGGACCAAATTAAAGTCGCGCCCTATGTCCTCGCGACCCGCGACTTGCACGTCGTGATGTCCGAAGGCGATACCGTCTATGCCCGCGGATTTACTACCCCGGCGGAACTCGGCTCTCATTACAACGTGGTGCGCGTGGGCGACGCGCTGATCGACCCGGATGACAAGCGGCTCCTCGGTTATGACGGCATTTTCACGGGCTCCGGCCACGTGACCCGCCAAGGCGACCCCACCACGCTGATCATGACTGAATCCGCGCGCGAATCCCGCGCCGGCGACAAGCTCATCCCCGGCGGCGTCGACGTGCCGCTCGATTTCATTCCGAGCGCGCCTCGGGTCAAAACCAACGGCCGCATTATTTCCGTCGCCAATGGCGTGACCGTCATCGGCCAGTACGAAGTGGTCGTCGTCAATCGCGGTGCACGCGATGGTCTGGCGCCCGGCAACGTGCTCGGCGTGTTCGACACGGGCCCCTTGGTCCCCGACACCGACAAGAAGGGTTTTTTCAATCTCGATAAATTGGGCGCCAAGAAGGTGGCGTTGCCGTCCGAGCGCACCGGCACGTTTATGGTTTTCAAGACCTTCGACAACATCAGCTATGGCCTGATCATGGAAGCCACGAACCTGATTCGCGTCGGGGACAAAATACAAAACCCATAAGATCGGCCGGAGAATCTCGATGATCCGAGCACGAAAGCACGCTTAATACTCTTCTTCTCTGCGCGATAATCGGTCCGATGCAACGGGCCGAAGAGGTGTTTGCGTGGATGGCGCTGTCGCGCGCGCCTGCTCTTGATGTTCCCATCCTGTCCGCCGCCTTCGAGCGTTTGGGCGGCATCGCCGGCTTCGTCGAATCCTCAGACGCGGCGCGCCAAGTCGCCGGCGTTCCGGCTGCCGCGCGCGAGTATCTTAAGGACGCAGCCGCCTCGCCCAGCACCGCGGAACGAGACTGGATAGAGAGGCCGCATCACCATTTGATCGCATTCACCGACCCGCGCTATCCCGTCTCGCTGCAGGCCCTCCAGCGCCGGCCGACCGTCCTCTATGTCGCCGGCGATGCCGAGGTCTTGAACGAACCGCAGCTCTCCATCGTGGGCAGCCGCAATCCCACGCCGGCAGGCCGCAACATCGCGTTTAACTTCGCCGAATCGCTGGCGGCGCGCGGGCTTGCCATCACCAGCGGGCTCGCCGAAGGCATTGACAGCGCCGCGCACCGCGGAGCGCTGGCGGCGCAAGGAATCACTCTGGCGGTGCTGGGCAACGGAATCGACACCATCTATCCACGCGGCAACCAGCGCTTGAGCGAGGAGATCTGTTTTCGCGGCGCCTTGATCAGCGAATTCCCGCTGGGCACGCCGCCGCGGCGCGGGAATTTTCCGCAGAGGAATCGCATCATCGCTGCGTTGAGTCTCGGCACGCTGGTGGTCGAGGCGGCGCGCCGCTCTGGGTCGTTGATCACGGCACGGCTCGCCGGAGACCAGAATCGGGAGCTGTTCGCCGTTCCCGGTTCGATTCACAACCCTTTGAGCCGCGGCTGCCACGAGCTGATTCGCCAGGGCGCGAAACTCACCGAGACCGTAGCTGACATATTGAGCGAGTTGAACTTTTCAGCGTTCTTCGACGGCGGCCGCAGCGTCTTGGGCGGCCCCGGCTCGGCCGGGGAGTTGGAGGCGGGCATGGACAAGGAACACAAAATCTTGTTAGATGCGCTCGGCTTTGATCCGGCGGACCTCGATATGTTGGTGGTTCGCACCGGATTCAAAGCTGAAGCCGTGTCCTCGATGATGCTGATCCTCGAGCTAGAAGGCCACGTTCAGGCCGCCCCCGGGGGCCGTTACTCCCGAGTCGTTAGGAGCCGGAGGTGAAAGATAACGTTCTCGATCTGCTCATCTATCTCTTTGAGAATTATATGAGTGCCGACGATGAGCCGCGGCCCGATCGAAATACATTGAAGCTCGAATTGGACAAGGCAGGATTCGCGGAACCCGCCATCGAACGGGCTTTGGAATGGCTCGACGGGCTATCGGGCGAACAACTCGGCAAAGTCGCCGAGGCGACGGCGCGTGCCGTGCGGGTTTTCAGCAGCCAGGAGCTGGTGCGGCTGGACACGGACGTGCGGGGCTATTTGATGTACTTGGAAAATGTTCGAATTCTCTCCGGCACGGAGCGCGAGCTGGTGATCGACCGCTTGATGGCGCTCGAGGCCGACGAGATCGATATCGAACAGGTGAAATGGGTCGTGCTGATGGTGCTGTTCAGCCAGCCCGGCCAAGAATCCGCTTACGCTCAAATGGAAGACCTGGTCTTCGAAGAGCGCACCGACGCTTTGCATTAGACGACTTTGAGCAGCAATCTCGTTATCGTGGAATCGCCTGCCAAGGCGAAGACCATCAAAAAGTACCTCGGCAAGGACTTCGAGGTGCTGGCCTCCTATGGGCACGTGCGCGATCTCGTGCCGAAGGAAGGTGCCGTCGACCCGAAGCATAACTTCGCCATGAAGTACCAGGTGGTCGAACGCAATCAGAAACATGTCGACGCCATATCGCGCGCACTCAAGAAGGCCAAGTCCCTGTTCCTGGCGACCGATCCCGACCGTGAAGGCGAAGCGATTTCCTGGCATTTGTACGAACTCTTGAAAGCTCAGGGCGAACTCAAGGGCAAGGAAGTCAGCCGCGTGGTTTTCTACGAGATCACCAAGAATTCGGTGCGCGATGCCATGGCCGCGCCGCGCGAGCTGTCGGTCGACCTGGTGAACGCGCAGCAAGCGCGCCGCGCATTGGATTTTCTGGTGGGCTTCAATCTCTCGCCGCTGTTATGGAAGAAGGTGCGTCCGGGACTCTCGGCCGGCCGCGTACAAAGCCCCGCGCTGCGCATGATCTGCGAGCGCGAGGACGAGATCGCGGCATTCGTGGCGCGCGAGTACTGGAGCATCGATGCCGAGCTTTCGCACTCGGAGCAAAAGTTTCCCGGCAAATTGGTCGAATTCGAGGGCGGAAAGGTCGAACAATTCAGCTTCACCGACGAGGCTCGAGCTCGAGAAGTCGAACGCACGCTGAATGAAGGGGCCAAGGGCGAACTCACGGTGCTGTCGGTGGACCGCAAGCAGCGCAAGCGCAATCCGGCGCCGCCTTTCACCACATCGACGTTGCAGCAGGAAGCGGCGCGTAAACTGAGCTTCAGCGCGCAAAAGACCATGCGCGTGGCGCAGCAGCTTTACGAAGGGGTCGACATCGGCGAAGGCCAGGTGGGTCTGATCACCTACATGCGCACCGACTCGCTCAATCTGGCGCAAGAAGCCATCGGTCAGATCCGCGACGTCATCGTGCAGCTCTACGGCCAGGCCGGTCTTGCCGAAGAGCCGCGAATCTATAAGACCAAGTCAAAGAACGCTCAAGAGGCGCACGAGGCGATCCGGCCCACCGCCGCCAGCGTGTTGCCGGGAGACATCGAGAACAAGCTCGAGTCCGATCAATTTCGACTGTATTCGTTGATTTGGAAACGCACGGTCGCCTGCCAGATGGCGCCGGCGATCTTCGATACCGTCACGGTTGAAATGCGCGCGGGCGCCGAGGGGCCGAAGCGCACGGTGCTGCGGGCCAATGGCTCGACTTTGGTCAAACCGGGTTACATCTCGGTTTACCAGGAAGGCTTGGATGACGCCGTACAAGACGATTCGGATCATGTGCTGCCGCCCATGAAGGAGGGCGATCGGGTCAAGCTGGTCGGCGTCCTGCCGAGCCAGCATTTCACCGAGCCGCCGCCGCGCTTCTCCGAAGCCTCATTGGTCAAGGCGCTGGAAGAGTACGGCATCGGCCGCCCCTCGACTTACGCTTCGATTATTTCCACGCTGCGCGACCGTCAATACGTGGATATCGAAAGCCGGCGTTTTACCGCGACCGATATCGGCAAGATCGTCAGCCGCTTCCTGACGCAGTACTTCACCACCTACGTGGACTACGACTTCACGGCAAAAATGGAAGACTCGCTGGACTCCGTTGCCAGCGGCGAGCAGGAATGGGTGCCGCTCCTGGAAAGATTTTGGAAACCCTTCATCGAGCTGGTGAAGCACACCGAAACCTCCGTCAGCCGCGAAGAGGTGGCGCAGGCGAGGGATTTGGGTGCGGATCCGGCGAGCGGCAAGCCAATGAGCGTGCGCATGGGACGTTTCGGTCCCTTCGTACAGATCGGCACCAAGGACGATGAAGACAAACCTCGCTTCGCGGGCCTGCGGCCCGGTCAGAAAATGGACCAGATCACGCGCGAGCAGGCACTGGAACTGTTCAAGCTGCCGCGCAAGCTGGGGACCACGGCCGCGGGCGAGGAAATCACCACGAGCGTCGGACGCTTCGGTCCCTACGTGAAGTACGGCCCCAAGTACGTTTCCTTGAAGACCGACGATCCATACGAGATCACGCCGGATCGCGCCCTCGAGGTGATTCGCGAAAAGGAAATTGCGGATGCCAATCGGCTGATTCTGGATTTTCCGGATGCCGGGATCCAAGTCCTCAATGGGCGCTATGGGCCCTATATCACCGACAAGACTCGCAACGCGAAGATTCCGAAGGACAAGGATCCGAAAGGTCTGACCTTGGCAGAGTGCCAAGCTTTGCTGGCAGCGGCGCCTGAACGCGGCAAGTGGGGCCGCAGGGGCGCCAAGGGCTCGAAGTTTGGCGCGAGGACTCAGCCTAAAGCTGCGAAATCGGCCAAAGACGCACCTGCTGCTGCCGCCCCTTCAGGCGCGGCCTCGGTAAAGCTTGCCGCGAAGGGCAAGAACGCAGCCGTCAAGAAGCAGGCGCCGATGACGCAGGCTGCTACGCCCAAGGCGAAGACTAAAGCCAAGGTTTCGGCCAAGAAGAGGCCCGAAAAACACAAGGCTTAGGAGCCTGGAGCCTGTCCTGAATGCCAACACCCGACTCGGCAGACGCATCCGTGGTCTTAAGCTACCTGCATGGGCTGCAGGACCGCATTACCGCGGCGGTCGAGAAACTCGATTCGGCTAAATTTCGGCGCGACGCTTGGGTTAGGTCCGAAGGCGGCGGCGGCGAGAGCCGCATCTTAAGCGACGGCGCGGTGTTCGAGCGTGCCGGCGTCTCGGTCTCACATGTGTTCGGCGAGAAGATGCCGCCGTCGGCGTCGAATCAACGTCCTGAAATTGCCGGCGCGCCCTTCGAAGCGATGGGATTGTCCTTGGTATTCCATCCGCGCAATCCTCACGTGCCCACCACGCATTGCAATGTCCGCTTCCTCGTCGCGCGTCCCGCAACCGGCGAGGCTGTCTGGTGGTTTGGCGGCGGATTCGATCTGACACCCTACTACCCATGCGATGAAGACGTGCTTCACTGGCATCGATGCGCGCGGGACGCGTGTCAGCCGTTTGGGGCGGACGTTTACGGGAAATATAAGGCTTGGTGCGACCGCTATTTTTTTCTGCCGCATCGAAACGAAACCCGCGGTGTCGGCGGGTTGTTCTTCGACGATTTGAACGAAGGGGGCTTCAGCCGTTGCTTTGCATTTCAGCGCAGCGTGGGCGATCACTTTCTGCCTGCATTCCTGCCCATTTTGGAACGGCGCAAGGACATTCCGTACGGGGATCGTGAACGCCAATTCCAGTTGTACCGACGCGGCCGATACGTGGAATTCAATTTGGTTTACGACCGCGGCACGTTGTTCGGATTGCAGTCGCGCGGCCGCACCGAATCCATCCTGATGTCTTTGCCGCCCATCGTGCGCTGGGAATACGACTGGCACCCGGCACCGGGATCACCCGAAGCAGGACTGTATGAGAATTTTCTCCGTCCGCGAGACTATCTGACCGAACTCTTGGGCAGCGACTGAACTCGCCCGCTCCTAGCCAATCCCCACCCGGTGGATGGCGCAGGTCATCGTTTCTGCGCCCATGGACAAATACACGTGGCGATCGGCCACGGTAAGCGCGAACTCCATGCGCCGCGAGCTTGGCGGCCCGATGCAGCCGCGCGGCCTCGGGCGCACCGACGTCGATCCAAACGCGCAGTGCGCCCGTGAGATCGCGCACGGAAATCGCCGGCTGATCAGAATCGGACAATCCGTTCGAGAAACCAATGCCTTCGGTATACTCGAGGCTGTACGCGAGAACGCGCGTCAGCAAGTGATCTTGCGTCTCGGACGGATGGCGCGCCACGCGCAGATCCAGAGGCGCATATACGCCGCGGTCCGAATCGGCGAGTTCGATCTTGAAAGTGTAAACGGTTGCGCCAAGCGCCATCGGTCATCCTAGCGGATCAAGGCACGAGTCAGCGCAGCGGCGGAGATCTGCTGGCAGCCGCTGACGTTCTGTCCGGCCCACAGGGGCGAGAAATCCCCCGACCCCAAGCTCTCGGCTCTCTTGCGCAGCGGCGCCAAGGCGCCGGCAGCCAGCGGAAAGGCCGGCACCGCGCGGTTGATGGGCCCCAGTTCCGTCATGAGGCGATTCATGATTCCTCGTGCCGGCCGCCCGGAAAATAAATTGGTCATTGCGGTGTGCGAGGCGCGCACGCTCTTGAGCGCCGCGCGATGCACGGCGCTGGTTTTGGCCTCCGGGCACAGCAAATACGCAGTGCCGAGCTGCACGCCCGCGGCTCCCAATGACATCGCAGCCGCTACGCCGCTCGCATCAGCGATGCCGCCGGCGGCGATCACCGGCACACTGACCGCTTTGACGACTTGCGGCAAGAGCGCAAAGGCCCCCACCTGGGTGGTCAGGTCTTCTGATAAAAAAATTCCGCGATGGCCGCCGGCCTCCGCGCCCTGCGCAATGATGGCATCGGCGCCGCGCTGCTCCAGCCACAAGGCTTCCTCGACGGTGGTCGCCGAGGCGAGCACCGCCGCACCCCATTTTTTAATGCGCGCCACGAGATCGGAGGACGGCAGGCCAAAATGAAAACTCACGACCTTAGGACGGAATTGTTCCAGCACATCGGCGGCCGCGGCACTGAACGGGGCACGCGCAACTCCGCCAGAATCCTCGCGCGGGTCAATTCCGTACTCCCTGAAGTACGGAGCCAACAACGCGCGCCATGCCGCTTCTTGCGGAGCTTGGGCCGCTGGCGGCGTGTGGCAAAAGAAATTGACGTTGAAAGGCAGGTCGGTCGCCGCTCGAATGGCCTGCAATTCCGCGCGCATGGCATCCGGAGTGAGCATTGCGCAGGGCAGCGAACCCAAACCGCCGGCATTGGATACCGCAATCGCCAAATCGCTGCCTTGCGATCCCGCCATCGGCGCCTGAATGACCGGCAGCCGAATCCCGAATAATTCCTGCAGTGTCATCATCTTTTCTCCACAGCGCATTGTAATTGACAAACGGCGCGCGGTATTTTTTGATGTGGCGCGAGCTTTCGCGGGCAGCTTAGGAATCGATCAGTGTCAGAGGCCATCCAGGTTCGAACGCTGCACGCGGTGGGTGAGCGCGAAATTCAAGAATTGAGCGACCTGCTCCTCGATTACCGCACGCTGTGACAACCATCGGCGGCCACCCAGTCAGGCTGGATGCATCGGGGCAATTGCTGCCTTGGACTTCCTGGACCGCGGCGCTGGACCGCGAGATGAACTTCTACCAACAGTGCCCGTTGGATCACGGCTATCCGCGCTTTGGCTGCGAAACTTTCCTCGATGCCAGCTGGACTCCGAACGCGGAGCGCACCGACATCATTCCCTCAACGCAAAATGGCATGGGAATCATTTCGTATCTGAAATTTCATGGTATGCGCGCGCAACAACAGCCGGCATGGCTGGCCACGGCATGCTTGCTGGGCGACTATCTCCTGAAGGAGGCGCTGACGCCGGACACGGGCAAGTATCCGGCATTCACGCGCTCCACCGGCAGGCGGGCGCAATTCCCGCAGCCGGCTGATTGCGGTTCGCAGTCGGATCGCCCGTATGAAATTCAGCCGGACAAGGGCGGGATCGCGGGTTCCGCCCTGATGCTGCTCTTCGAAGCGACCGGCGAGGCTAAGTATCTGGTGCAAGCGCTGCAAAACGCGCGCGTGCTGGCCGCGAGTCAACAGGGCGGCGACAGCGGTCATTCGCCCTGGCCTTTTCGAGCGGACTATCGCAGCGGCGCGGGCCGCGGGCCGATATCGGGGAATATGACCTATGTGTTGCGCCTTTACGATTCGTTGACGGCGCATGGCTACGCTGAATTCGCCGCGCCGCGGCAGAGGTTATGGCGCTGGATCAAGAATCATCAAATTCCGAGCGCCGCTGCGGACGGGGCGCTGTTCGCGCAATTCTTCGAAGATCACGATACGCCGACCAATCGCAGCGCCTGGGCGCCCTTGAATCTGGCGCGCTACCTGCTGGAGAAAAAGGAGTGGCTGGATCCGGACTGGCGGCACGACTGCCGCGTGTTGATTGAATTCGTACGCGCAAACTTTACGCACTGCGAATCCGGCGTGACTGTTTGCCATGAGCAGGATGAGGACAAACAGGCCTGGGGAGGCGTGAACTCAACCTACGGCGCCGTGCTTGCCTTGTACGCCAAGGCGGTCGAGTCGCAGGACCTGGCGAGCGAAGCGCGCCAGGCTTTGAATTTCACGCTCTATTGCATCGATGAACAAGGCAGGCCGCGGGATCTACCGCAAAATCAGCAGCCGGGAGGCTGGCAGGAGGACGCGCACACCGATGTCATCCACAACTATGTGGATGCCTTGCACGCATTTCCGCAGTGGGGACAGGACGACGTCACCGCGCGCGATCCGTTGAATTCAGACGGGAGTTTTTAAGATGGCCGCGATGAGCGCGGAAGTCGCGGCATCGGTCTCGCCGAAGCGCAAACCAGCGCGAAATCGGCCATCGCTCATCGGCACGCAGTAGCGCACTTCGGCCTGAATGTGGAAGTCGCTGATGTCGCCGCAGGCTTCCAGTTGCAGATCAATGAGGCATGGTTGCCCGTGCGCCAGCTCAAAGGGCACCGTGATGCTGGCGCCGACACGCGACATGTCGACCGTATGCCCCGGCAGTACTGACATTCCGGGCACCGTTACGTTGGCGCGAATGGAAACGGACTTGCGCTCGTAGTTGCGACGTTCCAAAGTCGCGCGCCGCACCAGCTCCTCGCCATAATATTCATGCGATTCGATCAAGCTGTCCGCAGCGGTCGTACTCATGCTCTGTCTCCTTGCCCGGCAAATCTATCCTTGGGAAATGGTAGCCGATGCCGTACGCGGACGACGCCTGCAACTGTGAACTGCCGCGCGATTCCAAGCGCTGTCCCGACAAGATGTTAAATAGCGACGGGTGATGACCCTGGTCCGACCGCGCTGTGGCTTAGGTCCGCGCGCTTTGGCCTGCTAGCCTGCCATCAACAGCTGACTCATGGCTGCAAATGCCGGCAGCGTGATGGAATCATTGGCGGCACTGGAGGCGACCGGATGGGAACAGAATCGCGCGATTACC